>NZ_JBQFOK010000010.1:0-185105 GCF_056533365.1 Ruegeria sp. G5 | reverse complement strand
CTAATCAATAACCCTAGATGCCCACCGTCTCTCCGATGCGTCTCCGCCGCTTCCGCCGCGTCCCAGCACCTCAACAGCGCCGGTGAAGGGGGTTCTAAGGTTTACGCCCAATGGCCGCAAGCGAAAAAATATAGAATCCGGGAAAAACTTTCTTTTTCTTTTTTATTATTTATTATCAGTTATTTGGGTGATTATAATTCGACAGACACAACCATGTCGCCGATCGACAAGCACGGAAAGCTGACTTTTGCACAGGGTTACACACAGACTCGGCAACGAGTCAGGCAGAGTCGGCTCTGCGGCCCCGAGTCAGTACCTCCGGTATCGGCAAACGCAGCGCGATCAGGCCCAGTATCACAGTCAAGTAAACCAAAGGTTCGATCTGAAACCCTTTTGCAAGCATGACATAATGCAGTCCGCCCAAAACCGCGGCCGGGTAGACGAGGCGTTGGAGGCTACGCCAACGCGGGCCTAAACGCCGGACAGACAGATTGTTGGACGTCGCGGCCAAAGGCACCATCAAAATGAATGCCGCCATCCCGACCGTAATATAAGGTCGCTTCAGGATATCAGCCCAGATCTGACCAAGTAGCTGAACGTCCAGAACCAGCCATACCAAGAGGTGCAGGGTTACATAAGAGAATGTAAGCACCCCAAGCGCACGCCTGAACTTGAGCAGGTTCAAACCAAAAAACCTGCGCAGTGGGGAAACAGCCAGCACAGCAATCAAGAGTTGCAATGCCAATTCGCCATAGCGATGTTCCAGCGCTTCGATCGGATCAACACCAAGGCCACCCGTCAAACCCTGATAGAATAGCCAGGGCGCTGGAAGCGCGCCCAACGCATAAACGACCCATACAGGTATCCGACGAAGTATCTGATTCACCGTCTGCATGACATTAATAGTAAGTCGACAGGTCCATACCTTCGTAAAGACCGGCAACGTCGGCTTCGTAACCATTGAACATCAATGTGGGAATGCGCTTGGCGAAAAGCCCTCCGCCTATCACGCGCTCTGAGGCCTGCGACCACCGTGGATGATCAACGTTGGGATTCACATTGCTGAAGAATCCATATTCACGCGGGTTCGCCATATTCCAGCTGGTCGGGGGCTCGGCGTCTGTAAGAGTGATGCGGACAATCGACTTGATCGACTTGAACCCATATTTCCAAGGTACGACCAGACGCAGAGGTGCTCCGTTCTGGTTGGGGATCGGGCGATCATAGATTCCGGTGGCCATGATCGTCAGCGGATGTAAGGCCTCATCCAGCCGCAAGCCTTCCCGATAGGGCCACTCCAGAACTGGGAACTGAACACCCGGCATTTCATCAGGTCGATATGCAGTTTCAAAGGCCACATATTTCGCGCCTTCCTGCACACCTGCCAAGTTCAGTAAATCGGCCAGCTCAAACCCATTCCACGGCACGACCATGGACCAAGCTTCGACACAGCGAAAACGATAGATACGTTCTTCGACCGTCATCTCGGACATGACCTCTTTGAAGTCATAGTCGCCCGGGCGGTCGACGAGGCCGTCGATTTTGATGCTCCAGGGTTCGGTCACCAATGTGTGCGCGTATTTGGCAGGATCATCCTTGCGCGTGCCGAATTCGTAATAGTTGTTGTAGGATGTAATGTCTTCCCACGTATTCGGCTCAAGCGCTTCCTGCGCCGACGCACCGCGCGCCATGCCCGCCAATCCGACACCTGCCATCCCGGCCATGACCTGTCGCCGGTTCAGGAACGCTGCCCGCGGGGTAACGTCAGCACGCGTCAAATTGTTGATCCAGCGATGCGCCATTTAAGTCTCCGATTTCATTCGCCTTAAGTGTCAGTTAGTGCGCTCTTAGCACAGGACAAAGGCAACATGCGTCACGATTGGGCGAAGTGGCTGTAATGAATCAAAGCGGATCCAATAATGACACACGGTGCGACCGCGCAAAGGGTGTCCCGCAGACCCTACTTAAGCGCGTCGTCCACAAGAGTTTCTCGCGAAACCTAACGTCAATTACAGCAACAACACTGGTTGCCATAACCATCTGGGTTTAAAATGAATTCGCGCAGAGAAAGAAAAGATGAGTCGTTATGAATGCGACCCAAAAACACGCGCAAAATGGACAGTGAAATGACCGGAAAGGAGCAAACATGAAACTGCGACTGGTTACCGGCATGGCTTTGGCCTTGCTAATTGCTGCATGCGGAGAAAAAGACACCTACCCCATCTCAGGATGCGACGCGAATGAGACGTTTCCCGTGACTTGCGAAGAAATCGGCGACGACAACCGTTTGAACGATTCCAATGCACAGGATCTGAACGCTCTGCCAACAGGCGCTTAACTCAGACTGCCAAAGATGCAATCCAAAGAGCCTGCCTTTCCGGCGGGCTCTTTTCGTTTTCAGAAACTGGAAACACAAAACCAATCACGTGGAGTTGAAGCCGTACGCCCCAAATCCCAAGCCGCGGGACAAACGCAGTCTTTACAAGGTCATCGTCCGGCATAGAGTCTGGCTGATCAGGTCTGGGACACCGACCTGTTGCAACCCGATGACCGGGATAGCCTAAAGGGAGAAGACGAATGTGTGACATCTGTGTGATGAACGCGGTCAAGGACCGTATGCTGTCGAGAAGAGGTTTCTTCAAAGCCGCAGCCGCCTCGGGCGTGGCAGTCGCCGCAACAAGCGCGACCGCACCAATGGCGATGGCAGCTGGCCATGGCAAGGTCGAGGACCTGACCCACACGCTGAGCGCAGATTTCCCGACCTACTTCGGTGAGCCCGGTTATGCGTCCGAGCAGGTGTTCAATTTCGGCGAACACGGCTTCAACCTGCAGCGCATGACTGTGAACGAACATACCGGAACACATATTGATGCACCGCTGCATTTCTCGGCCGATGGAACGGCTGTCGATGAAATACCGGTATCGGATCTGGTTGCGCCGCTATGTGTTGTCGATATCGCAGCCCGTGCGGCAGATGACGCCGACACTTTGCTGACGCCTGACGACCTCAAAGTATGGATGTCGGCGCATGGCGACATTCCGGACGGGGCGTGCGTGGCCTTGCATTCGGGATGGGCAGCCAAAGCCGACAGCGACGCCTACCGTGGATTTGACGGACAGGCCCAGCATTACCCCGGCTTCCACGTCGAGGCGGCACAAATGCTGATCGAAGAAACAGGTGCGCGGTCGATCGCGTCAGATACGCTGTCGCTGGATAATGGCATCTCGAGCGATTTCGCGACACATTATGCATGGCTGCCTACAGGCCGCTTTGGCATCGAGAACATCGCGGGCCTGGACCGAGTGCCAGCAGCAGGCGCGACACTGGTAATCGGCGCACCGAAACACAAAGGCGGCACCGGAGGCCCAGCGCGGATTTTTGCGATGGTTTGACACAACGGCGGGCGGTTTTTCTTGATCGCCCGCAACCATCAAGTAACGTGGTTTGATAGAGGATTGCCCCAAAGCGCGTAAAAAACGAATAAACCAACCATGTTTCGAGTTTTTCTGATTATTTCCGTCCTTTTTGCCTCTCCTGCAGCCGCTGACCTTAAGTCTTGTACTACGTTATTTGAAAAGACACCCCAGATTCTAAGCGATCTCAATCAAGTTGGCGAACATAGGTTTGAGGATGATCACCCGGGCCTCGGTTATTCAGTTACTTTTGCTGACCCCAGTTCGAAGTTGACCGTATTTTTGTACGATCACCAACAACAAGTCATTGATCCCGAGACAGCGATGGAAAGCTTTACCCAATCTGCCAGAGATATTGCCACTATCACAAGCAAACGCGGCGCTGAATTGGGCGAAATTCATGCCTACCAGATGCGGGACGCATCTCAAATCCTGCCTTTGCGCGCCCAAGCTGAAGCTTCGGATGGGATCTCTGAATTACTGGCACTGGGGGTTGTAGATAACTGTATCGTCAAGGTGCGGTTTACCGCGCAGTTTTCCATGAAGAAAGCACAAGTCTGGATGAAGGTGATTACAGATTACCTAAACAATGGTCTGGGATCTTCGACATAAAGAAACCCGCCAAGACGGCGGGTTTCACATTTACCTTCATTAATGAACGACGGCATCATCCGGTCTTGGGCGATCGGATGTACCCAAACGATCTCCGATGATCAAACCGTCCGATCCGGCGGAAACCGGAACCGTTTCGCCATCCTTGATCTCACCAGCCAGCAAAGCCTCGGCCAGCGGGTTCTGAAGCGCACGTTGGATCACGCGTTTCAAGGGACGCGCGCCAAAGACCGGGTCATAGCCTTCATCGGCCAGCCATTCCCTTGCGCCATCGTCCAGGGCAAGCTCGATCTTGCGGGCGGCCAGACGTTTTTGCAGGCGTGCCATCTGGATATCCACGATGCCGTCCATATCGGCCCGCTTGAGGCGGTCAAAGATGATGGTCTCATCCAGACGGTTCAGGAATTCGGGCCGGAAATGCGCCCGAACCGCATCCATCACGTCGCGCCGCGCCTGCGCGCTGTCGGCCCCTTCGGGCAACTGGCTAAGCGCTTGGCTCCCGAGGTTCGACGTCAGGATGATCAGCGTCTGCTTGAAGTCCACGGTGCGGCCCTGACCATCGGTCAGCACGCCATCGTCCAGAACCTGCAGCAGCACGTTGAACACATCCGGATGCGCCTTTTCGACCTCATCGAACAGCACAACCTGATAGGGTCTGCGCCGCACGGCTTCGGTCAGCACACCGCCTTCGTCATAGCCCACATAGCCCGGAGGCGCGCCGATAAGACGGGCGACTGCGTGTTTCTCCATGAACTCGGACATGTCGATGCGCACCATCGCGTTATCGTCGTCGAACAGGAAGTTCGCCACGGCCTTGGTCAACTCGGTCTTTCCCACACCGGTCGGCCCGAGGAACAGGAACGAACCCAGCGGGCGGTTCTCGTCATTCAGACCCGCACGCGCACGACGTACCGCGTTGGCAACGGCGGTTACCGCTGCATCCTGACCGATCACGCGGGAATGCAGATCATCTTCCATCCGCAGCAGTTTCTCGCGCTCACCTTCCAGCATCTTGGCGGTCGGAATTCCTGTCCAGCGTTCAACCACCGAAGCGATTTGCTCGGGACGCACCGTTTCTTCCGCCGTCATCGCGTTGCTTTCGCTGTTCTCGGCGTCGGCCAACTGTTTTTCAAGCTGGGGGATGACGCCATAGGACAGCTCACCCGCCTTGGCGAGGTTGCCTTCGCGCTTGGCGATCTCAAGATCAGCCCGCGCCTTGTCGAGCTGTTCTTTCAGATCACGTGCTCCAGCCAGCTTGTCACGTTCAGCTTGCCATTGGGCGGTCATCTCAGCGGATTTCTCCTGCAAATCAGCCAGATCCTTTTGCAAGGTTTCCAGACGATCTTTCGAGGCCGCGTCATCTTCGAGTTTCAGCGCCTCTTCCTCGATCTGCATCTGCAGGATCTGGCGATCCAACTGATCCAACTCTTCGGGTTTGGAATCGACTTCCATCCGCAGACGCGACGCGGCTTCATCGACAAGGTCGATGGCTTTATCGGGCAGGAAACGATCGGTGATATAGCGATGCGAGAGCGTCGCTGCCGACACCAACGCCGAGTCCGAAATCCGCACGCCATGGTGCAGCTCATATTTTTCCTTGATTCCGCGCAGGATGCTGATCGTGTCCTCGACCGTTGGCTCCTGCACCATCACAGGCTGGAACCGACGCGCAAGGGCCGCGTCTTTTTCGACGTATTTACGATACTCATCCAGCGTGGTCGCGCCAATACAATGCAGTTCACCCCGGGCAAGCGCAGGCTTGATCAGGTTGGCGGCATCCATCGCGCCGTCGGACTTCCCAGCGCCCACCAGCGTGTGCATCTCATCAATAAACAAGATGATCTCACCCGCAGCCTCAGTCACTTCGGTCAGCACGGCCTTGAGGCGTTCTTCGAACTCACCCCGGTACTTCGCACCGGCAATCAGCGCGCCCATGTCGAGCGCAAGCAGCTTCTTGTCTTTCAGCGATTCCGGCACGTCACCGTTGATGATGCGCAGGGCCATGCCCTCGGCGATCGCGGTTTTACCCACGCCGGGCTCACCAATCAGCACGGGGTTATTCTTGGTCCGACGCGACAGAACCTGCATCGAGCGGCGGATTTCCTCATCGCGCCCAATGATCGGATCGATCTTGCCTTCGGCCGCCGCCTCAGTCAGATCGCGCGCGTATTTCTTGAGCGCATCATAACCGTCTTCGGCAGACGCGGTGTCGGCAGTCCGGCCTTTTCGGATATCATTGATCGCTTCGTTGAGTTTCTGCGCAGTGACCGCACCATCTTCCAAAGCGTCCTTTGCCTTGGACTTAACCATGCACAGCGCCATCAGAATACGTTCGACAGGTACAAAGCTGTCGCCAGCCTTGGTTGCGATCTTTTCTGCCTCGGCGAGCACCTTTGCAGTCTGGCCGTCCAGATAGACCTGACCTGTATCGCCCTTGACCTTAGGGATACGTGCCATCGAGGCGTCCAGCGCATTCACCACACGGCTGGGCGCGCCACCTGCCCGTGTGATCAGGTTGCTGGCCAGCCCCTGATCGTCATCCATCAATGCTTTCAATAAGTGTTCAGGCGTCAGGCGCTGATGCTCTTCCCGCATCGCAATGGTCTGCGCCGCTTGCACGAAACCCCGCGCCCGCTCGGTGAACTTGTTCAAGTCCATTTTGCTCTCCTTCTCTAAGCGCCCCGGTTTGATGCGCCCGCCAGGCGGCACGTATCGATTGAGGCCTCACATTCAATTTGGGAAATATCCCACCCGGTTCAAGAGGCTGATCTTGCTAATTACTGCGTCATCTTCGCGGTACACTATATGCCGTGTACCCACCCGTTTCTGCCACCTTGCGCGCACCGTACATGTCGACCAATGACTGCGCGGCGCTACCCCCTGTCGGGCAGGAAACCAGATCGGCGGCATCATCAAGAAAATCCACGGTAAAGGCGGTTTCCCCTGTGATTTGGCAGTCGTCATCCGTGGACCTGTACCCACGAAGCAGGCGCAAATCCTCGTTGGTGGGCGACCTGACAACCGTATCGCCAGCCTCGGTTTCCAACGGCATATCCTGACACCCCAACAGGATCGCAGCGGACATTAATGCCAGCGGCACACTCGCGTTCAGTTTCATTCTCAAACCCGCTTTTCCAAGTACCCCATACTGTAACACATATCTGCTTTTCTGCCGTGATCTGAATCACACGGATGTCTTGCATGGACAGAACAGCCCGAACCCGTTAGGACGCACACGTTTGCCAAAAAAAAACGGAGCACGCCCCATGTCTGACGACCGCCTGATCGTAGCCCTCGACGTCCCGAATGCCTTGCAAGGTCTGGCCATGGCAGAGCGGCTGGGCGATAGCGTCTCCTTCTACAAGATCGGCCTGGGCATGTTGACTGGCGGAGGCTTGGCACTTGCCAATGAACTGAAACAGGATCACGGCAAGCGCATATTTCTGGACATGAAACTGTTCGACATCGGGAACACAGTTGAAAACGCCGTGCGTGGTCTGGCGCAGTTTGATTTGGATTTCCTGACAGTCCACGGTGACCCACATGTGGTGCGCGCAGCGAAAGAGGGTGCCTCGGGCAAGGATCTGAAAATCCTGGCTGTGACCATTCTGACCTCACTGAACAGGGACGATCTGGATGCCAGCTTGTTAAAGGCGGGCGACGTGCAGGACCTTGTTGTGGAACGGGCCGCCAAGGCGCTTGAGGCTGGGGCCGACGGTGTTATCGCCAGCCCACAAGAGGCGGCACTGATCCGCGCGTTGCCACAAGCCGAAGGACGATTGATCGTGACGCCGGGCGTGCGCCCGGCCGGCGCAGCCCTAGGGGATCAGAAACGAGTCGCAACACCCGCCAGCGCGATCGGCGACGGGGCGGATCATATCGTCGTGGGACGCCCGATTTATCAGGCCGAAGACCCAAAATCGGCCGCAGAAGCGGTTCTTGCCGAGTTAAATTCTTTGCAGCGGCACTGACGGACAAAAACGGTTTTCCTGCCAAATATCCGGGTTTTCGCACGCAAGCAGTTGACCTTACGTCACTTTTCACAAAACCGCGCCAAATCGACCCTGTGCCCCAAAACACACAGGAAAAACACGAGTTTTCCTTGTGTGATCCAAATCCTATCGAAACGCCGCGTTTTCAGCGATTCTGTCATCGTGATACTCCCCGCGGACCGTTTCTTCCTGAGGTCCGTCACCTCCCCCCGCCCTATGCGGGGGGTCTTCTTTCCAGAAAATTATGCGTTCGTCTCCATCCCGGGTTTTTGCTTGGGGCGTGGCTTGCTATGGTCAAATTGCCAGAACTGAACGCGGAAAGACCCCGATGCCCGGTCTCTGCCGAGATTGCCTGACCAAATTGATGGATGAACACCGTTGCCCGGCCTGCGGCAGCCCTCGGGTGAAGTCGCATCCCGAGCTTTTCGATCTGGCGATCGCACATATGGACTGCGACGCCTTCTATGCCTCGGTCGAGAAACGTGACAATCCGGAATTGGCCGACAAACCCGTTATCATCGGCGGGGGCAGACGTGGCGTTGTATCTACGGCATGCTACGTGGCCCGAATACGGGGCGTGCGTTCGGCCATGCCAATGTTCAAGGCGCTGCAACTTTGCCCCGAAGCGGTGGTGATCAAACCGCGCATGTCGGTATACGCCGAGGTTTCGCGCGAAATCCGCAAAATGATGGATGAACTGACCCCAGTGGTCGAACCTCTCTCGCTGGACGAGGCGTTTATGGACCTGTCCGGCACGGAACGCCTGCATGGTGCTCCGCCTGCGGTTATGTTGGCGGGCCTAGTCAAACGCATGAAAACTGAATTGGGTGTGACCGGGTCCATCGGTCTGTCGCACAACAAGTTTCTCGCCAAGGTCGCTTCGGATCTGGATAAGCCGCGCGGGTTTTCGGTTATCGGAAAAGAAGAGACAGCCGCGTTTTTGCACGACAAACCTGTACGACTGATTTGGGGGATCGGCCCGGCGGCTCAGGAGTCGCTGGACCGGGCTGGCATCCGTTCTTTTTCGGACCTGTTGCGCTGGGACCAAGAGGCGCTGACCGCTCGGTTCGGGTCGATGGGATACCGGTTATGGCATCTTGCGCGCGGTCAGGACAAACGCCGCGTATCCGCCCATGAACCGATGAAGTCGATCAGCAACGAAACCACCTTTTTCGAGGACACTGCCAGTCTTGATATTCTGGATGGGCATTTATGGCGTATGTCAGAAAAGGTGGCCGACCGCGCCAAAGCCAAGGGTTTGGCTGGCCGCGTTGTGACATTGAAGCTGAAGCAAGCCAATCACAAGATCATAACGCGCCGCGTTTCATTGCGCGACGCGACCCAGATCGCAGACCGCATCTACCGTACCGCGCGTGCGCTGTTCGATCAGGTTGGCGATCAGGGCCCCTATCGGCTGCTGGGTTGTGGGTTGTCTGATTTATGTTCAGAGGATCAGGCCGACATCACGGGTGACTTACTTGACCCCGGTGCCGCGCGCCGTTCTCAGGCCGAGAGGGCGACAGATGAAATTCGTCGTAAGTTCGGAACAGACGCGATCGTGAAAGGCCGGGCTTTGCGCTAGGTTTACTCTGCCGCCAGTCTAAGCGGCTCTTCCCCAATTTGCGCGATATCCTGTATCACCTTTCGAAGCACCTCGCGAAAGGCAGCAAAGTTCCCGTTCGGCTCAATCCGTGCCTCATCCATATAAAGCGAGCGGTCTATTTCGATCTGCACGGCGTGCTGGTTGCGACCCGGTCTGCCATAGGTTTGCGTAACATAGGCTCCGGCGAAGGGTGCATTCCGAACAACTGTCAAGCCCGCTGCAACAAACGCGGCCTCGATGCGGTCGACCACCTCACCCGAAGCGGACGCGCCGAACCGATCCCCCAATACGATCTGCGGTCGTCGGGAATTTGGCGTGCTTGCCATGGCAACGGCCTCATGGGGCATGGAATGGCAGTCGATCAAAATCGCCTGCCCGAAGGCTTTGTGCGAATCTGCCAACAAAGACTTAAGCCTTGCATGATAGGGTCGCCAGCATGTGTCGATGCGCAACCGCGCTTCGTCCATTGTCAGTTTACCGCGGTAAATCGCGCGACCATTGGACACCACACGCGGGATAACACCCAAGCCAGATGCGACCCGTGGATTGTGCCCTTGCCGACGTGCACCTTGAACCAAAGCGGGGTCCAGTTCTTCGGGGCTTCGGTTAAGGTCCAGATAAGCCCTGGGTTTGGTTGCTGAGATCAGCGGCGCCCCAAAATCCGCCGCTGGCAGGAACAGTTGATCGACAAAAGCATCCTCAGAAGATCGAATCACATCACGGCTCAGAATTGTGCGCTGCATCAATGACTCTGGGTAATGCCGGCCACTGTGGGGCGACGAAAACACAACGCAAGACGTGCGCTTTACGGGCATATCCAATACATAGGCGGCGTTCTGCATGGTGACTCCTTGTTCGGTCTGAACATAGACCGGAAAATAGTTATACCAAACCCCTTGAACCCCTTTGCGACTCCTTTTATAGACCCCGCTACCGGCGCGGAGTTCCGCGCCCCATTTCGTTGTGGGGCAGGGTTCGCAAAGGTTACGTGGGCGGTTAGCTCAGCGGTAGAGCACTTCGTTGACATCGAAGGGGTCACAAGTTCGATCCTTGTACCGCCCACCATCGTTTCACTGTTCCGGATTTTCCGGGGCACCCGCTAACCCAGGCGCTGGCCACGTCCTTGATGAAGGCGCCGCAGATTGGAGACAGACCCATGAAGGTCAAGAACTCGCTCCGCTCGCTCAAGAACCGGCACCGTGATTGCCGTATTGTGCGTCGCAAAGGCCGCGTCTACGTGATCAACAAGACGCAGCGCAAGTTCAAAGCTCGTCAGGGCTAAGAACTGCACATACCAGTTTGAAAGAACCGCGCCATCTGGTGCGGTTTTTTTGTGCCTCGGGTTAGGTTCAGGCCCCAACCGGAACTGTGGGCCGCAAAAGCAAACCGCATAAAGAAAAAAGGAGCAGCATAACTGCCGCCCCTTTTGCCTGCCCGTTCAAGTTTGAAGAGACTTAGCTCTGCTTTCCCGCAGCAAATCCAGTCACACCGCTCAGACCCAAATCAGCGACAAGCGTGGCTGCGCCGCTGCTCAGGTCGATCTTGTAGAGACCGGCGGTCTTTGCGTCCTCCAACTGCAGAATCGCATAACCCGCATTGTCGCCTTCCTTGGTCGAGACGATATCGAAGCCGCCCAACGGTGCCAGATCAGCCGTTTTCCCATCGACCGTGACTTGCCCGATCGTGGCCAATGTCCCGGCGTTGTTGGCAAGGCTTACCAGCGCATTCGTTTCAGCATCCAAGGCGTATTGGAACGTGTCGCCCGCCTTTTTCCCATGGATGGCATTGGTATAGGCATTCGCAAAGATACCAGGTGTCTTGCCGTGCATGCTGTCACCTTCAGCATAGGCCAGATCGGTGAACCGACGCACGGAGCCCGCTCTTTCATCGTTGTCGCCAAAACCTTCCGGGAAATATACAAGGTTGTCCCCGGCCGATGATACCGCCCGAACAGCATCGATCTTGTTGTTAAAGTCAAAAGCAACGGCCGCATCAGCGGCAATCTTTGCGCCTTCTTTAAAGCTGGCACCGAGGTCCTTCATTTTGCCGCTTTTGGTGTCGATGGCATAGACATGACCATTTGCGAAACCCAAAAGCTCACCGGTGACAGGCCGCCAGGCAATGGCCCGGACTTCTTTCTTAAGCTCGACCTTCGAAACCGAACCCGGCTTTTTCAGGTCCGACATGACAACCAGCGTTTTGCCGGAATCTGCCAGTGCATATCCTGCGGTTGCTGATTTGTCGCCCGCACTTGCGGCGGCAGAAACCAGCGAAAAAGCCGAGGCGAGAAGTGCTTTTTTCAACATACTGTTGGTCCTTTTTAAAGGCCCGTTGCCCGGCTCTCGGCCAGTCACGGGGTGTTCACGATGCGGGAACAAATGGTGCCGGAAACCGTGAGCGTCACAGCATTTTAATGTGAAGGATCGTTATTGAATAATTGCGCGATCGGCCTGGAAGACTGCGCTGACCCAGTACGGAACCTTGCAGGCTTGTGCTTTGGTCTTTAGATCAAACTTTGACCAACTAATTTACTCGGATTTACTTGCATCTCGCCCAGAATCGTTTAATTGACCAAATCAGTCGGGTTATCCCCGCCACGATATTCACTGTTGGGACACATCATGCTGAAATCCTCTACCTGTATCGCCGCCACACTCACAGCTCTGATCGCAACGTCTGCCGCCGCTGAGGGCGAGCTGAATTTGTATTCGTCGCGCCACTATGACACGGATGAGCGCCTGTATTCCGATTTCGAAGAAGCCACCGGTATCACGATCAACCGCATTGAAGGTAAAGCAGACGAGCTTATCGCGCGGATGGAAGCCGAGGGTGCGAACTCACCTGCAGACATTCTGCTGACCGTTGACACCTCGCGTCTGGCGCGGGCCAAAAACGCAGGTATTCTGCAAGCCGTAGACAGCGCTGTTCTGGAAGATCGCATCCCGGCCAACCTGCAGGACGAAGACAATCAGTGGTACGGTTTCTCGCAACGCGCCCGGATCATATTCTTTGACAAAGCCGAGGTGGCAAACCCGCCGGCAAACTATCTTGATCTGGCCAAGCCGGAATACAAAGGTTTGGTATGCATCCGCTCATCCAGCAACACTTATAACCAAACGCTGCTGGCTGCCATCATCACCAATCACGGGACCGAAGCCGCCAAGACCTGGGCCGAAGGCATTGTCGCCAACATGGCGCGCGAACCTCAGGGCGGTGACACGGACCAACTGCGCGGCATCGTTTCGGGTGAATGCGAGATCGCCGTTTCGAACTCCTACTACTTTGCACGCGCCCTGCGCAAAGACGTCAAAGGCCTGAGCGCCGATATCGACATGATCGGCGTGCAGTTCCCGGCGCAAGACGCGGAAGGTGCCCATATGAACCTGTCCGGTGCTGGTGTCGCGGCGCATGCCCCCAACAAGGACAACGCCGTCAAGTTCCTGGAGTATCTGGCAGGCGAACAGGCGCAGGTGTATTTCTCGAACGGTAACGACGAATTCCCCGCCGTTGAGGGCGTGGCACTGGCCGACAACGTGGCCTCTTTGGGCACATTCAAAGCCGACGAAGTCAACCTGTCGGATGTAGCCAAGAACATTCCAGAGGCTCAGAAGATCTTCAACGAAGTCGGTTGGAAGTAATCCGCTGACACTCAAGGCTAGGAAAAAGGGCGCAGCATGCTGCGCCCTTTTTCTATTGCATCACTATTTAATTTAAATCATATTTCCCATATTCGGCTAATTATCTCATATATGGACAATGCTTGATAACCTTTCCAACCGTCTGGCAAGCCGTCTGAGCGAGCTCCGTCATGCGCGGAACTGGTCGCTGGATCATCTCGCCCAACACAGCGGCGTCAGCCGGGCCACGTTGTCTCGTATGGAAAAAGGCGATGTCAGCCCCACGGCTGAAACCCTGGGCCGACTATGTGCAGCATACGAGTTGCCAATGTCGCGTCTGCTGATGATGGTCGAAGACAGTTTTGATCCGCGCGTTCCGTTTGAGCGACAGCCCGAATGGCGCGACCCCGAAACCGGATTTACACGCCGATCCGTATCCCCACCGGCAACGGGCCTGAATGGCGAAGTACTTGAGGGGCATCTGCCACCAAACACGGTGATCTCTTACGACGCGCCGCCAAAACCTGGGCAGGAACACCACCTCGTCATGTTGGATGGCGCATTGGCCTTAACGGTCGACGGTATCACACATGACCTGAATGGCGGAGACTGCCTCCGGTATCATCTCTCCGGGCCGACCAGATTTGAAACCCCGACAACCCGCGGCGCGCGGTATTTGCTGGTGCTGATATGATTGCACTGCTTACAGCGGATGATCAGGCAACAGCCACGGGCGATCTGGCCGACATCCTACATGCCTGTGTCCATGACGGGGCAAGCGTTGGGTTCATCCTGCCCTTCTCGCACGAAGACGCCCGCATGTATTGGCTGCAGCAGGTCTGGCCCGACGTACACTCGGGCAAGGTCGAGCTTTTCGCCTATCGCACCTCCGAGCGCATTCTGGGAACGGTTCAGCTGGTCCCGGCGCAGATGCCCAACCAGCCGCATCGGGCGGATGTCGCCAAATTGCTGGTACACCCGAGCGCGCGGCGACGCGGGCTGGCGCGCGCGCTCATGGCAACGCTCGAAAAGCGGGCGAGAGAGTTGGATCGCTCATTGCTCGTATTGGATACGCGCAGCTCGGACCCGTCGCGCAAACTGTACCAGTCCATTGGGTTTGAGACGGCAGGAGAGATCCCGAACTACTGCCGCAACCCATTTGAAAACCGGTTGGAACCCACGACCTTAATGTTCAAAACCTTAAACTCAGCCACGAGTTTGCGCTGACGCAACATATACACTTTGCGGGTTTGACGCACTCAGTCATTCGACGTCACGCCATTCACTTCTGCAATGAAATCGGCCAGCATCGGAACATAGTGATCGCCCTTTCCTGACGCCTCCATGGCGGCAAACGCATTGCGCAGTGTCGCCTGAACCGGCGTCACAGCACCGATGCTATTGGCAAGGTTCGCGAGATACCGCATGTCTTTATGTGCGTTTGTAACCGCAAACCGGTGGGCGTCTTCATCACGATCAAGCGTCCACCTCATGAATGTGTCATAAAACCCGTTCGACAAGCGGCTGGGGCGCAAAACGGAATCCACCTGCTCTGCGCTGAGACCAGACTTACGGGCAACGGCCAACGCTTCGGAATACAAGACCGCATAGCCCATGGCGATAAAGTTGTTGATCAGCTTCATCTTGTGGCCCGTGCCAACGTCGCCCATGTGCACAACCAACCCGGCCCAGCATTCCAGAACCGGCCGGATCCGCTCTAGCGTTTCGGGCGTGGCACCGACCATGGTGTCGAGTGTTCCGGCCTGAGCCTCGGCCGGGGTGCGGCCCAGCGGGGCATCTGCCATGTCCATGCCCGCCGCGCGCAGTTCCTCGACCAGTTGCAGCGTTGAAACCGGGTCAGAGGTCGAGCAATCTACGACAATCAGCCCTTTCTTGCCCGAAGCGATAATTCCGTCCGAACCGCGAACATGCTGCTCAACCTGCGGGCTTCCCGACACGCACAGATGAATGATGTCGCATTTTTCCGCCATCTCTCGGGCCGTTGAAACCTCGCTTGCGCCACGCTGAATAAGATCATCGACAGGTTGCCGGTTTCGGTGGGCCATCACCACCAAGGGATAGCCTTTTTCCACGATGTTCTTGGCCATGCCATGGCCCATCAATCCAACACCAATGAAGCCGATAACAGGTTTATTCATGTTCATTCCTTTTCTGACATCTTGTCCGAAAGTTAGGCGTCCGAGGACTGAGACCAAAGATTGACCTCACCATTCGAAGAATACCGGTCAATTTCAGCCAGTTCTTCCGCAGTGAATTCCGTGTTCTTGAGCGCACCCACGCAATCGACAATCTGCTCAGATCGGGACGCGCCGATCAATGCAGTCGTGATGCCACCACCACGCAGCACCCAGGCAATCGCCATTTGCGCCAAGGTCTGACCACGCCGTTTGGCGATTTCATCCAGCTTGCGCAAGTTGTCGATCATCGCCTGTGTCAGAAGATCAGGGTCCAGCGACTTGTTGTCAGACGCCCTGCTGTCCTCAGGCACGCCACTCAGGTATTTGCCCGTCAGCAACCCCTGCGCCAGTGGTGTGAAGGCGATCGAGCCGATACCCAGCTCTTGCAAAGTCGCCTTGAGCCCATCCGTTTCGACCCATCTGTTGATCATGTTGTAGCTGGGTTGATGGATGATGCAGGGGGTACCGAGGTCTTTCAGGATCGCCGCGGCCTCACGGGTGCGTTGAGAGTTGTATGACGATATCCCGACATACAACGCCTTGCCCGACCGGACGATCTGATCCAGCGCACCCATCGTTTCCTCAAGCGGGGTCTTGGGATCGAACCGGTGCGAATAGAAGATGTCCACATAATCCAGCCCCATTCTTTTAAGGCTCTGATCGCAGGACGAGATCAGGTATTTTCTGCTACCCCATTCGCCATAGGGCCCCGGCCACATTTCGTACCCGGCCTTGGACGAGATCACCAATTCATCCCGGTAACCGGCAAAGTCGGTTTTCAAAATCTCTCCGAACGCCTCTTCTGCACTGCCGGGGGGAGGGCCGTAATTGTTTGCCAGGTCAAAATGCGTGATGCCCAGATCAAAAGCCGTGCGGCATAACTGCTGCTTTAACTGATGGGGTCTGTCTCCACCGAAATTGTGCCACAACCCCAAAGAGATCGCAGGCAGCTTGAGGCCGCTGTTTCCACAATAGGAATATGTCATATCCGCATAGCGGGTCTCACTGGGCACGTATGGGCTAAGTGTCATTTGGTTCGTCCTGTTTGAAATACCGCTGTTGCGTCGCAATCGTGGTGGTGTTGGGCAACCTCTACCCACGCGACGTCACAAAGGATATTGGTCTGTATGATCTGGCGCGATCATAGGTAAGCGTCACTTTGTTCTCAAATGTCTTTAACCATGTTAAAAACACAATAATGAACAGGGGGAGTGTTGGCCATGGCGCGCCCGGACCGCGTTTTCAAAGCTGCGTATAACGCCATGCTGGATAGCTTGGTGGCCGATCCCGATATCGGAAACGTGTCAGGAATCGCTCGGCATCTAAAGGTCAGCCGGACAACTGTTCGAAGCATCCTGAACCGATTGGAAACCCAAAAGATCATCGACAACACCCAAGCGACCCCGCGGCTGTCACGCGTTCCTGTGCGCGAAGATTACTTTGACACAAGCGAAACCATGGATGTGCGCGACATGCTAGAGGCCACTTTCATGCAGATGATCCGAAACCAGGATATCGGCCCCGGTACACTGCTCAGCGAGGGGCAACTGGCCCGACAATTCAACGTTTCAGTCCAAACCATGCGAGAGTTTCTGATCGGCCTCAGCCGATTTGGCTTTGTACGCAAGGACCATCATCGGCGCTGGGTGCTTGAAGGCGTCACCAAGAAATACGCGCTTGAACTGCACGAGGTTCGGGTCATGTTCGAGTGCCGGGCCATCGAAAAACTGTGCGTTTTACCCGAAAACGATCCCTTCTGGGGTGGGTTGATCCGCGTGCACCACGAGCATCTTGCGATTGATGAAAACACAGATTTTTCCCAGCTGGATTTCCCGGCTTTGGACACTAAATTCCATCGGTTTTTGAACGCCCACGCGGATAACAGGCTGATTGTGGGATTTCAGGACGCGATTGCCATGATTTTCAACCATCACTACCTCTGGCCGCTTGACGACCAGTTGCAGCATCATCTGGCGGCAACTTCCGACCATGTTGCAATCATCGAAAACATTCTGCGGCGGGATAAGCGCAAAGCCCGCACTGCCATGCAAGCGCATCTGGATGCCACCCGTCGGCGTTTCACCGAAGCCATTGATTGAGGATCTGGCCGTGTTTAGACGGCTTGATGAACTTCGATCACGTTGCCTTCGGGATCGTGAAAGAACACCTGATGCCATTCTTTCGCAAACGCCGTTCCGTAATCAGAATACGGGACGTTGTTGGCATCAAGCATCTTTTTGAAAGCCTCGATATCATCTGTCCTGAACGCGATGTGGCCGCGTTCGACCGGGTTTATCGTCTCATTATGTTTGAACGCGACCCCAAGGTCCCGTTCGGCCAGATGCATCTGCATTCTCCCTTCGGTCGCAAACCGGATTTTCCCACTGTAGCCGCGGTCTTGTGTTTCCTGTGACCGTGGAAAATTCTCGATCGGAATGTCATCGAGGCCCAGAATATCAGTGTAGAAATGGTGCAGGCGATCCACGTCGTCAGCAACAAAGTTGATATGGTGAAATTCCAGTTTCATGTCCGCGTCTTTCCAAAGCCCGGTTTACTGATGTCTTTTTGCAGATGAGCAGAACTTGAAGCGGTCAACAACAGATTTGCGGCTTAAAATAGCCTCTGACCTATCGCCCAACAACAAGTACCTAATTTGGCCACATCGAAGAGGAATTTCTTGAATGCCGGCGCTTTTGCGTGATCACTAGTCAGATGAGTGTTGGAGGCTGCCTATGAAATCCTGGTTTTTCGTGGTTCAAATCTGTTGCGTGCTGGCAATCGCCGCCTGTTCTTCAAAACCTCGAACCTACGAAAAGACCGTAACACGATCCGTAGCCGCACCATCCAGTGGCACGCTATCACAGGCCGCACGTAGGCTTGGCGACCCAAGGGATGGCCGCTCGGGTGTCCGACTGATCAGCGACGGCGAGCAGGCGCTGGTTTCACGGTTGTTGATGGCCGCCGCAGCCGAGCAAACCATAGATGCCCAGTACTATCTGCTACATAACGATCCAACAGGGCACCTGTTTGCGGCCAGTCTGCTTCAAGCCGCAGATCGCGGTGTTCGTGTACGGTTGTTGCTGGATGACATGGATACCTCTGGCTACGACGCGATGACCGCTGCGCTGGATTTGCATGAGAATATCGAAATCCGGCTGTTCAACCCTTTTTGGCGAGACCAAAGCCTGCTGATCGCCGGTTTGACCGATTTCAAACGCATCAACCGGCGCATGCACAACAAGTCAATGACTGCGGATAACACGTTCACAATCGTCGGAGGCCGCAATATCGGGGCCGAGTATTTTCTGGCCCGGGAAGAGATGAACTATGCCGACCTGGATGTCCTGGCGGCAGGTCCTGTTGTTCGGGACGTATCAGACAGTTTTGATGCCTACTGGAACAGCGAATTCGCGGTTCCTGCTCGTGTCGTCATCTCGCAACCGCAAACACTGACACTCGATCAGGCCCGCAACCGACTGAATGAACTGGTCGAGGACGCTGCGCAAACGCAATATGGGAACGCCTTGCGTAGATCAGCTGCAGAAAACTTTTCCGATGGTGCGTTGTCGCTGGACTGGGTTAATGCCACGGTTTATGCGGATCCCCCGTCCAAAGCGGCTGGTGTCGACAGTGGGGATCCCATTCTTGCATCACAACTGTTGCCCTATTTCGAGGCGGCAAACAGCGAGGTCAGCATCGTTTCTGCCTATTTTGTTCCGCGCAAAAACGGCGTCAAATGGATGACCGAGCTTGAAGAACGTGGCGTCGACGTCAAGGTGGTCACGAATTCGCTGGCATCGAATGATGTGGCGCCGGTTTATGCGCATTATGCCAAAAAGCGCCGCGCGCTTTTGCGCAACGGGGTGGAGCTTTATGAGCTGCGCCCAGATGCGTATCAGGTTCAGCAACGCGGTGTGAACTGGGCACAGTCCCGTTCGGGATTGCATTCCAAGGCCTTTGCAGTAGACGACCGTTATCTGTTTGTCGGATCGTTCAATTGGGATCCGCGATCGGTCAATATCAATACGGAGATGGGTATCCTGATCGACTCGCCCGCGCTTACGACGCAAACCATGGCCACGTTGGATGACGCCCTGCCCGCATATACCTACAGTGTCACGCTGGACGAATATGATCGGCTGATGTGGCGAACCCAGGAACAGGACGGCACGATCCGAGAATACAATTCCGAGCCGACGGGATCGACATGGGATCACATCGTATCAGGTTTCCTGGCCATACTGCCCATTGGCTCACAACTTTGAAAACACCCGGTTCAAAGCCTTTTCAGGCGGGCCATCACAACGCGTGAACGTCAAACGGTTCGGAAAAGCCTTTGAACATCGTTCCAGCGAATGTGTCTTGCACTTCTGCCTTGTCCAATAGGCTCAGGGTTGCCTGATCAACCAACATTCGACTGCCTGTTTTCTGTGTCTCTGCTTCTAACCGAGCCGCCAGGTTTACGGTCGATCCGATACATGTATACGTTGCCCGGCTGTCTGTACCGGCGTATCCGGCGACCACCTCTCCGGTTGCAATTCCGACCCCGATCCGCAGATCGCCTTTTTGTTCTGCAGACCTTTCCAGGTTCAAAGTTTCGATCATATGGTGCATTTCATGGCCAGCTGCGACCGCGCTTTGGGCTGTATTTTCCAAAGCCTGCGGAACACCGAACAACGCCATAAGGCCGTCACCCAGCATCAGGCTGACGATCCCACCATTGCTGGTCACGGCCTCGAACATCAGCGTGTAAAACGTGTTGAGCAGATCAATCGTCGCCTCGGGCGCAAGATTTTCTGACAATGCAGTAAACCCGCGAATATCACAGAACAGAACGGACGCACTTGCTCGCTTTCCGCCGATTGCAAATCCCGATTGCTGCAGGTCCTCGGCAACTTCAGTGGTCGCAAAACGCTCTAGCAGGCGTTTTTGTTCGTCCCTGAGGCGTTTCTTTTCCAAACCGCTGGCGACGCGCGCACTCAGCAGCGTCTTGTTAACTGGCTTTGGCAAGTAGTCCTCGGCACCCAATTCGATACAGCGCACGATATTGTCCAGCCCCTCGACCGAGGACGTCACGATGACCGGCAGATCACGCAGTTTCGCATCTGTCTTGATTGCCTCAAGAACCTGAAACCCGTCCATTTCAGGCATTTCGATATCCAGAAGTAAAAGGTCAAAGGGGTGACGTTCAAGCATCTCCATCGCGACCCGGCCATTCTCGGCCACGGTTGCCTTGTGCCCCAAAAGCTCGACGTTTCGGGACAGCAGAAGGCGGTTCACCTTGTTGTCGTCAACAATCAGCAGATGGCCAGGAAGTTCAGTCATCAATCAAGCCCCGCAAGGCCGTTGCTGCCGTTTCCAGCGAGGCTTCCAAAGACATTGCATCGGAAAGATCGCCATTCGCGGGGAACCCTCCCACTTCGATCTTTCGGGCCTGCTCGGCCAGGTCTGTGGCGCCGAATGTGTATGCGTTGGACTTTATGGAGTGTGCTGCCCGACGATAGCCATCAACGTCAGATGCCTTGGCTGCCGTTTTCAAGGCATCAATCATTACGGGCGCCTCATCCAGAAAGGTTTGCACAAGCTCGGCCGCGAAATCATCACCGGTCGCATCTTTGAGCTCTGCGAAGATACCAAGGTCAATAGGTCCGTTCGTCATGTATCACCTGCGTTCACTTGGGACATTCAAAAGCGCTTCGATCAAAACCGGCAGGCGGATGGGCTTTGCGATGTAGTCATCCATCCCCGCGTCCAAACACATCTCACGATCGCCCTGCATCGCATTGGCAGTCATGGCGATAATTCGCGGCCGTTCATCGTCTTGGAACAGCCCGTTAATACGACGCGAAGCCTCCAACCCATCCATTTCGGGCATCTGTACATCCATCAGAACGACATCATAGGATTGTCGATTAACGCTTTCGATGGCCTCTACCCCATTGCTGGCCAGATCAGCGCGATAGCCCATCTGTTCAAGCAGACGCAGCGCCAGTTTCTGGTTCACAAGGTTGTCTTCGGCCAACAAAATGCGCAGCGGATGCCGTTTTGCCATTTCCGGATCGGTCTGGGGCTTGCCCTCAGGTTTTGCCGGTTTTTTCGGGGCGTTGTCGGCCGCGAACAAAGTGACCAGCGTGTCGAACAGATGCGATTGACGCAACGGTTTCGAAAGGTTCGCGGCAAAAAGACCATCGCCGAGTTCCATGTCTCTCGGCCCGAGCGAGCTGAAAAGAACTAGCGGCAAACTGGGCTTAAGGTCCTTAATCTTTTTGGCAAGTTCTTCGCCATCCATGTCCGGCATGTGCATATCGAGAATGGCAAGGTCGAAACCGTGCCCTTTACTCAAAAGGTCCAGCGCCTCGGACGGCCTTTCACAAGCCTTTGTTTTCATCCCCCACTTTTCAGTTTGAAGGGGCAGAATTTTTCGATTGGTGGCGTTGTCATCCACCATGAGAATACGCTTACCTTCCAGTTCAGACTGGACCCCAACCAGATTACGCGACGCGGACCTGACAGGTCGGGCTGGTTTGGCCTGAATTGTGAAGGTGAAGGTCGATCCATGCCCGCCTCCGTCACTTTCCGCCCACATGGTTCCGCCCATCAGCTCTGACAGTCGCTTGGAGATTGCCAGGCCAAGACCCGTGCCGCCATATTTGCGTGTGGTCGAACTGTCGGCCTGACTGAAGGATTGGAAAAGTCGGCTCATGCCCTTTTTCGTCAGCCCGATGCCGGTATCGCGGACCTTGAAGGTAAGCTCCAGCGCGTCACCGACCTGCGCGGATTTTTCGACCGACAGAACCACCTCGCCGGTTTCTGTGAATTTCACCGCGTTGGACAGCAGGTTGAGCAGAATCTGGCGTAAGCGCGTAAGATCGGCGCTGATGGCCACGGGCAAACCGTCGTCGAACTCATAGGCCAGATCCAGCCGTTTTTCGGCAGCTTTACCGCTGATCAGATCAAGGGCACTTTCGATGCACTCGCGCAGATCGAACGGATGATTTTCGATATCCATCTGACCGGCTTCGATTTTCGAGAAGTCCAAAATCTCGTTGATGATCCCCAAAAGGGCATCTCCGCTATCGCGGATCGTGCGGGCGTAATCCCCTTGTTCGGCGTCAAGTTGCGTATCCATCAACAGCCCGCTCATGCCGATTACGGCGTTCATCGGGGTGCGGATTTCGTGCGACATGGTCGCAAGGAAGGCGCTTTTGGCTTCGTTCGCGGCTTCGGCGGCTTCTCTTGCTTCTTCGGCCTCACGGAACAGGCGCACATTCTCAATCGCGATGACGGACTGGTCTGCAAACGTTTCAGCCATTGCGACTTCTTCTTCCGAAAACGGGGTTTGCGATTTCCTGATAAAATTAAGCCCGCCCAGGCATTTACCACCCCGCATCAACGGAACGCCAAGAAAGGCTTCATATCCGTTTTCTTTTTGCAGCTTCTTGGCAAGGCGAGGCAATTCAAGTGACGACAGATCATGTACGTGCATCGTTTTGCCCGCCAGAAAGACCGAGGATTGAAAGTTGTCTTGCGGGTCAATCGGATGCCGGGTTTTACCGAAATCGTGTATCAGGCCCTTGGGTGAGGCCAATGCCACCTGCCACCAGGAACTTTCATCCGTCAGCGTGGCAACAGCCAGATCACAAGACACAAGCCGTGTTGCCGAATTTACAATGACCTCAAAGACCGGCGTTGTATCCGTTGGTGATTGGCTGATCACCCGCAATACGTCGGCACTGGCGGTTTGGCGCGAAAGCGCGGTTTGCGTGTCGTTGAACAGCTGAGAATTCTGAATCGCAATGATGGCTTGCGACGCAAATGTCTCCATTTGCTTGATCTGTTTTTCGTCAAAGGCCGCTTTTTCGCGGCTGCCCATACTGATCACGCCGATCGTGTCGCCGTCTCGTATCAGCGGAACCGACAAGACAGATCTGTAACCTTGAAGATTGGATTTCAGAACAGGGTCATATCTGGAGTCTGATTGCGTATCTTCGACGTAATCGGCATGTCCGTGCAAAAGCGCCCGCGCGGTGGCCGAGTTTTCTCCGGGTTCGAAAGGATGGGATTTAAGAAAGCTGGCAAACGAGTCCGACACATTGTGACCTGCAAAGAAATGGTATTTTCCATCCTCAGGTCTTTTGAGCGCGACGAAGGCATCCTGCAGGCGGCAGATACGGGACGACACGGCCAGCAAAGCCCCCAGAACAGGCTCTAACGCGTCGGGAGATCGGGAAATGACCTCCAGAACTTCGCTTGACGCTTTTTGGTACTCCAGCGCCTCTTCCACCTCTGTCGTGCGGGTCTGAACTTCTTCGAACAACTGGGTGTTGTTGATCGCGATCAACGCCTGCGCTGCGAATGTCTCTAACAGCTTGATCTGTTTGTCACTGAACGCGCACGCTTGTCGGTGCGCCATGACGATGACGCCAACGACCTGGCCATTCTTGACCAACGGGACACCCAGGGTTGTCCGGTAGTCGCCGATCTCGGCGGCTTCGGTCCATGTATAGGTTGGGTCCTGTCGTGTGTCCTTGATATAGACGGTCTTGCCATGCAACGCCGCACGTCCGATGCATGAGCCTTCCTCGGGGGCGATAGGATTTTCTGATAGGAAAGTCAGAAACGCGTCGCTCACGTTGTGCGTCATGGCAACACGGTAAAGATCTTCGTCAGGATCCCGCATCGCGAAAAACGCATATTCCGGTGAGCAAATGCGCGAAGCCACCTCAAGGATCGTATCCAATACAGGGGGCAAATCATTGGGCGAGCGAGAGATGACATCCAGCACTTCGGATGTGGCGGTCTGATACTCAAGCGCCTGCATCACTTCGGCTGTACGTTCCTGCACTTCCCGAAACTGGCGAACGTTTTCCATCGCAATAACGGCCTGGGCTGCAAAGGTCTGGACCAAAGCAACATCATCATCCGAAAACGGTGCCACCTCGCGCCGATAGAGCACGATCACCCCAAGCCCCAAACCGTCTTTCATCAAAGGAACCGCCAGAACGGAACGGGCCCCTTCGACCTCGACCATCTGCACCCGCCTTGGGTCGCGGTCCCGGTAGTAAAGCGGATCAGCGGCAATATCGTCCTGGCGTACGACCTGACCGTCAACCAAGGGCCTTATTGCGATCAGTTCCGTTCGCGTCAGCGGTTCCACGAATTCTCTGAGGGCTTCGTCGAAGTCTGTTCTGGCACCGATATTCGCTGGAATGGTGGCTAGCCCAGCTTCGTGATCCGCGACGCATAGAAAGGCCAGCGGCGCTTTGCATAAACGGCTGGCGTTATCCAGAATGCTATCGAACACCGGGTTTTCGTCATCTCGACTGCGGCTGATGACTTCAAGAACCTGACCCGTTGCCGTTTCGCGTTCCAGCCGGTTTCGCAGTTCCTTGAGTTGCCTTGTGTTTTCCAGCGCTATTACGGCCTGCGCCGCAAACCCTTCGACTAGCGATATTTCATCATCCGTAAACGGACGCACTTCACGCCGGTAAATCCCGATAACGCCGACCGGCTCGCCTTCAGCCGACATCAGCGGGACTGTTAGAAATGAACGAACGCCTTCTTCATCAACAAGCTGGCGACGCCATGGGTCACCCTTGATGTACTTTTCTGTCTGACGCAGATCGACATTGTGTATGACGCGCGCCTCGCGCACAGACCTTGCGATCTGAAGGTTTGAGTCAAGCGACCAGCGATCCACACCGACCTCATAGGTCGCAAGTTGATCGCCGAAATGCGCGGCGTATTCCAGATGCGTTCCAGCCTCGTTCAACAGGCTCAGCGTGGCGACATCCGTTTCACATAGCCGGGCAGTGTTTTCCAAAATCGTTTGGAAAACCGGCGCCTCGTCGTCCCGGGAACGACTTATGATCTCAAGGACTTCCCGAGTTGCTTCTTCGCGGGCCAGTCGATTTTGCAACTCGCGGAATTGGCGGACATTCTCGATCGCGATTACGGCCTGTGCGGCAAATGTCTCGACCAGTTCGACCTGGTCACTGGAATATGGCCGCACCTCATCGCGCGCCAACATCAGGCATCCAATTGCCGCACCATCCTGCTTTAATGGCACGAACAGGTTGCTGCGGCATCCATGTTTATCGACCACAATCCTGAAACGTTCATCGCCTGATCTGTGAAACTCGGTATCGCCCATGTCGGCAACGTGCCGGGTTTCACCGCTAAGAATCGTATCCGCCACCAACGAGTTGCCCGGCTCCATCGTGTATTTGCCATCAGTCCAGAGCTGTTGGATCTCAGGGTGTAAATTGACGCTTGCGACCAGCCGCTGCAGGGTGTCGCCCTCTTTTCCCAGCACCAGTCCCGCGAACACCGCACCGCAGAGATCTTTCGCCAACGCGACGATCAAATCACAGACCGGCTGCACATCGTCCTTGGTTTCCGAGATCGCCCGCATCACACGCGCTGTCGCGTCAAAGCGCGCTTGCTGATCCGCGGCGCTTAACTCAGGTAACGGCGCGCGGGTACTCGCTGTGTCAGATACATTTTCTTCACTCACCGGTGCGAGGGCCCCCAAGCAAATTCTTAAAATATACCGGTCCAGAGTGTAGACAGCACGAATTAGAAGTCACTGAATTTCTTCGCGAACATAGGCATTATGTTTGCACAAAACGTTTTGGCAAAGGTTAGTTCCGCCGACGGCCTGTCAGACCATGGCACATTCTGTCGCGTAGATTTGTGCAGTTCAGGCAGGATGGGATGCGGTATTTCCGTGTTTGTTCGGCTAGGGTGTTTGAATGGAAAAACAGTTTGAAACTATCGCGATCAACATTGCCGATGCGCTGAAAACGCAAAAGCAGATCGACCCGGTGCTGTCAGAATCCGTCTCATCTGACCACTCATACGCGATCGCACGCCGCGTGCGTGGGATTTTGGATCAGCGCCCGGCAGGTCGAAAAGTCGGTTTCACAAACCGTGCTATCTGGCCCATATACGGGGTTTCACAACCCATCTGGGGGATGGTTTTCGCTGAAAGTCTGTATTCAAATGACCAGCCCATCCATCTTGCGGATTACGCGGAACCAAGGATAGAGCCTGAAATTGTCCTCGGTCTGAAAACAGCGCCGCAAGCTGGTATGGATAGGGAACAGCTAGCGAAATGCATAGATTGGTTCGCCCCGGGCATTGAAATCGTTCAATCTATTTACCCGAATTGGAAATTCTCTATTGGCGATACGATTGCCGCGCAGGGTCTGCATGGTTGTCTGATACTGGGCGAAAAAACACCCGCGACCAAAGAACGCCTGAATGGATTACCGTCTGTCCCGGTTGAGTTGATCCGCGGCTCGGAAACTGTAGACCATGGCAAAGGAGAAAACGCTCTGGACGGCCCGGTCGATGTGTTGGCTCATTTGACTTCTCTTGTTTCAGCTCAGGACCCTCTGCAAGTAGGCGAGTTTGTCTCGACAGGCACACTCACCGATGCGTGGCCATTAAAGCCGGGTGAGACATGGACAGCGCGCTATGGTGGGGTCATGGATACCGAACTGTCTGTTCGGTTTGTTTAGCTTGGCGCAATCCGATCAGAGGTCGGTTTATCTTGATAACCAAACTGCTTATCACTGCGCAAAACAATCACTTTGGGCTATGATACTTCGAAAAGCTTTGCACTCTAAGCTTTGGGAGTATTTTCGCCTGCCGCTGTTGGCTGGCTGAAAGGCGCGGCTTTCACATCGAGATTTCCGGAGCAGGCGGACGGCCCGAATTCGACGTTGGGCTTCATTTCAAAATGCTATGGCAAAAGCCCGCATAGCAGCTATTTGCAGCGGAGCGAAAATTGTATGTTTCTTGAACGATCATTGCTCGAGCTACCGCGCCTTTTTCTGAACCTAAAAAGGTTGGGGTTGGTCGGACTAGACGTTCGAAAAAGGAGATTGACGTGAGCAGCACCGATATTTCGGTCCCGGACGGCTCAAACCAGAGCCTTGATATAGCCATCTCAGCAGACGGAACTGCGCAAGCCGGGCGCACCTACGAGATACCTGCCCGATGCGGTATCGCTGTCAGGCTTGCGCGGGGGCAAACTCTCACTATCGTTAATCCAAGCGGTCATCAGGTTTGTGACTTCTTCGCCTTTGCCGCCAAGGACCTGCACGAGCATCTGTCGATGCCCCATCTGCATACCTCGATTGCATCAATCTTCCCGAAGGTCGGCGACGTCTTGGTCAGCAACCAGCGGCGGCCCTTGTTAACAATCACTGCGGACACTTCGCCGGGGGTGCACGATACAGTTATCGCATGCTGCGACCACGCAAGATATCGCGAACTGAAATGCGAAGGCTATCACGACAATTGTGCAGACAACCTGCGCATGGCGCTTATCGCCATCGGGCTCAAGGCGCCGCTGATCCCGGCCCCGTTCAACATTTGGATGAATGTGCCACTCAGGGCGGATGGATCCACCAGCTTTGAACCTCCGGTCGCGCGCGCAGGCGATCGGATTTCGCTGCGGGCCGAAGCCGATCTTATCGCGGTGATGTCGGCCTGCCCGCAAGACATGACACCCGTGAACGGCAAAGGGGTCGCGCCGGACAAACTGGAATTCAGCGTACGGTGAGTTGAATCGTCAACGCGGAATTTGGCAAAGCCTACCTGCTGGGTGAAGCAGCCGGCACATCCCGTCACTTGCCTTTAAAATAATGCAAAACTCGCTGCGGTATGCCGAGCCTAACCTTCCATTCGCTATCGGGTGCTTAGCTTACCCTCCGAAAAAGCGTAGCTTTGCGAGGCGAATGCTAACTGGGGCGACGAAAAGTCAGCCCGCTTGTTGCCGATCGAACTCCATGCGGAACTGCCTGACATCATGCATTTGCTCATGAGACCAGAACACAAGCGGCTTAAGTACGTCGAGGAGGCTGCGTCCCAAGTCTGTTAGCTCATAGGTTACGGCGACCGGGGGACCGGGTTCCACCGTCCGTGTCAGGTATCCGTCTCGCTGCAAGCCGCGAAGATTTTCGGTCAAGACGCTTTGCGTTATGTCCCCAATGCACCGTTTGAGGTCGCCAAACCGTCTTGGTTCGTCTTCCAGGGCCAGAATAATGATCATCCGCCATTTGCCAGTCACATTGGAAAGCACGGATCGAATACAGCAGTTCGATGCCTCTGCTTTATTGGCAACTCCGATTGGTAGCATATTAGATCCTAGTATGAATAACAGACCTTCATGCTCTAACTCATTTGCCTACATTCGGCAATGAACCGTTGTCACGTTGGTATGATAGACCCTACCAGGTTCGGTACAGGTACGTAATTGCAGTCTGGTATGGTTTTGCTACTACGTATCTGAAGCGTACGAATCAAAGGATCTCCCCGTGTCTGCCAAAGAAATCGTCATCGCCCTGTTTACTGCAGCTTTTATTGACCACGATCCCGACGCGGCTCGCGCGCTTATCACTCCGGGCTATATTCAGCACAATCCACAGATTGAGACCGGCGCCGACGGATTGATCAATCTGATACCATTTGTCGGGCAATCGGGAATGACTGTCACGACGCACCGGGTCATTTCAGAAGGTGATTTGGTTGTCCTGCATAGTACTTTTGACAACGCACAGATGCTCGGTTCCGATACTATGGCCGCGTTTGATGTTTTCCGGATCGAGGACGGTAAGGTCGCAGAGCACTGGGACAACCTGCAACCCGTTCCTGAAACAACTGTTTCCGGACGCGGCATGACGGATGGTCCGACTGAAATCACCGACCTCGACAAGACCGAAGAAAACAAGGCGCTTGTGCTGGGGTTCGTGCGGGATGTGCTTGGGGGTGCCGCCCCTGAAAAGGCACCGATGTACTCAGAGGTCTACATGCAGCACAACCCGAACCTTGCGGACGGCATCGATGGCTTGCTCGAAGGCACCAAAGCCTGGGCAGAACAAGGTTTCGTCATTACCAAATTCGACCCTCAAATCGTTGTCGCAGAGGGCAATTTTGTCTTCGTGGCCTCGGAAGCTACGGTCAGCGGCAAACCTTGGGCGTTCTTCGATCTCTGGCGTGTCGAGAATGGTTTGATTGTCGAACACTGGGACGTCGTCTCACCAACTCCGGCGAAAATGGTGCACGATAACGGCAAATTCTGAATCCGACATATGAGGGAAGCGTGCCTGCACATCTATATCTAGCGGGTCCAAGGATCAGCCTCAAACACACTCACTTTTAAGGATCACAGCAATGTCCGACGGGCGCAATATCACACCCCAAGTCCCTTTCGAAGAATTGAAACAGGATCACTGGACTGATCATGAAACGCGGAACGCCGCCGTTGTTGTTGATTTCTTTCAGCGGCTGATGAACGAGCACGATTTTGACTATGTGTCACGCACCTACGCAGACGGATCGTACATCCAGCACAACCGGGCCATCCCGTCCGAGATGTCCGGTGTGGTCGGATATGTGAAGACGCTGACCAAGCGGTTCCCCGACTACAGCTATGATGTCAAACGGATCATTTCGAGCGGTGATTACGTTGTGCTCCATAGCCACGTTACGCTTAAGGCGCAGCATCGCGGGAACGACAGGAAGGGCTTCATCATCACGGATACTTTCCGGTTGGAAGACGGCCAACTGCGCGAACACTGGGACGCCATGCAGGCCATAGACCTGTTCACCCGGTTCTTGATGCTGCTCACCGGGGGCAATGTCGCGAATGACAACCCAACGTTCTGATCTCAAAAGGTGACATTATTCGAACGTTATCCTAACCTTGCAGTATGAGAGCGCGCCTGGCTGTGATCTTGATGGCCGATCTGGTCGGTTATACGTCCGCAATGGAGGCGGATCAGTCGCTCGCAATTGAACTGGTGCGCGAACTTCGCGATAAGCTTCTGGAACCCGAGGCCGTGCGAAGAGGTGGCGAGATCCTGAAGCGGATGGGTGATGGATGGATCATTGCCTTTCCGTCGGTATCTGCAGCAATCGAAACCGCCCAATTTGTGCAAACGGCATTGGCCGATCATGATAAAACCAAACTACGGATGGCAGCGCATCTTGGCGAGATCGTTCAAGACGAAACCGACATTTATGGCACCGGGATCAATATTACTGCCCGCCTTCAAACCGAGGCACCACCCGGTGGCGTGATGATCTCTGAAGACCTTAAACGGCAGTTGGACGAAAAGCTGTCGGCAGGGTTTAGCGATGCAGGTAAATTCGATTTAAAGAACCTTGCCAATCCGGTGAATGCGTTTCAATGGCGACCTGCGCGGCAACATGAAAATGAACACACCGATCTACCGTCCATTGCGGTGGAGCCCGTCACGAGCGCGCCTGAAACGAGGGAAACGCTTGAGGTCTGCGCCGATCTGCAGGAGCAGCTGGTTCACAGCCTGTCGCGCCGCACCGGCGTGCGTGTCATCGCAACAGATTCAACGTCTGAGACCAAAGCAACGTACAGCCTGAGATGCAGGTTACGTTGCCGCGAGGCGGAGGCAAGAATCTCGTCCAGCCTGACCCGGTTAGGAGATGGGCAGGTGATTTGGTCGCGTTTTTTGAACGGTGACACTGAGAACCTGTTTGAATTGTCCGACCGGGCCGCAGAACAGCTTTCGGACGAATTGCGTTTGCAGATAAACGCATTTGACGGCGATCGTCTTGGCGACGTTCCAGACGATCAATTGAGCCCCAGCGAATTGAGGTCCCGCGCGGCTATGCTGTTTTATCGCGCCACTGTCGAGGACTATCATCATGCCGCAAAATTGCTGGAGCGAGCGCTTCGACTTGATCCCGAGAACGGATCCGGGCTTGCGATGTGGTGCGAAGCCAAACTGTATCCCTTGGAAGCATGCTATCGCGAGGCTGATCCGGACCTGCGTACGCGCATTATCGAAGCTTCGAACAAGGCTGTTCAGGCGGCGCCCCGTTCCGACTATTGCTGGTACACACGGGCACAGGTGCGTGCACGCCTTGCAGGTGATTTGCATGGTGCGCGAAAAGACATCGAGAGAATTTTCCGACTGAACCCCAGCTACGTTCTCGGCATGGAGGCCAGCGGTTACACGGAAATCATTGCCGGAAACTGGGAAGCTGCTCGGAAGAGTTTGTTAAAAGCTGTTGCTCGCTCAACCGAGGATCCGTTTCTGCCTTACAGGCTTTATCCCCTGTCAATTGCCCACATGATGCAAGGTGACCAGAAGGGTGCCATTGAGGCCATTTCGGACGCCACGGAAATGCGCCCTTATTGTCGGCATTTCTGGTTGGTGAAAACGTGGATACTCAGGACGTCGGGACTGCATTCAGAAGCAGAAATTGCCGCAGAGCGGGCGGAATCACTGGTAGAAAGAGCAGATATCCTGGCACAGAACCTTCATCTGCCTGACACCATCAGAGAGGCGATAGGGTTGCCAGATGATCCGATTCCAGCATAGCCGCCCAACAGGCACTTAAGCGTTTAGGTTTTTAGACGAACGGCCTTCAGCGTCAAAGGTCATTCATTTGTACGCCACGACTGCGCGTGTGATACCGGTTAGTGAAAAGGTTTCAAACCGTTTGAAACCAATCTCTCGCGCCCAGGTTTCGAACTCCGCAGCGCTAAAATCAAAGGCGCGGTCGCCGAACTCCATCAACATGGTCAGAGACATGAACAACCCAAATGTGTTTTCACGCCGTTCGTCGTCGATCAGAGCCTCAATCACGACAAGGGCGCCGTCACGCTGAAGCGTCTCATAGGCCTTTTGGATCAGGTATCGTTTCTGCTCCAGGTCCCAATCATGCAGGATCATACCCATAGTGATTACATCGGCATGTGGAAAATGATCCTCGAAGAAATTCCCGGACACGCATGTTATGCGTTGTTCAAGATTATCTTCCACCACGCGTCTCTGAGCGATTTTGGTGACCTCGGGCAGATCGAACGAGGTACATGCCAGATGGTCATGCGCCCGAGTCAAAAGACGCGATAGCAGCGCGTCCGCACCGCCGATATCCGTAACGCTTTGATAGTTTTCGAACGGAAAGACGCGGGCCAACTCTTTAAATGCGTGCAGCGACGAACCGTTCATCGCCGCCATGAAAGCTTCTAGTCGCACAGGCTCGGCGTAAAGCGTCTCAAAGAAACCGGTTTCCTGGGATTTGCTTTCGTTCTGCGCTTCGCCGGTTTGCGCAGCCTCAAAGATCGTATCCCAGTATCGATAATTGCGATTGTCCCAAAGCTCCAGGATACCGCCGATATATCCGGGTTTTGCGGGGTCAAGATATGTAGCTGTCTCTTCGGTATTGCTGTAGACTGCGCTTGGCCCATCGCCAGTGCGGTTGAGAAGTCTTACCGAGACCAGCAAATCCAACATATCCATCGCCGGACGTTCCCGCAGGTTATACGCCGCGCGGATCTCGGACAGTGTCATGCCACCTGACGCCAAACGACCGAAAAGACCTGCCCCCGTTGCGGCAAGCAAAACACGCGACACACCATAGCCCGACGCAACAGTCATGATGTGATCCAGAGTGGGCTTGGTCATTCTAGCCTCCCATAGGTACGCGCAAGACAATAGCCACAACAGTTACGCTACAATGCAATCAGACCGACAATCGGGATCGCAAATAATCCAAAAGCATACGTTGCGATCAAAAGGGCCGATGCCGTCGCCGCGTCACACCCATATCGTGCCGCGATCACAGCCGCCAAGGCACCCGATGGCATGGCTGCTTCAATAATCAGAATGTCTTTTTGGAATTCGGTTAAACCGAGCACCGTTGCGAATGCTGCCGCGATTGCAGGCTCAAGGAGCAATTTCAATCCGCATACCAACACCAGCAGCCCTGCGATTTCTCGGAACGAGACAGGCTTAAGCATGAGACCGATTGTGAAGGCGACCAGAAACGTCAGCGAGTCGCTGGCAATCCTCAGTACACTGCTCAGCAAATCCATGGCCTTGTGATCCGGAGCCAGTCCAAAAGAGGAAACCAGAATGCCCAGAACAAAGGCAATGAAGATTGGAGATCGAAGAAAAGACTTCGCCGCATCGATAACATCAGGGCCATCTTCTACATCCGTACCGAAGTAACTAGCAATCGCGACACCGAACGTAAAAAGCGGCATTACGACGCCAACTTCGCCCATAACGACAAGCTGGCTCATTACTTCTGTGTTTTCGCCGAATATCCCGTGGACCAATGAATATCCCAGCGTGGATGTGCTCCCTACCCCTGAGACCAGGATTACGGAACCCAAGACCGGTCGCTCCAGCTGCATCCAACGGCCTATCGCCCAAGCCACCACCATGACCAAAGCGATCGAAATGAAGATGACAAAGGCAAGATAAAGGTTGTCTAAATTGAAGGGCTCGCTACTGAGATTTGCAAATATCAATGCGGGGAGAGCAAAGTCTGTTACGAGGCGCGCAAACACGCCTTGCTCATGAGCTTGAATAACATTCTTTTGTCGAAACCAGATCGCAGCGCCAATCAGGGCAAGCATCACGATAAATGAGTCGAGCAGACTTTCAAATTGCACTTGTTACACCATCAGCCCCCGAGCACAGTCGTTTCATTCGATCAACCTTAACCCAGAGTGGAACGTTGGGCCAACGTTCAAGATTTTGAACACCGACGTTTGCCTTTCTACAAAAGCAACGCGTCGCCGTCTAAACTGCCTGAGTTGTTTTGAAGGCTTAGGGCGAATGGTATGAATTGAAGGATGACGTGAACTGGTTTCACCGTCATGCTTTTTCAAAGTTTTGCAACGAATGTGCTGCTATCAGATTTCCGAGCAGACCTCCCCCAACGTTTTAGACGGGTCTGCTGTAGGGTTGCCGGTTTGCTTCACTCTGTGAGAGGTTTCGCTATTGCATCATTTATCAGGATCCATGTCGTCGCTCTGCCGACCCTGACGCCGGAGAACACCCTCAAACTTATCCCGGTCAAATCCTCAAGGGCACTAAAGACGATGTTGAGAGACTTTCTGAAATCCCGTTTCTGATCTACAGCACGAACCTTACCGAATTTCGGGTAGATCCTGACATGACCGTCCTGCCGACCTACGAAACCCCTGCACAGGATTTCGTAGGTCGTGGCTTATCGTGCAAATGGACAGCGATCAAAAGTCCAAGTTTTCGACGCTCAAAGCGTTTTGCTGAATGAACTCGCGCCGTGGTTCGACCACGTCGCCCATCAGCTTAGTGAACAGGTCATCCGCTTCGACCATATCATCCACACGCACTTGCAACAGCGTGCGTGCATCCGGGTCCAGCGTTGTTTCCCAAAGCTGATCGGGGTTCATCTCGCCCAGACCCTTGTAGCGTTGCAACGACAGGCCCTTTTCGCCCTCTTCCAGAATAGCGCGCAGCAGGTCCAGCGGGCCGTGGATGGCTTGCATGCGGTCACGGCGAACCAGCGTGGCCGGAGTGTTGTAAACCTCTTGCAGGCTTTGTGTGAAGCTGCCGGTCTTGCGTGCCTCGCCGGAGCGCAGCATCGGGCCGTCCAGAGTACGCACCTCTTCAACACCGCGCAGGATACGGGCCAGGCGGATACCATGGTCCTGCGTGATCCGGCCCTGCCAGCCGCGCTCGTATTCCAGCGCAATCAGATCCAGACGGGCGGCGACTTTGTCGGCCACGCCCTGCAGGTCGGCATCCACCGCACCAGGTACAAACGCCCCGGCCACGGCGGCCTGTTCCAGAATGTGACGCGGATAATGCGTCGGGAAGGCGTCCAGCACGCGTTTCAACTGACGTGCCTCATCGACCACACGGGTTAGGTCTTGCCCGACGATTTCCTCGCCTGAGCCCAGTTTCAGCACCGCGCCCTCGACGCCCTGATTGATCAGGTAATCGTCCAGCGCAGCCTGATCCTTCAGGTAAACTTCTGATTTACCACGCGAAACTTTATAGAGCGGCGGCTGCGCGATATACAGATATCCACCCTCGATTAGTTCCGGCATCTGACGGTAGAAGAAGGTCAGCAACAGAGTCCGGATATGCGCGCCGTCCACGTCCGCGTCAGTCATGATGACGATCTTGTGGTAGCGGAGCTTTTCGATGTTGAACTCGTCTCGGCCAATGCCAGTGCCCAGCGCCATCACTAGGTTGCCGATTTCCTGCGACGACAGCATCCGGTCAAATCGCGCGCGTTCAACGTTCAGGATTTTCCCACGCAGAGGCAGAACGGCCTGAGTCAGGCGGTCACGACCCGTCTGGGCGGAACCACCGGCCGAGTCACCCTCGACCAAGAAAACTTCGGTCTTGGACGGGTCTTTCTCAGAACAGTCTTTCAGCTTACCAGCCAGATAGTTCACATCCATCGCCGTCTTGCGGCGGGTCAATTCGCGCGCCTTGCGGGCGGCCTCACGGGCAAGCGCAGCCTCGATGATTTTACCAACGATGGCTTTGGCCTCGTTCGGGTTTTCTTCGAACCACTCAGCCAACTTTTCGTTCATCAGTCCTTCGACCGCCGGGCGCACTTCGGAGGATACCAGCTTGTCTTTGGTTTGCGATGAGAACTTGGGATCGGGTACTTTCACCGACAAAACGCAGGTCAGACCTTCACGCGCGTCATCGCCGGTAAAGCTGACCTTTTCCTTTTTCGCGATCCCGCTGGACTGCGCATAGTTGTTGATCGTCCGGGTCAGGGCGCCGCGGAAGCCCGCCACGTGCGTCCCGCCATCCCGCTGCGGGATGTTGTTGGTGAAGGGCAGAACCGTCTCATGGTAGCTGTCATTCCACCACATCGCGATTTCGACGCCGATATCGTCGCGCTCACCCTTGATATAGATCGGCTCAGGCATCGCGGGCGATTTGGATCGGTCAAGGTATTTGACGAATTCCTTGACACCACCCTCATAAAACAGCTCGGTCTCCAGCCGTTCGGCAGGGCGTTCGTCGATCAGGATGATCCGCACACCCGAATTCAGGAAGGCCAGCTCGCGCAGGCGCTTCTCCAGCGTATCGAATGAATATTCGAGGTTCGAGAACGTATCGGTCGAGGCCAGAAACCGCACCTCGGTTCCCGTGCGATCGCCGCAGTCCTGAACCACCTTCAGGTGTTCCGCGGTCTCGCCACCCTCAAAGCGCGCGACGTGTTCCTTTCCGTTGCGCCAGACGCGCAGTTCCAGCCAATCGGACAGGGCGTTCACCACGGAAACACCCACGCCGTGCAGACCGCCGGACACCTTGTACGAGTTGCTGTCGAACTTACCGCCCGCATGCAGCTGGGTCATGATGACCTCAGCTGCCGAGACACCCTCTTCCGGGTGGATATCCACTGGAATCCCACGCCCGTTGTCACTGACCGAAACACTGGAATCGGCGTGAATTTTCACCGTGACATGGTCTGCGTGACCGGCCAGCGCCTCGTCAATTCCGTTGTCCACGACCTCATACACCATGTGGTGCAGGCCCGAGCCGTCATCCGTATCCCCGATATACATTCCAGGGCGCTTGCGAACAGCTTCTAAGCCTTTGAGAACTTTGATGGAATCTGCACCATATTCCTGGGGTGCCTGTGCGTCTTCGGACATGCCGTCAGTACCTATATTATTTTGGTAACTTATACGTTTTCTGGTGGGGAATGTCACGTCATACCCCCATATTTTGTGTCAGAGATTGGCTTTTTTAACAGATCAAAGACGATCCAGATCAGCCGCAATGTCACTTGCGATTTCATGGGCATTCACGTCGTCACGCTCTGCCGACAGTCGGAGCCCCAGAATGTCCGATTGATACCGCGCGGCCAGCCGCTCTACGTCATGGTCGGGGCGAATTTCGCCAGCCTCTTGCGCGCGTCGAAACAAGGTGGCGAAACAGTCTTTCATTTCGACCATATGAAAGCTTGCCTTGTTGGCCAGATCATGTCCCTTGGCCTGCAGCTCGGCATACGTCTTGGCCAACATACAGGCTCGGGTCGGCATTTCCTTTTCATCTATCACGAAGTGAGGTTGCGCCTTGAGCGCATTCAACGGCCCTATCTCGTCTGCCATCGCCAAAAGGCGCGCAACGCCGTCCTGCGCATATCGTTCCAAGGTCAAAGCATACAACGCGTCCTTAGAGCCGAACGCTGCATAAAAGCTGCCCGGTTTCAGATTCAATTCGCCTTCGAGATCTTTCAGCGATGTCCCGGCCCAACCTTGTCGCCAGAAAAGATCCCGAGCCTTCGCGATCAACGCATCACGGTCGTATGAGGGTTTTCTGGGCATGGGATTCACCAATTCTTGAATGTTCGCTCAAATATATACTTGAGTGATCACTCAAAAAAGCCTAAATACGACTCATCGCGCCAAAAACAGGAGTTTTGACATGGCAAACTTCCCCTCTCATGACCTGACGACCGCCCCCGAAGGATCCAAGCCTCTGCTGGAAAAATCGCAAGCTGCCTTTGGCCGCCTGCCCGGCCTGCACAAGGTAATGTCGGAAAGCCCCCAGCATCTGGAAGCCTACCAGCTTTTGCATCATCTGTTCCTGCAGACCGATTTCGACAATGACGAAAAGACTGTTGTTTGGCAGACCATCAACGTCGAAAACGAATGCCACTACTGCGTGCCCGCCCACACCGGCATCGCAAAGATGATGAAAGTGTCGGACGAAATTACCGAAGCCCTGCGCAATGAAACGCCGCTGCCGTCGGCCAAACTGGAAGCGTTGCGCACATTCACGCTGCAATTGATGCAGACACGTGGCAACGTGACCGACGAACAGCTGCAAGCCTTCTTTGACGCCGGATACTCTCACCGCGACGTGTTGAACGTGGTTCTGGGCCTGGCACAGAAAACCATGTCGAACTACGTAAACCACATGGCGCAAACACCGGTCGACGAAGTTATGCGCGGTTTCCTGTGGGAACGCAAAGTCGGCGAGCCTGCCTAAGCCTTGACGACCGAGCCCTCATCGCTTTCGGTAACGATCAGCGTCTGGGCCCGGTCACCCAGTTCCGAGAAGAGCTCAGGCCCGGTGCCCGTCATCCAGGCCTGCGCCCCTAACGCGCAAATCTCATCATAAAGCGCCGCCCTGCGTCCGGCGTCCAGATGAGCAGCCACCTCATCCAGCAGCACAATCGGCGGCGCACCGACCATTCCAGCCAACGCACGCGCGTTTGACAGGATCAGCGAGACCAGCAGCGCCTTCTGTTCTCCGGTAGAGCAATCCTTGGCAGGGACCCCTTTCGCTGCGAAAACACCGTATAGATCGGAACGGTGCGGCCCGACCAGCGTTCGGCCGGCAGCCAGGTCGCGGAACCGGCTTTCGTTCAGGGCCTCGCGCAGGTCATCGACAGTATCGGGCATAGAACCTTCGGTTTGCACCAATTCCAGTTCGGCGGAAGGAAACGCCGTTTCCGCCTTATCCTGAGCAGCCCGCAAGTGATCAAGCGCGGCCATCCGCGCCGAATGGATGCGGTAACCTGTTTCGGCCATTTGCCCTTCAAGTGCCGCATACCAATGCGCGTCGCGTACCTGTTCCTTCAAAAGACGGTTTCGTTCGCGCATGGACTTTTCATAGGTCAAAGACGCTTCGGCATGGGCTGGATCGAAACTCAGCGCAATTCGGTCCAGAAAGCGCCGCCGGCCTTCTGCGCCCTCAATCCACAGACGATCCATTGATGGCACCAGCCAGACAACGCGCGCCAGTTTTCCCAGCTCGATCTGGCTGGACGCTTTGTCATCAATTCGTACCTGACGCGCCGCGCCACCCTCTGACCAAGTGTCGATTTCGTAGCTACGGCCACCAAGACTCAAGAGAGCGGACAACTTCCACCCCAACGCCTCGGGCCTGCGGGTCATGTCTGCGGCGCTGGCCCGGCGCATTCCGCGTCCGGGTGAAAACAGCGACACAGCTTCCAGTATGTTGGTCTTGCCCGCACCATTCGGGCCATGGATCGCAACCGGGCGGCCATCCAGCGACAGCCTCGCCAGCTTGTGCGAGCGGAAATGCGAGACCGTAAGTTCGGTCAGGGCCAAACCCATGACCCCTCCCTTTCGCTAGAAGACGCGGGCGCGATCAGACGCGCATCGGCATGACCACATAGACTGCGCTTTGGTCATTGCCTTCGCGCATCAAGGTCGGGTCACCTGCCGAATTGAATAGGAAAACCGCGTTCTCACGATCCACCTGCGACGCGATTTCCAGCAGGTATTTTGCGTTGAACCCGATTTCCAGACGCTCATCCCCGTAGGCCACCGCAAGTTCTTCTTCGGCGGCGCCGCTATCGGGTGCATTCACAGAAAGAACCAGCTTATCTGCCTCAAGCTGCAGTTTTACAGCCCGCGAACGTTCCGATGAGACGGTTGCAACCCGATCTACGGCCTGAGCGAATTCTGCGGCATCCACCTCAAGCTGGCGTGTGTTGCCTTGTGGAATCACACGGGTGTAATCCGGGAAGGTGCCGTCGATCACTTTCGAGGTCAGCGTGATATCGGGCGTTGCAAAGCGTACCTTGGTTTCACTGACCGACACGGCGATATCCATTTCGTCGTCATCCAGCAGCTTGCGCAGCTCGCCCACCGTTTTGCGCGGGACGATCACACCCGGCATATCTGCAGCGCCATCCGGCAGGTCCGCATCGATACGGGCAAGGCGGTGCCCATCGGTGGCCACGCAACGCAAAACCTTACCACCCTCGGATGCATCCGACACATGCATGTAGACGCCGTTCAGGTAATAACGCGTCTCTTCCGTTGAAATGGCGAATTTGGATTTATCGAACAAACGCCGCAGCAATGCTGCCGGAGCGGTAAAGTTCGACTGATACTCAGACGACGCCATGACCGGGAAATCTTCTTTCGGCAAAGTCGCCAGCGAAAAATTCGACCGACCAGCCTCGACCGTCAGACGCCCCGCAGCGCTATCGGCCGTCAATGTCACCAGAGCACCGTCCGGCAATTTGCGTACAATTTCGTGCAGAGTCGTCGCCGCTACGGTTGTTGCCCCTGCCTTTTCGACCTGCGCGGGTGCTTTATCGACAACCTCGATATCCAGATCTGTTGCACGAAACTGCGCCTGATCCCCTTCAGCTTCGATCAGCACATTGGCCAGTATGGGAATGGTGTTGCGACGTTCTACGACGGATTGGGCCTGGGAAACGGCCTTGAGAAGGGTGCCGCGTTCGATGCTGATCTTCATACCCTCAATTCCTCTGACTTGCGTGCCGAAATGGGCGGGACTGGCACGTTAGCGGTTCCACCCTGAGGCACAAGGATTTTTTATGGATTTCTGAGTCGGATTGCCCAAAGCGTCAAGGGGCGCGTGACCCCTTTGGCACAGTTCATGTCGGACCGTGGGCAATTTCGCACAAGAAAACGCCCCGGGCGTGAGGGTCCGGGGCGTTTCCAGAGTGGTCGGGGATGGACCTCAGGCTTCCAGCGAACGCCGCAGCATTTCCACGTCTTCGGCGATCTGCCCGTCCGTGGTTTTCAGCTCTTCGATGCGCTTCACGCCATGCATGACCGTTGTATGATCACGTCCGCCAAACCGACGACCAATCTCGGGCAGGGATCGGCTGGTCAGCTGTTTACACAGATACATCGCCACCTGACGCGGACGCGCGTAAGACCGCAGGCGTTTGGGGCCGATAATATCTGACAGGCGGATGTTATAGTACTCTGAGACCTTGCGCTGAATTTCTTCGACGGTGATCTTGCGTTCGGACGCGCGCAGAACGTCGGCCAGACAATCCTGCGTCAGCTCCATATCGATCTCGCGGCCAACCAGCGAAGCAAAGGCAAAGAGGCGTGTCAGCGCGCCCTCAAGAACCCGCACGTTTGTCGAAATGCGGTGGGCCAGAAATTCCAGCACGCCGTCCGCGATTTGCAGATCAGGATAGGTGCTGCTGTAGTGCTGCACTTTGTTCTGCAGAATACCCAGACGTAGTTCGTAATCCGTTGGATGCAGATCAACAACAAGACCACATTGCAGACGAGACTTTACCCGATCCTCAAGGTCCTTGATCTCACCGGGGGCGCGATCGGCCGAGATGATGATCTGTTTGTTCTGATCGACCAGCGCGTTGAAGGTGTGAAAGAATTCCTCCTGAGTGGAATCCTTACCAGCGATGAACTGCACATCATCCACCATAAGCACGTCGACTGAACGGAAGAGGTGTTTGAAATCCATCATCCGACGCTCGCGCAGTGCTTGCACGAAACGGTACATGAACTGTTCCGCCGAAAGGTATAGCACATTCAGGTCGGGGCGCTTTGTCTTCAGCTCCCATGCAATGGCGTGCATCAGGTGCGTCTTACCCAGCCCCACACCGCCATAAAGAACCAGCGGGTTGAACGTCACCGGGCCACCTTCTGAAACACGGCGCGCGGCAGCATGCGCCAATTCGTTTGGCTTGCCGACCACAAAGCTGTCAAAGGTAAACCGTGCATCCAACGGCGCGGCCTGCAGTGACTCAAGCGCGCTGTTGGCAACTTCTGGCTGTTGCGGCGTTTCGGTCTCCTGAACTTCAACTGGCGCAATCTCGATGTCGGTCGTCGGCCGCACAGGTGAGTTCGCCGCAACACGAAATGCCAGCCGCTGGACGGATTCCCCGGCGGTATTCATCTCGTATAAGATCAGGTCAGCAAAATTCTGGCTAACATAATTGCCCATAAAGTTGGTCGGCACCGAGAACACCGCAACGCCGTCCTGCAGCTCTTGGAACTGAAGAGGCTTGATCCAGGTGGTGTAGTTGTTTTGTCCGATCGCCTTGAGCAGTTTGTTTTGCAGTAGTCCCCATTTTTCTTGTGTCATTCAGCGCCTCACGCATCCCATTCTTTATTGGCCTGTCGGCCTTATTGCTAAGCCCGGTTGCCCGGTATGTGCGGACACTCGGCAAAGGGTTCCCATCCACCGGATCGAATTGATCCGGCGTTCATCCCAGAAAACGATTACATCCAGAACAGAAGACGCCCCAACACCGGAGCACCCCCGGAAACCGGGATGCGTATCGCAATCTCAATTTTCGACAGGGCTGGAATACTTGGTTGTGCCAAGTCCCGCAGCAGATCAGCAACCGGCATGGCCGGCAACCGACATTCGTTCCAAGATCGTCCTGATGCCCGTCAGTCTGATCTGTGAAACAGCCTGTCCCCCCAAGCGAGTGAATCGCTGAATCAGTGGTAACAAGAGGGCGGCGGTCGCGGCAACGAAACTCTGATATTGACTCGGGTCTTTCGGCGAAAGAATCTCTCGGTTTCGTGAGGACGCGGTATTCTGGCAACAGCAGAAAGGGCGCCGCATGGTGCGACGCCCTCTAAAATATATCAGTCTTTCTTACGTGACCAAGGGTCACCCAAAAGCTTAGCCCAGCGCTTTGACGCGTGCCGACAGACGCGACATTTTACGCGACGCGGTGTTTTTGTGGAAAACGCCTTTGGTGACGCCGCGCATCAGTTCGGGCTGCGCTGCGCGCAGTGCAGCGGTTGCCGCGTCCTTGTCACCGGAAGCAATAGCTTCTTCGACTTTGCGCAGGTAGGTGCGGATGCGCGAACGGCGTGCTTTGTTGATTGCAAAACGCTTTTCGTTCTGACGTGCGCGTTTCTTTGCCTGGGGCGAGTTAGCCATGTGTCTCTGACCTTTGTTCGGTACGGTTATCTAGGGTTGCGCGCCACGGAAATTATCCGCACCGGATCAGAAATCACGAGTGTGAGTCGGGCCAAGCGGGCCGCACGCGCATGTATAGCGGCGCTTACTATCCAACTCGTGAGGGTTTGCCAAGTAGATTCTTGAGTACACAAGATGGATACAAAAAAGGCGGGCAACTGCCCGCCAAAGCTTTTTCTAAGATCGCTTACTTGTCGCGAAACTGCGCGGCTCGTTTTTCCAAAAACGCGGCCATGCCTTCCTTTTGATCTTCGGTCGCAAACATCGAATGGAATACGCGACGTTCAAACAACATGCCTTCGCTCAGCGGCAGTTCGTAGCTGCGATTCACCGCCTCTTTAGCAGCCATCGCACTGAGCTGCGATTTCTCGGCGATCTTATGGGCGGCTCCCATGGCCTCTTCCATCAGTTTCTTGGCAGGGACAACGCGGCTGACAAGACCTGCTCGTTCGGCCTCTTCGGCATCCATGAAACGGCCGGTCAGGTTCATATCCATCGATTTGGACTTACCGACAAAACGCGTAAGGCGCTGACTGCCGCCCAGTCCCGCTATGACGCCCAGATTGATTTCCGGCTGGCCGAACTTGGCCGTATCGGCGGCAATTATGAAATCGCACAGCATGGCCAGTTCGCAACCACCGCCCAGCGCATAGCCGGCAACCGCGGCGATGATCGGTTTGCGAATGGCGCTCACGCGGTCATTCACATCCGCAAACAGGTTGGTGGTGTACACATCGACAAAGCTCATCTCGGACATTTCCTTGATGTCCGCGCCTGCGGCAAATGCCTTGTCCGAGCCGGTGACGATGATGCATCGCACCTTGTCGTTCTGATCCGCCTCTTCCAAAGCTGTGCACAATTCCTGTGTCAACTGCGCGTTCAGCGCGTTCAAAGCATCGGGTCTGTCGAGCTTGATTAGGGCGACGTGGTCTTCGATTTCGACGATGATCGTCTCAAAAGCCATGAGGTGTAAGCTTCCGGTTGTTCCGTTCAGATACGATTCATTATCACGCGAAAACCTTGGATCAAGTTATCTTTGGCATTGCGCACAGTAGAAGGATGAGCGACCGGACTGGGTGATTCTTTTTACAGCAGCGCCGCAACCCTCTGTCCGACAAGGCTCGCCCTCGCGCCCGTAAACGTCAAAGCTGTGCTGAAAATATCCAAGTTCTCCATCAGCTTGCCGGAAATCACGCAAAGACGATCCACCGGCCTGGATGGCGTCTTGCAGCACCTGGCGGATGATAGGAACCAGCGCCGCGACACGCTGCGCTGAAATCTGTCCGGCCTTGCGACGTGGCGACACTCCGGCGCGATAAAGTGCCTCGCAGACGTATATATTCCCCAATCCGGCAACGATTCCCTGATCCAGCAATGCTGACTTAACCGGCGTGTTCTTTCTCCGAAACGCATCGATCAGGTGTTGTTCGTGAAAGTCATTCCCCAAGGGCTCTGGCCCCAGAACCGACAGAAGCTTGTGTTCGTCTGCCGTGGCCGTCGGCAACAGATCCATCGCTCCAAACCGGCGCGGGTCGTTGAATGTCACGCGCGCGCCATTTGCCATGTGAAACACCACATGGTCGTGTTTCTCGGTTTTGGGATGGTCGTGCACGAATTGCCCAAGCGGATCGCCCGAGACCGTCATGCGCCCCGACATACCCAAATGAATCAGCAGCGTCTCACCACTCTTGAGATCAGCCAGAATGTATTTCGACCGGCGGCGTAACCGCTCCACCCTCTGACCGGTCAGGCGCTCGGCCATGCGGTCTGGGAAAGGCCATCGCAAATCGGGGCGGTTTACATCCGCGCGTTCGATCACCACCCCTTCCATCGCAGGCGTTAACCCACGGCGGACCGTTTCGACTTCGGGAAGTTCCGGCATGCCTTCTCCTGATTTGCTGCAAGGGCACGTTCCAGCGCCTGCACCATTTCATCATGTCCGGTTACATATTTCAGAATCCGCGCGGTCTTCCCATCCGAAAATCGCAACACGTAATTTCCGTTGTGTCGCAGCCGGATCTGGCAGAGCTTGGTCAAGTCATAATACCGCCGTTGAAAGAAGGGGGTCATGGTTGCCAATTCCGATCCATCAATCGTAACGAAATTGGCGAAATGGTAGATCAGCGTATAAACAACCAGTGCCACCAGGCCCAACTTTATCAGAACGGCCGTTTCAGGATCACCAACGGGTATGAACACCTCAGACGGGGCAAGCTCGGGCCTTATGAAGCCTATGTAAACCAGAATACACAGCACAATCGCCGTGACCGCAATTACGCCGGGTGTGGCGCGAAAGGTCAGGCGGGTCAGCGATTGCTGCGCTGGCCTTTCACTGCCGGCGCGCAGCATAGACTCATTTACGATATCATTGGGAAAGTGTCGCGCGGCCGCGTCAATCTTGTCCGCGAAACCTCTGGCGCGATGCACCCTGAGGACGGTGAGAAACACCGCTCTGACCCGCCACAATATGAAAACAAAGGACAGGATCACCCCCGCCCAAACGGCAAAACTTGTATAATCTGACATCTTTTAAATAACTGCTTTTTAGACAATTCGGATTCTACCGAGCGAGTGTGGAGAATCTAAGGCAACCCAGCGCCTCAAACCGCCTGCTACCTTTTCGCGCGATTGTCTTCCTTGCCGCGGGGCCTATAAGGATGAACAACACTGACAAAGGCATCCTTTCATGTCCGACACCAACGACAAGACCACTCATTTCGGCTTTGAAACCGTGCGTGAGGCTGAAAAGGCCGGGCGTGTGCAGGGTGTGTTTAACTCGGTCGCTTCGAAATACGACGTCATGAACGACGTGATGTCCATGGGTATCCACCGGGTCTGGAAAGACGCGATGATGGACTGGCTGGCCCCACGCCCCGGTCAGCGCCTGCTGGACGTTGCCGGTGGTACGGGTGATATCTCGTTCCGCTTCCTAAAGCGTGCAGGTCACGGTCACGCCACTGTTCTGGACCTGACCGAACCGATGCTGGTCGAAGGCCGCCAACGTGCCGAGGCCGACCAGATGGCCGAAAGCCTCAGCTGGGTGGTCGGCGACGCCATGGCCCTGCCGTTCGAGGATAACACGTTCGATGTCTACACCATCTCGTTCGGCATCCGAAACGTCACCCGCCCACAAGAAGCTCTGAACGAGGCGTTCCGCGTTCTCAAGCCCGGTGGCCGTCTGATGGTGCTTGAATTCAGCCAACTGCCCAATGACGGGCTGCAGAAACTTTATGACCTGTACAGTTTCAACGTCATCCCACGCATGGGCAAGCTGATCGCGAATGACTACGACAGCTATCAATATCTTGTGGAATCGATCCGCAAGTTCCCGGATCAGGAAACATTTCTGGGAATGGTCCGCGCTGCTGGTTTTGAAAACGCCAAGTACCGCAACCTCAGCATGGGCATCGCCGCGCTGCATTCCGGCTGGAAAATCTGATGCGCGGACCCCACAATATTATTCGCCTGATCCGCACAGGCGCCACTCTGGAGCGCACCGGTGCCATGAACGTTGTACTGGACGCGTTCGAAGCCCCGCGCGCCCTGCGCATCGTGGCGCATACCCTCGGCAAACCCTTCCAATGGCTGGGTTATAAAGGCGACCCTGAAATGCCGCCCGCGACCCGCGCACTGACAGCTTTGGGTCCGGCCTATATCAAGTTCGGTCAGGTCCTCTCGACCCGCCCCGATGTGGTCGGCAACGAACTGGCCGCGCAATTGCGCGTGCTGCAGGACAAGCTGCCCCCCTTTTCCAAAGCCGAAGCCATGGCCGAGGTTGAGCGGGAACTGGGCCAACCCGTCTCGGAAATCTTCAGCGATTTCAGCGAACCCATCGCCGCCGCCTCTATCGCACAGGTTCACAAGGCCAAACTGACCAGCACCGGCGAGGATGTCGCCGTCAAAGTCCTGCGCCCCGGCATCGAACGCGCCTTTCGCAAGGATGTTGACGCTTTCTATTTCGCCGCCCGCATCGTTGCGCTTTGCGCCCCGGGCGCCCGCCGCCTGCGCCCGATGGAGGTGATCGAGCATTTCGACGGCGTCGTGCGCGGCGAGCTTGACCTGCGCCTCGAAAGCGCCGCGGCCTCGGAATACGCCGCCAACACCAAAGACGACGCAGGTTTCTGGCTGCCCCCAGTGGTCTGGTCTTTGTCCGCCCGCCGCGTGATGACCCTCAGCTGGGCCGATGGCATCCCGCTGGGCGACAATGACGCATTGGACGCAGCGGGCCACAACCGCCGCGATCTGGCCGAGCGGGTCCTGCGCCTGTTCCTGCTGCATGCTCTGCGCGACGGCTATTTCCACGCCGACATGCATCAGGGCAACCTCAAGGTCGCCGCCAACAGCGATATCATCGCCTATGACTACGGCATCATGGGCCATATCGACGAGTATACTCGCCGCGTCTATGCCGAGATCCTCTTCGGCTTCATCCGCCGCGACTATAAACGCGTGGCCGAGGTGCATTTCGAAGCAGGCTATGTCCCCGCAAACCAGGATGTCGACGAATTCGCCCGCGCCCTGCGCGCAGTGGGTGAGCCGATCTTCGGTATGGATGCCACCCATATCTCGATGGGCCGTCTGTTGAACTACCTGTTCGAAGTCACCGAACGCTTTGGCATGGAAACCCGGACCGAGCTCATCCTGCTGCAGCGTACCATGGTTGTGGTCGAAGGGGTTGCACGGTCGCTGGACCCACATATCAACATTTGGGAGGTCGCGCGCCCGGTCGTCGAGGACTACATCAAGAAATCAATCGGCCCCCGCGCCGCGTTGCGCGACTTTGGCAAAACAGCCCTGGTGCTCGCCCGTTTTGGCCCGCGCCTGCCGGATCTGGTTGAAAACGCACTGATTGCTCAAACCCAAAAAGACGAAGCTCGCAGATCGCCTATTTGGTCCACGGCACTAACCGCAGCGGTCGGAGCCGTCGCCGGTGGCGCGTTGGTCCTACTGCTCAACGCGATCAGCTAGTGACGTCCCACCTGCTTCATCTGGCCAAAAATATCCTCGGGGGGAATCGCGCCATGGCGCGATGGGGGGCAGACAGCCCCCCTGCAACGGCCCCAGATCAGAGCCGTTCGATGGCCAAAGCAATACCCTGACCACCACCAATGCACATGGTGATCAAACCTTTGGTACCGCCGGTGCGCTCTAGTTCGTAAAGCGCCTTCAACGTGATGATTGCGCCGGTTGCACCCACCGGATGACCCAATGCGATCGCGCCACCGTTGGGGTTCACTTTTGCAGGATCCAAACCCAGCTCTTTGTTGACCGCCAATGCCTGAGCCGCAAAGGCTTCGTTGCTTTCAATCACGTCGAAATCCGTGATCGACAAGCCGGTCTTGGCCAATAGGTTCTGCACAGCCGGAACCGGCCCAATACCCATGACCTCGGGGCGAACGCCAGCATGGGCATATCCCAGAATGCGCGCTTTGGGCTTTAAGCCTGCTTTTTCAGCGGCGTCTGCCCTTGCCAGAACCATAGCCGCCGCACCATCGTTGATGCCCGACGCGTTTCCAGCCGTGACGCGCCCCTCTTTCTTGAAGACCGGGCGCAGGCCTGCCAGCACCTCAGTGGTCGTGGCCTTTGGGTGTTCATCGACCTTAAAATCCACCATGTCGCGTTTGACTTTGACTTGCACGGGCGCGATCTGGCTTTCGAAATAACCAGCCTCAATCGCCGCAGCCGCACGATCCTGGCTGGTAACAGCGAACGAATCCATCTGTTCACGGGTGATCTGGTGTTCATCCGCAACGTTTTCTGCAGTGACACCCATATGGCCGGTACCGAACGGGCAATTCAACGCGCCCAACATCATGTCCAGGGCACTGACGTCGCCCATCTTTGCGCCCCATCGTGTCTGCTGCATGATGTGTGGCCCACGCGACATGCTTTCAGCACCACCTGCAACCGCAAAATCCGCGTCACCCAACATCAGGGACTGTGTGGCCGAGACGATCGCCTGTGCCCCCGACCCGCACAAACGGTTCACGTTCATCGCTGGAGTTCCGTTCGGAATGCCTGCCTGCATCGCCGCAACACGGGAAAGGTACATGTCGCGTGGTTCAGTATTGATCACGTGGCCAAAGACGACGTTTCCGATCTGTGCGCCCTCAACACCCGATCTTTCCAACGCCGCTTCGGTTGCGACGGTTGCCAAATCGATAGGGGCCGTGGATGCCAAGGCACCGCCAAAAGTTCCGATGGCAGTACGCGCACCGTCCAGAATCACCACATCAGTCATATTATTCTCCTCCAGAAATCTCGGGCATTATGCACCTGCAGCATAATCTTTAAATCGGACTCTCTGTCACGCCCCGAATTGACATTACCGTGTGCAAGGCGCACTAGATTCCGTCATGACGGAAAACCCAGACGATATCCTAACACTTTTACCTGCCCGGCTAAAGGATGCCCGGCGCGCAAAAGGGCTGTCTCTTGAAGCAGTTGCTAATCTCAGCGGCGTTTCCAGATCGATGGTCAGCCAGATCGAACGCGGCGAAAGCAGCCCGACGATTTCGACGCTTTGGAATTTGACACGCGCCCTGCAGGTCGATTTTGCGGGCCTGTTGGAAGACGGCAAAACTGCCGATCAGATCGAGGTTCTCAGAGATTCCGAAGTACCCAGTATCGACAATATGGGTGAAAAATGCCGAATCCGCATCCTCTCCCCTCCAGAAGAGGCTGGTGGCCATGAAGTTTACGACATTCGGTTCGACGCAGGCGGGGCACTGAACAGTCAGCCTCATGCCCGGGGTGCGAATGAGCAATTGACGGTGCTTGATGGTGCGGTGCGTGTTACCTCGGGCTCTGCGGTCAGCGATTTGAAACAAGGCGACACGGCGCGATACGCGGCAGATGTTCTGCATGCCATCACGGCGGACGGCCCCGCGCGCGTCTTTCTTATTGTCAAAAACGCCTGATATCCAAAACGCGCGGGTGTTTGCGTAACACCCATCGTTCGTTCAGGTAGGGTGTCTCGTCGTCTGCAATTAAGCCCAAGACTTGCGGATGAGGTTCAGCACCCTGAATATATGCTGGTAAAGCCTGGGGTTCAGGACACATATTCCGGATTTCCAGTATTGTGGATTTTTTTCCGCAATTTCGAATTCCCCTATTTCGGATTCTTTTCCGTTATGGTAGACACACCGTCATGCTAGGAGGATTCGATGTCTCAAGATTTCCTGAACCATGTCGCTGATACGCTTGATCAAATCCGGGCCGAGGGGCTTTTCAAGACCGAGCGAATGATAACCTCGCCTCAGGGCGGTGAGATCACTGTGGGCGACAACCGGGTCATCAACCTTTGCGCCAATAACTATCTTGGTCTGGCGGATCATCCCGCACTGATCAACGCTGCCAAGTCCGCGATGGAGCCCAAAGGGTTTGGCATGGCCTCAGTTCGCTTCATTTGCGGCACGCAGGATATCCACCGCGAGCTGGAACAGAAGCTGGCCGCGTTCCTGCACAAGGACGACGCGATCCTGTTCGCGGCCTGTTTCGATGCGAACGGAGGGCTGTTTGAGCCTTTGTTAGGGCCTGAAGATGCAATCATCTCGGACAGTCTGAACCACGCCTCGATCATCGACGGGGTGCGGCTGTGCAAGGCCAAGCGCTATCGCTATCTGAACAACGACATGAATGACCTCGAAGCGTGGCTGAAACAGGCGCGCGAGGATGGGGCGCGGCACATCATGATCGCGACCGATGGCGTGTTTTCGATGGATGGCTATCTGGCCAACCTGCCGAAAATCCGTGAACTGGCAGACAAATACGATGCCATCGTCATGGTGGATGACTGTCACGCCACCGGCTTCATGGGGCCGCGTGGAGCGGGTACGCCGGATCATTTCGGCGTCGATGTGGACATTCTGACGGGAACTTTGGGCAAGGCACTTGGGGGGGCAATCGGCGGTTACATCGGCGGGCCGCAGCCAGTGATCGACCTGCTGCGGCAGCGGGCGCGGCCCTATCTGTTCTCTAATTCGCTGCCGCCCTCCATCGTCGCCGCCGGGCTTGAGGCGATCCGCCTGGTGGAAGAGAGCGACATGCTGCGCGCCCAACTGTTCGGCAACGCCAAATACTGGCGCGCAGGGCTGGAAAAGCTGGGGTTCGACCTGCTGCCCGGTGAACACCCGATCATTCCGGTCATGCTGGGTGAAGCGACATTGGCGCAAGAGATGGCGTCAAAACTGTTTGACGAAGGCGTCTATGTCTCGGGCTTTTTCTTCCCGGTCGTCCCCCGCGGTCAGGCGCGGATCAGAACGCAGATGAATGCGGCCCTAACACGCGACGAACTGGACCGTGCCTTGGCGGCCTTTGGTAAAGTTGGCAAAGAACTCGGAGTCATCTCGTGATCCTACCCTCTGTTATCGGCGCGATGGAAAATACGCCGTTGGTCGATTTGTCGCGCGTCTGTGCGCAGCTTAATCTGGACGGGAGGATTCTGGCCAAGCTGGACTATCTGCTGCCTGGGTTCTCGAAAAAAGACCGTGCGGCCCGTTCGATCATCGAATTGGCCCGCGCCGACGGTACGCTTGCGCCGGGGCAAACTGTAGTCGAGCTGACCTCGGGCAATATGGGCACGGGTCTGGCCATAGTCTGCGGTATTCTGGGTCACCCCTTTGTTGCGGTGATGAGCGCCGGAAACTCGGTCGAACGCGCCCGCATGATGCGGGCGCTGGGGGCTGAAGTGATCATCGTACCCCAAGCCGACGGTAGCAATCCGGGCGAGGTCTCGGGTGCCGATCTGGCGCTGGTTGATGAGGCCGCGCAGCGCATCACGGCCAAGCGGGGCGCTTTTCGCGCCGATCAGTTCGGCCACTCCGGCAACCCCAATGCCCACCAGACAGGCACCGGGCCTGAAATCTGGGATCAGTCCAGCGGATACGTGACGGCCTTTTGCGATTTCGCCGGGTCCGGCGGCACGCTGGCCGGGGCTGCCGCGTATCTGAGCCCACGCGGCGTGCGATGCTATGCCGTTGAACCCGAAGGCGCGCAAGCCATCGCCGGGGAAACCGTGACCGCCCCGGATCACCCGATTCAGGGCGGTGGCTATGCCATGGACGATCTTGCCCACCTGACCGATACCGCGCTTGCAGGCCATCTGGCTGTTTCCGGTGCGCAAGCTCGCGATTGCGCACGCCTTCTGGCCCGGGCCGAAGGGATATTCGCCGGCTACTCGGCCGGCGCCAACCTTGCGGCGGCCATCCAGCTGTTAAACGGGCCGGAAAAGGGCGGTTGCGTCGCAATTGTGATGTGCGACAGCGGCCTTAAATACCTGTCCACCGATCTTTGGGAGTAATCATATGCGACCCAACACCATGAAAGCGCTTGAGAAATCAAAACCCCAAGAGGGTCTGTGGATGATACAGGCCCCGGTGCCCGAGATTGGGCCGGATGAGGTTCTGATCCGCGTCAACAAGACCGGCATCTGCGGCACTGACATTCACATTTGGAACTGGGATGACTGGGCCTCGGCTACGGTGCCTGTTCCCATGATCACCGGTCACGAATTCGCCGGTGAGATTGTTGAGATGGGGCGCAATGTGACGGGGCTTGAGATCGGCCAGCGCTGCTCGGGCGAGGGCCATCTGATCACCAATGACAGCCGCCAAAGCCGCGCGGGTAAATTTCACCTCGACCCCGGTACGCGCGGTATTGGCGTGAACGAACAGGGCGCGTTTGCGCAATACCTGAAGCTGCCAGCCTTCAACGTCGTCCCCCTGCCTGATGACGTCCCTGATGAAATCGGTGCGATCCTCGATCCGCTCGGCAATGCCGTTCACACCGCCCTCAGCTTTGATCTGCTGGGCGAGGATGTTCTGATCACCGGCGCGGGCCCCATTGGCATCATGGCCGCCGCCGTCGCCCGGCACGCAGGCGCACGGCATGTTGTGATCACCGATATCAATGCAGACCGTCTGAAACTGGCCGAACATGTTGTGCCAACCGTGCGCACGGTCGATGTGTCGAAAGAGGATCTGCAGGACGTCATCGCGGAACTCGGCATGACACAGGGGTTTGACGTCGGGCTTGAAATGTCGGGGTCCCAAGCCGCGCTGGACCAGATGGTCGAGGCCCTGGTGATGGGGGGCAAGATCGCTCTGCTGGGTATCCCGCCCGGGAAATCTCCCGTGGACTGGTCGCGTATCGTGTTCAAGGCCATCACGATCAAAGGCGTCTATGGGCGTGAGATGTTTGAAACCTGGTACAAGATGATCGCCATGTTGCAGAACGGTCTGGACGTCAGCCGGGTGATCACGCATCAGATGAAGGTCGACGACTTTGCCCAAGGGTTTGCCGCGATGAAATCCGGCCAGTCCGGCAAGGTGGTTCTGGACTGGACCTGACGCTCTGGCACCGCGCGGGTTTTGACCCTAAACAAAGGGACACCCGCGCGTTTGGAGGAGCACATGGGCGACAACGACAGGTATCTGGAACGGGGAATCGAAGAGACTCTGGTCACCGATTTCACGGAAACCCACCGCAAAAGCTATGGCGACTTTCTGCAGCTCAAAACCCTGCTGAACCTGCAAAAGACCTTTCAGGACCCCGCCCAACCCGATGAGATGCTGTTCATCATCATCCATCAGGTCAGCGAGCTGTGGCTGAAACTGATGCACCACCAACTGGTCGAAGTGCGCCGGTTTCTGCGGCAAGACGACTTTGGCCCGGCAATGAAAAACCTGGACCGTGTGAAAGCGATCCAGCGACAGTTGATTGCGTCGTGGGAAACCCTGCTGACGATGACGCCCAGCGATTACATGACCTTTCGGCAGGCTCTGGGCAGTTCATCTGGGTTCCAAAGCTATGGCTACCGCCAGATCGAATTCATTCTGGGCAACAAGGACGCCGCGACCCTGAAAGTTCACGCGCATGACAGCGACATCATGGAAATGTTGACTGCCGCGCTCAACAAGCCGTCGCTGTATGACGAAGTCCTACACATGATGGCCCGGCAGGGGTTCGATGTACCGGATGATCTGCTGTATCGGGACTATGCTCAGCCTTATTCCGGTGACCCTCGGGTTGTAAAACTGTGGGTGGAGGTGTTTCGCGACACCGAAAGATATTGGGATCTGTATGCGCTGGCCGAAAAACTGATGGATGTTGAATCCTTGTTCCAACGCTGGCGTTTTGATCATGTCACCGCGGTCGAGCGTGTGATTGGCAATCAACCGGGCACTGGCGGCTCAAGTGGTGTTTCGTTTCTGCGCAAAGCCTTGGATTTGCGCTTTTTCCATGATCTTTACGACGTACGCACCGAACTGATGTATTCGGAACAGGAAGACTAGATGCTGTATCGCGGCTTTACACAAAGTGAACTGGATCAGGAATATTCCCCACGGTCGATGATCGGTGGCGACCTGACGCCCTATGTCGACAGCTACACGGCGCTCAGCGCGCAAAACCGCGCGCAGATGGACTGCCAACAGAACCTTGCTTACGGAGACGCACCCGCGCAGGTGCTAGATTTCTTTCCGGCAAAAGGCGCGGGCGCACCGCTGCATGTGTTCATCCATGGCGGTTATTGGCAGGCACTCAGCCAGCGTGAGTCCGCGATGATGGCCCCGGCGCTGATCGAGGCCGAGCAGTCCTTTGCCACCCTGAACTACACGCTCGCCCCCGAGGCCCGCATCGGCGATATGATCGAGGAATGCCGCAACGCCCTGCTCTGGCTCGCGGCGAATGCACCTGACCTTGGGTTCGATCCATCGCGTGTCACGTTATCAGGGCACAGTGCAGGTGGGCATTTGGCGGCCATGGTCATGGCAACATCGGCTGATGCGCTGGCCCGTGCCGGCCTGCGCGTGCGCGATGTGATCCTGATCAGTGGGGTTTACGATCTGGAACCGATCAGCCTGACGCCCGTCAACGACCCGCTGCAACTGACCCCGGTCGAGGTGCACGATCTGTCGCCCATCCTTCACCTGCCCGCCCCCGGCCCGCGCTATCGCGTGACGGTGGCCGAGCGCGACACGCCCGAATTCATCCGCCAAAGCCGGGATTATGCCGAGGCGTTGCGCAAGGGAGGGCATTCCGTCAGCTTCGATCTGCAAAAGGGGTTGCAGCATTTCGACATCATCATGCATCCGGGGACGTTTATGACCGAAAACCGGTAGGCAGTCTTCTGGGGTTTCAGACGCATTCAAAGACTAATTTTTCACTGCGGGCACTAGTCCCTTCAGCGTACAGCCGGGTCCTTAATACCTATTTTGATGTTTAGCGACGACCGGGCCCAAGGGGACTGAATGCCATCCGTTTCGCCAATCACATCAGTTCGCACTTGTTCGAACATAGGCTCTAAAGTCAGGCTAGAAGTTCCGATCGCACGTGCAATCGCGGATGTGTAAGGGCTGTTTGTACCGGTCCCGTCCAAGGCGACTTCACCGGGGCCTGTTGCGTACGCGATCAGATTGTTCGGCCTGGCAGTCATACGTGCAAGCCCGTCGCCCAAATCCACGATCACATCCGATTGGTTGCCAAATGGATTGTCGCGGCAAGCATCCAGGATCATGACACTAACAGCTTGTGGCGTGTGAACGCGGTCCAGTATCCACTCCGCCGGAACGGCTTGGTCCGCGATATCAGCCTCGGACTGAATGTTCACACCCAGCGGTAGAAGGTAGTTAAAACCATCGCTGCGCACACCGTGCCCTGCGAAATAAAACACGGCCAATGCCTCGGACCCCGCCGCGCGTACTGTGCTGGCAAAGGTCTCAACTTCACCCGTCATCTCATCAAGGGTCACATCTGTCAGCGTCGTTACTTCGAAACCGGCACCCCGCAATGCGTCGCTCATCAGACGTGCGTCGTTCACAGGATTATCCAGCGCCGGGACATTTGTGTATGCAGCGTTACCAATCACCAAAGCGAACCGCTCATGCGCCGCGGATGGTCCAGCCAACAGCGTGATGAAAATACAAAGCACCGCCAAAATACGCATCGATTGAATCTCCAAGTTTATCAAACCAGAGACGCCAACCGATCGCTTCCCAGCAACTACCTGTTGCGCGTTCCCTCAACCAAAACGAGTAACAAATCAGAGCTATGCTTCCAACGCCTATATGTTGAAGGCTACTTTGTACCTTGCGTTTAACACATGGTCAGTTTCATCTGCCTTCGAGCAAACAACTTTTTGGGGCTTTGCGCTGCGTACGTCCCTAATAAAACCAAAAAAACAGACGAATTATCTGCGCGATCCCACAAAAAAACAGCGGCCCCAAAGGACCGCTGATTGTTGATTTCTGCAAGCTACCGGATCAGTCCAGTGTCCGTGTAACCTCTTCGCGTTCGAAGATTTCGATCACGTCACCAGCACGGATATCGTCGTAGTTTTCGAACGCCATACCGCATTCCTGACCCGACTGAACCTCAGCCACTTCGTCCTTGAAGCGTTTGAGCGTTTTCAGCGTGCCTTCGTGGATCACCACGTTGTCGCGCAGCAGGCGGACACCGGCAGAGCGACGCGCCACACCTTCGGTGATCAGACAGCCAGCGACCTTGCCGACGCCGGTGACCTTGAAGACTTCGCGGATCTCGGCGTAACCGATGAACTTTTCGCGGATCTCGGCGCTCAGCAGGCCCGAGGCTGCCGCTTTCACGTCGTCCACCAGATCGTAGATCACCGAGTAATAGCGGATCTCGACACCCTTCTGGTTCGCAGTGTTCCGCGCCGAAGCGTTGGCACGGACGTTGAAGCCGAAGATCGGCGCGCCGGAGGCTTCGGCCAGACCCACGTCGGTTTCGGTGATCGCACCCACGCCCGAGTGCAGGACACGCACGCGTACCTCATCGTTTCCGATCTTTTCCATCGCCTGAACGATGGCTTCGGCCGAACCTTGTACGTCCGCTTTCATCAGAATCGGCAGCTCGGTGACGTTTTCGTCTTCTTTGGCCTTCTGCATCAGCTGCTCAAGGGTGGTCGCGGCACCGGCGGCGGCGCGTTTGTCCTTGGCGGCTTGTTCACGATAGGCGGCGATTTCACGGGCCTGCGCTTCGGTCTCGGTGACGTTCAGAACGTCACCCGCTTCGGGCGTGCCGTTCAGGCCCAGAACCTCGACCGGAACCGAGGGGCCAGCTTCTTTGACGCGGTCGCCCTTGTCGTTGATCAGCGCACGGACCTTACCGTATTGCTCACCCACAACAAAGATATCGCCTTGGCGCAGCGTGCCGTTCTGAACCAGAACGGTGGCCACAGGACCACGGCCCACATCCAGTTGCGCCTCGATCACGGCACCTTGGGCGGCGCGGTCGGGGTTGGCTTTCAGTTCCAGAATTTCGGCCTGCAGCGCGATGGCTTCCAGCAGCTCGTCCAGACCCTGACCGGTGATGGCAGAGACTTCGACATCCTGAACCTCACCCGACATTTTCTCGACGATGACTTCGTGCTGCAGCAGATCAGTGCGCACCTTGTCCGGATTCGCATCGGGTTTGTCGACCTTGTTGATCGCCACGATCATCGGCACTTCGGCCGCTTTCGCGTGGTTGATCGCCTCGATCGTCTGCGGCATCACGGCGTCGTCAGCCGCAACAACAAGAACAACGATATCCGTGACCTGAGCACCGCGCGACCGCATCGACGTAAACGCCGCGTGGCCGGGCGTGTCCAGGAAGGTCAGCGTGGTGCCGCCATCGGTTTTCACCTGATAGGCGCCGATATGCTGGGTAATGCCACCAGCCTCACCAGCCACAACGCGCGCGTCGCGGATTGCATCCAGCAGCGAGGTTTTGCCGTGGTCAACGTGACCCATGATGGTGATGACCGGCGGACGCGGCTGCAGATCATCATCGCTGTCTTCGACTTCCTTGATGACGTCTTCAACATCCGAATCGGATACACGAGTGACCTTGTGCCCGAATTCTTCGATAATCAGTTCAGCGGTGTCAGCGTCGATGGTCTGGTTCTGCGTAACCATCATGCCCATCTGCATCAACGATTTGACAACGTCAGCCACACGCTCGGCCATACGGTTGGCCAGCTCCGAGACCATGATCGCCTCGGGCAGCTGTACGTCGCGGATCACCTTTTCCCGTTCGACCGGGCCGCCCATCGCTTTCTGGCGCGCGCGCTCTTGCTTGCGCTTCATCGACGCCATCGAACGCTGGCGATTGCCCTCGCCACCTGTGGCCTGACCCAGTGTTAGTTTGCCCGAACGACGGTTGTCATCACGACCTTTGCCACGACCGCGCTGCTCACGCTCACGGTCCTGCTTGCGCGGGGCTGCGGCGGGCGCGGGTTTGCTGGCCGGAGCACGGGCAGCCTTGGGTTCTTCGGGTGGAGGTGCAGCGGCAGCGCGTTTGGCGGCTTCTTCCGCCTCTTTGCGTTTACGCTCTTCCTCTTCTGCCTTGGCGCGGGCGCGTTCTTCAGCTTCGCGCTGCTCGCGTTCCTTGGCTTCCTGTTCCGCACGACGGCGGGCGCGCTCTTCTTCGCGCGCTTTTTCTTCGGCCTCACGGGCCGCAGCCTCTTCGGCCTCGCGGGCCTTGGCGGCCTGCAAAGCTTTCATCCGGCGCGCCATTTCCGCGTCGGAGATCCCGGCTGGGCGGCGCGACGGATCACCCGAAGGCGCAGCTCCGCCACCCGGCTTGCTGGCACCCGGCTTGGGGACCACCACGCGTTTGCGCTTGGTTTCCACCACGACATTTTTGGTGCGTCCGTGGCTGAAACTCTGTTTCACATTTCCGGGGCGTGCCCCGCCACGAAGACCTAATGTCTTTTTGCCGTCATTATCGCTCATAAAGCTTCTTACCCTTCCGCGCGGCCCCTGCCGCCGTCATCCGTTTCGCGCAAGCCACGCAGGCGCTGCGCTTCCTCTACAACACGTTTGGCGAGTCCGCCAGAGGCCAGCGCCGCATGAATCACGGTTTGGCGCCCAAATGCCGCCCCTAACTCGTCCGCCGTCAGCCAACCGATGTATTTTCCGAAGTGCGGCGTGCTGAGTTTCGACTTGCCGCGCCCCGATCCATCAGAGGCCTGAATCAGTACCTGGGCCTCTTCCCGGTCCAGCCACGTCTTGACCTTTTCATACCCGGCAACCGCGTCACCGGATTTGCGCGCCAGGCTGATCAGCTCGATCACCCGCCGCGCGACTTGCTTTTCAACCTCGTCTGTCAGGTCCTTTGACGCGCTGACCTGCGCCTTGAACCCGCGAGAGAACAGTTTCTTGCCAACGGCCTTGTCCAGCGCGGCGCGATCCGCCGCCACATAGACCCCGCGCCCCGGCAGTTTCGCCGCAACATCGGGAAAGACCTGACCGTCCGGCCCCATCACAAAGCGGATCAGCCCGTATTTGGGCTGAACCTCGCCCGTGGCGATGCACTTGCGCTCGGGGCCTTCCGACCGATCCTTATGGACGCCACCGCGACCCATTCACGCCACCCCGAGGCCCTGAGATCAGGCCTCGGCCTCCTCTTCGACGTCGCCGTCTTCTTCTGCCTGTTCAAGCTCGGCCGGATCGACCCAGCCCAGCATGATACGGGCGGTCATAACCAGATCCTGCGCTTCTTCCAGCGTTACGCCGAAAGGCTCAAGCACACCGTCATCCTTGATGCGCTCGCCGTCGACCGTGGTCCAGCCACCGGCCAGTTCCCAGTCGGCACAGGTTGCGAAGTCTTCCAGAGTCTTCACGTCATCCTTGGCCAGCGCCTCTACCATCTGGGGTGTGAGGCCCTCGAATTCAATAAGGCTGTCCTCGGCACCCAATGCACGGGCTGCATCCAGCGCCGCTTTGGCTTGTGCTTCCAGGAATTCGCGGGCACGGGTTTGCAGTTCCTGCGCAGTGCCTTCGTCAACGCCGTCGATCACCAGCAGTTCGTCAATCTCGACATAGGCGACCTCTTCGAGGTTGGTGAAGCCTTCGGACACCAGCAGCTGGGCAAAGAACTCGTCCAGATCCAGCGTTTCCATGAACAGCTGGGTACGGGCTTCGAATTCTTTCTGACGACGCGCCGATTCTTCGGCTTCGGTCATGATGTCGATGTCCAGATTGGTCAGCTGGCTGGCCAGGCGCACGTTCTGACCACGACGACCGATTGCCAGCGAGAGCTGCTCCTCAGGCACCACAACTTCGATCTTGCCGGCTTCTTCGTCCAAAACCACCTTGGAGACCTCGGCGGGCTGCAGCGCGTTCACCAGGAAGGTTGGCTGATCTTCGTTCCACGGGATGATGTCGATCTTTTCGCCCTGCAGTTCGTTCACAACGGCCTGCACACGGCTGCCGCGCATACCAACGCAAGCACCCACAGGGTCGATCGAACCATCATACGAGATCACGGCAATCTTGGCGCGCGAGCCGGGGTCACGGGCCACGGCTTTGACCTCGATGATGCCATCATAGATTTCCGGCACTTCCATCTTGAATAGCTCGGCCATGAATTCCGGCGCAGTACGCGACAGGAAGATCTGGTGGCCACGCACTTCGCGGCGCACTTCCTTGATGTAAGCGCGCACGCGGTCATTCGGGCGATAGCTTTCGCGACCGATCTTGTCGTTGCGGCGCAGAACAGCCTCGGCACCGCCCAGATCGACGATGACATTGCCAAACTCTTCGCGTTTGACCGCACCGTTGATGATGGTGCCTGCGCGATCCTTGAACTCTTCGTACTGACGGTCACGTTCCGCTTCGCGCACCTTCTGAAGGATCACCTGCTTGGCGGACTGAGCGGCAATACGGCCCATTTCAACCGGCGGGACTTCTTCCACGAAGACATCACCGACCTCGGGGTTTTCCATATACTGTTTGGCCTGCTCGACGGTGAACTCGGCCTGATAGTTCTCAAGCTCGTCATCCTCGACCACGGTACGCACGCGGGTAAAGGTCGCCTTGCCGGTCTTGCGGTCGATGGACACGCGGATGTCCATCTCGGCCCCGTAGCGGCTCTTGGCGGCGCGGGCGAGCGATTCCTCCATCGCTTCGACAACCAGACCGGGGTCGATCATCTTTTCGCGGGCCACGGCCTCGGCGGTCTGCAGCAGCTCCAGCTGGTTGGCTGAGGTGATTGCCATCAGTTCGTCTCCTCTTCGGACCCTTCGGTCTCAATCTCGTCGAAAGCGTTTTCGTTCAGAGCACCGGCGTCTTTGCGCTGGCGCAGCATTTCCTTGATCAGATCATCGGTCAGGACCAGCTTGGCGTCGCTCAGCCAGTCGAATTGCAGACCGATGGTGATCGTCTCGGACCCCTCGGGGATGTTGATCAGAACCTCATCCCCTTCGATCCCGGCCAACTCGCCTTTGAAGCGGCGACGGCCGTCGATCAGTTCGGCGGTCTCGATCTTGGCCTCATAACCCTCGAACGTCTCAAAATCCTTGAGACGGGTCAGAGGGCGGTCGATGCCGGGGCTGGAAACCTCAAGCGTATAGGCGTCAAGAATCGGGTCTTCGACATCTAACGTGGCGCTGACGGCGTTGGAAATCTCGGCGCAGTCATCGACTTCGATGCCCCCATCGGGTTTGTCGGCCATGATCTGCAGCGTGGTCTGCTTGCCGCTCATCAAACGGATGCGCACAAGCTCATACCCCAGATCTTCGATCACGGGGGTGATGATCTCGGCCAGTCGCCGGTCAATGGCAGCTTTGGCTATCAGGTCGTTTGTCATTCGGGTCTCTACCCTTCAATCGGGCACAAAAAAACGGGCGCGCGGCCCGTCGTATTTTCCGGTGGAGCCTTGAACCAGAAGTCCAACGCGCCGCTGTTGCAACCGCATATACGCAGGGTTTCCCGAGTCTGCAACCCCCGGCGAAAATCGTGATCGGATTTACGCCAACCACCACCGTTCGGCGATACGCCCATCGTCCAGTACGCGATTACTGCCGATCTGGCGCGGCATCCCGACATGCCCAGCTACAGCCAGCGCCATATCATCCTGACTTGGGTAATAGCGAAGACCGCGCTGGTCTTTCAGATCGTCCCCGTCGGGCAAAGCGGCCACATCCACATAACCATCGCGCAAGGCCTCAGCCCGGACGCGCGTGTCCGGGATCACGATGACTTCGACAGCGTCGGCCCAACCTGCAGTGCCGTCCTTGTAGTGACCGGCCACTTTTCGGCCCAGGAAATTGCGACCATCTTCAGCGCGCTCGACCCTATAGCAGCCGGTGCCATTGGCCATGTTCAAGGGCGTCACGCCTTGACCCGAACGGGTTATGACGAAACGGGTATCTGCCAGCATGAAGGGCAAGCCTGCATTGGCTTCAGTCAGTTCCAGCCGAACTGCGTCCTCGGCAAGGGCCTCGGCCTTTCCGAATTCGTGCAGCACCGACACCACGTCTTCCACATGCAGCGCGGCACCATCATGGAAGGTCACATCTTTGCACAAATCAAACCGCCAGACCCGCGCGTCAGAATCAGTCTGCCAACCAGAGGCAAGTTCACCGCGCAGAGTTCCATCGGGTGCAATTTCGGTGAGGTTATCAAACACCGCACCACGGGCCACCTGCTCTAAACTGTCGTCGCGTGGCACGGCCAGTCTGAGCGTGCCGCCCTTCTTTGGCGTATCCGCCAGCGAAGCCCCAGTCGCCGCCAGCAAAGCCGCGGCGGCACCTGATGCAAATAGCGCGCGTCGGTCGATCCGGGTCATGTCGCGCCCTCGGCAACCCGATCCATTATGCGGACCAGTTCAGCGCTGATGCCGGGCTCGGACAACGCATGGCCTGCCTGACGGACCATCTTGAGGTCTGCATTCGGCCAACGCTCGGCCAGAGACCATGCAGCCTGAGGCGGGCAGATCATGTCATAGCGCCCCTGCACGATATGGCCGGGGATATGAGCGATCCGGTCCATCTGATCCAGAATTTGCCCATCCTTCTCAAGAAACGCGCCATTTATGAAATAGTGATTCTCGAGCCGCGCAAAAGCCCGCGCGTATTCCCCGGGGCTTTCGCCTGTGGATCCGTGCGAGTGGATCGAGGCCAAGGCGTTTTCCCAGCTGGACCACGCCCGCGCATACAGAATCTCGGTCGCCCGATCCCCTGAAAACAGCCGTTTGTTGTAGGCCCGGATCGTATCCGACAAATCACCCTCGGACAGCAGGGCAGTGAATTTCGCCCATTGTTCTGGCCAGAACCGCCCTGCGCCGCCCCCGTAGAACCAATCCAGCTCGGCCTGCGTTGCCAGAAAGACACCGCGAAGCACCAGCCGATTAACGCGATCGGGATGCGCTTGCGCGTAGATGAGGGCCAGCGTCGCCCCCCAACTGCCACCAAATACGGTCCAATCGTCGATATCCAGCAGCACCCGCAGCCGTTCAATGTCGTCGACCAGATGCCAGGTTGTATTGTCCGCGACCGAAGCATGGGGCCGCGATCGTCCGCAGCCGCGCTGATCAAAAAGAATCACCCGGAACACACGTGGATCAAAATACCGACGCATGGCAGGGCTACAGCCGCCACCCGGACCTCCGTGCAGAACCACCACCGGCAACCCATCGGGATTGCCGCATTGTTCCATATAAATACGATGCCCATCGCCCACATCCACCATGCGCTGATCGAACGGGTCGATCGGCGGGTACAGATATTGAACTGCGCGCTTTTGGTCCGGGTACTTGTCCATTATGGCCCTATATAGTCCTTAAACGTAAAAGAGCACACGGAGACAGGAATGCAAGCGCATCCGAACACGGTAGACCCGTCCGAGATCGCAAAATTTGAGGCGATGGCCGCTGAATGGTGGGATCCTCACGGGAAATTCAAGCCTCTGCACATGCTCAATCCGTGCCGTCTGGATTATATCACACAACAGATTGCAGGTGAATTTGACCGTGATCTGACCACCCCAAAACCGTTCGAGGGGCTGCGCCTGCTGGATATAGGCTGTGGTGGAGGGCTGCTGAGCGAACCGATGGCCCGCCTTGGTGCCGATGTCGTCGGAGCCGACGCCGCTGAGCGCAACCTGCCCGTTGCCCGAATCCATGCCGAACAATCAGGGCTGGAAATAGACTATCGCCACACCACTGCCGAAGACATGGCAGCCGCAGGCGAACAATTCCACGTGGTGCTGAATATGGAGGTCGTCGAACACGTAGCCGACCCCCTTGGTTATCTCACCGCGACGCAACAGTTGCTGAAACCCGGCGGGTTGCAGGTCTGCTCCACCATCAACCGCAACCCGAAATCCTATGCCATGGCCATTTTCGGGGCCGAGGTCGTTATGCGCTGGCTACCGCGCGGCACACATGAGTGGAACAAATTCATCACCCCGGATGAGCTGTTCGACCTGCTGCGCCAAGCCGGGCTGGACCCGGTGGATCGCAAGGGGTTCGTGTTCAACCCAATTCTGTGGAGCTGGTCGATCTCGGACCGGGATCTGAGCGTGAATTATGTAACGGCGAGTGTGAAACCGGCTTAGGGCTTTTCACCTTCCAACTGCAGACGCAAATCCCGCAGCACGGGCAACGTGCTGCGGACGCGGTCCAGACCCAACTCTCCAACCACGCGGTTGATCAGGGGGCTGATTGATGAAATTGCCTGATCCCGCGCGCGGCGGCCTGCGGGGCTGATGGCGACCATCTTACGGCGGGCATCATCCCAATCGGGCCGAATGTGAATGTATCCCGCCCATTCCAGCTTGGCCAAAGTATTCGTCATGGCACCGCGCGTGACATGAAATGTGCTGGCAAGCTGCGCCGGTGTGCGCTCGTCACCGACGTAAACTAAATGGTTCAAGACCGAAAAATGTGAGATTTCCATGCCCTTAGGCAGCACTCGGCTTAGCCGGTTGCGCAATAGCTGGTCGGCGGTCAGGATCTCGCTGAATAGCGTGACCGCAAGGGCATTCTGATCGTCGGTCATGGTCCGATTCTGGGTCAGGGCCCACTAAATGGGCGCAGGTGCGTCAGGGAAGGCACGCGATGGCGCGCCTCTGTCACAGAACTATCATCCAAATCGAAAATGTGAATGCCTGGATCGGTCCCTGCGTCGATTACGACCTCTCCCCACGGGGCGACCACAAGGCTGTGGCCATGGGTTACACGTGTTTTCCCGCGCGTTTTAGGGTGCTCACCCGTCTGCGCAGGTGCCAGAACCCAACAGCCGGTTTCGATTGCCCGTGCCCGCAACAGCGATTCCCAATGCGCGGCACCCGTCACCGGCGAGAAGGCGGCCGGAACAGTCAGAACCCGTGCGCCCGCCTGTGCCAATGCGGCAAACAGATGAGGAAAACGGATATCGTAGCAGATTGTCAGGCCCACCTTTCCGAAATCGGTTTCGGCGATGACGGCAGTATCGCCCGGGCGATAGTTCTTTGATTCGCGGAATGTCTCGGTTTCCGAGACCTGCACGTCAAACATGTGGATCTTGTCGTATCGCGCGACGATCTCGCCTTGCGGGTCGATCATAAAACTGCGGTTGGCGAATCGACCGTCAGCGTCATGCGTCTTTACCGCCAAAGACCCGATCAGCAGCCATATCCCTAATGAGGCGGCCTGCTCACGCAGCCCCGCCAGCGTCTTATCGTTTTCTTCGTGCTGCAGAACCTCACGCTGACGCGTGGAGCTTGTTGAAACGCAGTTGGTGACCTCTGGCGTCAGAACGAATTTCGCACCCTGCCCGGCCGCATCTGCCAGCAGGTCGCACACCATGTTGAGGTTTTCAACCGGATCATCCGAAGAGGTGATCTGCAGCAGCGCCGTTTTCATCAGGCAGCCAGAAGGCGATCCAGTTTGCCCTGACGATCCAGCTCATACAGCTCATCACAGCCGCCCACGTGCTGCGAGCCGATGAAAATCTGCGGCACGGTACGCTTGCCACCGGCACGTTTAATCATCTCGGGCTTGCGCTTGGGGTGCATGAACACGTCGACCTCTTTGAACTCGACGCCCTTCTGTTTCAGCAGACGTTTGGCCGCGTGGCAAAAGCCGCAGAGCGGCGAGGTATAGATTTCTACCGGTTTCATAGTTCGTCCCTTGGGTTTTACATATTCTTGGGCGAATTATGCATCCTTAGCAACGCGCGCTAGGGTCAACACGAAAATATGATTTGCACCTGCATCTTTACAGGCACGGGCGCAGGCAGCCAAAGTCGCCCCCGAGGTCATCACGTCATCAACCACCAACACATCGCGACCCTGCATCCGATGCTTCCGCTTTGGGTGGGCCGCGATAGCTTGTTCCAGCGTCTGGGTCCGTTCCGCCGCCGTTTTCCCATCTAAAACAGGGGTTTTTCTCTGGCGCGTTAGCAGATCAGGGCATACGTCCAGCCCCGTTAGCAGCCCAAGATGCTGCGCCAGCAGTGCAGATTGATTGTATCGCCGCTTTAGCAGGCGTGACCAATGCAAAGGTACCGGAGCCAACAGCAAATCCTTATGAAACAAATCCCGGCCTGCCTGTGCCATCCACCCGCTGGCAGGTCGCGCCAGCTCGGGCCTGTCGCCATGTTTCAGGGCCAAAATAAGCGAACGCGCCTTTCCTTCATAAAGCAACGCGGCGCGCCCGGCCTGCCAGGGGCGCTGGGTTTTCATGCAATCATCACACTCGATACGGTGGCCATCGGCCTCACCTGGCAGGGCAACACCGCAACTGTCGCATACCGTCCCACCGATAAAGGGCGTTTCGCGCCAACACGTACCGCACAAGCCAAAGTCCGATTCCGTCAACGCCCCACACGCCATGCAACGGGGTGGATAGATCATCTGAACTGCGGTTTGAATTCGCGGCCAGATGCGATAGTTGCGCCCTATGAAACTGCCTGAGTCCAACGCACCCTCTCTGTTTGATCGCAGGGCTTTGACCCGGCACCGTGCCCGCGCGCAGGACGATACCTTGTTTCTGCACCACGCTGCTGTGGACGAGGTGCAGGATCGGCTCTCCATGGTTAACAAATCCTTTACGGCCCCGGCGATCATCACACCCTTTGCGCAAATCTGGCGGGACGTATTGCCCGATGCAGACCTGATTGCCGATAACGAGGTGCTGGACCTGACACCCGGCGCTCATGATCTGGTGGTTCACGCCATGGCCCTGCACTGGGCCAATGACCCGGTCGGACAACTGATACAGTGTCACCGCGCGTTGAGACCCGACGGGCTTTTGCTGGTGGTCTGTCTGGGTGGAGAAACCCTGCATGAGCTGCGCGCCGCCCTCGGGCAGGCTGAGATAGAGGTAACCGGCGGGCTGAGCCCCCGCATTGCACCAATGGCGGAACTGCGCGACCTAGGCGGGCTGCTACAGCGCGCCGGTCTGGCCCTGCCCGTCGCCGATACAGCGCGCCTTACGGCCGAATACCGCGACATATACCATCTGATCCACGATTTGCGGGCGATGGGTGAAACTAACAGCCTGACAGACCGCGTCAAACATCTAACGCGACGCGCGGTATTTGACCGTGCGCAGCAAATTTACGCCGACCATTTCACAACCCCTCAGGGACGTCTGGCCGCCACCTATGAATTGATCTGCCTGACCGGCTGGTCCCCGGATGACAGTCAGCAAAAACCGCTACGGCCCGGATCAGCCCAAACCCGCCTTGCAGAGGCGCTTGGAACGAAAGAAGGCAAACTGTCCGATTGACGAAAGAGCAATTCCGTTTATCTCAGCCCCGAACGACCGATTTTCAGGAAAGACAACATGTTTGACGCCACCCGCCCTGTTCATGCCCCTGCGGACCATCCAAAGGTCAAAATGGGCCGCGTCGGCATCTTGCTGGCCAACCTCGGTACACCAGATGACTATAGCTACTGGCCCATGCGCCGGTACCTGAACGAGTTTTTGTCAGACCAGCGCGTCATCGATTACCCAAAATGGAAATGGCAGCCCATTCTGCAGGGCATTATTCTGACCAAACGCCCTTTCAGCTCGGGCGAGGCGTATAAGTCGATCTGGAACCATGACAAAGGCGAAAGCCCGCTGATGACGATCACCAAAGATCAAACGGCCAAAATGCGTGACGCGATGCAAGCGCGCTATGGCGATCAGGTGATGGTTGATTTCTGCATGCGCTACGGGAATCCGTCGACGAAATCCAAAGTACGTGAAATGGTCGCTGCCGGGTGTAACCGCATCCTGTTCTTCCCGCTGTACCCCCAATACGCAGGAGCCACGACGGCCACAGCCAATGACCAATTCTTCCGCGCACTGATGGAGGAAACGTGGCAACCTGCAAGCCGCACAGTACCAGCCTATTTCGACGAGCCTGCCTATATCGACGCCCTCGCGGGATCTGTTGAACGGGCTTATGCCGAGCTGAGCACAAAGCCGGACATACTGGTCTGTTCCTATCACGGAATGCCGGACCGTTATTTGCAGCAGGGTGACCCGTACCATTGCCAATGCGCAAAGACGACGCGACTGTTGAAGGAACGGTTGGGATGGGACGACACTCAACTGGTCTCAACCTTCCAGTCGAGGTTCGGCCCTGAAGAGTGGTTAAAGCCGTACACGGTAGATCATGTGGCCGAACTGGCACGTCAGGGCAAAAAGAACATCGCCGTCATTGCGCCCGCGTTCTCTGCCGACTGCATCGAAACACTCGAAGAGATCAACGAAGAGATCAAAGAGAGCTTTGAAGAAGCTGGCGGTGAAAGCTTTACCTATATCCCCTGCCTCAATGACGATGATTCTCACATCGCGGCATTGGGGAAAGTCATCGAAGACAATCTGAAGGGATGGCTGGACTAGTCACCCATCTGAACATTCAGGCATGAAAAAAGGCGGTGGAAAACTCCACCGCCTTTTTCATTGGATAATTCGCGAAGAATTAGCCTGCTGCAACAGCTGCGGCAACTACGACCAGCAGGATCAGCGGCAGGATGATGCCTTGCGACGAACCTTGTGTTTCTTCGACAACAACAGGTGCCTCAACAACCGGCTCTTCCAGGTTGCCAGCATAAGCGGTCGAAGCAGCAGCAGTCAGCGCAGCGGCGAGAACGAGTTTCTTCATATTAACCTCCAGAATACGCACGGTTCCAATTAGCGAAACCGCACACCCAAGACTTACCTCGTGTTTTTTTCTAACCAGCTATCCGACTGGAATGCAAATGGAACTTGCTTAGCAAGCGGGTTCGCGCGCGAAAATGTCGTCAAATAAGCAACACTTGCGTGCCAACTTTCGCCATTGAAAACAACTCGGCAATATCTTCGTTGAAAAGACCGATGCATCCGTTGGATGACCTGCGTCCGATTTTGCGTGTATCGTGTGTTCCGTGAATTCTGTAGTATTTCCAGCTTAGATATAAAGCGTGTGTTCCCAATGGGTTATCCGGCCCCGGAGGGATGTAGTCCGGCCATTCCGGGTTGCGCTTTTTCATCGACGGCGTGGGCGCCCAGCTTGGTCCTTCAACTTTTCGGATCACACTGGTGCGGCCGCGACGTGTCAATTCTTCGGTCAGCGGAACCGATGAAGGATAGAGTTTGTACACTCTTTGATCTTCTGACCAATAATGCAGCGCCCGCGACACCGTATCGACCAAAATGGCGCCGTTATTGGTGTTGTCGAAGTAAGGCTGCCAATTCAGAGCACGGAATCCCGAAATGTTGCGACGTACCTCCGGTTCGGGCTCTGGAGCCGGGCGCAACGGATCGCCAGGAATGTACTGAGCGATGGCAGGCGTGGCCAGAAAGGCCGAGGCACCAGCCAAAAACCCGCGCCGCGATGAAGTATGAATGCGTTTCTTGACCATGTCCTGTGGTCCTTTTGTAAACCAAACTTGAAAATCTGACGTATTTTATTGCCAGAATACGTCATTCGCAAACCAAACCGGCAAAATCACGCGAGAATCAGCCATTGCAGGTTTGCCCAAGCCGGTTGGGCGCGTTATTGCGTAGGATAACTCAAATATCAGGTCGACCATGACGCGTATTATTTCCCTACTGTTTCTTTGCTTTGTTGCGTTGGCAGCATGTACCCCAAGCAGCACCCCGACCTATGGATCCGATGGTCGCCCCCTGCCCAGCGTTTACAAGATTCGCGGGAACCCGGAAAAACTGCAGTTTCGCATGCTTGATTCGGTTAACGCACTGCGTCAGGCCTCTGGTCTGCAACCAGTTCAACTGAACGCCCAGCTGAATGCGGCGGCGGCGACCCATTCAAAGGATATGGCGCGCCAGAACCGGCCCTGGCACTTTGGTTCGGACGGGTCTTCGCCAATCGACCGCGCAGCGCGTGTCGGGTATTTTGGCACTTTCCTCGGCGAAGCGATCTCGGAAACTTTTGAAACCGAGACGGAAACCCTGGCGGCCTGGATGCAAGAGCCCGGCCCAAGGTCTGTTATCCTTGATCCCCAAGCAACCCAGATGGGGTTTGCATGGCATCAGGAAACCGGTGGAAAAATCTGGTGGACACTGGAGATGGGAACTGGTGGTTGACCACCTGATCCAAAAGAAAAAGCCCCCGTTTCTCGGGGGCTTTTTTATTATTAACAATGATTTAAGCGGCTTGCATTGACTGAGCTTCTGTCAGGATCGCATACAGCTTAACCGGATCAGGGTTTGCGCGCAGCTTGGCGCATACGGACGTGTCGCGCAGCGTCCGTGACACAAGGGCAAGCGCTTTCAGGTGATCTACACCTGCTTCTTCGGGCGCGAACAACGCAAATGCGATATCAACGGGCTGCCGGTCAACCGAACCGAAATCGATCGGTTTTTCCAACATGACAAATACACCGGACACAGCTTCAAGCTCAGTCATACGTGCATGCGGCAACGCCACACCATGTCCAACACCGGTCGGGCCCAGGCTCTCACGCTCGAGCAAACTGTCGACCACGACCTGAGACTCCAGCCCCAGCGTACCAGCCGCAACATCGGCGATTTCCTGAAACAGCCGCTTCTTACTGGAAGCCGCCGACAATACACGCACTGCTTCGGGCTTCAGAATGCTCGAAAGCTCCATGATCATGCTCCATGGCAAGGCCCCCACAATCGCGGGGGCGTGCCTTACTAATCTTGCCTGTTACGGATCGATCCAGCCGATGTTTCCGTCATCCCGACGGTAAACGACGTTCAATCCGTCCTTGTTCTCATTCCGGAATACCAGCACCGGAGCACCAGCAAGTTCCATCTGCATAACGGCTTCACCAACACTCAAGGATGGGATCTTGGTTTCCATCTCAGCCACGATCATCGGCTGCAAAGTTTCAGGCTCATCAGCCGACTCAGATTCGTCAGAGGCGAGGATATAAGAGGAAGCTCCAAAGAGTTCAACCGGCTCAACCCGATCCTTATGGTGATCCTTCAAACGGCGTTTATATCGGCGCAATTGTGTTTCCATTTTGTCGCAGCAGGCCTCAAATGCTGCGTAAATCTCGATTGCATGGGCTTTGGCCTGGGCCGTCAGACCGGTGGAAAGATGCACGGTGGTCTCGCACACATATTCATGCGCAGAACGGGAAAAGACGACGTTGGCATCAGTTGGTCGCTGGGCGTATTTGCCCACCACCTCGCCAAGTTCGGTCTGCACGTGGGTCTGAAGTGCTTCACCGATGTCGATCTGTTTTCCGGTTATTTGGTAACGCATGTGATCTCCTTCACAATTCACACCCATTCTGACGCCGCAGAAACGACGCGCTTGTTTTTATCGGGTGGGGGATATCGGCATGTTCCGCGATTGCCCAAAGGGGGTCCCTTCAACGAAGGGGCATCGTGATCCAGACTGGAACCGAAGAAATGCCATAACCCAATTGAGGCAAGAGACGGCGGAAGAGTCAATAAAAACAGGCGTGTATATACGCAATTTCCGCCATTCGATCAGCGCAATGCCGCGCAACCTTATGAAATACGGAAGTTTTCGCCCAGGTAGACGCGGCGTACGTTCTCGTTTTCAACCACTTCGTCAGGGGTCCCGGACATCAGAACCTGCCCATCGTGCAAAATGTAAGCGCGATCAACAATTTCCAGTGTTTCCCGCACGTTATGGTCAGTGATCAACACGCCGATACCGCGCTTTTTGAGGTCTGCAACCAGATGCCGGATATCGCCCACACTGATCGGGTCCACCCCGGCAAATGGTTCATCCAGCAAAAGATATTTCGGATCGGCTGCCAGACAGCGCGCAATTTCCACACGCCTGCGCTCACCACCCGACAAGGCCAACGCCGGCGCGCGGCGCAGATGCTCGATCGAGAAATCCGACAGCAGTTCTTCCAGTCGTTCCTTGCGCCGATGCGCGTGATTGACCGTGATATCGAGAACGGCAGAGATATTATCCTCAACGCTCATACCTCGGAAAATAGACATTTCCTGCGGCAGGTAACCGATCCCAAGGCGCGCACGGCGATACATTGGCAACGTCGTCACGACCTGCCCGTCGATTGTCACGGTTCCCGCTTCAGGAAACACAAGCCCTGCGACCGAGTAAAAGGTCGTCGTTTTACCCGACCCGTTTGGCCCCAGCAGTGCGACGACTTCGGAACGTCCCAAAGTCATCGACACATCGCGGATCACCGTCTTTTTCCGGTAGGATTTGCGCAACTTCTCGATCTTGAGACCTGAACTGCCTTCGGTAAGTGTCAGGTTAGCGGACGCCATCAGTTGGCACCCTGTTGCAAAATGGTTTTAACGTTTCCGCTGACGGTTGCCGTACCTGTGGTCAGGTTGGCATTCATCTGGTCTCCGCTGATCGTACTGGGTCCCTGCGTCAGCAACACATTACCGCGCATTTCAATTTCGCCCGAATCGATCGTGTATTCGGCCCAGTCGCCTTCGGCCGCATCAGGTGGGCTGACCAGAACAACGTCTTCGGTCGCCTCCATACGTTCGATCCCCGAGCGATCTGAGTTGTATATGACCAGGACGCGCCCCGCCGTCAGTCGCATTTCGCCCTGGATGACGATAACATTTCCGATAAACTCAGCCGAGCCGTTTTCCTGATTTACGTTCAACGACTCCGAGGTCACCTCAACCGGCAGGCTAGGGTCGGCTTTGACCGCCCCGAACGCGACCTGAGCTTCCTGCGCAACCGCAGATATCGGGCTGGTCAACAAGGCAAGGCCAGCAATGGCAAATCGAAAATCGAACACAGGTTATCTTTCTGCTCTTTCAGGCTCGTATATCAGCTTCACGCCGTCTGTAAAAATAATATGGACCGGGCCATCCTTTTTTTCCGTACCAAAGGTCATTCGCCCGGCAGAGAAATCGCCGATAATTCCGGTGCCCTGTACCTGACCGGGCGTATCTCCGCGAATTTCATCAAGCGCCGTATTCAATCTGTCCGTCGTCACCTGAATCCCGTCTGTCGACGTAATCAGGACATCACCGATAAAAGTAGCAGTGTTCTTGTCGGGTCGGATCATACCCGAATTGGAATCCAGCGTTATGACCCCGCCTCCGGACAGACCCAGCCGACCTCGGAATTCAGAGGCGGTCGGAACCGAGTTTTCGGTGCCCTGCGTGGCTTGGGTCGCCTCGATCTGGACCTCTTCGCCTTTGCGTGTCGTGCCACGATAGTTCGGGCGCGTCACAACCTGATCGGCAAGACGCTCTTCGATATCACGCTGCGTGAACGGCACGGTGACATTGGTTTCGATACTGCGGGAGAACAAGAAAACAGTGGACAGCAAGACAATGGCCGCCAAAGGCAACAAGACCTTCAGGAATTGCACCATTCTGGAGTGGCTGTCCAATCTGTCCCCTCCTACCCCAGCCCGACGCGCAGGCAATCATGAATGTGCAGCAATCCTTCGACCACTCCATCCGCTTCTGGTGAAACCACGAATAAGGACGTGATCTTGCGGTCGTTCATGACAGCCACGGCCTCTTCTGCCAGGGCATCGGGGCCGATGGTCGAGGGGCTTTCAGTCATGACCTGTTGCGCAGATTTTGACAGCAAACCATCCATATGCCGACGCAAGTCACCGTCCGTTATGATCCCGGTCAACCGATTTTGGCTGTCCAGGACACCCGCTACACCGAACCCCTTCTGACTGATTTCAATCAGGGCATCGCTCATCGCGACATCGGACGCAAGCAATGGCAGAGCAGAGCCTGTATGCATCAGATCGCGCACTGTACTCAGCCGCGCGCCCAGCTTTCCGCCAGGATGAAAGGCACGGAAATCTTCTGGTTTGAAATCGCGATACTTCATCAGCGCAATCGCCAGTGCATCCCCCATGGCCAGAGTCAACGTGGTCGAGATCGAAGGAACCATGCCAAAGCCGCAGGCCTCTCCCATTGAGGGGATCAACAGGTGCACATCTGCCTGTTTCATCAGCGTGCTTTCTGGTTTGCTGGACAGGCCGATCAACGGAATACCAAAACGTCTTGTAAAGGCCAGCAGGTTGGCCAGTTCCGGTGCCTCACCCGAGTTCGAGATCGCAAGCACGACATCACCCTTGGACACCATCCCCAGATCACCGTGGCTCGCCTCGGCAGGGTGCACGAAATAGGCAGGTGTGCCGGTGCTGGCCAAAGTGGCGGCGATCTTGTGTCCGATATGGCCTGACTTACCGATGCCACTGATGATGATACGTCCGGTGGCTTGCAGGATCAGTTGCACGGCCTCGGCGAAATGTTCGTCCAGGCTTTCGGCCAGGGCGTCCAGCGCGCGGGCCTCATCCGTGACAACCTGTCGGGCTGTTCTCAGAAATGCTTCGGTATCGGTCATGAGTGCGCAAAAATATCCGTTTCGGGCCAACCGGCGAGGTCAAGTTTCGCACGCATCGGCAAGAAGTCAAAACACGCCTGAGCCATTTCGGTCCGACCCTCGCGGGCCAGACGGCCGTCCAGCGCCTCGCGTAGCTGATGCAAGTACAAAACGTCGGACGCAGCATAATCCAGTTGTGCTTCTGTCAGGGTTTCTGCACCCCAATCGCTCATCTGCTGCTGCTTCGAGATATCGACGCCAATCAGTTCTTGGCACAGGTTCTTCAGCCCGTGTCGGTCGGTGTAGGTACGAACCAAACGGCTGGCGATTTTTGTACAATAAACCGGCGCAGCCAATGCACCGAACGTATGGTACATCGCAGCGATATCGAAGCGGCCAAAGTGAAACAGTTTCAAAACATCAGGGTTTTGAAGCATGGCGCAAAGATTTGGAGCCTGCGTCTGGCCTTTTTCGACCTGCACGATGTGGCTGTTGCCGTCACCGCCTGACATTTGAATGACACACAGCCGGTCGCGATGCGGGTTCAAGCCCATGGTTTCGCAGTCGATGGCCACAACCGGGCCAAGATCCAGCCCATCCGGCAAGTCGTTTTTATAGAGGTGGTTCGCCAACGCTGTCTTCCTTTGTGCGATATCGCCCCCGAGATAGGCGGTTTGATCCGCAAACTCAACGCCATCTCGGGAATGGCGCCAATATGCGCGGAATTCTTGACCATGCGCCCCTGGGCTGGAAAATTACGATGCAGCACACACCGCAAAAACCGGTGCACATCGATCCCGGCAAAGGACATGCAGATGCTCAGCGTTCTGCAAAATCGCGTTTACCGCCATTTACTTGCGGCACAGGTCGTCGCGCTGACCGGAACCGGGCTGGCGACCATTGCGCTGGGTCTGCTGGCCTATGATCTGGCCGGAGAGGCCGCAGGGTTGGTTCTGGGAACGGCCCTGACAATCAAGATGGTGGCATATGTTGTTATCGCGCCAATCGCTGCCGCCTTTGCCGAACGCCTGGACCGGCGGCGCATGCTGGTGGCGCTGGACCTGGTGCGCGCGGTCATTGCGGTTTGCTTGCCATTCGTAACCGAAATCTGGCAGGTCTATGTGCTGATCTTTTTTCTGCAATCCGCCTCAGCCGGATTTACACCCGCGTTTCAGGCCACGATTCCTGACATTTTGACCAACGAACAAGATTACACAAAGGCGCTTTCCCTGTCTCGATTGGCCTATGATATTGAAAGTGTCGTCAGCCCCACATTGGCCGCCGCACTCCTGACGATCATGAGTTTCGACAGTCTTTTCTGGGGAACCGGCTTTGGGTTTATTGCCTCGGCCCTGCTGGTGGTTTCTGTCTACTTGCCTTCGCCGCAGCCAACGACGCAACGGGGCGTTTATGATCGCACCACGCGCGGTCTTCGTCTGTATCTGTCCACGGCCCGCTTGCGGGGCCTACTGGCGCTGAACTGGACCGCTGCCGCGTTGAGCGCGATGGTCATCGTTAATACCGTCGTGATCGTTCGCGCCGAACTGGGGTTGTCGGAAAGCGCAGTTGCCATTGCCATGGCCGCTTATGGAGGTGGGTCCATGGCGGCCGCTCTCGCTTTGCCCGCGCTCTTGGAAAAGTACCGGGATCGCAGGGTCATGTTGACAGGCGCGGTATTTGGAACCTTCTCCATGGCACTTTGGGCTTTGTTGTTTTTCGCGGGTTGGGCGAGCTTGCCGTTTCTTATTCTGATCTGGGCCAGTGTTGGTTTCGGCTATGCGGCTATCCTGACACCCGCAGGGCGATTGTTGACCCGCTCATCCCGCCCCGAGGACAGACCCGCTATGTTTGCCGCTCAATTCACGCTGTCGCATGCATGCTGGCTGGTTCTGTACCCTTTCGCCGGATGGTTGATGACAAACGGAGGATCGACCCAAGCCGCAATCTGGATGACGGTCGCTGCAGCAATGGGCCTGATTGCTGTTGGCTTTCTTTGGCCGCAAATTCAGAAAAGACACGCGGGCGCAGATCAACCTGACAAGCCTTGAGGACCATCCCAAATCTGCTTTACACCTTGGCGCATGGATCAACTTGACCGACGTATCATCGCCGCTTTGCAACATAACGCGCGGGCTTCAACGACAAAGATCGCTGCCAAACTCGGCGTGGCGCGCACAACGGTGCATGAACGGATCAAGCGGATGGAAGAAACCGGCACTATTGCGGGGTATTCGGTCGTCCTGAACACATCAGAAGATGATCCGCGCGTGCAGGTTGTCGTCATGCTTGAAGTCCAGCAGAACGAAACAACCCGCATCATCAAACGGCTTGAAGCCTACCCCGAAGTGAAACGGTGCCTCTCAATCAATGGCGACTTCGATCTGCTTTTGTCTGCCGAAGCGCCTCGGATAGAAGATCTGGATATTCTGGTGGATGAGTTGGCCAAGATCCCGGGTGTGCTACGCACCAATACCAGCGTCGTTTTCGGTCGCAGGATTGATCGGAACTGAACCGCCGCTAACCCTCTGTAAACCCTGCTGCCGCTAGTTTGACCGGGACCACACAGAATCCCGGACCGGCAGAATGCCCAATCGAACACTTACAGGTCTGATCTTTGTTGCGCTGAGTCTGGCGCAACCTGCCGCTGCAATGTCTGACGCGCGCACGGCGGATATCTGCGACCGGGCCGCCCAGCGCGCCGCAATGGCTGAAGGTGTTCCGCTTAAGGTCCTGCGGGCGATATCCCGGGTCGAAACGGGCCGTGCATTGGACGGAAAGCTTTCACCCTGGCCCTGGACGATCAATGTTGAGGGCGCGGGTTTTTGGTTCGCCTCAGAATTCGAAGCAAAATCATACGTTTTCAAAATCTTCAAAGCTGGTAAGCGCAGTTTTGATATTGGTTGTTTTCAAATCAATTACCGCTGGCACGGCAAGGCCTTCCGATCCATCGACGCCATGTTCGATCCCGATGAAAACGCAGCCTACGCGGCCCGCTTTGTCAAAGACCTCTATGCCGAATTGGGCTCTTGGGATGCAGCAGCAGGCGCCTATCACTCTCGCACCGCGCACCTTGCACAAGCGTATACGACCCGGTTTCGGAACGTCCTGGCGCAACTTGATCAATCAGACACACCAGTCGCTGTCACGCATGATCCATTCACCACTGCAGCAGCTCCTTTGTTCCCGCAAACGATAGAACAACCCCGCAGCACCGGTCTTGGCTCTCTTGTTCCGACAACAGGAACCGTCAAAGCCTTTATCCCGTTCAACTAGGAAAGTCGCGTGCCCCAGATCGACGCCCGTTCCCTCTTTTCCCCGACCGTGTTGCTGGCCGTCGCCCTGATGACGGTCATCGTGATGATGATCCTGCCGATGCCCGCATGGGTTCTGGACGTTGGGCTTGCAGCCTCGTTCGCATTGGCGATCCTGATATTCACTCTGACCCTGTTTGTCGAAAGACCACTGGATTTTTCCTCGTTCCCGACGATCCTGCTAGCTTCGCTGATGCTGCGACTGTCACTGAATGTGTCCTCGACAAAGCTGATCATCGGGCAAGGTCACACCGGCCCCAACGCGGCCGGTGACGTCATCGAAGGCTTTGCCAATTTCGTCATGGGCGGCAGCATCTTTCTGGGTCTCGTGGTTTTTGGCGTTCTCTTGATCGTCAATTTTATGGTGATCACAAAGGGGGCCGCGCGCATGGCCGAAGTCGGCGCGCGTTTTGCACTGGATGGGATGCCCGGCAAGCAATTAGCGATCGACAGCGACATGTCCGCGGGCGCGATTGATCACCAGCAGGCCAAGGAACGACGTGAGCGCGAACAGCAAGAGACAACCTTCTTCGGCTCACTCGACGGGGCTTCGAAATTCGTAAAGGGCGACGCGGTTGCCGGTTTGCTGATTACGCTTCTGAACCTAGTCATGGGTCTTGTCATGGGCGTGGTCGTGCACGGGATGCCTATTGCTGCGGCGTTTGAAACCTATGCTATCCTGACGGTTGGGGACGGGCTGGTCACGCAGATACCCGCCGTGATCATTTCGATTGCATCGGCCCTCCTGTTGGCGCGCGGCGGTACACAGGGTGCCACCGATAGCGCTCTATTCTCGCAGTTGGGCCGCCATCCAGCCGCGCTTGGCACAGTCGCGGTTTTGATGGTTCTTTTTGCTTTGGTTCCCGGCTTGCCATTTCTGCCGTTCATTCTGGGTGCCGCGGTTCTGGGCTATACGGCCTATCGCGTGCGTCGCAATCAGCAAGCAGCAGAGACCGCATCAAGCGCACCCGATCCCACGGACGAAACGCCAGTTTCGCAAGCCATCGGTGATATTCTGGATCTCGACGACGTACATCTGGAATTTGCGCCCGATCTTGTCAGCATGGTGCTGAATCCAGGCACCGGACTGGATGCCCGGATTGCCAATATGCGAACCTATGTTGCATCGACCTTCGGGCTGATCCTGCCAGATATCCGGCTGACCGACCGCGCAGATTTGCCGATGGGAACCTATGTCGTCAAAGTACAGGGTGTCGAGCAGGCACGCGGCGTGTTGAACCCCGATCTGGTTCTGGCATTGGTGCAGGAGGGTCATGACCTTCTCCCCGAAGGGAATGACGTGACAGAGCCCGTCTATGGTGCACCAGCCCGCTGGATCCTGCCCAAGGATCAAGAGACCGCCGCAATGAGCGGGGCAACCATCGTGTCACCACCTGAAATCCTGGCGACACACTTGCTGGAAATCATCAAGCAGAACTTCTCGCGCCTGCTGACGCTCAAGTCCCTGCGCCGCCTTTTGGCCGAGATGACCAAGTTGAGCGACCCGATCCGGGCCGAGGCCAACCGCAAACTGCTGGACGAACTGATCCCAGACAAGGTCCCAATCGATACCTTGCATGCCGTTCTGCGCCTGCTGCTGGATGAAAAAGTGTCGATCAGAAATATGGCCTTGATCCTGGAAAGCGTGGCCGAGGCCCGTTTGACAACCACACAACCCGAAGGGATCTGCGAGCTGGTCAGACAGCGTCTTGGCTTCCAATTGATCGCCGAGATGAAGCGTGAAGATGGTTCAATCCCGCTCATCCAGTTAGCCCCCGAATGGGAGGACACCTTTGTCACCTACCAGATCGACGCGCCAACAACGGGTCTTGATGTGGCATTGCCGCCCAATCTGTTCAACAAGCTGGCGGATGGCGTTGTCGAAAGCGTTGCACAATCGGCAGACCATGGCCTTTTTCCGGCTGTAGTCACATCAACCAGACGACGCCGGTTGCTACGTACCATCATGCAGGCGCGAGGTGTTTCGAACCCCGTTCTGTCGTTCGAGGAAATCGGGCTCGAGGCGCGTCCGGCGCTTGTCGGAACCGTGCCTGCGTGATTGCGCTGCCACCCGAACTCCTCCCCCGATTGGGCGATGAGATTTGGCACGCCTTCGCCGTTTTCTTGCGCGTTTCAGCCTTGGTCTCCTTGCTTCCTGCGTTCGGCGAGAAGAGTATTCCAACACGCGTGAAGCTCTCTGTCGCGTTGGCATTCACCCTCGTCGTCACCCCGGCCGTCCCGGATCTGACGCCTGACGCCGGATTGCTGCCGTTGACGCGTTTGATATTCATTGAGGTTCTCATCGGTGCCGCCTTGGGTCTGGGACTGCGCCTTTTCGTTTTGGCCCTTCAAACCGCGGGGTCCATCGCCGCGCAAGCAACGTCACTTTCGCAAATCCTGGGGGGCGCTGCCGCAGATCCGGTTCCAGCCATGGGGTATCTTTTGACCCTAGCGGGGCTGACAGTTGCAGTAATTCTGGACCTGCACGTTCGTATCGCCGAATTCCTAATCCTTAGCTACAAAGTGTTCCCGGCAGGAGTGGCGCCAACTGCAACCGATCTCTCGCAATGGGGTGTTAGAAACATCGCGCATAGTTTTGGGCTGGCCTTTAGCCTGTCGATGCCTTTCGTGATCGCGTCACTCATCTACAATCTGGCACTTGGTGTGATCAATCGCGCGATGCCACAGTTGATGGTCGCGTTTGTCGGTGCTCCGGCAATCACATTCGCCGGTCTGTTTTTACTATTCGCGGGAACCCCTTTGATTCTGGCCGTGTGGTCAGATGCTTTGTTCGATTTCATAGTTGACCCGATCGGAACCGACAAATGAGTGCCGGTGATGACGATGCCGATAAGTCGTTCGAGCCAACGCCGCAAAAGCTTCAAAAAGCGCGTGACAAGGGCGAGGTAGCCAAGTCCAACGATTTATCCGTGGTCGCGGCTTATTCGGGGTTTTTGGTTGCCATTCTCGCGTTGGGCCAATTTGGCGTTCAAGAAATAGGCACCCTTTTTGTAGTTTTCCTGGATCAGGCCGACACGTTGTCAGACCTTGTCGTCGAAGGGCCCGCCGCCAGCCCGGTTGGTGGAATGCTCAAAACCACACTGGTCGCAATCTCGGCGATGTTCGTGGTGCCAGCTTTGGCCGTTGTGTTGGCCCTGCTTGCCCAGCGCGCGTTAGTCTTTGCCCCCTCAAAGCTGAAACCCAAACTGTCGCGGATATCGATCCCGTCAAATGCGAAAAACAAATTTGGCCGAGGCGGATTATTCGAGTTCGCCAAGAGCTTTGTAAAGCTGGCGATCTACGGCACATGCTTGGCGCTTTTTCTCCGCGCCCATCTCGATGCGATCCTCTCTGCCAGTGCTGTCCCGGCCCAAACCTCGTTGCTGCTGATGATGGATCTGTTGTTCCGCTTCATGTTCATCGTGGTTACAATAGCTCTGGCGATCGGAGCAGTTGATTACCTTTGGCAACATGCTGAACACATCCGAAAGAACCGCATGTCTCGCAAAGAAATCCAGGATGAAACAAAGGATGCCGAGGGTGATCCCCATGTCAAACAACAACGGCGCCAACGCGCTCAAGAGATTGCATCAAACCAAATGATGGCAGATGTCCCGACGGCAGATGTTGTTATCGTGAACCCCACCCATTTTGCGGTTGCTTTAAAATGGTCACGCAAGGCCGGTTCCGCGCCGGTTTGTGTGGCCAAGGGTGTCGATGCGGTCGCAGCCACGATCAGATCAACCGCGGGGGAAGCTGGGGTTCCTATCCATTCTGATCCTCCGACAGCCCGGGCGCTGCACGCCAGTGTCGACATCGGGCAAGAGATTTCCCAAGAGCATTATCAACCGGTTGCCGCTGCCATTCGGTTCGCAGAGGCCATGCGAAAACGCGCGAAAGACAAAATTGCATGAAGATATCTAAAGTCTCAGATTTGGCGGTCGTGACGGAAGCCACTTTTCAAAAAGAGCTCCAACATCTCAAGCCCGTGTTGGACGCAGAGGCGAAAGTTCAACAACAATTGGCGCAGTTGAACGCATTGGTCAGGCAGTCGTGTGCAGAAGAGACCCAAGACTATTTGCTGACAGGCGCCGATGTTCTTTGGAACGGTTGGGAGGCCAAGACACGCCGCCAGTTGAACATGGACCTAGCACGGGCCAAGGCCCGCAAGCTTGCCGCGTTGGACCAGTTGCGGAACGCATTTGGGCGCCAACAAGCTGTAGCCGAACTGTCGAGACTACAGCTTGCTGAGCGCCGTCAGAGATCACGCAACAAAGCGTCCTAGCCAATGCTGGCCAAACCCTGACTGCTTGTTAGGTGTCTTGTCGATTCACACTCGTGATCAGAATTTCAGAAACGCTGTCGCCCAGATCCTTTTGCACAACCTCAAGCAAGGACTGCCGCAAGGTGTCCAGATTGTCCGAGTGCGTGAAGTTCCCGTCGAACCCACCCATATTGGCGTGATCGAACAGGACCTGAAGGAAACGGTCTCTCAGCTTGGGTTCAAGGGTATAAAAACGGTCGGCGATGCTCGGGTCGGCCTCAAGGCTCAGGGACATTGTGACCATTCCCGCGATGCGATCCGCCTCAACAATCGGGATCACAAATTGCTTGGTCAGTTTGAGATATTCCATTTCACCCGGCTTATCTTTTTTGCCCGGCGATTTTGTTTTTTTGTCTGCAGCGTCGTCCTTCAGCGCTGCTTCTTTGACCTCGGTATCTGCAGTTTTTTGGGCTTCACCTTTGGGGGACAGAACAACACCCGCGCCGATACCGATACCAAGGCCTACCAAAAGCAAAACAAAGGGGAGGAGTTTTCTCATCAATATACAGCCTCAAAAAGGTAAAAGAGTATCCAGAACCTGCTGCCCGTAGCGCGGCTGCTGAACGTCAGTGATTTGCCCGCGACCGCCGTAAGACACACGTGCTGATGCGATCTTGTCATAGGTGATCTCATTCTGGCGCGAGATATCCTGAGGGCGCACATAACCTGCCACCAGCAGTTCGCGCAGCTCGAAATTGACCCGCAATTCCTGTGACCCAGAAATCGACAACACTCCGTTCGGCAAGACATCAACAACGGTTGCCGCGACACGCAGCGTCAGTTTCTCTTTGCGTTTGACCGAACCCCTTCCCCGGCTTGACGAAGCCGAGTCAATTGACACCGCTTCATCCAGAGATGCCCCTTCAGGCAATTGTTCTGCCGCGCGTTGAGGCAGGCCGAACAAACCCGGCACCTCAAGGCTTTCTGACCCAGCGCGCGAGCGATTGGTATCGTTGGAAATTTCGGCCTTTTCGTCCAATTCGATTACGACCGTCAGGATGTCACCTTTCTTGATCGCCCGCTGATCCCCCAGCAACGAGTGTTGGCCGCCGCTCCATAAGGACGCTTGATCAACGGCGCGTTGGGGTTGCGTATGCAGCGGCAATCCCGGCCAAAGCATGGCGACCTGCTCTGCGGAATCCTCATTGGGCGTGAAACTGGGCGGTTTTCCCAAATGATCCACCCGCCCGCAGGCCGTCAGAAGCAGGACGCCAAGTAAGAGTGATTTTGAAAATCCCGACATCATTTAACCTCAATTTGTCCGTCTGGTCGGATGAACCCCATGACTGTTGTGCGCGACGACAAATTCATGACGCGAATACGGTCGCCCACAGCGCCCCGACCCAATGCGCGACCTTCGGCCGTGATTGACAGGGCATGCTGATCAAAGATCAGCACGACTAGGTCATTGCGATCCACAATTGCCGGAGGCCCGACATCCTCCTTGCGGATGGGTCGCCCGGGGTAGAGGGCAATGCGCGCCTCCTGCCCGATCAGATGATCCAATCTGGAAATGGCACCCGGGACATCCTGATCTTTGACCTCAAGATCTTGCGCCGCGATTAATTCCTTGGCGCGAATAGTCCGAACCGGCACCACGATTTCCGCAAGTGCGCTAAGCGGACTAAGGGCTGCCAAAGCGACAATCAGGCCTCGCATCATCGTACCTGCGTTGTTGCGCCCATCATCTGATCGACGGCTGAAATGACTTTGGCGTTCATCTCATACCCCCGCTGGGCTTCAATCAATTCGGTGACTTCGCGAACGGCATCAACCGAGCTGTCCTCAAGATACCCTTGTCGCAATGTACCCAAACCATCTTCACCCGGGGTGCCAACAACAGGGGCGCCGGACGCTTCGGTTTCCTTGAACAAATTGCTACCGATCGCCTCCAGACCCTTTGCGTTTGAAAAGCTCGCAAGGGTAAACTCACCTAGCAACTGACCCTCTGGCGCGTCATCAAAGTAAGCATAGACCTCGCCCGAAGCGTTGATCGAGATCGAGCGCGCATCGTCTGGAATCGTGATTTCCGGAGCCACCGCAAAACCGTCCGACGTGACGATCAGGCCTTCGGCCGAGCGTTTCAGGCTGCCATCGCGGGTAAAGCCCGACTGACCATTAGGCAGTGTGACTTCAAGATATCCGCGGCCTTCGATTGCCATGTCGAGATCATTACCAGTCGCCGAAATCGCGCCTTGCGCCAGTTGCACAGTTACAGCCGCGGGGCGCACGCCCAAACCCAGTTGAATACCCGTCGGCAGAACCGTTCCGTCGTTGGCGTTAATGCTCCCGGCGCGTGCCATCTGCTGATAGTGGAGATCGGCAAACTCGGCCCGCCGCGCGTTGTATCCGGTTGTGTTCATATTCGCGAGGTTGTTCGAGATTGTCTCAACCCGCATCTGTTGCGCCGTCATACCCGTCGCCGCTATTTTCAATGCCCGCATGTTCAAATCCTCCGTTCCAAAGTCACCGCATCAGCGCCTTCAGCGCCCCGCGTACACGTTCGTCTTCGGTTTCCAGAAAGCTTTGGCCCAGCTCATAGGCCCGTTGAATTTCAACCAGCCGGGTGACCTGATGCACCGCGTTCACGTTTGAGCCTTCGAGGAACCGGTGCAGAACCACCGGATTGTCCACCGGATCGATCTGAGCCTCGGCGCGGAACTGGGTGCTGCCCTCACGCACCAGCGTCTTGGGGTCTTCGACCCGGTAGATGCCGATCTGCCCCAAAAGCTGCCCTTCGATGCTGAGCGTGCCGTCGCTGCCTACGTCGATCGAGGACGCGTCCGGTGGGATGAAAACCGGCGCGCCGTTAACGTCCAGCACCCGGTGCCCGTCCATGGTCACCAGATCACCTTCGGCACTGGGGGAAAACGCCCCTGCCCGGGTCAGCCGATTGCCGCCGGGTGTCTCGACCATGAAGAAACCGTCGCCCTCGATGGCGAAATCGAAATCCCCTCCGGTCTCGGTCAGCAGACCCTGTTGCAGCGATGTATTGCGCACCTCGGCCCGTGCCATGGACAGGGACGGATTGCCCGGCATATCGCGCACGAATTCGGAAAACACCAAGCCCTGCGCGCGGTAGCCGGTGGTGTTGGCATTGGCGATGTTATTCGCCACCAGCCGCATTTCATTCATCAGCCCCGACTGGCGGGACAGGGTGGTATAGGCGGTATCCATCAGCGACCTCCGGCGATCAGCGGGATGAGGGTTGTGGTGAAAAAGGTCACCAGCGTCTGGGTCATGAAGCCCATGGAAATCCAGAAAACGATGACGATGGCGATTAGTTTGGGCACGAAGGTCAGCGTCATTTCCTGCACCGAGGTCAGCGCCTGGAACAGGCCCACGATCAGGCCCGAAACCAGCGCCACCGCCAGAATCGGGACCGAGGTGATAACCGCGACCCAAAGCGCCTGACGCACGATGTCATAGAAGAGACCTTCGCTCAGCATCAGGTCAGACCGGCATCCGCAGAATTTCCTGATACGCCTCAACCACCTTGTTGCGGACGATCACGGCGGTTTCCACAGCCAGTTCGGTCTGTGCCAGCGCCTGAACCAGCGCATGCGGATCGGCCTGCCCGGTCATGGCCGCCTGTGATATCTGTTCAGACTGTTTCAGCGTCGCGGTGAAGTCCTGAAACGTGCTGCGCAGCCCCTGCGCCATTCCAGCGTGATCGGGATCGGCCTGCGTGGCCGGCCGGGCAACGGCATAGTTCTGTGCCGCGGTCAGGGATCGGATATCCATTCTGGTGTCCTTTATTTTCTGAGAAGTTCCATAAGGCTCGACGACATCTGCCGTGTCTGGTCGAACATCTTGAGATTGGCCTCGTAGCTGCGCTGCGCCTCGCGGGCGTCGGCGATCTCGATCATCAGATCGACATTCGAGCCGCGATAATGGCCGGTTTCATCCGCCATCGGATGGCCGGGATCGTAAATGCGCGAACCGTCGCGGCGGTCCAGCTTGACCCGTCCGGTCTGCACCACCTCACGCCCGTCTTTCTGCACGGTTTCAAACGGCACGGTTTTGCGACGATAGCCCGGTGTGTCAGCATTCGAGATATTCTCGGACACGTGCCGCAGACGCGCCGATTGCGCGCGCAGGGCACTGGTCGAAGCGGCAAGGGAATGGGAAAAATCACTCATCTCTCGGCCCCCTTACGCCCGGCCCAGACTGCTGCGCAGGATGTTCATCGAGGATTTGTAGATGGTCAGCGCGCGGTCATGCTGACGCTTGACCTCAACCGCCTTGAACATCTCTTCCTCAACCGAGATGCCGTTGCCATTGGGATCGCCCGAGGGCGCGACCTCATACTCGGCCCAGGGCTGCGGAGCGTTTGAACCGTTCAGATGCCCGGCGCGGGTGGCGGTCATCGCGACCTCACCCCCCGATTTTTCGAATGCTTTTTGAAAACCCTCAAGGTCGCGGGGCTGGTAGCCCGGCGTATCCGCATTGGCCATGTTGCGCGCGATGACAGCCTGCCGTTGCCCGGCATGGGTTGCCATTGCGTACGCTGTTTTAAAGACGTTCAGGTCAGAGAACATCGGGGCTTCTCCCTCGATCAATTTCAATCAAGGCTTAACCCCGATTCCTTTAGAAACCGTTTTCAGAAACCCGTTGGAGAACCCACGATGTCCGATCTCGACCCAAGCTTGCTGAAATGCGAATTCGACCGTCTGTCTGCCGTTCGGCATATGGGTCTTGTGTCTGGCGTGGCGCGCGGAGTCATTGAAATTCAAGGGCTTGAGGGGAAAGCACGGATCGGCGACCACCTGACTTTGCGGCGACGCAGCGGCCCGGATCTGGCCGGAGAGGTGCTGCATGTCGAATCGGATCTGATTCACATGATGCCCACGGCAGCACCCGATGGCGTCTGTCTGGGGGATCGGGTGATTCTGGATCAGACCCCGGCCTTTGCGCCCGGAATGCACTGGCTGGGGCGGGTAGTTGATCCATTCGGAAAACCGCTGGACGGCAAGCCCCTGCTGCCCGGCACGGAAGAGCGTGACATCATGCAGGCCCCGCCCCCCGCCGTGGCCCGCAAACCGCTGGGCGACCGGATGGAAACCGGGCTGGCCATCCTCAACACCATGCTGCCTGTGGTTCAGGGTCAGAGGATCGGTCTGTTCGCCGGGTCAGGCGTGGGTAAATCGACCCTGCTGGCCACATTGACCAAGTCAATGCAGGCGGATGCCGTTGTCGTCGCTTTGGTCGGGGAACGCGGGCGCGAGGTGAATGAGTTCGTCGAACATGCCTTGGGCGCGGAAGGGATGAAACGGTCGGTTGTGGTGGCCGCCACGTCCGATCAGTCAGCACTGGCGCGCAGGCGCTGCGCGTGGTCGGCGATGTCCGTGGCCGAGTATCTGCGCGATCAGGGGCTGAATGTTCTGTTCCTGGCCGACTCGGTGACCCGATTTGCCGAAGCGCATCGCGAGATTGCCGTCGCCATGGGAGAGGCCCCGTCGCTGCGGGGTTTCCCTCCGTCCGTGACACCTCTGATCGCCGGCCTGTGCGAACGTGCGGGACCCGGCACTGCAGATCAGGGCGACATCACCGCCGTGTTCAGCGTTCTGGTGGCCGGATCGGATATGGATGAACCCGTGGCCGACATCCTGCGCGGCGTGCTGGACGGGCATATCGTGCTGAATCGCGACATTGCCGAGCGTGGGCGCTTTCCAGCGATCGACCTCAGCCGATCGGTCTCGCGCAGCCTGCCCGGCGCGGCGTCCGAGGAGGAAAACCGCATGATCGCCGAAACCCGCAAACTGGTCGGCAGCTATGAACAATCCGAGGTGATGATCAAAGCGGGGCTGTATTCCGAGGGTGCCGACCCGCTGCTGGATCAGGCCGTGCGTGTGCATGAGGACCTGGATGCCTTCTTTGGCAAGGCCGAACCGGATGGGATCAAAAACAGCTTCAACCATCTGCAACTGATCCTGCGACGGGCCGGGCCCATGGCACCGCGGTGAAATCTGAACAGTTTTAAGTGTTAAGCCCACCTTAAGACCTGCACGGCTACGCCTGTAGTCGGGTGATAGAAAAAGGTGGTGGAGATGGGTGCGCAAACCAATGCGGCGCCAATCATCATCAAGAAGAAACGTGTGTCCGGTGGCGATGGCCACCATGGTGGCGCGTGGAAAGTCGCATATGCCGACTTTGTCACGGCCATGATGGCGTTCTTCATGTTGATGTGGCTGTTGAACGCAACGACAGAAAAACAACGCAAGGGGCTGGCGGACTATTTCTCGCCAACAATACCTCTGAGTCCTTCGTCGGGTGGCGGCGATGGCGCTTTTGGTGGGAACAATATGTTCTCGGAGGAGACACTGGTCATGGACGGCTCTGGCGCCAGTAAGCGCAGTCCGACCACGGCGCGTCAGGCGCGCGGCTCGATTGGCGTCAACACCGAAGGTGGGCGTGACAGTACCAAGGCATTCTCGACCCTTGAGGCCCATCTTATGGGGCGCACCGGCGAAAGTATGGTGTCGGACAAAGTCCTGAAACATATCGTCACGCGCGTGACCGACGAAGGGCTGGTGGTAGAGCTATTCGACACCGAGGATCAGCCGCTTTTCGAATCAGAAAGCGATGTTCCGACATCCATGACGCGTGCGCTTGCTTTGTTGGTGGCGCGGTCCTCGGACCTTGTGACAAACCAAATAGCTGTTGAAGGACATGTCAGTTCTACACCTGTCGTGTTGGCGCAAAACCCGAATTGGAACCTGTCGACCTCACGTGCACAAAAGGTGCGGCAGATGCTGCAAAACAAGGGGGTTTTACCTGCAAGGGTGGATCGAGTCGCTGGCCACGCCGACCGTGAATTAGCCCATGACAATCCAATGGCTGTTCGAAACAATAGGATTGAGATCATCTTCCTGCGCAATCCCTAGACGAAAAGGATAGCGCGCATTTTAGCTGTTAGCGCGCTGTTAAGAGCCCGCGCGTTAGCTGTTGCTTCAAGGATTGACGCAACAGAAGGGCGTGCCAATGACAATTTCATCTTCGCTGAACGCCGGTGTGGCCGCACTTAAGGCCAATGCAAACCGGCTAGCCACGATTTCGGACAATATCGCAAACTCATCCACTTTTGGGTACAAGCGGGTTGAAACGGATTTCCATTCAATGGTCACGTCCGGACAGGGCGGCAGCTATTCTGCAGGCGGTGTCAGGACAACCAGCCAGCGCCTGATCGATCAGCGTGGTTCACTTGTAACGACAAATAATTCAACCGATCTGGCCGTAAGAGGCCGCGGCATGCTGCCAGTGCGACCCAGTTCTCAGATCGCTGGCGGTTCGAATGAGATGCTTTTGACCACCACAGGTTCGTTCCGCACCAACGAAGAAGGGTACCTTGTCACCGAGTCTGGTTTGGTGCTGCTGGGCTGGCGCGCGAATCCTGATGGTTCGATACCGTCTGTGCCGCGCGATACACCTGCGGCACTTGAACCCATCCAACTCAGCGTCAATCAACTATCCGGTGCCCCAACCACGCAAATGAACCTGCGTATGAACTTGCCCGCAACGGCAACAGATGCAGGCGCGCCCGGTGATACTCAGCCTTTGTCTGTCGAGTACTTCGACAATTTGGGCAAGTCTGAGAGCGTAGATATCGAACTGGTTCCGACTGTTCCTGCTACAGGCTCCAGCAATGAATGGACAATGATCCTGCGCGACTCGACTTCGGGCAACGCGATTATCGGGGAATACACGCTGACGTTTACCGATAGCCGGACGGCAGGCGGTACATTGGCCAGCGTGACAGCCGTGTCCGGTGGTGCCTATGACCCGGCGACCGGCAGCGTTATCGTAAACGTTGCGGGCGGCCCTATGGAAGTGAATTTCGGCCAGCTCGGCGATGCGGACGGCATCACTCAGCTATCGGATACTTTTGCGCCGGTCTCGATTACGCGCGACGGCTCGGCGGTCGGGACAATGACCAGCGTTCAGGTTGATGAAAACGGCTATGTCTATGCTTTCTATGACACCGGGGTCAGCCGCAGGATGTTCCAGATTCCGCTTGCGGATGTACCAAACCCAAACGGGCTAACGGCGCTGGACAGTCAAACCTATGCGCCATCGCGTGAAAGCGGCACATTTTTCCTTTGGAACGCGGGTGAAGGTCCGACCGGAGATCTGGTTTCCTTTGCACGCGAAGAATCCACAACGGACGTGGCGACCGAACTGACCTCGATGATTCAGACACAGCGGGCGTACTCTTCAAGCGCCAAGGTAATTCAGACCGTCGACGAGATGCTGCAGGAAACCACGAATATCAAACGCTGATTTGAACGTTACTTCTGAAAAGGGACCTGTGTCATGAATATGTCGACTGCCTTGAACAACGCCATCGGCGGGTTAACTGCGGCCAGCCGCGGTGCTGCTGTGGTGTCCGACAACATTGCAAATGCCCTTACCCCCGGATTTGCGCGCCGAAGCCTTGAGCTTTCCACCAACACAATCGCCGGTCACGGTGTGAAGTCGATGGGAGTTGTTCGACACCAAGACCCGGTTCTTACGGCGAACCGTCGCACCGCCGAGGCGGACCTGACGCAGAAATCCACGATATCCGACTTTTATGACATGCTGGAAAGGCTGGTCGGCACTGCCGACGACCCCACTTCGATTTCTAGCCGCCTTTCTGATTTCGAGGCCAGCCTGATCACGGCTACCAGCCTTCCGGATTCGTCGGAAAGACTGGATCAGGTTGCACGCACCGCGCGTGATCTATCCGATAGTCTGAACGCAGCGTCCGAGGGTCTTCGACAGGTCCGTTCGGGCGCGGATCGGGCAATCGGAAAGTCCGTAGAGGCACTAAACCAGACGCTCAAAGATATCGAAGCACTGAACGCGCGTATCCCGGCAGTCAAATACGCGGGCGGCGAGATTGGCGCGCTGCTGGATCAGCGTCAGGTACTGATAGACCAGGTCAACGAACTGGTTCCGGTTAACGTTGTTCCGCGCGCCAATGATCAGATTTCTCTTTATTCGAACGGCGGCCTGATCTTGCTTGAAGGGGCGGCTGCTGAATTTTCCTTCAACACTACCGGTGACACGAAACCTCATATGACGGTCGCCAATGGTCTGTTGTCCGATCTGCAATTGAATGGCAACCCTGTTCGCACGGAAGGGAACAGTGCTCAGATAAAAGGCGGGGCGTTGGCCGCGCAGTTCGAGATCCGAGACTCGCTGGCGATCGAAGCTCAGACAAACTTGGATGCTGTGGCTCGCGACTTGATCGAACGGTTCGAGACACCTGGCCTGGACCCGAGCGCTCTGCCGACTGACCCGGCCCTGTTTACAGACGCAGGCAATCGGTTCGACGCAACAGCACCCGCAGGGCTGGCGTCACGCATTCGCCTGAACGCCATCGTCGACCCGGACAATGGCGGACAAAGCTGGAAGTTACGCGCAGGCATCGGGGCAGCAACGCCAGGGGACGCGGGTAGTGCCGCACAGCTCATGGCATTTGGAGCGGTTCTGGAACAGGCGCGTCCGGTTGCCGGGTCAGTCTTTGGCACCGGAGACATGCGCGCCAGCGACCTGACAGAAGCCCTTTTGTCAAAGGTCGGTGCGGACGCGCACACTGCCAACCAGCGCCGCGTCTTTGCCAACAGCACCCATGTGGAAATGACCAAAATCGAAGCGGAGCAAGGCGTGGATACGGATCAAGAGCTTCAGCGCCTGATGCAGATTGAGCAAATCTATGCCGCGAATGCACGTCTCATCTCGGTGGTGGATGAGCTTATGGAAACGTTGTTGAGGTTGTGAGCATGAATCTGACATCCATCGGAGACCTCGCCAGAGGGCTGACTTTGAAAACCCGCGCGACAGAGATCAAAGGCCAGATCGAAACCTTGTCGTACGAAATGTCTACGGGCAAGGTGCAGGACGTGTCCGGACGCCTTGATGGGGATTACTCTCATCTTCTGGATCTTGATCGTAGTTTGGTTCGGCTGGATGCGTTTCAGGTTGCAACCGCCGAGGCTGGTTTATTCACGGATGCCATGCAGCGCAGCCTGACAACGATTGACGACTCGGTCATTGAGATTACCGCAGCCCTACTGTCATTTGGCACGTCGAACCAGACGGTCACGCATGAAAACGCGTCTGTTCAGGCCCGAAACAAACTGGACACGATTATGTCCGCATTGAATTCCAGGGCCGGAGGTCGCAGTCTGTTTTCCGGTACGGCAACGGATGTGTCCCCTCTGCCTTCAACAGATACTCTGCTTACCGCTTTGGAGGCTGAACTGACTGGCCTGACAACCACAGCAGATATTCAGTTGGCGGCAGAAAACTGGTTCAACGATCCGACCGGGTTCGATGCGGTGATTTATCAAGGCTCTGACACAACGCTTTCACCGATGCAGATTTCCGAAAATGAACGCGTCACCGTGCCGTTGACCGCGACGGACCCAACTTTGAAGGCTGCCCTGCGCGACATCGCAGTTGCTGCGTTGGTATCGGACAACGGTCTAAACCTTCCGCGTGATCAACGAACCGATCTTTTCACAAATCTTGGTGTCCAATTGGCCAACACGCAGAACGAAACCGTCAACTTGCGCGCTCAGGTCGGCGCAGCAGAGGCACGGATTGAACAGGCCGCCACGCGAAATAGCGCCGGGCGCACCAGCTTGGAATTCAGCCGAAACAAGCTAATCGCAGCAGATCCATACGAGACGGCTGCACAACTTCAAACCGTGCAATTCCAGCTAGAAAGCCTGTATTCTGTCACAGTTCGCAATGCGAACCTGTCGTTAGTGAATTTCCTGCGATGAGAGCTTTGATATTTCTTTTGTTCCTGTTGCCCGGCTTGGCATCAGCCGGCGCGATCCGCTTGAAAGATCTGGTGGATTTCGACGGAGTTCGGGGCAACGATCTGGTTGGCTACGGCCTTGTTGTCGGCTTGAACGGCACGGGAGACGGGTTGAGGAACTCTCCGTTCACCGAAGAGATCATGTCCAACATTCTCGAACGTCTGGGCGTCAACGTCACCGGTGAAGATTTCCGGCCCAAAAACGTGGCTGCGGTCTTGGTAACAGCGAGCTTGCCACCATTCGCCAGAGTAGGTGGACAGATCGACGTCACCGTGTCTGCAATCGGGGATTCCAACAGCCTGCTGGGCGGAACCCTGATCATGACGCCACTGAACGCAGCCGATGGACAGATCTACGCGGTCGCCCAAGGCACTGTTTTGGCCGGTGGTGCTGTCGCTGAAGGTGAGGCCGCCTCGGTCGTGCGCGGTGTCCCCACATCCGGGGTGATTCCGTCCGGTGCACGCGTAGAGCGGGAAATCGACTTTGATCTCTCGACGCTGACGCAAATGCGGCTCGCGCTGCGTGAACCGGACTTTACAACCGCAGGACGGATCGAGACGGCGATCAATTCGGAATTCAACCGAGCCGTCGCGATCATGCGAGATTCGGGCACTGTAGAATTGAACATCCCCGCTACTGAGGCTCTCTCGACGGCGCATGCCCTGCGGCGGATAGAGAACATCCTTGTCGAACCGGAAACCAAAGCTCGGGTCGTTGTTGATCAGCGGTCAGGGACAATCGTCATGGGGCAAGAGGTTCGCATTTCCCGTGTCGCCGTCTCGCAAGGCAATCTGACCCTGACCGTCGAGGAAGCCCCGATCGCAGTTCAACCCAATCCGTTTGCCCGTGGTGAAACTGTAGTGGTCCCCCGGACAATCGCAGGCATCGAAGAAGAAGAGGGCACAGGATTGGCCGAAATTCCCGAAGCTACCACTTTGTCCGAAGTGGTTGCGGGCCTTAACGCCTTGGGTGTTTCGCCCCGCGACATGATCGATATTCTCAAAACAATCAAAGCCGCGGGTGCACTACATGCTGAATTTATCGTGCGCTAAACACGCCGGTGAATTCGTAACGTCAATTTGACCCACATCCGGGCAAGTACAGCCCAATGGTTGTCACTTGGATTTCCAACTGCTCAGCCATTGTTTGAATCTGCTGCCTCTTTCCTCGATCGCGTCGCCCGCAGCGTATAGCCCGTCTTCAACGTTTTCGATCATCGGGTCTACTCGTGCTTGTCTGAAACGACGCCAGCGGACCCAAATGGCCCAGAGCAAGGCCGCAAAAACAACAAGGAAAATGATGTTGAACCACGGAATAATCCGCACATTCGGATCGTCGACAGACCAGATTTTGACAGCGTTCGGGAAAATCGAAAGAAACTCACTGCGCCAGCCATAGTGACGAACCACGACCCAGCGCGGCGCCTCGGTCGTTGACTTCAAATCTGCGGCCTCGGCCTGAAGGTTCGAAGAGTTCAGCTTGAAATAGGGCGGCCAACCCCAACCTGTGTCCTCATTTCGGTACACCATGACCTTACCGTTGGTCTTGCGCGTCTGAATGAAAAACACATCGCGGTTCGGTGTCGTCGCATCGCTTCCAACATCATGAACCGACCAGAAAATGCTGTTCTCACCCGGGTCAATCCGCTTTTCATAAGTGTCGGAAATCCGAACCACATCATGCTGCGGAAGCGTATAGTTCAGCACCGAGGCTATCGTGCCCCAAAACAGAATGATGATGGCCCATTTGACGTAACGCATTTGCGAAACCCTCACATGAAATTCGATACATAAATCAGGATTGCGATCAGACCCAGCGGCACAACGTAAATCCCAAGGATCAGTTTTCGGCGAAATGATCCATCATATTTTTCTAATCCGCGCCGGACAAAAGCGTCCCGGTCCCCTGACAGCCCTTTTTTTTCCCAATGCGCGATCAATTTACCGCGTCGCACCCATCGTGAATAGAGCGACACTCCGACGTACAGAATGGTCAGGAAGATCAGTAAGGGAACCAGAAAACGCAGTGCCACAAACATCTAACTTCTCCCAACCGCGCCCCAAGGACCAACGCGCGCGATAATGTCGTCGCTGACCCGGTCGCCGCTCATATCGGGTTCATGACCATAAAGAGCCGCGCGCGCACCTGCTTTGTCTACCTGATACTCACACGCAAGGAAGTCGGCAACATAAGCTTTCTTGCTGTCTGACCAGGTTTTGTACGTACTGTAAAACAGCTCTTTGTGGCAGATGAACATCTGACGCGGGTCAAGCGGAGCAAGCTCGGCCAAAAGCATGTTCACCAAATCGCGGTTCGGTGTATCCGCCGCACGCAATGTATAGAAATAAGCCGGATGATCCGAGGTGATACGCGGCCACGGCCCGCCATCACTTGCCCAGCGCAACAATTCAGCAAGACCCTGGTAAGCCTCTGGCAGTTGATCGGCATGGTTGCGGGCCAGCCGCCGCATATCGCTGCGATCCAGCCCCGTCAGATCGACACCCGCGTCGGCCGCCGCATGGATGGTCAGAAAATCCATCTTTTGCTGTAGAACGGCAGCCGAATTCACACCGCGCGCCTCAATGATCGTTTCAACCAGACCGTTGTCGTTCAGGAAGGCCGCAATTCGGTGCCGTTGCGAAAGGTCAAAAACATGGTCGATCGGCAGTTTTTCTGGCCGATCACTCATACAAATCGCGGCCGGGTAATCCAGATCAGGAAAAAGATAGAGCCCGCCGAAATGCGCCGTCCAGAAATTACACTGTTCAAACGTTGTGTGGCGCAGGCGAACCGGGTTGCGGGTCACGTCGCCCGTTTCCTGCGCCGTTTTGATCATCTTTGCGATCAGCACGTCGTCAAACCAGGCGTCCTCTTCGGTTTTGAAGCGTTCGACCATGCCCGCCAGTTGCTCGGCTTTGCGGAGGGTACCGCCGACGGTGTCCGCCTCAATCTCAATCTTTCGCAAACTCAACAGCTCGGCTGGTGTCGTGAGTTTGAAGACCGAGTTCACCAGCTCTCCAGCAACGGCATCCGTGGCGGTAAGGGCGAACAGTTGCGCCTCGTTCATCTCGATGAATTCGCGCAAAATATCGCGCGAGGTCGAGAATTTGACGTTCAGCAGCGGCGCGCGTTTCTGCTCGGTCGTCAGCAGAATGAACTGCCGGTTGACCCCATTGGGATTGAGGTAGAGCGGATCGTCCAACTCCTGACCGATCTCAGGGGAATAGCCCGAGATATCGACATGAAAATCCGTCAGCTGAGTGGTCTTATCAGCCAGATGCTGCAACGCGCGGTTATACCGCTCGACCAAGGCCGGGCTGGAGATGTGGACGAGGTTTCCGAACATCAGGCCTTTTTCGATGAGGCGGATCATGTCTTAATCTATCCTTCCACAGCTCGTCTGCTCAGCCGTCATGACCTCACCCTTTTCATTGCTCCACCGTCTCTCTGAAAGCCCGAGTTGTATGTTTCGGACAAGTAGCAGGGGAGCCCAGTAAATCGCAGTCCCTAAGAATAAGATAACTATGTCGCCAGGAACTAGAGGACGTAAGCTAATTGCATCAAACAAAACCTGAAGCACAGATAAACTGGCGAACACGAAAACACTTCCGAGTAGGAAACGTTTCACCCCCGTCCACGCGCGCCCTGTCTTCTTTGAGACAAAGCGAGGCGCGACAAAGCAAACAAATAAGATACACAGCCCAACAAGAAACCCGAATAGAGTCATTTTCCAACCTTTGGTTTTTGTCGTCTGCAACACTTCATCTACAGCGCCCTCCTGAACCGACCAACAACTACAACCGCCAGAATAAATAACGGCAACGCAAACGCCCGCGCAGTAATCTGCAGGTTGAACCCGATATAAGACACCACGCTGCCTTCAAAAAGGATCAGTGACTCTTCCCACGAGGTCCCCTCGAACCCGCTGCCTGCGTTCACGCCGAACTGAGTGAAAAACAGTACCGCCACGGCGGCCAAAAATCCGAATACACCCCAACGCAAGGGCAGAATCAGACCCAAAACAAGGGCCAAACCAGTGATTGCGAGTGTTAATGTCATGTCGTTGCCTCCTTTGACTGACAGAGCGCATCGGTGTGCGCTCTGACGCTCAAAGTCTGCGTGATCACATGCGGTAACAACGACCGACCAAGAAAACGTGAAGGCATTTCAGCTAACTGATCTAAACAGTTTGTTTGCAAGACCAGAGCAACCGTCACCCCTTGCCCTCCAGATACCGTCGCTTGGCCTCTTCCATCCGGCCCATCTCACGCACGGCATCCTCGATGGCGACCTCGTCGCTCTTGTCGGCATAGCGGAATTCGCTGTCGGCGTAGCGGTTGATCTCTTGCATCACCATCTCCACCGTGATCGGCTGGCGCAGGTCCTCGATCATGGCCTTCTTTGTGTCGTAGTCGCGGAACAGGAACAGGTCGGGGTTCTCCATCCACTCATCCGGCAGTTCGAAGTCCATCGCGCGGACCTTGACCGCGTCGGTGATGTTCTTGATCGCGCGGCCCGTAAACCGCTCGTCCGCCTGCTGGATCGCCTTGAGGTAGGTGCCAAGCTTGGCAATCGTGTCCATCTGCCCGATCTCACCGGACACCCGGTCATAGACCTGCAGCAGCGCGTCCTCATGTGGGCGGGAGTGGCTTTCGAAACTGGCGGCGACGGCCTTCTTGATCTCCTGCGCGGCATAGGCTTCGTGTTCGCCCAGCGGGATGTCGTGGTTGCGGCCCATCAGCAGGTGCAGGATGTCGATGTAATCCTCGCGCGTTTGCGGCCCGTCCACCAGAAACCGCGCGCCAGCCCGTTGGCGCAGGGCGTCGTCCACATTCTCGGGGTAATTCGAGAACATGCCAAAGGTGCAGTTGCCGCGCACGACGGTGTTGGCACCGGCAAAGCTTTCCATCAGCACGGCGGTGATTTCCAACTGCCCAGCGCTGGACTGCCGGTCGCCGCGCTTGCCCGCCAGTTGGTCTATATCGTCGATGGTGCCAAAGCCGATCACCGAGGGGTCGATGATCGTATTAATAAACGCCTTGGCGTTCTGGCCAGACTTGCCCTGATAGCTGTCGATATTTTCAGTGCTCAGGTTCTGATAGCGGAACGGGTAGCCCGCGTTTTGGCAATAGTCGTTGATCAGCCCCGCCATCATCTGGATCAGGGTCGTCTTGCCCGTGCCCGGTTTGCCGTCGCCCATAAAGGTAAAAATGAACCCGCCAAGCTCGGCAAACGGATTCAGACGACGGTCGAAATCATACGCCATCAGCATCTTGGCCAGCTTCATGGCCTGGTACTTGGCGATATGGTTGCCCACCACCTCATTCGGTTTCTTGAACGTCATCGTCAGGGTGGTGGATTTCGCCTTTGAGGCCGGTTCAAACCCCCGGATCGTCAGATCGTCGGCCTCGATATGCCAGGCGGCATTCTGGAACGGGACCAGACGACCGGCGGACTGCGCGCGTAGGGCGGTCTTGTCCATCAACTGCTCGGCATAGGCGCTGGTGGCTGCGATCAGATGCGTGTCGTCGGGCGCGTGTTTGGCCAGCATCTGGTCAAGCTCCCAAAGCGCGCCGTGCAGCGCAAGTTGGCCATTGTCGGTCAGAACCTCCTCGATTTCGCCGATATCGACGGTGGTCTCGCCCAAATGCGAGGACATCAAATAGGCCAATGCGTTGCCGAATGTATGCAACGTGATCAAAGCCTCAGCCGTCAGCAGTTCCGAGAACTCGGTCTTGCGCGCGGCTGGCAGATCTCCGGCCAGATTGGCCCGTTTCAGGTCGGCCAGCGGAGTTTGCTCGGCATAAGCCTCGGCAACAGCAAAGGCGATGGAAATCGCGCGACGCACGGCTTGCTGGGTGACCGCCTGCGACGGTGAAACCAGCGTATCCCCCTCGTCCGATGCCTCAATCCGATCAACCAGATGCACCCCATCAGCGCGTGCCGTGCGACGTGTCACCAAGCCCGGCGTTGTCGAGCGAAACCGCCGCCCCGTCGATACCCCGGGTGAACGCTCGACCGCTGCTTCAACCGGTTTCGCAATCCTTGGCGCGTGCTCGAACCCGTTCAGCAAGACGGTCGCAGCGGGATAGTGCTTGCGAATATCGTCTTCGCGCAATTCCATTTGGTCTGACGTCAAACTCATTTCAAAATCGCCTTTGTTTTGCTCAATACCTCAAAACCTGCCCGGTTTTGCTGACCACAAACTTGCGCACGTCGGCGAACCCCGGAGGGTTGCGCTCGGCCAAAACCTGAAACGGGCGTTGGGGCAGAATGATCGACCTTTGGGTCCGGGTTGCCCCCGTCTCGGCCCCTTGTCCTCCGAACGGGTCCAACGCGAATATCTCGCGGTCGACAGTTGAAAACCACCCGGCACGTTCCTGGGTCACGTCTTCGCTTTCTAGCTCCTCCAGGGTCCAGGCCAAGGCCCAGTCCTGCCCCACCGGTGCCTGTGCGTCGCCCAACACCTGCCGCAGCGGGCCGGATTGCTCAGTGTAGGCCGAGGAATACATCGGCCCCACATGGATGCGGCGCAAATGCTTCGGGTGCAGGTCGTCGAAGTCCTGATCGAACCCCTTGGCAATCGTCACCAGCTTTAACCCGCCCAAGGACTGCGCCATAAGATGTGCCTGCACGGCGGGCCAGCGGCGCTGGTCTTTGGGCAGGGCAGTTTTGCCGCTATCCTCCAACTGCATCAGGTAGATGACCGGCAGGTTGATCTGGCTGTCATAGACCGCCCAGTGGATCAGGAATTTGCGCCTTTCCCCTTCGTTGCCGATCCAATGACATTCGGGATCGTTGCGGGCCCAGAACAGTTGCCCTTTCAGCAATTCCTCGTAATAGAGCCGTTGGGACAGCGCGAATTGCAGCTTGGTGGGGATTTCCTGATCCCCGATGATCGTGCGCACCATGTCGGTCTTCAGGTCATCGACCGAGGGCATATTCTCCAGATGCACCTGCGCCTGCTGCGCATCATTAGCCATGGTCAGCAATTCAGCCGCCACCGGAAACCCGCTGTCGCGCTTGTCCATGGCAAGGCTGCCAAAGAACCGCCCCGTATCGCGCCCGACCAGCAGGTATTTCATGCTAAGCGCCCGGAACGTGTAGAGCAACCCCGACAGGTACCGCGACACGATCCGCACCTCTTGCTTGCTGATCGCGCCCTCAGCCTCCATCGTCGCGGCCACGCGGAGAAGGTGGACGGTGATCACCTCGAATTTGCGGAAATAGCGGCGCGAGGCGAAGGTGTCGGTTAGTCCCACATGATCTTTAGTGGGGTCAGTCATGCACCACCACCACCAAAGCCACCAAAATCCGGACCGGGCGACTGCCCTCCATCGCCATGGACGTTGGTTGGTAAGCTATTAATTCCCTGCGATCTGCGAAACATCTCCAACCGATAGGTCGACCAAATAGCACCAAGAGCACCAGCGCCGCACAATAGGTAGAAACCATTCACCATCATCGTCAGAAAAAAGATGAGAAAAACGAGCCCGATGGCACCCCAAACAAGCTCACCGTTTCGTTCGACCCATGTCTTGCTTTTGTCTTGCTCTAAGAAAAATGGCATTCGTCGCAACCAGCCTTTGCTTATCCGCCATACAAGTTCTTATCATGCTTCTCGACAATCGAGGCAAACCGCCGCGCAAAGCGTTCATCCGCTTTGGTCTTTTTCTCCAGCACGTCACGGGCAAAGACCATGTGGTCCTCATGCGCCTCAAGCATGTCGGCCATTTTCTGATTGGTCGCGGTGCCGATGGCGGCCATTGCCGTCTGCGCTTCTTGGTCTGTCTGCACGCCGATCTCGTTGATGCGGTGGGCCACGTCCTGCTGCTGCGCGGTTTTCAGCGATTTGGTCAGGGCGTCATACAGCACCACGCGTTGTTGCGTGTCTGTCTGCAGCTTGTTGATCAGCACCATCTGCGTCGCCGCCTGGTTCTGTAGGGAATCGACCCAGGTCTTGCCCTTTTCGATATAGCGCTCCAGCGTTTGCGATTTGGCCAGCTTGACCTGTTCTTCCTGAACCTTGGCGTTGTATTGCTTGTTCAGTTCGGCCAATTCAGTCTCTAACTGGGTACGCGCGGCGGCGTCCTGTTCGACGCTGATCTTGTTTTCCAGTGTGATGATCGTCGGATCCATGCCCTGTATTTCAGTGCGCAGGGCTTCCAATTCGGCCACTGTCGCCTCACGGTCGTCCAGCGTGCCGGTCAGGTTTTCCTCGACCTTGACGCGCTGTTCTTCCAGCACGGACAGCTGCCCTTCCAACAGTTTCACGATCACGTCGGATTTGGCGATCAGATCCTGCAGCTTGTCATCGATATTGGCGGTACGCATGCGTTCCTGCCGCATCGACTCGGATTTGCCCTTGGCGAAGATTCCAACAAACGACTCCCACCCGGTTTTCGAGCGCATCTCGTCGAAATCCTTGGAAAACGCGTTGGTGACGTCGTCCAGACCCATGATGAGTTCGGCGATATTGGCGTTCATCACCTCGGTATGGGCATGCACGTCCTCAAGCGTGGCGTTTTCGATGTCGATATCCGCCTCGGCCGTGCCGATCTTGGCTCGTGCCGCGTCAATCCGCGAGGTCAGGCTTTCGATCTGCGACTGGCTTTCGCGGACTTTGGTCTGCGTTTCTTCAATCAAGGCGTCAAATTGATGGTTCGACATCTGCACTATCCCCTTTTTTATTCAATTACCCAATAACATAGGGAATGTTACGAGTATTTACATCCCCTGAAGCCCAAAATTCCCCAGAACTGTGGCAAACTCTGCTTGAAAAAGATAGGCGCGATCTGCCCGTCAAAGTTGTGGCTTATGATCAAATCTGGATTGATCTGCTGCGAACAGTGGACATAGACATTCCACACCCCACCTGTTTGTGTGCGCGAGATACAATTCCTGCCGGAGCCTGACCCATGCTGGACGCAACGACCGACCTGAAATCCATTCTCAAGAACCCGGACCTGCTGGTGACCAATGCCTATATCGGCGGGCAATGGGTCGAGGGTGAGAATGGCACCTTTGCCGTCACCAACCCGGCACGCGGTGACGTGGTCGCCGAAGTGGCAGACCTGAGCCGCGCCCAGGTTGCCGGTGCGATTGCGCAGGCCGAAGCGGCGCAGAAAGAATGGGCCAAGCTGACCGGCAAGGAACGTGCAGCGATCCTGCGCCGCTGGTTTGATCTGATGATGGAAAACGCCGAGGACCTGGGCAAGATCCTGACCGCAGAACAGGGCAAACCGCTGGCCGAGGCGATTGGAGAGATCGGCTATGGCGCCTCGTTTATCGAGTTCTTCGGCGAAGAGGCCAAGCGCGTCTATGGTGAGACGATTCCGGGCCATCAGCGGGACAAACGGATCATAGTCCTGAAGCAGCCGATCGGCGTGGCTGCTTCGATCACGCCTTGGAATTTTCCCAACGCAATGATTACCCGCAAGGCCGCACCAGCGCTGGCTGCCGGATGTGCCTTCGTGGCCCGCCCGTCCGAGGAAACACCGCTGTCTGCACTGGCACTGGCTGTTCTGGCCGATCAGGCGGGCATCCCGGCCGGTGTTTTCAACGTCCTGCCATCCTTGAATGCCAGCGAAATCGGCAAAGAATTCTGCGAAAACCCCGGCGTTCGCAAACTGACTTTCACTGGGTCAACTCAGGTTGGTCGCATCCTGCTGCGACAAGCGGCAGATCAGGTCATGAAATGCTCGATGGAGCTGGGGGGCAATGCCCCGTTCATCGTGTTCGACGATGCCGATCTGGATGCCGCGGTCGAAGGCGCAATGATGTGCAAATTCCGCAACAACGGTCAGACCTGCGTCTGTGCAAACCGCATCTATGTTCAGGCGGGGGTTTACGATGCTTTCGCAGCAAAACTGAAAGCCGCGACCGAGGCGCTTTCGGTCGGTGATGGGTTGTCTGACGGGGTCACAACCGGCCCGCTGATCAATGCCAAGGCGGTTGCCAAGGTTCAGGACCACATTGAGGACGCAACAGCCAAGGGCGGGTCCGTTCTGACCGGTGGATTGCCCCATGATCTGGGCGGCACGTTCTTTCAGCCCACCATCGTAACAGGCGTCACCCAAGACATGAAAGTCGCGCAGGAAGAAACCTTTGGTCCGCTTGCGCCGCTCTTCAAGTTTGAGGACGAAGACGACGTGATCGCCATGGCTAATGACACGATCTTTGGTCTCGCCTCCTATTTCTACGCCAAGGATCTCAGCCGCGTCTACAAAGTGGCCGAGGCGCTGGAATATGGCATCGTCGGCGTGAACACAGGCATTATCTCATCCGAGCTGGGACCGTTTGGTGGCGTTAAGCAATCCGGCCTCGGGCGCGAAGGCAGCCACCACGGAATGGAAGACTATCTTGAGATGAAATACGTCTGTCTCTCGGTCTGATCCGTTTTGGTCCCGGTTTAAAAACCGGGACCTTTTGGTTTGTCACAAAACTGCAAACAAACTGTCACATCCCTGCAATGACCCGCGGTCATCCCCCTTTCATCCAACTGAGAGAGGATAGAACCCGATGTCATTGCGCTTTGTCTGCCTGACATCTGCCCTTGCCCTGACAGCTGGTCAGGCCATGGCAGAGATGAATTTCAACCGAATTGCATCCTTCCCCGTCGTCAAGAACATGGCCGAGGGCGCGGATACCAACCGTGAGACCTCGCCCGAGATCATCGCGGCTACCGCAGATGGCATGACGCTGGTTTACACCGACAGCCCGCTGGGTGTGATTGGCATGATCGACATCACCGACCCCGCAAAACCCGCGCCTCTGGGAGCGATGGAGGTGGGTGGTGAACCGACATCCGTTGGGATCGTTGGCGCGACCGCTTTTGTTGGCGTGAACACCTCGGAAAGCTATACTGCCCCATCGGGTAAGCTGATCTCCGTCGATATCGCGGGCAAGACACAGACCGGTGCCTGTGATCTGGGCGGTCAGCCCGACAGCGTCGCCATCGCCCCTGATGCCAGCTTTGTCGCCGTAGCGATCGAGAATGAGCGCGACGAAGACCTGAACGACGGCATTATCCCGCAACTGCCCGCAGGTGAGCTGGCACTGGTACCGCTGAAAGACGGTGCGCTGGATTGTTCCGGCATGAAGATGGCCTCACTAACCGGCTTGGCCGAGGTTGCTCCGACCGACCCCGAGCCGGAGTTCGTGGATATCAACAGCCTTGGTGAGACCGTCGTTACCCTGCAGGAAAACAACCACATCGCGGTTGTTGCCAAAGACGGCACCGTCATCAGCCATTTCTCGGCAGGTAGCGTGGATCTGGAGGGCATCGATGCCACGGATGAGCGCGGCGCGCTGATCTTCAGCGAAAGCCAGCCGGGCCGCCTGCGCGAGCCTGACGCGGTGAAATGGATCGACGACAACCACTTTGCCACCGCCAACGAAGGCGACTATGAAGGTGGCTCGCGAGGTTGGACGATCTTCCACAAAGACGGCACCGTTGTTTACGAGAACGGCACCGATTTCGAGAAAGCCATCATCCAGATCGGCCACTACCCCGACAAACGCTCGGACAGCAAAGGGGTTGAGCCCGAAAGCGTGACCGCAGCCACCTTCGGCGGCACACCGATGATCTTTGTGGGTGCCGAGCGTGCCTCGGTCGTGGGTGTATACGACGCCACCGACCCGGCGAACCCGGTTCTGAAACAACTGCTACCCTCAGGCGTCGGCCCAGAAGGCTATGTAGCGATCCCCGAGCGGAACCTGCTGATCTCGGCCAACGAAAAAGACCTGATCGAAGATGGCGGCCCGCGCGCGCATGTTTCGATCTTTGAATATCAAGAGGCCCCCGCCGCCTACCCGCATCTGACGTCGGAAGGCGCGGATGAGCTGATCGGATGGGGCGCTCTGTCCGGTCTGGTGGCAGACGAGGACGGTATGATCTACGCGGTCAATGACAGCTTTTATGGCTTCCAGCCCTCGATCTTCAAGATCGACCCCAGCCAGCAGCCCGCCCGCATCGTGGACGTGATCCGCATCCACCGTCAGGACGGCAACCCGGCGCAAAAGCTGGACCTTGAGGGCATCACGCTGGACGGCAAGGGTGGCTTCTACGTCGCCTCCGAGGGCCGTACCGACCGTGTTATCCCACACGCGATCTACCATGTCTCCGCCGAGGGCAAGATCAAGAACCGCAAAGGCGAGATCGGCCTGCCTGCCGAGTTGATGGCGGTCGAGAAACGCTTTGGCTTTGAAGGTATCACCAAGGTCGGCGACACCCTATGGATGGCCGTTCAGCGCGAATGGAAGGACGACCCTGAAAACCACGTGAAACTGGTAGCCTACAACCTTGAAACCAAGGAATGGGGTGCAGTGCACTATCCCAAAGCAGACCCGGACACAGGCTGGGTCGGCCTGTCGGAAATCGTGGCTTTCGGTGACCATGTCTATGTTATTGAACGCGACAACCAGCACGACCACCGCGCGGTGACCAAGAAAATCTACCGCATCCCGCTGTCCGAAATGACCCCGGCCCCTCTGGGCGGCGACCTGCCCGTGGTCAGCAAGGAAGAGGTGCGCGACCTGTTGCCTGACCTGACCTCGACCGGAGGCTACGTTCTGGACAAGATCGAAGGTCTGGCCATCCTGCCTTCGGGCGAGGCGTTCGTGATGACCGACAATGACGGCGTCGACGATGCCTCGGGCGAGACGATGTTCTGGTCGATCGGATCGGTTTCAGCCGGGAATTAAACCACTTTCTAAACCTTGGCGGACCCCGCACGTAAGTGTGCGGGGTCTTTGCATTGTAGCTCCTGCTTTGTGCCTATGTTGACCGCATCCTTCAGCCGTTTTCGGCTTAGAAAAAGCCTGCCATACAATTGTCCAAAAACGCATTTTTATTGGCGAAGCTTGAGGGACGGTGAAGTCTAATGTGAGACAGGAACAGTTGAAAACATGAAAAAGATGGACGCACTTTTTAAGTACTGGGAAGATCCAAACTACGTGGTCTTAGAGGCTGGGCAGCCTGAAAAAACCATTGATTGGTTATCCCAGCAGACGCCCGATACGTGGCATCGTGTCGTCATGACATGGAACTATGACTATGAGGATATAGTTCTGTCTTGGGTTCTGCAGCAGGAGAACTGCGACAAAGGAACCGCCGCTCGCGTATTTGATATCGAGGGTATGGGGCACTGGCTTGGGAATGCAGAACTTGCAAAGAACGAAAGTCACTTGTGTTCGATCATTCTAAAGAACTGGAAGCGGTACAAGTCGGGTGATTTCCTTCACACACCCCAAAATTATAATTTACTGCTAGAAAAGGTGCGCATGCACATGGAGAGTGGGTTATATGCCGACACTCCAATTTTGGACGTAGCTCAATACTCAGGTTCTCGCGACGCACAGTCAGAGTTCGAATCTCAAGATGGAAAGATAGTAGTCGCCTTCGACCATTGGTTAAGGACGAATGGCATCGAACTCACAGAATGAGGATCCTTAAAGCGGAGATCATAAAAATTCCAACAAACCTCAGATCTCCGCATAACGAACATCCCCGGAATACAAAAACAACGCCCCGCGTCTGGAGGAACGCGGGGCGTGCAGTCTGCGATCGTCCTGAGAGGCGGGACTATCGCGATTTATCTCAGGCCTTAGTTCACGGCCTTGGCGTCAACCACGTCTTTCTCGATGGCGTTGGCCGAAGAGATCTCGATCCGGCGCGGTTTCAGGGCCTCGGGGACCTCGCGCTTTAGGTCGATGTTCAGCATGCCGTTCTCGTGGCTGGCGCCGGTCACGCGGACGTGGTCGGCAAGGGCGAAACGACGCTCGAACGCGCGGGTGGCAATACCGCGGTGCAGGTAGCTGCGCCCTTTGTCTTCGTCGGCTTTCTTGCCAGCGACGACCAGTGAATTCTCTTTCACTTCGACGGAAAGATCCGCCTCGGAGAAACCGGCGACAGCGACCGAAATACGATAGGTATCGGCATCGGTTTTCTCAATGTTGTAAGGGGGATAGCTGGGCTGCGCGACATCGTTGGTCAGAACGCGGTCCATCATGTCGGCGATCTGGTCAAAACCAATAGTGGCGCGGTGCAGCGGTGCAAAATCAAAACTACGCATGTGTCGTATCCTCATGTCAGAGCGATGAACGATTGTGCCCTCCGAACGGACGGGCGGGTTGATTGGTCAGGCCCCGTTTGTGGCGACCCGATACAAATCAGATGGGAATGTTTTGGTTGAGTTCAACCCCCGCCAGAGCTGATGAATTTCGCGCCCGAGCTGGACTTGTCTGATCCAACCTGCAATCGGCGAATAGACGCCTTTGGCTTGGGTGCTGCGTTGCGTATGTCGGCCTTGAGTTCCGATACGATCCCCGCCAACTCCATGCCATAGCCGACTTTTCTTTGGCCATCTGTTCCAAGGGCCGAAACAACAGACAAAATCTGCCACCGGGTGCCTTTTCGGGCCAGCAACGCCGACCCCGACGACCCAAACGTGATGTCACAGTTGAAGGTGATCAAGCCTTGCCGACGCTCGAGGATCTGGCAGGACCGCTCGCGCGTGATCGCCTCGGATCGGCCGCGCCCGTAGGATGCGATGCTGACCTCATCATTTGTCACGCGCCCACTGTACAGCGCAAACGGATACGCCACCGTGTTCGGGATTGATTGTTCTAGGCGCATCAGCGCGACATCAGCGCGAACCGTGGCCGGGGAAAGGTTCGGGTCGTTGGTGTAATCGGGGTGGACCGCGATTTGGACGACCCGGCGATCAGCCACAGCCTTTCCTTTGATCAGCCCGGCCCGAAAGGTCACGTGCCCGGGCGCATACGGAATTCCAGTGGCACGGTCGACCGCGCAATGCGCTGCCGTCAAAACCAGATCCGGCGCGATCAGGGTTCCCGTGCAAAAAGACCGGTTTCCGATGTCCAGACGTCCGACCGCCTCCCAGCCATAGAGATCCTGTCGGTTGGTCAGCTTGCGTTTCGAGTTCTGCGCAAGGGATGCGGATGCAAGGCCTACAAGGCAAAGGGTGGCTATCACTAAACGGATCATGGCTTGATAAACCGCGCACCGACATTGTTGGTCGCAGCGCCCTGTGGGGTTGTGGCTATCAACCCGCGCCCGGCGGATAGCTCGCGTTGAAGAAGGGTCACTGACTCATCAACCGCCGTACCTACAGCGACGCGCTGCCCATTGAACTCGGCCTTGGCGGCCACGACGGACACGATGCGGGGGCGCTCGCCCTCAAAGGAAAAGACCGGCGCGCCAGAAGACCCGAACTCGACGTCGCAGGACATGACCAGGACGTCTGACCTGCGGGTCATGACCGAGCACACCTCTTGCAGAGCCGGGGCTTCGGCGCGGTCCTGCGCGTAAGAGACCACGCCCACTTCTTCTCCGCGTGCGGGGCGGGTGCCGGTCTCAAAGGGAATAACTGTTGTGTTGCGAATAGGCTGCCAAAGCTCGACCAGAGCGATGTCACTGCCGATACGCGCCGACGAGTCATCTTCGCCGTACTTGTACTCGGGGTGTATCACGGCCCTGCGCGCGGGCCGATAGGCGGACGCACGTCCAAGTCGCCACGCCGCCAGAAACTCGACTGTGGACAAATCCACCTGCTTGCCAGTCACTTTATCAAACAGACAATGCGCAGCCGTCAGAACAAGGGTCGGCGAGATCAAAGTGCCAGTGCAAAACCCTGCGCCACCGATATCCAGTCGACCAACTGCCATCCAAGCCCGACCGGCATCGGTCGTATCCAGACTTTTCAGCCTGGAGTCCTGCGCCATCGCCGTCATTGGCAAAAGCGCCAGTGTCAGTGCCTTAATCCAGTGTCGCAAGCGGTTCTCCGACGTTGCTTTAGACGTATCCTCCTACGCGCCGCATGGGGCGAAAATAGGGCGCTTGCTTGGCGGTCGGTTTCTTTAAGCAACTGCGGTATCGCAGCATCAGAAGCCTACCTTAAGATCGGCACCTCACGGTCCGGCCTGCGGTCCTGCTGCATGGCGCGCGGTAACGGGCCTCCGGTCGCCCAATCCAACAGTTCGACCGTATGCAGAATCGGGACTTCGGTAGCCGACCCGATTTGCATCATACACCCGATATTACCTGCGGCAATAACATCCGGGTTACTGGCCATAAGCGTGCGAACCTTGCGGTTCTTAAGCTGTCCTGAAATCTCTGGCTGCATCAGGTTATACGTACCAGCACTGCCACAACACAGGTGACTGTCCGCGGGCTCGACAACTTTGAACCCAGCCCGTTTCAGCAGATCCTTCGGATATGTCTTGATTTTTTGACCATGCTGAAGCGAACAGGCTGCATGGTATGCGACCGTCATGTCCTTATCATCGCCTTCCGGCACATCCAGCTGCACAAGCAATTCACTGACATCCACCGCCAACGCAGAAACACGCGCGGCGTCCTCGGCCAGCGCATCATTGCGGAACATGTGACCATAGTCTTTGACCGTCGTTCCGCACCCCGAAGTATTGATGACGATCGCATCCAGACCCTGCCCGTCCATCTCAGCGGTCCAGGACCGGATATTGGCGGCAGCCGCCTTGTGGCTTGCGTCGGATTTTCCCATGTGGTGGGTCAAGGCACCGCAACACCCGGCACCTTCGGCCACCACCACCTCACACCCCAGACGGGTCAGCAGACGGATGGTTGCGTCGTTGATATCCGTGTTCAACGCCTTCTGCGCACATCCGGTCATCAGCGCGACGCGCTTCTTGCGCTGTCCGGTCGGGGCGAAACTCTGAGGATCGTCATTCCGACTGACCGGAGGGATATGCCGCGGGGCCATATCCAGCATGGCCTTCAATCTGGCATCTGGCATCAGAAACCGGAACGGACGGCCCAGCTTGGCACCGATCAGCGCCCAGCGAAATCGCATTGGATAGGGTAGAATTTGGGCCAATACCCATCGAAGCACGCGATCCGTGAAAGGTCGTTTGTAGTTCTGCTCGATATACTCACGGGCGTGATCGACCAAATGCATGTAGTGCACACCGGACGGGCACGTGGTCATGCATGCCAAGCACGACAGACACCGGTCGATATGCTTAACTGTCTTTTCATCCGGAACCCGCTCATTCTCGAGCATATCCTTGATCAGATAGATACGCCCGCGTGGGCTATCCAGCTCGTCGCCGAGCACCTGATACGTCGGGCAGGTCGCCGTACAGAACCCGCAATGCACGCAGTTGCGCAGGATTTCGTTTGACCGTTGGGTGGCCGGATCAGCAAGCTGTTTTTCGGTGAACGTCGTTTGCATGCGCCTACCCCATGAGCCCTGGATTGAGCAAACCGCGTGGGTCGAATTTCTGTCTTATTCCGTTTGTTAGAGCCGAAATATTACCAGGTTCAGGTTGGAACCTTCCCAGTGTCTTGATCGTCTCAGTTGATGCACGCACCAAGGTTGCGTGCCCGTCCAAAGCGCCCATTTTCTGTCGCAGATCCGTTCCCTCTGGCACCCGAGCCCAGACCAGACCACCGCCCCAGTCGAACAGCGTCTGCTCGGCTTCTAACTGGGCAGCTAGGGTGGGGGCATCCGAGGGTTTGACCGAAATGCGCCAAACATCGCCATCTTGGCCATGCAAGGCAGACGCATCGCGGATTGCGCGCCAGTGTTCCGTCGGGTTCTCAAGCAGGCTGATATCTCCGAACCCTGAGAGAACGGATTTCAATTGCTCGACACGATATGCGACCGAGTCTGTGAAACCTTCGACACGCAGCAGAGCATGTCCCTCTGACGGGGCGAAGGCCGCCCCGCTTACCTCAAACGGGGATTTCAGCGCGGCGGACAAGGTTTGTATTGCCGATGCTACGTCAGAAACCTGAACAGCCAGTGTCGATGTTGCTTCGGGCTTGGGCAGTACCTTTAGAGACAGCTCTGTCAGTATTCCAAGGGTACCCCATGATCCCGCCATCAGCTTGACGAGGTCGTAGCCAGTGACGTTCTTCATCACCCGCCCGCCATTTTTGATCACCTGCCCTGCACCGTCAACATAGCGCACACCCAGCAGGAAATCCCTGCAAGCCCCGGCCTGGATACGCCGCGGCCCCGAGATATTGGCAGCCACAACACCGCCGATGGTCGGCACACCATTTGTACCCAGCAAGCCCCGATGATCCATCGGTTCAAAGGGCAGTTGCTGCCCTTCGGCCTCCAGCGCGGCCTCAATTTCGGCCAAAGGGGTACCTGCCTGGGCAACAATCGTCAGCGCGCCGGGTTCATAAAGGGAAATACCACTCAGACCACCGGTTTCGATCACGGCCTCAGGGCCATTGATCCCGCGTGTCCCGCCCCCTGCAATACGCACCGGCTGTTCCAGCCCGGCCACCAAGTCGGCCAGTTCGGCTTCACTTTCAGGTTTCATCACAATTCTTCTTTGTTAGAGCCGATTATTCCGCCGCAAGAGGCGTTTCGCGACGTGTCTGCGACGCACTCAATGGGAACACTTTGGCGGGGTTCAGTAACCATTTGGGATCAAAGACATCTTTGACGGCCATTTGCGCTTCTAGGTCGGCGGGCGCGTATTGATGGGTCATCAGATCCCGCTTTTCGATCCCGACGCCGTGCTCACCGGTCAAACAGCCACCGACATCCACACAAAGCTTCAGGATGTCCGCGCCGAACGCCTCACACTTTTCCAGATCGCCCGGTTTGTTTGCGTCGAACAGGATCAGAGGGTGCATATTGCCGTCACCTGCATGGAATACATTACCAACAGGCAGCCCATATTCCTCGCTCATTTCACCGATGCGGCGCAGCACTTCGGGCAGCGACGAAACCGGGATCGTTCCATCCAGGCACATATAATCATTCATCTGTCCCATCGCGCCGAAAGCCGATTTGCGACCCAGCCATATCTTGGCGCTTTCCTCGGCTGACTGACTTTCACGCAATTCAACCGGGTTATGGCGTTTGGCGATTTCGATGATTTTCGACAACTGATAGTCGATCTCGGCTTCGGACCCCTCGACCTCAACGATCAGCAGCGCATGGCAATCCGGGTATCCTGCCTGGGCAAAGTTCTCACACGCCTTGATACAGAGCGTGTCCATGAACTCGATCGCGACAGGTAGAATACCCGATTTGATAATGTCCGAAACGCATTGGCCCGCAACTTCGTTGTCATCAAACCCCATCAGAACAGGCCGCGCGCCTTCGGGTTTTCGCAGGATGCGCAAGGTTGCCTCGGTCACTACGCCCAACTGGCCTTCGGATCCGCAGACAACACCCAACAGATCCAAACCACCCGCGTCCAGATGCGCACCCCCGATCTCGACCACGCTGCCGTCCATCATAACCATGGTCACACCCATCAGGTTATTGGTGGTTACGCCATATTTAAGACAATGCGCCCCGCCCGAGTTCATCGCGATATTGCCTGCAATCGCGCAAGCCAGCTGCGATGACGGGTCGGGAGCGTAGAAAAAGTCATCTTCTTCCACGGCACCGGTCACACTCAGATTTGTTCGCCCGGTCTGCACGCGAATGAAACGGTTGTCATAGTCGACTTCGAGCACCTCGTTCATGCGCGCGATGCCCAGAATGACACAGTCAGCCGTAGGCAGAGCGCCACCCGCAAGCGATGTACCGGACCCACGTGGAACGACCGGCACACCCTCTTCGTTGCAGATCCGCAGAACGTCCGAGACTTCTTGCGTGGTTGCGGGCAATACAGCCAGCATCGGAGGACAGCGATAAGCCGTTAGCGCATCGCACTCATAAGCGCGGGTCTCGGCCGGGTCATGGATGACGGCGTCCTCGGGCAGGACCTGTAACAAACGGCGTAGAACCGCAGCCTTGCGATTTAAAATATCGGGGTTTGGCTTTGGCATTTCCATGGCTGGTCCTCCGGTTTGGTAAAATAATATTACCAATTTTCCGATCTGGCAAGTTCTCCCGTCACATCATAGGGTCACTTTCATGTCGTGGATTGATCAATCTTTGCCGTTCTCCCCCATAGATTTCGTTGGCATCGGCCTGCTGATCGCGGCATGGCTGTGGATCGGCTGGCGGATCGAAAACCCTGCACCGCAAAAACCATCCGTGGGCATGATCATGGATGACTACCGCCGCGACTGGATGAAGGAAATGGTGACGCGCCAGCCGCGCATGTTCGATGCGCAGGTCGTTGGCACCATGCGGCAAGGCAGCACATTCTTTGCGTCGACCACGATGATTGCCATCGGGGGCGGGTTGGCCTTGCTGGGCAATACCGAGCGGCTGGCCGGTTTGGCGCAAGACCTTGCTCTGGGCACCGCACCCGCGCTGGTGTGGGAGGTCAAGATTTTGATTATCCTACTGTTTTTGGCAAATGCATTCCTGAAATACGTCTGGGCGCATCGCTTGTTCGGGTATTGCGCCGTGCTCATGGCCGCCGTTCCGAACGAACCAGAGGATCCCGCTGCGTATCCCCGGGCCGCGCAGGCCGCCGAGATTTGCGTGACCGCTGCACGAAGCTTTAACCGGGGACTGCGCGCGACCTATTTCGCACTGGCCGCCGTAGCATGGATTTTGGGACCCATTGCACTGATATTGGGCACGCTGATTACACTTGCGATGCTATACCGGCGCGAATTCGCGTCACATTCGCGCACCGTACTTCTGAACACCGGATCGTGATCACCAGCCCACACGCAAAAGGTTAGGTTCAAACCATGAGATATCTTGTTCTGACGGCCCTGTTGGCCACACCCGCCCTCGCCGATGATCCCGTCATCGAAAAGGTAACCGCCAAACCAAGCGGTAAGACCTGGAGATTCGATGTGACTGTCTCGCATCCTGAAACGGGCTGGGACGACTATGCCGATGGGTGGCGCGTTCTGGATATGGATGGAAATGAGCTTGGGATGCGCGTACTGCACCACCCGCACGAGAATGAGCAGCCTTTCACACGATCTCTAAGCGGCGTCGCAATACCCGCTGGGACAAGCCAAGTGCAAGTTCAGGCGCGCACCAACGCAGATGGCTGGGCCGAAGAAACTTATGTGGTTCAGCTTAACTGACCTCAGAACACACCCATTTCCAAACCCGCTGCCAATGCTAAGCCAAGTTCGCGGCATTTCTCCAATTGGTCGGCAGGAATGGTTTTTTCGGCCAGAATGGCTTCGAGTGTCTGCGCATGTGTACACAGGATTAGCGGTGGCTGCACCTCTTTCAGCCGCCAACCCGTTGCGATGCGGGCCATCTGGCGGGCGGCGTTTTCGCCGTCGGACCCGGCACAGACCATCTGCGCATAGGGGCGGCCTTCGATGCGACCCAAAACCGGATAGTAGCTGCGGTCGAAAAACTCTTTCATTAGACCCGAAATAGCTGCCAGATTCTCGGGCGCACAAAAAATGTACCCGTCGGCCTGCAGCATATCTTCGGGTCCGGCCTGATCGGCAGTTTTCAGGATGACCTCTGTCTCATCTCGCGCGGCCGCCGCTGCAGCTTCGGCCATCTGGCGGGCCCCGCCGGTGCGCGAATGGTAAACGATCAAAAGCTGCGCCATGTCAGACCCGGTGATAAGGGCCGCCCGACAGGATGGTTGCGGCCCGGTAAAGTTGCTCGGCCAGCATCACACGGACCAGCATGTGGGGCCAGACCATCGACCCGAAAGAGATGGAAAAATCCGCCTCCGACCGCAGATTAGGGTCTATTCCATCCGCCCCGCCGATGATCAGCGCCAAATCCTGCCGCCCGGCATCGCGCCATCCGCCCAGCTTTTTGGCGAAATCAGGCGAGGACATCACCCGCCCCCGTTCATCCAGCGTACAGATCACTGCGCCCTTGGGCAGCGCTTTGCGCAGCAGCGTGGCCTCAGCCGCCATGCCTGCGTTTTTCTTGTCTTCAACCTCAATCACCCGCGCGGGACCAAGGCCCAGCGCGCGGCCGGTCCGGTCAAATCGGGTCAGGTAATCGTCAAGCAGGGTCTTCTCGGGTCCGGCGCGCAATCGCCCGACCGCAACTATGCTGATACGCATATCTCTCTCGCCTCCGGCCCGTTAGTGCAGGCCGGGATGGCGCCTCAGTTGGCTGAGGCGCTGCCGCCCGCAGGCAGCCACATCTTTTCCAGCTGGTAGAATTCACGCACTTCGGGGCGGAAGATATGGACGATCACGTCGCCCGTATCGATCAACACCCAGTCGCCGGCATCCTTACCTTCGACCTTCGAGGTGAAACCGAATTCCTGCTTGATGCGATCCGTCAGCTTTTCCGCCATAGCCGAGACCTGACGGGTCGACCGACCCGAGGCAATCACCATGTGGTCCGCAACCGAAGATTTGCCCTGCAGATTGATCTGCACAACCTCTTCGGCCTTGTCATCGGAAAGTGAGGAAAGGATACGTTCAAGCAGCTTATCGCTGATTGACTGAGAGTGGGCCATCACGCTGGCCCCGTCATCGGCGGGCAACCCCGCCTGGGTATGTAGAGACAGGACATAGTCCTCCTTTGCTGCGCGCCAATCAATCCCGGCGCCGGGGTACTAATAAGGTAACAAGCGGATTGCAACATTTCAATGAACCGGCACGCAATGGGGGCAACGGCTGCTCACTCTTCGGCGATCTGTTGCGAGTCTGCGTCGGACAGCAGGCGAACCTCGCGCTGCGGGAAGGGCAGCGAAATGTCATCGGCTTTGAACGCGTCCCAAAGGGCCAGATAGACATTGCCGCGGATATTGGTCAGCCCTTTTGTCGGGTCGCTGATCCAGAACCGCAGTACATAGTCCACACTACTGTCGCCAAACCCGATGATGTGACACACGGGTTCATGCGATCCGCCGCTGAGGACACGGGTCACGGATTTGACGGCGCGAATGGCCGTCGCCCGCACCTTGTGCGGGTCATCGCCGTAGCTGGTGCCAAAATTCAGATCCAGCCGCACGAATTTGTCAGAATGCGACCAGTTCACCACCTGATTGGTGATCAGGTCTTCGTTGGGGATCAGGTATTCCCGTCCGTCCCGTGTGACAACCGAGACATAGCGCGCGCCCAGCGCATTGATCCAACCAAACGTATCCCCCAGTGAGATCACATCGCCCGGTTTGATCGACCGGTCCATCAGAATAATGATGCCCGAGATCAGGTTGGACACAACTTTTTGCAGCCCGAACCCGATGCCTACGCCAATCGCACCGGACAAAAGCGCGATACCTGTAAGGTCAAAGCCAAGTGTACGGATCGCGGCCAGAAACACCGCTCCATACAGCAGCACCTGTATGCCCTTGGCCAAAAGCACCTGCATCGACGGAGTGATATCGTCGTTGCGCATCAAACCACGCTCGGCCGCGCGTGTGCCGACACGGGCCAGAGTCAGCAAGATACCGATCAGAAGAACGGCCTGCATTATCCCAAGTGCCGAGATATGAAGATCACCAATCGAAATGGCTACGCCATCCAGGAAACCGGCAACGTCATCCGTCAGATTCAAGGCAACAAGCGTTGCATAGACCCACATAGCCCACTTGAATATCCGCCTGAGTGTTCGGTTGCGCACAAGGCGCGCCACCAACGCAATGGCCAGCCAAGCAGCCGCCAAAGTCGCAACAACACCGATGATATAGCTTCGCGACGGCCACGTCACATGCTGCATGACCAGATACAGCGACCAAGACAAAGCCACGAAATACACCAGCGTCAGCCGCTGCATCAGCTGCACCAGAACGCGCAGGCGCCATTTGGGCCAGCCCGTCCGTGCACGCGCCCATGCGTCCCACCGGTTTTGAGTGAAGACGTTCAGGAAATACGCCAGCGCCCAGATCAATACGATGATCACAAGCTGATATTGCCGCCATCCCGGTGTTACGACTAATTCGACAAAGTTCTCAAATTGCGATGAAAAAGCCGCCGTCATATTGGCGTAAAGCTCTGAGATCGTTTCCGGGATAAGGTCTTGGTTCATACACGTCTCCTGACGTTCAGCTTGGACAGCGCGCGCGTTCGATGCAAGCGCAACCTGCCTGCGCCCGGATTGAACCTTGATTGAAGGCAATCCCCGATATATCTGGACGGCATGAGACTCACCGTAGCCCAAATTCAGAACCTTGAAGACCGCGCTCGTCTGCGCGAACGGTTCTATGGGGCTGCCCGCACGGTTCTGGCGCGCCTATCCGCGGCCTGAGCCACCTCGCCAGCCATTTCTCATTACATACGGGAGAGGACCGATGTCCCCCAAAACACTCTATGACAAGATCTGGGATGCCCATGTCGCGCACGAAGCCGATGATGGCACCTGCCTGCTGTATATCGACCGCCATCTGGTTCACGAAGTAACCAGCCCGCAGGCGTTCGAAGGTCTGCGCATGGCGGGCCGCAAGGTGCGCGCGCCGGAAAAGACCATCGCCGTGCCAGATCACAACGTGCCGACCACGCCAGACCGTGTGAACGGGATCGAAAACCCGGAATCGCGCATTCAGGTCGAGGCGCTGGACAAGAACGCCAAGGATTTTGGCATTCACTATTACCCGGTTCATGACGTCCGTCAGGGCATCGTCCACATCGTCGGCCCGGAACAGGGCTGGACCCTGCCCGGCATGACCGTTGTCTGCGGCGACAGCCACACCGCCACCCACGGCGCGTTCGGCGCGCTGGCCCACGGCATTGGTACCTCTGAGGTCGAGCATGTTCTGGCCACGCAGACCCTGATCCAGAAGAAATCCAAGAACATGAAGGTGGAAATCACCGGCAAATTGCAGCCGGGCGTGACCGCCAAGGACATCACTCTGGCCGTGATCGGTGAGACCGGCACCGCTGGTGGTACCGGCTATGTCATCGAATATTGCGGCGAAGCGATCCGTGATCTGACGATGGAAGGTCGCATGACCGTCTGCAACATGGCCATCGAAGGCGGCGCCCGCGCGGGTCTGATCGCCCCCGATGAAACCACGTTCGAATATGTCAAAGGCCGTCCCCACGCACCGAAAGGGGCCCAGTGGGAAGCCGCGATGGACTGGTGGAAGACACTTTACACTGACGAAGGCGCGCATTTCGACAAGGTCGTCACCCTGCGCGGCGAAGATATCGCGCCCGTCGTGACATGGGGCACCAGCCCAGAGGACGTCCTGCCGATCACCGCCACCGTGCCAAACCCCGAAGATTTTGAGGGCGGTAAGGTGGACGCGGCCCGCCGTTCGATCGAGTATATGGGTCTGGAAGCTGGTCAGAAACTCAGCGACGTGGAAATCGACACTGTCTTTATCGGGTCCTGCACCAATGGCCGGATCGAAGACCTGCGCGCCGCTGCAGAAATCCTCAAGGGCAAAAAGATTAAGGACGGGATGCGTGCCATGGTCGTGCCCGGCTCGGGCCTTGTTCGGGCTCAGGCCGAAGAAGAGGGTTTGGCCGACATCTTCAAAGAGGCTGGTTTCGAATGGCGTCTGGCGGGATGTTCCATGTGTCTGGCGATGAACCCCGACCAGTTGCAACCGGGCGAGCGCTGTGCCGCAACCTCGAACCGCAACTTCGAAGGCCGTCAGGGACGGGGCGGACGCACCCACCTGCTGAGCCCGGCAATGGCCGCCGCAGCGGCGATCACAGGACGTCTTACAGACGTTCGTGAATTGATGTAAGGTCCGCTCATATCTAGATATTTGAGGGATTAGTGACATGAGTGACTGGATCAAATGGCTGCTGCTGGGACTTTTGTCCATCGCGTTTGGCATATTCGTGCTGGGCGCGCCGGCAGTGGCGTCTATTGCCGTGACGGTGGTGACAGGGGTGTTTCTGCTGATCTCAGGGGTTCTGCAGATCGCCGGCGGCTTCACCGTTGACGGCACCGGCAACAAGATTCTGTCATTCATCATGGGTGTTGTGATGCTGTTTCTGGGTTGGTCCTTTCTGGATCATCCTTTGCAGGGAACAGTTACCTTGGCGACCGTCTGCCTGATCCTGTTCATGGCAGGTGGTATCGCGCGGGTCATCCTGTCGTTCCAGATGCGCGGAACACAGTATTTCTGGGCGACGCTGATATCGGGCCTGATGTCGATCGTTCTGGCAGTGTTGATCTGGCGCTTTGCCGCGACCGATCCTGCGGTTCTGCTGCAACTGATAGGCATCCTGCTGGGGATCGAAATGCTGTTCAACGGTCTCGGCCTCGTGTTCATGGCGTTCTTCGTCAAGAACGCACCCAAAAGCGAAGCTGCAACACCTGACGAAACAACCGAAGCGAAAGAAGCTTAAACGCGGGGCACGGGCGCGGCCCTCTCCCGCAGGAGTGTAGACATGGAAAAGTTTGACAAAGTCCACGGGGTGGCCGCCCCAATGCCATTGATCAATATCGACACCGATATGATCATCCCGAAAGTGCACCTGAAAACGATCAAACGATCCGGCCTTGGCGTCGTGCTGTTTGACGAGATGCGCTATCACGACCACGGCGGCGAGAACGAGGATTTCGTTCTGAACAAGCCCGCCTACCGCAACACCGAGATTCTGGTGGCTGGCGACAATTTCGGCTGTGGGTCCTCGCGCGAACACGCGCCCTGGGCGATCAAGGATTTTGGCATCAAGGTTGTTATTTCGACCAGCTTTGCAGACATCTTCTTCAACAACTGCTTCAAGAACGGCATTCTGCCCATCGTCGTCGAAGAAGAACACCATGCGATCCTGATGGAAGACGCGCACAAGGGTGAAAACGCCCGGATGACCGTACACCTGGAAGATCAGCAGATCACCACATCGGACGGTGTCGTGATCGAGTTCGATATCGATCCCCACCGCAAGCACTGCCTGCTGAACGGTCTGGATGACATTGGTCAGACCATGGAAAAGGATCACCACATCGACAAGTTCGAAGAACACGCAAGTCAGGCCCGCCCCTGGGTTTGATTCTGTGGATGATTCTGTGGCTACTCAACTTAATGGGGTCACTTCGGTGGCCCCATTCGCATAATTGGGGTCCAGTTTTCCGCAACCACAACATGTAGGGGCAATTCTAAAGTGCACGCCGAATCTGCGTCAGCAATGATGCAAACCAGCACCAGTTTTGCCATCTTTTTGCCTTAAATGGCGTGTTTTCTGCACCTTGGCTTGAGCGTAATGCCGAAGGGGGCCAGTGTTGCCGCTTAGAGGCATCCGTCAAAATATTGAATGGCGGGCACAAGTTGGAATGAAGTCGGCAAAGAACCGGCCTATCCAGTTTGAAAGGGTTCGGATAGTGATTGCGCGCACAACAGGGGCGGCAATTCGGGGCGTTTTGGTTGCACTTATGGTGTTGACCCCCGCGTTGTATTTGCCCGTATCGTCAACGAATGGGACCGAGATCGTCGTGTTTCTCGCCATTCTCGCGTTTTTCCTGACCTTTGCCGAATACAATTCGGCCTTTCCCAGCTTTATTGAATTCCGCGATGCCCCACCGGTAAATCGCCTGCGCTTTGTAGGTCTGGTCTCAATGGTCACGTTCCTGACGCTGATCTGTAAGAATGCCTACGCTCCCACAGCGGTGACCGAAGTGTTTTACACAATCGGCGTGAGCATCGCGAATATCGTCGATTTTCCATACTCGCCTGTGCGTCTGATTGTGCTGATGTTGCCCGTCGACGCCAGCTTTCCCCTGACCGAACTGGTGCGTATTGCAGCCAGTGTCGCCTATGTGGTGGCCCTGATCACAATCGGCAGCTTTGCATACGCCGTGAAAATGCGGGGTTGGCCCACGGGCAACGGCGCATTCAACGTTTGGACAAACCTGCCGCTGTTCGACCCCACCAAGGGCGGAGACGTCGTTACCCGTCTACAGCGGGACGGACGTTTGAACATCTCGATCGGCGTGCTGCTGCCCTTCCTGATCCCGGCGCTCATCAAACTGCTGACCGACTATGCTAACCCGATCTCGTTGAGCAATCCGCAGACCCTGATCTGGACCATGAGCGCATGGGCGTTCCTGCCCGCAAGCATGATCATGCGCGGTATGGCCACGGTGCGCATCGCCAACCTGATCGTCGAAAAACGCCGCGCTTATTCCACGACCGAGTCTACTCAGACCGCATGATCCGCGCACTCCTGCTGCTCCTCCTGCCCGGCTTGGCACAGGCAGAAACCGTCCGCATCGCCACTTTCAACACCGAACTCAGTCGCGAAGGCCCCGGCCTTTTGCTGCGCGACATTCAGCGCGGCGACGCACAGGTTGAGGCCGTTGTCGCGGTGTTGGCGCATGCCCGTCCCGATATCGTTGCACTGCAAGGGATCGACTGGGACTTAAAACAACAAACCCTATCCGCGTTGCTGGATCGGTTACGTGCAGACGGGTTGGACTATCCCTATCACTATTCGGCCCAACCTAATGCGGGCCTCGCGACCGACCTGGACATGGACGGTGATGGTCGAACCCACGGTCCCGGCGACGCACAAGGTTGGGGCAAATTCACCGGGCAAGCAGGGTTGGCCGTCTTGTCACGCTATTCTATCCGAACGAACGAGGTTCAGGATTTTTCGACCCTACTGTGGCGTGACGCACCGGATGCGCTGTTGCCCAGTAAAGACGCTGCACCGTTCCCGTCGGCAGAAGCTCAGGCCCTTCAACGCCTGTCCTCAGTCGCGCATTGGATGGTACCGGTCGATACGCCCATCGGGTCCGTGGACCTGATGACCTTTCATGCCGCGCCGCCCGTTTTTGACGGGCCGGAAGACCGCAATGGCCTGCGCAACCACGACGAAATCAGCCTGTGGGCGCAGGTATTGAATGGCCAAGTGGGTCGGATGCCCAAAGGGCCGTTCGTTATTGCCGCAGACGCCAACCTGGACCCAGAGCGTGGCGAGGGGCGCAAACAGGCCATTCAAGCGCTATTGGCGGATCCCCGTCTGCAGGACCCGAAGCCCAGTGACACGTCGGGTGACCAAACCACAGTCGTTTGGAAAGCAGTCGGCGAGATGCGCGTCGACTATGTCCTTCCATCTGCTGACCTGCGGGTTGTGGACGCGGGCGTATTCTGGCCACCCGCAGGTTCTGAGTTACGTGATACTGCCGAACTGGCCAGCAGGCACCGACTGGTTTGGGTCGACGTCGCCCTTCCTTAAGATCGGCCTCAGGCAGGATCATTTGCCAATACCGACCCCACGGCGATGCGTAGCGCGTCATCCAGCGCGGTTTGTTGAAACTCCGGCAGAAGCGCATCAAAATCTGATCCATCCAGTCGATGGGGCAAGTCCCAGAGGTAGCGCATCTCAATCAGGTGCTTGGCCATCGGCCAGAAAGGTCGGGCAAGGTAAAGCGACCACCAGTGCATTTGCCTCAGCGTGACGTCGTTACCCGTGACGCGCGTCAAAGCTTGCGCGAGTTCATGGCCGGTCACAGAATACCCCGGATAGGACAGGTCACAATACCGGGGCAAGCTGTCCCGAATTTCGGCCAACCCAACCGCTGCCTCTGCGAGATCCGGCAAATAGGCCCAACTGTGGACACTGTCCGGGCGGCCCGGATACGTGAACTGGCCCTGAGGCAGGCGTTTTATCATAACCCGGTCAAACCAGTTGCCCGAGGGGCGCGTATCAATGAAGTCACCCGCGCGCAGAAGGATCGTCTTGACCGATGAAGCGCGGTACGCCTCTTCCATATCGATCCGTATACGCCCTAACGGATTGGCCGCAGTATGAGGTGTGGAACCCGACCACGCATCGGCGGGCTGAGCACCAAACACGTAGACATTGCCGGGGATGATCACGGTCGAGTCACTATTTGATGCGGCAGCTATGACCTGTTGGGTCAGTTTCGGCACCTGCTGTGCCCAATGGGTATAAGGCGGGTTCCACGCATTGACGATGACCTGCGCCCCGTTGGTTGCGCTGTCTAGGGATTGCGTCCCACGCTGGAACGTGCGGACAGCCCATCCGGCCTGGTCGAACGCCGCAACAGCATTTCGACCGAACCGACCGGTTGCGCCCAGAATAAGAACAGTTTGCGTCATGATCACCTCGCTGCTTACCGCAATATGGGCCATTCAGAGCGATTCAGGAATTGCAGGATACCGTACAGCGTGTATTCATTTTTGAATGGATAAAACGCTCTCACCCGCTGACTGGTCGCTGATACAAAGCTTTCTGGCCGTTGCCGAAACCGGCTCGCTTTCCGCCGCTGCCCGGCGACTTGACCGCAGCCAACCCACATTGGGCCGTCAAATTCACGCCCTTGAAGAGGAGCTGGGCGTGTCCTTGTTTGACCGGCATTCTCGTGGCCTCAAACTTAGCCAGATCGGTGCCCAGCTTTTGCCCATGGCGCAACAAATGCACTCGGCGATGAACGCGCTCAGCCTGACGGCTGCCGGACAATCCCAGCAACTGGAAGGGTCCGTGCGCATTACGGCCTCGGTCTTCGCATCGCACCACCTGCTGCCTCCGATATTGGCCCAAATTCGCGCCAAGGAACCGGCCATCCAGTTGGAACTGGTGGCGACCGATGCCACCGAAAATCTTTTGTACCGAGAGGCGGATATCGCCGTGCGCATGTACCGGCCCGAGCAGGTAGATATCATTTCCCGTTACCTGGGGGATGTGCGCCTGTGTTTCTGTGCAGCCAAATCGTATCTGGACCGTGCAGGGCGCCCGGATGCGCCTCAGGAGTTGTTCGAACATGATCTTGTCGGCTTTGATGCCAACCCGCATATCATCAGCCGTATGCGGGCTCGGGGGTGGCCAGTCAGCAAAGACAGCTTCGCCACCAGATGCGATCTGCAAAGCGCCTATTGGCAATTGGTCCGTGCGGGGTGCGGCATCGGTTTTTCACAGGTTCAGGTGGCCGAAGCAGACCCGGACATCGAAGTTCTCGATCTGGATGTCGAGGTCGAAGCCCTTCCTGTCTGGCTGGCCGCCCCTCAGGCCATGCGCCAGACGCCACGCATTCGCCGCGTCTGGGACTTGCTGGCCGATGGCCTGAAATCCAGCCTCAAGGCCTAAAGCGGGCCGGTATAAGTGCCACGCGCGGGATAATTGTTCCCCAGGGCAAACTTCAGACCACCGACGATATCGGACATCGCCGGCCGGGCGAATGGGACCGTTTGTTGCCACGCAAAGAACAGTGTCTGATATGGCGTGATAAAGAAATGTCCAGGCTCGGCGAACATGTCGGGTTCCGCGCTGCCTTCGCGTGCCGTCGAGATGTTCAGACCCCAACCTTCCCGCGCCTCGGCCAGAGGCAAACTATGCCCGACCCGCAAGCGGGACACGCCCGCTTTTTCGACCGTCTCAGCCGCGCGTTCTGCCGTATCCGTTGTGATCATGACCACTTCGACGCCCAGCGCTGCGAAATCGTCCAGCGCCGCCTCAACCTCGCTCATCTGGTTGATGCAGATCGGGCAATGCAGGCCGCGGTATTGAATCACCAGTGTTCCGTTTTCACCTTTGTCGGCGTCCAGATCAAAGGTTCCATGACCCACCGTTTCAATTTTCAGCGCGGGGACGGGGTTTCCCGGTATCAACATGTGTTTTCCTCGTGTTTTGGTGGGTTCGTCTCATTGACCCGATGCCGCGCAGACGCTAGGCCCTTTGCGACAAAACGCAAGGAGACTGTCGATGTCCAACCCCTCGCTCCTCATCCTGCCCGGAGACGGAATTGGCCCGGAAGTTATGGCCGAAGTGCGCAGAGTAATCGATTGGTTCGGTGAAAAACGCGACCTTCACTTTGACGTGAGCGAGGATCTGGTCGGCGGTGCCGCGTATGACGCCCATGGCAAACCCCTGTCGGACGAGACGATGGCCAAGGCGCAAGAGGTCGATGCGGTTCTTCTGGGTGCTGTTGGCGGCCCGAAATACGACAATCTGGACTTCAGCGTGAAACCTGAACGTGGCCTGTTGCGACTGCGCAAGGAAATGGACCTGTATTCCAACCTGCGTCCAGCTCAGTGTTTTGACGCGCTGGCAGATTTCTCGTCGCTGAAACCCGACGTTGTTTCCGGCCTCGACATCATGATTGTGCGCGAGCTGACCTCGGGCGTGTATTTCGGTGAGCCCCGCGGCATCTTCGAAGAAGGCAACGAGCGTGTCGGTATCAACACGCAGCGCTACACCGAGAGTGAAATCGAACGCGCCGCGCGCTCGGCCTTTGAACTGGCGATGCGCCGGAACAAAAAGCTCTGCTCGATGGAAAAAGCCAATGTCATGGAATCTGGCATTCTGTGGCGCGAAGTCGTGGATCAGGTCGCCAAGGACTATCCCGAGGTCGAGCTGATCCATATGTATGCCGACAATGGTGCGATGCAGCTGGTGCGCGCGCCCAAGCAGTTCGACGTTATCGTCACCGACAACCTTTTCGGCGATATCCTGTCGGATTGTGCCGCGATGCTGACAGGTTCGCTGGGCATGCTGCCGTCTGCCAGCCTGGGTGCTCCGATGGCCAATGGTCGACCCAAGGCGATGTATGAACCGGTCCACGGCTCGGCCCCCGACATCGCGGGTCAGGGCAAGGCCAACCCCATTGCCTGTATCCTCAGCTTTGCTATGGCGCTGCGCTACAGCTTTGATCAAGGCGCAGAGGCTGACCGCCTGGAAGCCGCCATTGAGAAAGTTCTGGCAGACGGCGTCCGTACAGCCGATCTGTTGGCCGAAGAAGGGGTCGAGCCCGTTTCGACCACGGAAATGGGCGACGCTATCCTGGCGGCGCTGGACGAAAGCCTCTGATCAGGGACGCAATCGAACGTTTAAGGCGGCGCCAGCTGGTGCCGCCTTTTTGTTTGGTTAGTCAGTTTCCGAAAATGTTGTTCAACAGGTTGTTGATCGCCTTTTCGAAACCATTTCCAGAGTTGCGGCGCTGCTGACGCGGCTGAGCTGTCCGTACGGGCGGATCCGGTGCGAGCATTGGCAGCGGAGAGGGCGTCATGCCTTCGGTCACGCGCACCATTGTCTCTTTCCAGATTTCAGCCGGCAAACCACCGCCCGTCACACCGGACAGGGGCGTGTTGTCGTCATACCCCATCCAGACACCTGCCACGTAGTCAGCAGTGAACCCGATGAACCAAGCATCTCGCGCCGCCTGAGTGGTGCCCGTCTTGCCCGCCACCTGCCATCCCGGCAGCTTGGCACGGCCGCCTGTGCCTTCGGACACAACACGCTCCATCATCCAGGTAAGCTGTTTGGCGGCTTTGTCGTTGATGACACGCTCACCGATACCCGTTGTTGTCACCATGACCGGCGTTTCATCGCCCAGTAATTTCAGCTCGGTCAGGCCATAAGGTTCCACGGCCGATCCGCCGTTCAGGATGCCAGCATAGGCCCCGGTCATCTCGATCAGCGTGCTTTCGGACGCACCAAGGGCCAGCGCGGGACCTTCGGCCAGATCGTTGGCTATGCCAAAGCCGTTGGCCACGGTACGCACATTCTCCAACCCTGAAATCTCAGCCACCTTCACCGCGGGAATGTTCAGAGAGTTCTTCAACGCGTCCGCCAACGAGACGCGACCGTAGAACTTGTTGGTGTAGTTCTTGGGGCACCATTGCCCGGAACCGGGAATGTCGATGCAATAGGGTTCATCCATCACCGTATCCAGCGGGGAATACCCCAGTTCCAGCGCGGTGGCGTAGACAAAGGGTTTAAAGGAAGACCCTGTTTGACGCAGCGCCTGCGTCGCCCGGTTGAATGCGCCCGAGACGCGGGTCTTGCGTCCGCCGACCATCGCACGCACGGCTCCGTCAGCCGACATCACAACAATTGCGGCTTGCGCCTTGGACCCTTCGCGTACCTTTTCCTGAAAGATGTATTGCAGCGCCTCTTCCGCCGATTTCTGCAGGCGCTGGTCCAGAGTCGTGCGAATGACCACATCTTCGGTCGTATTGCGCGTAAAGAACTCGGGCCCGCTGGCCATGACCCAATCGGCGAAATAACCGCCCGCCCGTGCTGCGGCAGCCTCGGACAGCTCGGCAGGGCGCGCGCGTGCTTCACTGGCCTGCGCGGATGACAAATAGCCCTGATCTTCCATCAAGCCCACAACAAGCCGTGCCCGGTCCTGAGACCGTTGCAGATTGTTCGTCGGTGCATACCGGGTCGGTGCCACCAACAAGCCCGCCAGCATCGCCGCCTCGGACGGAGAAACCTCAGCCGCTGAAATACCAAAGTAACGCTGACTGGCCGCCTCGAATCCACGTGCGCCTGCGCCCAGAAACGCGCGGTTCAGATAGATGGTCAGGATTTCATCCTTGGAGTATTTGACCTCCATCGCCATCGCATAGACAGCCTCTTTGGCCTTGCGCCAGAGCGAGCCCTGACGGCAATCGGCCTCATAAGCGGCTTCAGACTCCCACTCGTTCGGCACATAAGGCACGCCCAGACACAATAATTTGGCCGTCTGCTGCGTAATCGTCGACCCGCCATGGCCTGACAGCGGGCCCCGCCCCTCGCTCAGGTTAATACGGACGGCGCTGGCCACACCCCGCGGGCTGACACCGAAATGACGATAGAACCGCTTGTCCTCGGTTGCGACAACCGCGTTCTTAAGATGAGGTGACACGGTATCTGCCGTAATCACACCACCAAACTGATCACCGCGCCACGCAAAGACCTTGCCGTCCCGGTCCAGCATCGTCACCGAACCGCGCGCGCGACCGTCCAGCAGAGAATCAACATCCGGCAAGGTCGAATAGACCACCCCGATTGCCAGTGCCAATAACAAGGCGCCAACCGCACCCACGCGCCAGGTCACACCCCAGATCAGACGCCACAGCCAGCGGAACATACGGCGGAAAATCCCACCGCCGCCTCCGCCGGATTTCTTGCGTGTTTTCTTTCTACTTGTCCGGCGAGTGGTTGTTTTGCGCGCAACTGCTTTCTTGCCTGCAGGCTTTGCCGCACGCTTGGTCGCCTTGGGCTTGCGCCCTTTCGACGGGTATCTTTTATCCGCGACAAGAGGTGTCTTGCGGCGCCTGGACTCAGTCATTTCCAAACTCTGCCCGGTTATCGTTTTCAGGCACCATACCCTGCCACATCCTTGAAGTAGAGGTCAGAATTTCCGGAAATTGGCTTACTTTTTCTGCACATTTTTTAGGCATTGTTATTATTTTGTGCAAAAATTGTGCACCTTGCCACCATTTCCCGCATCTTTTCGGTGAGTTGAACGTTCCTAAAGGCGCACAGTCGCGCTTTTTTGCTGCGAGTGCAAACAGACCGGACAGACCGGGGAAACAAAGGGGACCAACGTGAAACTGATCATTGCGACAATCAAGCCGTTCAAGCTCGAGGAGGTGCGCGAGGCACTGACCGCGGCCGGCGTGCGCGGCATGATGGTGACCGAAATCAAGGGCTTCGGCTCGCAATCCGGTCACACGGAAATCTATCGCGGCGCGGAATACGCCGTGAACTTTGTGCCCAAGATCAAACTGGAAATCGTGGTTCCCGCCACGATGGCCGACCAGATCGTCGAAACCATCACAAACACAGCCAAGACCGGCAAGATCGGTGACGGCAAGATTTTCGTCCTCGACGTCGAGCAGGCCCTGCGCGTGCGGACCGGGGAAACCAACGAAGAGGCGCTGTAAGGCGTCCCCACTCATCACTACTCGAGGACACACAATGAACCTGATGAAATCTCTCATCCCTGCCGCCGCGATCGTCGCGCTGCCGCAGATGGGTCTGGCGCAGGAAGCCGCCGCTGGCGAAGCCGCGCTACACACCCAGTATATCTTTACCACGCTGTTGTTCCTGATGGCGGGATTCCTTGTCTTCTTCATGGCGGCAGGCTTTGCCATGCTGGAAGGCGGTCTGGTGCGTTCCAAGAACGTTGCCATGCAGATGATCAAGAACGTGGCTCTGTTTTCTCTTGCCGCAATCATGTACTGGCTGGTTGGCTTCAACACGATGTATCCGGGCGACTTCAACGGCTTCTTCGCCATTGGCGGCCCAACCGTGCTGGACCCGGTTGGTGTTGACCCTGCCGAGGCTGCCTTGGAATATGCCTCGATCGGGTCAGACTTCTTCTTCCAGCTGGTCTTTGTGGCTGCAACCGCGTCCATCGTGTCGGGTGCCGTAGCCGAGCGGATCAAGCTGTTCCCCTTCCTGATCTTCGTGGTCGTGCTGACCGGTATCCTGTACCCGATCTCAGGCTCCTGGCAGTGGGGCGGCGGCTGGTTGTCTGAAGCTGGCTTCTCGGACTTCGCTGGTTCGACCGTTGTACACTCGGTCGGTGGCTGGGCAGCTCTGGCAGGTGTGATCGTGCTTGGCCCGCGTATCGGCAAATACAAGGACGGCAAAGTGCATCCTATGCCCGGTTCGAACCTGGCGCTGGCAACTTTGGGTACGTTCATCCTGTGGCTGGGCTGGTTCGGCTTCAACGGCGGCTCGCAGCTGGCAATGGGCACCGTGGGTGACGTATCTGACGTTTCGCGCATCTTTGCCAACACCAACATGGCAGCCGCTTCGGGTGCAGTTACAGCGCTGATCCTGACACAGGTTCTTTATAAAAAGCCTGACCTGACCATGGTTCTGAACGGCGCGCTGGCCGGTCTGGTTTCGATCACTGCTGAACCGCTGGCTCCGACACTGTTTGGCGCTCTGTGGATTGGTGCAGTTGGCGGCATCATCGTGGTCTTCACCGTTCCGATGCTGGACAAGTTCAAGCTGGACGACGTTGTCGGTGCAATTCCGGTTCACCTGTTCGCCGGTATCTGGGGCACCATCGCCGTTATCTTCTACGGTGAGGCAAGCCTGGGCACACAGCTGCTGGGTATCGCAGCATACGGTGTGTTCACCTTTGTCGGCGCATTGATCCTGTGGACCATCCTGAAAACCGTCATGGGTATCCGCGTCAGCGAAGAGGACGAGATCAACGGCCTCGACATGGCGGAACTGGGTATGGAAGCCTATCCGGAATTCTCGAAAGGCTAAGCCCTTTCCAACTCAATCTAAAGCCGGGCGTTCGCGCCCGGCTTTTCTGTTGGTCGCATACAAAAAAAGCCGCGCTGGGTTGCGCGGCTTTTTCTAATGAATGGTTAGATATCAGACGCCGACGTCGATGATCGCCTTGGCTAAAATCGGTACCGTCGCCGCGTTCAGGCCCGCAATGTTCAGGCGGCTGTCGCCTACCATGTAAATACCATGATCTGCGCGCAATTTCTCGACCAGCTCCGGCGCTGCTCCGAGGCGCGAGAACATACCGCGGTGCTGGGCTACAAATCCAAACCGATCCGAACCGCTGAGGCGTTGCAGCTCATCGGCCAGTTGCTGACGCAGGCCTAGCATGGACAGGCGCACCTCTTCCAGCTCTGCGGCCCAATCTGCGCGCAACGCATCGTCGTTCAGGATCGTCGTCACAACGCGCGCGCCGTGGTCGGGCGGGAAGGAATAGTTCTGACGGTTCAAAAACGCGAGCGTCGACTGATTCAACGCGGTCTGCGAAGCATCATCGCTGATTGCCATCAACAGCCCGGTACGTTCCCGGTACACGCCAAAGTTCTTCGAACAAGACGCCGCGATCAGGCAGCGCTTGACGGACGAGGCCACCAGCCGTGTCGCCTGCGCGTCTTCCTCAAGACCGTCGCCGAACCCTTGATAAGCAATGTCTATCATCGCCACGAGGCCAAGCTCGTTGATGATGTTCACGACCTCTTGCCATTGTACCATATTCAGGTTGGCGCCGGTCGGGTTATGACAGCAACCATGCAGCAGGACCACGTCGCCCGCTTTGGCGGTTTTCAGATCCTCGACCATGCCGTCGAAGTCTACGCCACGGGTTTCACCATCGAAGTAACGGTACTGGACCGTCTCCATCCCCAGATAGCTCAGGATCGACAGGTGGTTCGGCCATGTCGGATTCGACACAAACACCCGTGCCGAGGGGTTGGCCATGCGGATCATCTCAAACGCCTGACGGCACGCGCCGGTGCCGCCCGGTGTTGCCACGGCTGCAATGTTTCCACGTGGAACCGCGTTGCCAAGGATCAACCCGATCATCGCATCCGAATAGGCCGGATCGCCCGCCAGACCTGTGTAGGCTTTGCTTTCCTGTTCCTCCAGAATGCGTTTTTCGGCTGCTTTCACTGCGCGCATCACAGGGGTGATACCTTCAGCGTTCTTGTAGACACCCACACCCAGGTCGATCTTTTGATCGCGCGGATCTTCGCGGTACATCTGCATCAGCGCCAGAATCTTATCGGCGGGCTGCGGTTTGAGGTTCTCGAACATCAGTTCTCTCCGGTTGCGACGGGCAGGGTCGGGAAGGCACCCCATTCAGCCCAGGACCCGTCATAAAGCGAGTGGTCTTTCTTGCCCATGCGTTCAAGCGCAAGGCTGAGGATCGCGGCCGTAACGCCGGAACCGCACGACGTGATGGCAGGTTTGGACAAGTCCACGCCTGCCGCTTCGAATACGGCGCGGCAGTCGTCGGGCGACTTCATTGTGCCGTTCTTGTTCAGCAGCTCGGTAAACGGCACGTTGCGCGACCCCGGAATATGGCCCGAGCGCAATCCTTCGCGCGGCTCGGGCGCGGTGCCCGCGAAACGGGCGGCAGCTCGGGCATCGATGATTTCGTGATCGGCCAGCTTTGCGGCGGCAGAGACTTGCGTCACATCCCGCACGAGATGGTTCTGAACCCGCACCGTCATGTGGCGGTCGCGGATAACAGGTGGCAGGTCTTCGACCTCGCGCCCCTCGGATTGCCATTTGGGAAACCCGCCATCCAGAACAGCCACGTTTTCCTGCCCCATCAGGCGGAATAACCACCAGACACGCGCGGCCGACATCAGCCCAGCCCCGTCATAGACGACCACCTGATGGCCATCGCCAACGCCCATCGCCCGAAGCCGCGACATGAACTTCTCGACTGGTGGTGCCATATGCGGCAGGTCAGAACGCAGGTCCGAAATCTCATCGATATCAAAGAAGCGCGCGCCCGGGATATGAGCCGCATCATATTCAGCCTTGGCATCGCGCCCCTGCTGTGGCAAGTACCACGACCCGTCCAGAACCCGCAGGTCCGGGTCCTTCATATGGGCTGCAAGCCATTCGGTGGAAACGAGGGTTTTCGGATCGTCCTGCATCTGAGCCTCCGCTGAGCGAGCTTGCGTTTTCCCTATACGTGCAGGGATGCAGGTTCAAGGCTGGATGGGCGTCTTAGGGCTGTCTATCCAACTGGTGCCGCCTGCCCGTAATGATGCATATTCAAAAACGCGGCCCCTTCGGCACCAGCGCGATAACCATGCGGCAGATCCGCGGCAAAGCGCAGCCCCTGCCCGGCTTGCAGCGGTACCCAGTCCCCGTCGCGCAGAATTTCGAGCGATCCGTTCAACACGAACACTTCTTCGGTCACGCCCGCAGCATGCGCGGGGGATTCGTGGCTCTGGTTGGGGGCAAGATCGACATGAAAGGTCTCGGCCCCCAGGGTGGGGTCAAATGGAAAGACGATTTTGACCTCAATACTGCCGGGAAAGGTTACCGTGCGAAACAGGCTTGCGTCGGCAGGGTCACGCAACGCCGACGCGCCGATTAGGGCGCTCAGAGGCAGTTGGAAACCCTTTGCGATCTTCCACAGCGTCGCGATGGTGGGGCTGGATTCGCCGCGCTCGATCTGGCCCAGCATGGCTTTGCTGACGCCGGTCATTTCGGCCACTTTCGACAGACTCAGCCCCGAGGCCGCCCGCACATCCCGTAATTTCAGCGTAATCTCGTCCGGTGCCATATCGTCGTCTTCCGAATCCTCTTGTGCGTTATAGCGCACATGTGATACGTGCGCTATAACGCACATCTCCCGCATATCGCAACCGGGGCAAAAGGGAAACAGCATCATGCCACTTTACCGTTCCAGAACCTCAACCCATGGCCGTAACATGGCCGGTGCCCGCGGCCTGTGGCGCGCGACCGGTATGGGTGACGACGACTTCGGCAAACCGATCATCGCCATCGTCAACTCATTCACCCAGTTCGTGCCCGGCCACGTCCACCTGAAGGACCTGGGCCAAATGGTTGCGCGCGAGGTTGAGGCGGCTGGCGGCGTTGCCAAAGAGTTCAACACCATCGCCGTGGATGACGGCATCGCCATGGGCCATGACGGGATGCTGTATTCCCTGCCCTCGCGTGAGGTGATCGCGGACTCGGTGGAATATATGGTCAACGCGCACTGTGCGGATGCGATGGTCTGTATCTCGAATTGCGACAAGATCACGCCGGGCATGCTGATGGCCGCGATGCGCCTGAACATCCCGGCGATCTTTGTCTCGGGCGGGCCGATGGAGGCAGGCAAGATCGACATCGCCGATCTGGACGCCAAAAAGATCGACCTTGTCGACGCCATGGTTGCCGCCGCTGATGACCGGTTTACTGATGAGCAGGTCCAGCACATCGAAGAAAACGCCTGCCCCACATGCGGGTCGTGTTCGGGCATGTTCACCGCGAACTCGATGAATTGTCTGGCCGAGGCGCTGGGTCTTGCCCTTCCGGGCAATGGCTCGACCTTGGCCACGCACTCGGACCGCAAAGAGCTGTTCCTAGAAGCTGGTCGCCGCATCGTCGAGATCACCAAGCGGCACTACGATCTGGACGAAAAGGGCTTCCTGCCCCGCGAAATCGCCACGTTTGATGCGTTCGAGAACGCCATGTCGCTGGATATCGCCATGGGCGGATCGACCAATACCGTGCTGCACCTGTTGGCCATCGCGCATGAAGGCGAGGTCGATTTCACCATGAAGGACATGGATCGCCTCAGCCGCCGCGTGCCTTGCTTGTGCAAGGTCGCACCGAACACCGAGAACGTGCATATGGAAGACGTGCACCGTGCCGGAGGTATTTTCTCGATCCTTGGCGAGCTTAGCCGCGCAGGGCTGTTCCACGAACATTGCAACACGGTCCATTCCGGCACGATGGGCGAAGCGATTGCCAATTGGGACATCAAGGTTGCCAACAACCCAAAGGCGCAGGACCTGTTCAAGGCGTCCCCCGGCGGCGTGCGCACCACGCAGGCCTTCAGCCAGTCGAACCGGTACAAGGAACTGGACACCGACCGCGAAGGCGGCGTGATCCGGTCCAAGGAACATGCCTTCAGCCAAGACGGCGGTCTGGCGGTTCTATTTGGCAACATTGCGCGCGACGGCTGTATTGTGAAGACAGCCGGCGTTGATCCGGCCAGCCTGACCTTTACCGGCAAGGCCTATGTCTGCGAAAGCCAGGATCAGGCAGTGAACGACATCCTGACCGGCAAGGTGAAAGAGGGTGACGTTGTCGTCATCCGCTACGAAGGCCCGCGCGGCGGTCCGGGGATGCAAGAGATGCTGTACCCGACCTCGTATCTGAAATCCAAAGGTCTGGGCAAAGCTTGTGCCCTGCTGACCGATGGTCGATTCTCGGGTGGTACCTCGGGCCTGTCGATTGGCCATGTGTCCCCCGAAGCGGCAGAAGGTGGCGAGATTGGCTTGGTTCAGGATGGCGACCGGATCGAGATCGACATACCGAACCGCTCAATTCATCTTGCCGTGTCGGATGAGGAATTGGCAGAGCGCCGCAGTGTCCAGAACGAAAAGGGATGGGAACCCGTCAAGCCGCGCAAACGCAAGGTTTCAACGGCGCTAAAAGCGTATGCCAAACTGACGACAAGCGCCGCCAAGGGTGCGGTTCGCCAGCTCTGACAAGCGAATGCCCGGTCGCGAATGTCTGAAGACCGGGCCCCAAACACTCCCTCGCCCGAAGCGCACTATCGGCTTCGCCGATACCCCGTTCGGCCTTGGGCCCGGCGCCGCGCTTTGCGCGGCCGCGGGCCCAACCAGAGGAAATATCTCGCAAGAGACATTGACGATGGGCGGGAGAAGCACCCGTCCAGTTCAATCGCCAAGTTTCGCGTGAACCTCGTCCAGATCGATTTCACCGATAGGCATTTTGTTTCCCGGGTTTTCGAAATCGTATTTGAACAGTTCGAAATCCTGCTTGTAGATTTCATAGACCAAATGCATGGACAAATCGTCAAAATACTCTTCCACCGGATGTGCCCGCTTTGGTCCGTGGCCCTCGGACTCGTTGAACCGCGGGATTTCTGACAGGTCTACCGTATGGGGTGTCTGAAGGTGGTTCAGCACATCCTGCATGCCGTCATTGAATTCCTCGGTCCAGAAGATGCGATCGTACCGCCCACCGTTGACAATGAATGTCGACACGTGGCCAGACATCGCCGACCAGTGAATATCAGGGTCCATGGGCCGTCGCCATCGAATGGTATCCCGAGCAAACAAAAGAAACCTTCGGAAACTGGCAATCTGGTCGAATTCACCTTTCCCATCATCCCCACCTACTTCGATACCGTAGTTGTAGATCAGGGTCGGCACCAGATTACCGCGGTATCGTTTCCCGTTTCGCTGGATTCCGCAGATCTTGTCAAAAAACGAGCTCAAAATCCGCGTATATGGATTGCGAACACAGGTAAACGCGTAAGAGGCATGGCTTCGCACATTTTTGGTAATAGGGTCCTGACTGGTGTCAAAAGCCCATTTGTGCATCCCCTCTTTCGCGTCATGAATATCGCCGTCAAAAAAGCGCCCATGATCCGAGTAATACATGATCTGCCCGATGGTCGAGCACGCACATTTGGGAACCACGCGATAGACCATGCTCTCGCTCTCGGTCATCCATGTACCGGGAAAACCCATCTGCCGTGCCTCCTATGCGGTTTTGTGCCTTGAACCTGCGCCCGCATTTGAAATCAAAAAACCAAAAATATTGTGTTTATTCAATCGTTCATCCTCAGTATCACGGTTGGCAACGGGCAGAAACGGAAATCGTGAAATCAAGATGGCCAAAGTCGCCTATATTTTGCTGTGCCATAAAGACCCTGACGCGATTGTTGCACAGGCCGAACAACTGACGGCAACAGGGGACTGCATGGCGATCCATTTTGATGCCCGCGCCAGCTCTGAGGCATTCCAACGCATTCAAACTGCTCTGAAAGACAACCCCAATGTTACCTTTGCGACTAAACGCATAAAGTGCGGTTGGGGCGAATGGTCTCTTGTTCAGGCAACGCTCTACGCATTGCAAGCCGCGGTAACCGCCTTTCCGCGAGCGACGCATTTTTACATGCTGTCCGGCGACTGCATGGCGATAAAAACAGCCGAGTATACCCACCGTTTTCTGGCTGAGCGGGACAAAGACATCATTGAAAGCCACGATTTCTTTGAAAGCAACTGGATCAAGACCGGAATGAAGGAAGACCGGCTGATCTATCGCCATTTCTTCAACGAGCGGACCCAAAGCAAGCTGTTTTACGCGTCCTATGAGCTGCAAAAGCGCTTGAAAGCTGAACGTGATATTCCCGCAGACATCAGGGTCATGATCGGCAGCCAGTGGTGGTGCCTACGCCGCCGGACCGTTGAGATGATCCTAGAACTGCTGAAACAGCGCCCAGACATAAAGCGGTTCTTTGCAACCACGTGGATACCGGACGAAACCTTCTTTCAAACGCTGGTGCGCCACCTTGTTCCCAAACAAGAGATCGACAACCGTACGCCGACGTTCCTGATGTTCTCGGATTACGGGATGCCGGTGACGTTCTACAATGATCACTACGATATGCTGCTGGGGCAGGACTATCTGTTTGCGCGCAAGATCAGCCCCGAAGCGTATGAGCTGAAAGACCGTCTGGGCAAGTTATATGCAGCCAAGAATGTCGACTTTCAGATTTCCGATGAAGGACGGAACCTCTACGGATTTCTGACCACCCGTGGTCGGGTTGGGCGCCGACACGGGCAGCGCTTTTGGGAGGCCAGCAATACCCTGGGACCCGAGCGCAACGTATATATGATCGTATGTAAAAAGTGGCATGTCGCGAAACGGCTCGTTAGCCAGATCGCTGCAGAAACAGGCATTCCCTGTGTCGAGTATCTGTTCAACGAAGAAGAAACAGCGCTGCCGGATTTGGGTGGGATCGAAACAACCTTGATCAAGCGATCTCGCCACCGTCGCGCCGTGGTACGTATGCTGTTTGAAGCTTTCGATACGAACAAATTGGTTCTGTGTGTCGATCCCGCCAATATCGACATCATTCAAGACTTCTGCGCAGATCAGGCCAACACCCATGTGCTTGAGATCGAATGCGAGTATTCAGACGAATACCTGATCGGGCACGCGCGTCGGGTTGGGCTGGCAGGTGAACACAGCCCCGCTGACACTGTGGCTCACCTTGTACCTACGCTTCGCAATGCTTTGTCATACGAGTCGGAATTGATCCGGGCCGCCAAGCTGGACGGGTTTTCGTTGATCCGAGAAAACGAAACACGCGCGCATAACGAAGCCCAGATCACCCGATTTCTTGGGGTACCAGCAGGCAAGGCGCATGCCGTTATGCGCCTTGACTACCTGTTTGCAGACTGATCCGCACTTTTCTGGTACGGATCAGATATCGAATTTGACACCCTGTGCCAGCGGTAATTCGGCCGAGTAATTCACCGTGTTGGTTTGGCGGCGCATGTAGGATTTCCACGAGTCAGAGCCGCTTTCGCGCCCACCACCGGTGTCCTTTTCACCGCCAAAGGCACCGCCGATTTCAGCCCCCGATGGTCCGATATTGACGTTGGCGATGCCACAATCGGACCCGGCTGCGGTCAGGAATTGCTCGGCCTCACGCATGTTCAGGGTAAAGACGCAGGACGACAGGCCCTGCGGCACATCGTTTTGCAGTTCGATGGCGTCGTCGAACTCATCATAGCCCATGACATACAGGATCGGCGCGAAGGTCTCGGTCTTCACGGTCGCGGTCTGGCTCGGCATCTCGACAATGGCGGGCTGCATGTAGACACCATCCGGAACACCTTCGGTCACGCGCGCGCCACCGAATACGGTGCCGCCTTCGGCCTCGGCCGCCTGCAGCGCTGCCGTCATCGCCGCGCCAGAGGCTTCATCGACCAGCGGGCCGATCAGCGTGCCGTCAGACAGCGGGTTTCCGATGGGCAGACCGGCATAGGCTTTCTTGAGGCGACCCACCAGTTCCTCACGGATCGAGTTGTGCACGATCAGGCGGCGCAGTGTCGTGCAGCGTTGGCCCGCTGTGCCCACGGCCGAAAATACAATCGCGCGCACCGCCATCTCCAGATCTGCCGAGGGGCCAACGATCATCGCGTTATTCCCGCCCAGCTCCAGAATGCATTTGCCGAACCGCTGCGCCACGACGGGGGCCACGGCGCGGCCCATGCGGGTGGAACCCGTGGCCGAGATCACAGGCACATCCTCGCTGGCCACCAGAGCCTCACCCAGAGCGGCACCACCGATCAGGGTTTGCAGCAGGTGGTCAGGTGCGTCACCAAACCGGGCCAGCGCGCGTTCGAAAATCTTCTGACAGGCCATCGCGGTCAAAGGCGTCTTTTCGGAAGGTTTCCAGATCACAGTGTCACCACAGACCAACGCAATCGCCGCGTTCCACGACCAGACCGCAACCGGGAAGTTGAAGGCCGAGATTACGCCGATCGGACCCGCCGGATGCCATGTCTCCATCATCCGGTGGCCGGGGCGCTCAGACGCGATGGTAAGACCATAGAGCTGGCGCGAGAGGCCCACGGCAAAGTCGCAGATGTCGATCATCTCCTGCACTTCGCCCAAGCCTTCGGATGTGATCTTGCCAGCCTCCCAACTGACCAGCGCGCCCAGATCATCCTTGGCGGCGCGCAGTTCTTCGCCCAGAAGGCGGATCAGCTCACCCCGGCGCGGGGCAGGCACGGTGCGCCACGATTTGAACGCGGTTTTGGCGTTGGCAAAGATGGTGTCCATATCGCCAGCAGGAGTTTCATGCACCTCTGCCAACAAGCTGCCGTCGATCGGGGATCGCACGGCCAGCGAACCGCCGGTCAGATCGGCGGCTGTCAGGTCCAGATTGGCGAGGGTGGATTGCGCAGTCATCACGATGTCTTTCATATCTCAGGCCGCCTTGTTCTGTTCGGTTACGTCGCCAGCGCGATAGAGCCGGCCAAATTCGGTGTTCAGGAAATCGGACAGGTTCACCTGCTCTTGTCGCACAAAGCCACTTGTCGGCAGCGCGCCCGATCGCATCAGGTCAACGACGCCCAGAACACCCGCTGCGGTGGTCACCTGAATTGCGCTCCAGACCTGCCCTTTGATGGTCCGGGCAAAGCTTTTGTTGATCAGGGATTTCTCGCGCAATGAGCCGTCAATCATGCCTTTGGCCGTGCAATAGACCAGAACCACATCCTGATCCGTACGCGGCAGGGCGGTTTCAAAGATGTCCTTCATCAGATCGCGGCGACGTTCCAGCCCCAGATCTTTGAGAAGCAGTTTCAGAATATCGCAATGACCCGGATACCGGATCGACCGATACGACACCGCTCGCGCCTTGCCTTCCAGCGTTTCGGGTAGCGTCCCCAAGCCGCCCGAGGTGTTGAAGCACTCATATTCCACCCCGTCATGACCCAGAACTTCGTAATCCTCCAGCGGCGCGGTTTTGACACGCTCACCATTCACAATGGCATCGCACGGGTTGCAGTATTCGTTGATCAAACCGTCGGTAGACCAGGTCAGATTGTATTTCAGAGCATTGGTCGGATAGAGCGGCAGAGCCCCGACACGCATATGCAGACTATCCAACTGATCAAATTCGGCGGCCAGTGCCGCGCCTGCGATACCAACAAAGCCGGGTGCCAATCCGCATTGCGGCATAAAGGCTGTGGTGCTGTTTTCTGCCAGAGCGCGCACAGCCTCGGTTGCGGCGACATCTTCGGTCAGATCAAAGTAGTGGGCCCCGACGGTCTTGGCCGCCTTGGCAATTTTCGGGGTCAGAAAAAACGGAGCCGCCGAAATAACGGCGTCAAATCCGGTCAAGCCCTGCGTTAATTGGCCTTCGTCGCCGACATCAATCTGTCTGGTCGAAAGACCCTGCCGGTTTAAACCGGACAAAGCCGCAAGATCGCGGTCGGCGACCGTTACAGTGTAATTGGGTGAAGATTGCAGCAAGGCCGCGATCATCTGACCGATCTTGCCTGCTCCGATAACACAGATATTCCAGCTCAAAACGTGCCTCCTCTTTCGTTTTTAGAAAGTATGAGGGTGCGTTTGTCCGTTCTGCAGGGGCAATCTTGACGATTATGACGAAATCTCCGTCATTATGACGGAATATTCGTCACAAAGTATAATTACGCCGTCTGCATCATGCGCGCGTTAATAGCTGCTTCTGGTGGTGCCGCGCTGTGAACTCCCATCTCCGTCAGAGCATGCTTGGCTGCATCGACAACCGCGCGCATAACGTCTGCGTCCATGCGCCCGATGCACCCGATGCGGAAACTATCCACTTCGGTCAGCTTTCCCGGATAGATGATAAAGCCCTCATCCTTCATCAGCTCATAAAAGCGTCCGAATTCGAAATTCGGATCAGACGGGCAGAAGAATGTCACGATAATCGGGGACAGCCATTCATCCGACAACAATGTCTCGAACCCCAACGCGCGCATACCCGACACCATCACATCGCGGTTCTGCGTATACCGCGCGCCGCGGCCCGCAACACCGCCTTCGGCTTCGTGTTCTGTCAGGGCCTGAAGGAACGCAGCAACCACATGTGTCGGAGGGGTAAAGCGCCATTGACCCGTTTTCTCCATCGCGTCCCATTGCGCGTGCAAATCAAGGCTGAGGGACGGACAATTTCCTTTTGCAGCAGTCAGGGCTGACTTTTGGGCCAGTACAAACCCAAATCCCGGAACCCCTTCGATACACTTGTTGGCGGACGACACCATCGCTTCGAATGTGTATTCGCTGGGCTGCAAGGGGATTGCGCCAAAGGCGGACATGCTGTCGATCAAAAGCTTGCGGCCTGCCGCTGCGGTGGCGTCAGAAATCTCGTGCAGAGGGTTCAGAATGCCCGAACTCGTCTCGCAGTGGATCGCTACAACATGGGTAATCGCCGGATCATCGGCCAGTATCTGTGCCACTTCTGACCCGCGCGGCGGTAGGTAATCGCCCTTATCCAGCAGCACATAAGCACGGCCCGCATATGCCAGTGTCTGAGCCGCGCGTTTACCGTATGCACCATTGGCCAGCACCAGCGCCTTACCGGACGGCGGGATCATCGACGTCAGCATAGCCTCGACTGCAAAACTGCCGGAACCTTGCATCGGCACGCAATCGTAGTCCTCGGACCCGTCACCCAGCAGTTTCAAAAGCCGTGCGCGCAGTTCAGCAGTCATGGCGCGAAAATCGCCGTCCCAGCTTCCCCAATCTCTCAGCATGGCTTGTTTGACGGAATAAGAGGTCGTTAGCGGACCTGGTGTCAGTAGATAGGGTTCGCCAAGTTCCGGACGGGGGACGAGTGACATAGAGACAGCGCCTTGTTCGCAGCAGGATTTCGCCGCTAGGGTATTTACGATACCCCACTTTTTCCACCACCCATAGCTTTTCTATATAAGATTGCCTCTGTCAGAAAACTGACACTTAAAGCGCCGGCTGGCCGCCCCTTCTGGTTTCCGCGCCTTGGGACAGGAGCCGAGCGCAGCAAACCCGAATGAGTCCGCAATACTTAACGAATTTAATGCTTATGTACGTCCATATGCACGGATTGTGGGCATTAACCCTCGGGGCTTAGCCCCTCGGTGGATAGATCGTCCAATTTTGGCATTAGTCTGAGCAATTCCCGCGCGTAATCAGTCTGTGGATTAGAGAACAGGTCGTTGGTGTCTTGCAGTTCAACAACTTTACCCTGTTTCATCACCGCGACCCTGTCGCACATCTGACGGACCACAGGCAGGTCATGGCTGATGAACAGCAGCGTCAGGCCCAGATGTTCTTGCAGATCCTTCAGGATGTTCAGGATTTGGGCCTGAATAGACACGTCCAGCGCACTTGTGGGTTCATCACAGATCAGAAAGCGGGGCTGCGTCGCCAGGGCGCGCGCGATCGAAATCCGCTGACGCTGACCGCCCGAGAATTCATGCGGGTATTTCAGCCCGGCCTCATGACCCAGCCCAACCTGATCAAGCAGTTCATCCACGCGGCGCTTGATGTCAGCACCTTCCATCAGCTTGTGATGGCGGATCGGCTCGGCCACGATTTCGTCCACTCGCATCCGGGGGTTGAGCGAGGAATAGGGGTCTTGAAAGATCATCTGGATGTTTTTGCGGTAGGCGTCCAGCGCAGCTTTGTTGGTCAGGTCGCTGACAACCTGCCCCTGAAACGAGATCGTGCCACCATCGACCGGGTAAAGCCCCGCAATCATCCGCGCGACGGTGGACTTGCCCGAGCCGGATTCACCTACCACGCCAAACACCTCACCCGCGCGGATGTCAAAGCTGACATCGTCCACGGCGGTGAAATAGGTGCGATCCCACGGTAGCAAACCTTTGCGCTGCAGGAATTTCTTGGTCAGGTTGCGGATCTCGAACACCGGTTTGGTGGTGTCATTGTCAACCTTGGGCCAATGACGCGCCATATCCTCGATGGCGAACCGGGTTTCGCGCCCGCCATAGCTGATCTGCGGAAAGCGGTGCAGCTTCAGCGTCGGACGCGGCACGGCGGCGATCAACGACTTGGTATATTCATGGCTGGGCTGGCCCATCACCTGAGAAGTCGGGCCGCTTTCAACCACTTTGCCCGCATACATAACTGTCACCTTATCCGTGGTGTCGGCAATCACGCCCATATCATGGGTGATCAGGATGACGCCCACCTGGCGCTCTGTCGCCAGTTCTTTGATCAGGTCCAGAATCTGCGCCTGAACGGACACGTCCAGCGCCGTGGTTGGTTCATCCGCGATGATCACATCCGGTTCCGTGCACAGGGCCAGAGCGATCACCACGCGCTGCCGCATCCCGCCCGAGAACTGGTGCGGGTACTGGTCCAGCCGTGTATCGGGGTCGGGAATGCCCACCCGATCGATCAGATCACGGGCGCGTTTGTTCGCCTCGGCATCCGAGCCGCCCAGATGGGCCTTAATCGTCTCAACCAATTGCTCGCGCACAGTGAACAGCGGGTTGAGCGAGGTCAGCGGATCCTGAAAGATCATCGAGATCTTCTTGCCCCGCAGCCCACGCATCGCCTCGGCGTCCAGACCGCTGATCTGGTCACCGCTGAGTTTTATCGTACCGCTTGCGATACGGCCGGGGCGATCCAGCAGGCCCATGATGGCGGCGCCAATGGTGGATTTACCGGCGCCGGATTCGCCCACCAGTCCGTGGATTTCGCCCGGCTCCACCGACAGGTCCACATGGTCCACGGCAGTGAACAGTTTGCGGCGGGTCGGGAATTCGACCGTCAGGTCATTGATCGTCAGAAGGCTCATGAAATCACCGCAGCTTGGGGTTCAGCGCATCGCGCAGCCAGTCGCCCAGCAGGTTCACAGACAAGGCCAGCGCCAAAAGAGTGCAGGCCGGAAAGAACAGGATCCACCACTCACCCGAGAACAGGAAGCCCTGCCCGATGCGGATCAGCGTGCCCAGCGACGACTGGGTCGGGGGCGCGCCCACGCCAAGGAAGCTGAGCGTTGCCTCGGCAATGATGGCCAGCGCCAGCGAGATGGTGGCAATCACCAGAACCGGGCTGAGGACATTGGGCAGGATATGGCGGAACATGATCGGGAACGATCCGCGACCGATCAGGCGGGCGGCCTGAACGTATTCCTTGTTCTTTTCCACCAGCGCCGCGCCACGAACCACGCGGGCAAACTGCACCCAATCCGACAGAGCAATTGCGACGATCAGGACATAGATCGCCATCTCATCGCGGTATTCCGGCGGGGTTACGCCCTTGGCGATACCAAAGATCAGCATAGCGACCAGAATGGCGGGGAAGGTCAGCTGTACATCCGCAACCCGCATGATCAGCGTCTCGATCCAGCCGCCGAAATAGGCTGCGACCAGACCCAAAACAACACCGATGATCAATGCCAGCAATACAGCCGATGCACCCACGAACAACGAAATCCGCATCCCGTAAAGAATGGTCGAGAAGACGTCGCGCCCCTGATCGTCTGTACCCAGCAGGAAGGTTTCCTGTGTGAACGCGTTGGGCGTGCCGGGCGGCGTAAACCCGTTCATCAGGTTCAGCGAGGCAGGGTCAAACGGATTATAGGGCGCGATCAGCGGCGCAAAGATCGCGGACAGAACCAAAATGGCCACGACCAGCGTCGCGATGATCGCCACAGGAGAATGCCGGAAGGACCATGCAAAATCGCTGTCCCAGAACTTGGCAAACCGCGTCTTTTCGGGGGCTTTGGGTGTATCGAGAATATCGGTCATGTGGCCCTCGCGTCGACACGCAGGCGCGGGTCAATGGCATAGTAGAGAAGATCGACGATCAGGTTGATTGTCACGAACATGACCGAAATCAGCATCAGATAAGCGGCCATGACGGGGATGTCGACGAACTGGATCGCGTTGATAAACAGCAGGCCAACGCCTGGCCACTGGAACACCGTCTCGGTGATGATGGCAAAGGCGATGATTGATCCGAGCTGCAGGCCCGTGATGGTGATCACCGGCACCAGAGTGTTCTTCAAAGCGTGGCGGAAATTGATCACCCGGTCCGACAATCCACGTGCGCGGGCAAAACGCACATAGTCGGCGCGCATCACCTCAAGCATCTCGGATCGGACCAGCCGCATGATCAGCGTCATCTGATACAGACCCAGCGTGATCGCCGGCAGGATCAGCGCCTTTAGACCCGAGGCCGTAAGGAACCCCGTGGACCAATTGCCAATCATAACGGTTTCGCCCCTCCCGAAGCTGGGCAGAAGGTCCAGTTCGACCGAGAAGATATAGATAAGTAATATCCCGATCAGAAAGGTTGGCAGGGAAACCCCAATCAGCGATACCGTCATGATCACATTCGCCGCGATCCCTTGTCGTCGGATCGCAGTAAACACGCCCAGCGCAATACCCATGGTGATCGCCAGAAAACCGGACACGAAAGCCAGCTCTAACGTGGCAGGAGCGCGCTCTAACAGGATCGTTGAGACCGGCCGGCCCTGACGGAAGGAAACACCGAAATTCCCTTGCGCCGCGCCTTGCAGATACTTGAAATACTGCACCGGGAAAGGCTGATCCAACCCAAGCTCAGCGCGCAGCCTGTCAATATCGGCCTGTGTCCGTTCTTGCCCCAGCATGTTGTCGATCGGATCGCCGACAAAACGAAACATCGAAAACGCGACCAGACCCACGACCAGCAAAACGATCACGGATTGGAACATCCTTCGGACGATATATGCGAACATTCATTTTCCCCGTTGATTTCCGTGTCTACGCACGGGTCGACCGAATGGTCAAGATGTCGCGGGACCCAGTGCCGCCCGGTCATGTGGCGCAAGCCAATCCACTTTTGGACCGAGTGGAACAATGCCAAGAGGGTTGCGAAGCTCGGATGGAGAGAAATAGCCCGTCTTGTATATCTCGGGCTTCACGGTTTGCGCGACTTCAGGACGTGTGTACAGATCCCGCGCATATCCCCAAAGGTTTGGGTAGTCGATCAACCGCCGTAGGTTGCAGCGGAACGCATAATGATAGGCCACGTCAAACCGTGCGAGTGTTGGAAAAAGACGCAAATCAGCCTCGGTCAGTTGATCGCCGCATAGATATCTGTTTGTCGCCAGATGCGCCTCGATCTCGTCCAGCATGGCGAATACGTCGTGAAACCCTGCCTCATAGGCATCTTGCGTGCGTGCAAAGCCAGTACGGTAGACGCCATTGTTCAGGCGTGGATAGATTTTCGCATTCCAGTCGTCGATCTGCTTCAATTTATCCGCAGGTGCCAGATCAGGGCCATACCCATCGAGCGTCCCCAGCATTCGGACCAGATCAGCGGACTCATTAGACACCGCGCGGTTTTCAACACGATCCCATAGCAACGGAACGGTGATCCGACCGGTATAGGCCGGGTCAACCTTGGCGTAGACCTGATGCAAAGCGGTGACGCCGAACAGGGGATCGGCAAATTCACCCTCTACGTCATAAACCCACCCATCCTCAGTTCGGCGCGGACGGGCATAGGACACGGTTATGATGTCATCCAACCCTTTGACTGCACGGGTCAACAGAACCCGATGCGCCCAAGGGCAATTCCATGCGGCATACAGGTGAAACCTGCCGGGCGCGTAAGGTCCGTCCGGCAGATCATTGCGAATGGTAGACGCCTGACGGCGGTAAGCACCATCTAGGCTTGTCTCAGGGGCCGGGTCCTCTGGGTGATAGAGCCCATCAATCATGACACCCATCGGGTTAGTTCACCGTAACCCAGCGCAACAGAAAGAAATTGTCCGGGCGCTGCGTCAGATCAATATTGCTGCCAGTCCCCCAGACCAAGGGCTGCACGTACATCGGAATATAGACGTGGTCGTCCTGATATATCTGGGTGACCTCATCCAGCATGGCCTGACGCTTGGCTGCGTCCAGTTCCGACTGGATCATCGGCAGCAGCTCATCCACTCGCGCGTTCGAATAGCCACCAAAGTTCCAGCTACCCAGTTTTTTCTCTTCGTTCGGAGTAGCAACAAGGAACCGCACAGGGTGTTCCGCATCAAACGTACCCGGGCTCCAGCCTAACAGGTACATGTCGTAATTATCCTCGCGCAGCTCTGGCCAATAGTTACGAACCGGCATTGCATCCAGTTCGGCAGAAACTCCGATCTGCGCCAGCATGCTGACAACCGCCTGGCAGACGGCCTCATCATTCAGATAGCGATCGTTGGGGCATTTCAGCCCGAATGAGAACCCATCGGCATAGCCCGCTTCGGCCAGCAACGCCTTGGCGCCTTCAACATCAAAGGCGGGGCGATCTGCATTGGCGGCGGAATAGCCGCTCATGGCGGGGCTGACCAGTTGCGAGGCGGCCTCGGCATTGCCCCGCATGATCGTGGCCAGGATCGCGTCGACATTGACGGCCTGTGCCACCGCCTGACGGACCCGCACATCGCGGAACGGGTTCGGCTTGCCCGCATCGTCGGTGTATTTCAGCGTCTCGGCCTCGTGGTCAAAACCCAGCATGATCACGCGCGCCTCGATACCCTGAATGACATCCACATCTCCGTTTTGCTTCAGGCGCGCGACGTCCTGAATGGGCACCGGATTTATCATGTCCACATCACCTGACAGCAGGGCCGCAACGGCAGTCGCTGGGTTCTGGATCGGGTTGAACTCGGCACGGGTAATGTTGTGCTCAACCTTGTCCCACCAGCCTTGATATGGCTCTAATACGGTCTTCAACCCCGGCTCGCGCGCAGCCACTTTAAAAGCGCCCGTACCATTGGCATTGATGGTCGCGTAATTGCCGGTCTCTTTGTCTGGCACAACGGCATCGTTGGCCTCGGCCCAACCTTGATCCATGATCATCCAGTTGGCGATCGAGGACGGGAACAACGGGTTTGGTGCGGTGGTCATGATATCAACCGTATAGTCGTCGACGACGATCACCTCACTGACCGGCGCGAACCAGCTGCGGGTATCTGCAGCCTCGCCGGATGCACGCTGATAGCTGAACAGGACATCCTGTGCATCAAATGTACTGCCATCATGGAACGTCACGCCCTTACGCAGTTTGAAACGCCACCCTTCGCCTTCGCCGATCGGCTCCCAACTGACGGCCAACGCGGGCTCGACGGTCATGTCTTTGTCACGGCGTACCAACCCCTCATAGACGTTGTTGAGAAAGCCCAGAACGGGGGCCGAGTTGACGGCGTGCGGATCCATGGTCTGAGGATCGGTAGTCGAGGCCCATTTGAACTCGGCCGCCTGAACACTGGTCGCAGCTAAAAAGGCCAGGCCAATGGCACTGTTTCTGAGGATCATCACAATGTCTCCCTGTTTCTGGGGTCGAGTTTTCTTGGTTTTTCCTGCATGCGCAAGGAAATCTCAGGTCGAAACGAAAACAGGGCGCGAAATCCGCGCCCTGTCTGATTAAGCAATAGAACTGATTTAGTTCATGGTAAAGTATTTGACCTTCGGCTGGTCTTCGGCATCCACTTCGATGCCCACACCGTCAGCCATACCCCAGTTCAGAACCTGATGGTGGATGGGGATGTACAGCGCCTCGTCCTGCACCACCCGCCAGATGTCGGCGATGTCCGCGTTCCGCGCGTCAAGATCGGTGTTCGAGGCCAGCGACTTGATCTTGGCATCCAGCGCATCGTCCTGATATCCGGTGCCGTTCCACGTGCCGATATCGTCTTCGCGACCATGCACAAGGAAGTTGAAGATGTATTCCGAGTCATATGTCGGCACGCCCCAACCCAGCATGTAGAAGTCGGTCTTGCTGTCGGTGATCAGCGGGAAGTGCTGCGCCTTGGGCTTGGCGTCCAGATTCACGGTCACGCCGATCTGACCCAGCATACCGACGGCCGCCTGACAGATCGCCTCATCGTTGATGTAGCGGTCATTCGGGCAGTCCAGCCGCAGAGAGAAGCCGTCGCCATAGCCTGCTTCGGCCATCAGCGCCTTGGCTTTTTCCAGATCGGTCGAGGATTCGCCGTCCATGTCAGCGGTCCAGCCGTTCACGAAAGGCGGTGCGATCATGCCCGCAGGCTGAGATTGGCCGCGCATTACGACCTGCTTGATCGCATCGCGGTTGATCGCCATCGACATCGCCTGGCGCACACGCACATCGGCCAACGGGTTTTTGCCGTCCACGTTATCCGCTTCGATGTCATCCGAGCCCTGGTTCATACCAAAGAAGATGACGCGGTTCTGCGGGGCCTGCTTGACCATCAGGCCATCAGCACCGTTAACGCGGTCAATATCCTGTACCGGCATATCCTGCAGGAAGTTCACCTCACCCGACAGCATCGCCGCAACGCGGGTCGCCGCATTCTGGATGGGTGTATAGATGATCTCGGTCACTTCCATCGGGAACTGGTCGATGCCCCAATAGTTGTCGTTGCGCACCATCACAGTTTTGACGTCAGGCTCACGACTCTGCAGAACATATGGGCCCGTGCCATTGGCATTGGTGGTGGCATAGGTGATCTCGCCACCCTCAAAATCCTGCACATTGACGGTGTTGTTCGCCTCGGACCAGCCCTTGTCCATGATGAACAGGTTGGTCAGGTTCGACGGCAGGATCGGGTTCGGACCGTCGGTGACGATCTCGACCGTGTAGTCATCAACCGCGCGCACTTCGGTGATCGAGCCGATCAGCTCTTTCATATCGGAATTCGGCTGCTTGGCCCGTTCAAAGCTGAACACCACGTCTTCGGCATTGAAATCCGCGCCATCGTGGAATTTCACACCCTCGCGCAGCTTGAAGACCCACACATTCGGATCATCGGCCTTGGGCCCCCACTCGGTCGCAAGCGCAGGTTCAAACGCGCCGGTCACGTCGCGGATGATCAGCGGCTCATACATCTGGTGCCGGATGGTGTGAGACGGACCCTCGTTTTGCGAATGCGGATCCAGCGTCAGCGCGTCGCCGGCCCGCGCCCAGCGCAGGGTTTCGGCCGATGCGCCTGCAGCCATCAGCGCGGTCGCGCTGGCAGCGATCATCAGATTTCTTAAGATCATTACAAACTCCCCGTTTTTTGTTCACGCCGCTATTCAGGGCGGCTGACCGCTTTTCGCGGTCATGGTGCCCTGATCATCCAGATCATTTTGACAGTTGCAACACTAGAATGTGATGCAACTGAAATGATAAATCTGAAACTATCATTTAAGCTTGATTAGACTCTAAGTAACCACCAGTTCAGCGTAAAATGATCGAGCGGCGATGTTCATCATCCGGGAAAACACGCCCAGACTTGACGCAACGGAATATGTGTTCAAACACCTTGCCTGCGTCTCCTCCCGGGGCCACAGGTCCGAAATAGTTGTGCCCGGTTGGCGTGTCATAGCGCGTATTTACGTCATCACAATCGACCTGAAATACGTTGCGCGGGGTGCGATCAATGTTTTCGGGGCCTGTATGTCCAAGACGTCGCGATGCGACCTTGTTCTTGAGGTTTGCCGCTTTGCTGGCCCGCAACGCCAGATCATCTGAGGCGAAATACACCACAACATTGCGCGAGGCATGGCTGACCAAAACACCGGGTTCGTTTTCGTGGACGGTTTCGTTCACCACATCAGCCGCAACCATGAACGTGTTGCGAAACAACAATGGCACGCCCGATGCCAGATCATAGCGGTCCCATTCCATCAATGTCTGCCGCAAGACGCGATTGCCCATCGAATGCGCAAGCAGGTTCATCCGTTTCAGGCACGGCGCAACATCGGGTTCATTGTCGTCGCTATTGCGCCACTCCAGGAACCGCTCAAGCACGCGGGCAAAAGAATACCCGCTTTGGTCCGCAGACTTCTGATCGTCCCAGTATTTCTGAACGATGCCATGCTCATTATCACTGGGCCAGATCAGAGGCAGCACCATCACCTCGCCCGGATCGGCCTGATCGCAAAGGCGCTGCAATTCGGACGCTGTTCTAAAAACGTCTTCGGGCAAATTGTTGAAACCGTGCAAATACAACAGGATCTGGCGGCAGTCACTGTCGCGCACACGGCGCAACAACTCTTTGCTTGTGATTTCGGTGTGGTGCTCTCCCTCACCTTTTTCGCAATAAAACACGGAATTGGACGGCGCGTTGTTGTCCAGATCAAACGTAAACCTGCGCCCTTTGCGGGTGCGAATACTCTGAGTTGGAAATCTGTTTGTTATGAAAAGCATGCAATGAACTCCGACAATAGTGTCTGATCGACGTGATATGATAGTACCAACCGCCACACAGCCTGTCAGCTTGCGTAAATCACACGGTTCCAAATAGTCAGGTATTCCGCCGGTTGCATTCGTTTATCAAGCAATCAACTATTCCCAAGATGCGCGTGCTTTTAAGAGTTTGTTTTGCGGGCCTTATGCTCGTGTCGCTTGTGCTGATTGGCTTTCGGCTGGCCGCAGGCGCGCGTGAGTCTTTGGCGCTGGGCCAAGAGCTTCCGTCCGGAGGCCAACTGATAGAAACCACGGATGGCGCTGTGTTTCTGCTGGAAAAAGGTCAACCTGATAATCAGGCGGTGTTGTTTGCCCATGGGACGGCAGCCTGGTCTGCGCTTTGGCTTCCGACGCTTGAAGCGGTTGCTTTGGAGGGGTTCTACGCGCAGGCATTCGACATGCCACCCTTTGGCTGGTCCGAACACCCCGAAGGGGACTATAGCCGTGAACGGCAAAGCGATCGTGTGATTGCACTACTTGAAGCGCTGAACAACCGGCCGATTGTCGTCGCCCACTCTTTTGGTGCAGGCCCCGTGGCCGAGGCTGTGATGCAACGCCCCGATCTAGTGTCAGGATTGGTGATCGTAAGCGGTGCCATCGCGCTGGGACGACACGATCCGCCCAGCGAGGTCCCGTTTTACCTCGAAAACCGGGCCTCTCGCCAATTCATCGCGTCGGCAACTGTTTCGAACCCGCTGTTAACGCGGGCTTTCCTGCGCAGTTTTCTGCATGTGAAATCCGCGGCCTCTGCCGAAACCACGGAGTTGCTACAAGAACCGATGCGCCGGGCCGGTTATACGCAAGCGGTCGCCGACTGGTTACCCACCTTGCTGGTTCCCCCACTGACCGCCCTGAGCACACGTCCTGAGAACTGGCGCAGGCTTGAAGTTCCAATCGGCCTGATCTGGGGCGCCGAGGATACCGTGACGCCATTGGCCCAGGCACAAGAGTTGCACAGCTTGGTTCCTCAGGCCCATTTCCAAGTTTTGCAGAACGTGGGTCACATACCGCAGATCGAAGACCCGGCATCATTTCAAGCCGTATTAGGGTCTATTCTTAAATCCATTTCAGATCCTTTATTGGATGAGGCAGAGTCATGAGAAATTTCACCAGAAGAGCCGCGCTCGTCGCGGCGGGCGGTTTGGCCGGTTGGGGCGTATCGCGCTGGTTGGGCCCGGACTTACCTGTATACGCCGGTACGAGCCGGACATTTGCGCCGCAGGACCCGACGGTCATGAATGACGCCAGCGGTCTGTCACCGACCCCGGTCCACAAGCATCTGGTCATGTCCGAGGATGCCGAGGAATCCCTGATCGCGGCCATCAGACGCGAATTGGCGCAAGCAAGCACCGAAGGGCGGCCGCTCAATGTGGGGGCCGCGCGGCATTCGATGGGGGGTCAGGCCATTCCCCGCGACGGAACGGCGATCACCTTTGATAACGGCTGGGTCGAAATCGACAGCGCCGCACAAACGTATTCGACGCATGCCGGCGCGCGCTGGTCTCAGGTCATAGCGGCGCTGGACCCAGTCGGGTGGTCGCCTAAGGTGATGCAATCGAACCACGACTTCGGCGTTGCCGCCACATATTCGGTTAACGCCCATGGCTGGCCCGTTCCCTTTGGGCCGATGGGGGCCACGATACGCTCATTGCGAATGGTTTTACCGTCGGGCGATCTTGTGACCTGCTCACCGACCGAGAACGCGGACTTGTTCAATCTGGGAATGGGCGGGTACGGGTTGATCGGTGTCATCGTGGACCTTGAGGTCGAGATGGTTCCCAACACCCGCCTCACACCGTCCTTTGACGTTATGGAAGCCAGCGCATTTGCTTCTGCCTTTCGCAAAGCGGTCGATGACCCGGCTGTCACGATGGCCTATGGCAGGCTGAATGTCGAAAGGGCGTCTTTCTTCGAAGACGCTTTGCTGATCACCTATCGCGAAACGGTTGATCAGTCTGAACTGCCAGCCGCGTCAGGCTCGGGCTGGATGTCACATGCTGCCAGCCGACTGTATCGTGCGCAGCTTGGAAGTGAGGCCTTCAAATCCTTTCGATGGTGGAATGAAACAACACTTGGTCCAGCCCTCGGGGGCGGGGAGGCGACCCGGAACTCATTGATCAATGAGCCCGTCATCACGCTGGACGATCGCAACCCAGACCGGACCGACATATTGCATGAGTATTTCGTAGGGTTTGACGCCTTCGACGATTTTCTGATCGCCTGCCGCGAGGTGATCCCCGCCTCGTATCAGGAGTTTCTGAACGTTACGCTTCGATACGTGGCGCAAGACGATCAGGCGGTTCTATCCTTTGCGTCTGAACCCAGAATCGCCGCCGTCATGTCCTTTAGCCAGGAAATGACCCAACGTGGCGAAGCAGACATGGCCCGTATGACACAGGCACTTATCGACAAAATTGTTGAAATTGGCGGGGCCTATTATCTGCCCTACCGTCCACACGCGCGGCTGGATCAATTGACGGCGGCCTATCCACGTGCTGCAGAATTCGCGCAGGCCAAACGCAGGCTGGACCCGCAGCTTGTTCTTAGAAATAACCTTTGGGACAGTTATCTGGGGCTTTTATGACCAACCTTCAAAACCTTTGCATCATCTATTTCTTCGTGCTGATGATCGCTGCTTTGTTGAATTACATCCCCGGCGTAACCGACGAGGACGGGCTGGCTTTTGGGATTTTCGCGCTGGACCTCTATGACGATGCCTTGCACGTTGCGTCGGCCTTTTGGGCCTTGATCGCGGGGTTATGGTCTCACAAGGCCGCGCGCATCTTTCTGATCCTTTTCGGCCTGGCCTATCTTGGCGATGGGGTGTTCGGGTTCTTTACCGGCTACGGGTATCTGGACCTTGGGATATTCACCAACCCCTCTGCCGGTATCGACCTATCGCTGGGGCGTTTTCTGGCAAATCTTCCTCATCTGGCGCTTGGCGGGCTGGCCGCCTGGGCTGGCCTGCGAGACGCGAGGCGCACAGCATGAGGTTTCTGTTGCGCTGGATGCGGCGGATCGTGTTTCTGCTGCTGGTTGTCGTCATCGGATTGGCCGCCCCGATTGTTTATGTTGAAACCAGCTGCAAAGGCTCCGCGCAGCCGCAAACCTACGCCGCCTTGCTGCCGACGGAACATCACCGCCCTGAAACCCGCACATTGATGACCTATCCCGAATGGCACATCGTTCACGCATACGCAGATTATGCCGAGGTGCTGGATCAGGGCGATCCCCACGACTACGGTTTTTGGCGCGGTATCACCGGATTCTGGAGCTCTCTCTGCGCCCTGACGGAAAACGCCTCAGCCCATGGTGAGATTGATGGTGCGACGAAACAGATGGTTTACGTCATCGGCGCGAGTTTTACCGCGGAATTGGCGATGAAAGCCGCGTATGAAGAAACGGTTGGTCGCCTTTTCACGGCGCTTCGAGGGCCGGAAAAAGCAACATTAGACACTGTTTCGGCACAGCAGGCTGCCGCCTATGCCGAGTTCCTGCAACAAGTCCCCTGGTATAAATGGCCGTTTGCGCAAGATGCGCAGGACCTGCTGGAACAGTCCACCGGCTCGTTACGCGACAGCGAACGCGCCATTGCGCTGGGGTTAGAATATACCGCCAAGGACGCTTATGCTGGTGTGATTGAACAAGCCGTGGAGCAGGTTGGACCGGACGAGCTGACACTGCGCATGATTGCAACCGGCGCCGAGGATTTTTCGGCATATCCTGACGTTCAGGTCATTGGCACCCGGCCCGAAGGCACCGAGATCGAAACTCCTCGTTATCGCGAACTGACCAATCTTTTGACCGAAATGGCGCGTGACGGAGTGGATATCATCGAGATCGCCGGAAATGACGATATCATGTTCACGGCTTTGTCTTCGCGACCGTCCGAGCCCGGAGCCGTTTTCAGCGCGCCTCGACAGGGTTTTGACGACTATCGCCATCTGATCGTCGTCAAGGTTGCCGATCTGGCCGACCAGCTACGGCAGACCGAGAGATCAGGTCTGACCCTAGAACATATCCATGACTATTAGGTCCATCCTGATCGCCCTGCCGTTACTGGTATTGGGCTGGTTATCGACCTTGGTGGTGGTTGCGTTGCTGACGGATGAGGCCCCCGCCTACGTGGTTCTTTTGCCTCAGGAAAGACTGCTGGATGCGTTGTCGGATGATACTGCGATCCTCGCGACCTCAAGGCTCAGCGTGACGGTTGCCTCGGACATGCCAGGCTTTGCCAAATCCCTTTACGCCAATGGCGCGCGTTTGGTGTTGCCCGCAGGTTTGCCCGGCTGCTTGCCCTTGCCCAAGGCCTAGCAATCATCCCTCAAACGGGACACGCGACTCGTCCAGTGTTTTTTGGCTCGACGGTAGGTTCAGCTCGTGGGTTACCGGAGCTGAACGAGAGATGACCCGACCCTTGCGTACAACCGCCAAACGATGGGCCCGCAGGCGGATCGCTTCGATCGGGTCGGCGGCTTGCAGCAATACGAAATTCGCATCGCACCCCTTGGCCACGCCATATCCCTGCAAACCCATGATCCGGGCCGAGTTCCGGGTCACCGCATCAAAACACCAGGCCATGTCCGCGCGGCTAGAAAGTTGCCCTACATGTAACCCCATGAAGGCCACATCCAGCATGTCGGCTTTACCCAGCGAATACCAAGGGTCCATCATACAATCAGAACCGAAACCGACGGTGATCCCGGCATCGCGCAGCTCACGCACACGGGTCTGGCCGCGGCGTTTGGGATAGGTGTCATGCCGCCCCTGCAACATAATGTTGATCAACGGGTTCGGGATCGCGTGAACACCGGATTCGACCATCAGCGGGATCAGCTTCGAGACATAGTAGTTGTCCATCGAATGCATCGAGGTCAGATGCGAACCCGTAACTCTTCCGTTCAAACCCAATCGCTGCGTTTCATAGGCCAGTGTTTCGATGTGGCGGCTCAGCGGGTCATCGCTTTCGTCGCAATGCATATCCACCATTAGCCCCCGATCAGCCGCCAGCTGACACAAAAGCCGAACGGATTCCGCCCCGTCCGCCATGGTCCGTTCGAAATGCGGAATACCTCCGACCACGTCTACGCCCATATCCAGCGCACGGATCGTGTTTTGCATGGCGGTTGGGCTGCGCAATACACCGTCTTGCGGGAAAGCGACCAGCTGCAGGTCAAGATAGTCCTTAACTTGCTCCCGCACCTGCAACAGCGCCTGCACGCCCTTCAATTCGTCATCGCAGGTGTCCACATGACTGCGGATCGCACCAATCCCCTTGGACACCGCGAGTTCGCAATAGCGCACAGCGCGGGCAACGATGTCATCAACGGACTGGATCGGTTTAAGCTCGCCCCACAAAGCAATCCCCTCAAGCAACGTGCCCGAGACATTCATGCGAGGGGTCCCCAATGATAAAGTCGCATCCATGTGGAAATGCGGATCGACAAAGGGTGCAGACACCAATTGACCCGCAGCGTCGATGACCTCGGCGGCCTCGGCGGTAATGCCGGCCTCAACCGCAGTGATTTTGCCATCCTGACAGGCGATATCCATTCCGGTTTGACCATCGGTCAGGGTGGCGTTTTTGATAAGCAGATCGACCATAATCAACGTTGACCTTTGAACCAGGGGGTGAGCAATGCCCGCGGATAATCCGCCGAGCGCGCGGCGATCACAAGGGCGATGATGGACAGGACATATGGCACCATCAGAAACACCTGTCCGGGTACCAAGGCGCCAACCTCGGTCTGTAGACGCACTTGCAACGCGTCAAAGGCACCAAACAGAAGCGCGCCCAAAAGGGCTTTGCCCGGTCGCCAACTGGCAAAAATCACCAGCGCGATACAGACCCATCCACGCCCGTTGACCATGCCAAAAAAGAAAGCGTCAAAGGCGCTCATGGTCAGGAACGCGCCGCCCAATGCCATAAGCGCGGATCCGACAACAATGGCCCCGATGCGCAAACCATATACGGACAAACCTTGCGCATCCACGCTGTCCGGGTTGTCGCCCACGGCCTTGATCGCCACGCCCAGCGCCGTGCGGTTCAGCACATACCAAACCATCGCAACCAGTAGCAAAGCCAGCCACGTCAGCGCTGTTTGCTGAAACAGAACAGAGCCTAAAAAGGGCAGATCAGACAAAATAGGCAGGTCCAGGGGCTGAAACGGTTCGATCCTTGGTGGCGAAGATACATTCGGCAGCGCCGTACGATAGGTATAGTAACTGACTGATGTCGCAAACAGCGTGATCCCTAATCCAGAGACATGCTGAGACAACCCCAAAGGCACCGTGAGGATCGCATGAAGAAGGCCGAAAAACGCACCGGCTAAGGCCGCCACAAGTACGCCGCCCCAAAGTCCTGCGCCCAACCAGACGGCCATCCAGCCACACATAGCACCGACGACAAAGATACCTTCGATCCCAAGGTTCAGAACGCCAGCCCTTTCGCAGATCAGCGCGCCCAGAACGCCAAAGATCAAAGGTGTCGCGATGCGCAAAGAGGCGGCCCAAAAGCTTTCAGACAGCAGGATGTTGAGGATATCCATCATGACACTGTCCTCGTCGCGCTGGCCCTTACGATCCGGTATCGCGCGACGAACCCTCCGACGAGGACGCAGAGAAGCGACATGGATACAACCAAATCCGCAAGGAAGGACGACACGCCCATGGCGCGGCTCATGCTGTCGGCACCGACAAAAACGGATGCAATGAAAAGGGCCGCAATCACCACACCCATCGGTGACAGCCCGGCCAACATCGCCACGACGATGCCCGTATAGCCAAACCCCGGCGAAAGATCTGCGGTCAGGTACCCTTTGAGGCCGGCAACCTCACTCACACCTGCCAAACCGGCCAGACCACCCGACAGGATGGCCACGCCGAACAAAGATCTATTCACGTTGATACCAGCATGTCGCGCGGCGGCAGCGTTTTCGCCCACGGCCCGCAAACGAAACCCCCAAACGGATCGCGCCAGCATAAATTGCGCCAATACCGCCAGTATTAGAGCCAGAATCAGCCCTGAATGCACACGCATCCGATCCATCAGAGGAGGTAACATGCCCTGATCCAAAACCGGCTCGGACTGCGGCCATCCCAAACTCAACGGGTCTTGCAACGGCCCTTCAAGCATCATCTGCACGAAGATCAGGATGATGAAGTTCAACAGCAGCGTCGTGACCACCTCATCCGCGCCAAAACGGGTTTTCAGATAGGTCGGCGCGACCATCCCGGCCGCTCCGGCCGCGGCACCGGTCAGGATAATCAGCGGGACTAGAAGAATGCCCGAGATATCAAACAGCCCCGAGCCGACCGCCACAGCGGCCATTGCGCCCAAATACAGCTGACCTTCGGCCCCGATGTTCCATAATTTCGCGCGAAAGGCCAAAGCCGCAGCCAGCCCGGTGAATATCAGCGGTGTGGCGCGGGTCAGAACTTCGGAAAACGCAAAGACCGATCCGAACACGCCGCGGAACATCTCGGCATAGGCGGTGATCGGGTGAGCACCAGCCGCCAACAATGGGACCGCAGCAAGACCCAACGCAATCACCGCGGATATGATCGGCACGCCCAAGGTAAAGGCCCGCGATTGCGTTTGACGTGGTTCGATGCGGATCATGCGGGTTCTCCTGCCATCATCAGCCCGATTTGTTCACGGTCGCGGTCCGGCGCTTCGTGCAGTTCTCCGTCACGGATAACGAATATCCTGTCTGCCAAGCTTAGTAATTCATCCAGATCTTCTGAGATCAGAACCACACCCGCCCCACGCGCCCGCGCGTTCAACAGGCGCTTGCCGACGTCAGCCGCTGCGCCCATGTCCAAGCCACGCGTCGGCTGGTTGGCCAGAATAAGACGTGGGGCGCGGTCGAAAACCCGCGCCAGTATAAGCTTTTGTATGTTCCCGCCGGACAGCAACCTTGCCGACGCATCGACGCCGGGTCCGCGTACATCATACGCTTTGGCCAGACGCTCGGCATTGTCCTGAATGTCTTCGCGTCTTAACAAACCGAACGTCTGGACCTCTGGATCGCGTAGGCGTTCAATGACCATGTTTTCAGATACGCTCATCGCGCCCACGATACCTTCATGGTGGCGATCTTCCGGAATGCGGCCAACCCCGGCATCCACCATCTTGGCCGGGGTCGGGGACGTTATTTTTACGCCATCAACCTCAATTAGACCCTTTTCAAGCCGCGCGAGCCCCGCAATTGCATTAGCCAACCCTTTTTGACCGTTCCCTGAAACCCCGGCGATTCCCAGGATTTCATATGCGTGCACGGTCAGGTTCACGTCGATCAGCGTATCGCGCTTGGACCGACCCGCGACCGAGACATCGGACAGTGTCAGAATAGGCTCGCCCGGTGTCAGTTCCGACCCCGCCAACTGGGGCGTTTCGGCACCAACCATCATGCGGGCAATTGATTTCTCGTCTGCATCTGCCGTCGCCATTTCCCCCACTTTTTGTCCGTGGCGCAAAACGGCGATGCGGTCCGAGAATGCCAGAACTTCGCGCAGTTTATGGCTGATGAATATGACGGACAGTCCTTCGCGCGTCATGTTCCGGATGTTTTCAAAAAGCGTGTCGGCCTCTTGCGGCGTCAAAACTGCGGTCGGTTCGTCGAGGACCAAAATGCGAGCGTCCCTGTAAAGCGCCTTGAGGATCTCGACGCGTTGACGCTCGCCCACTGAAAGGCGACCAACCGGAGTGTCCAGTGGGGCGGTCAGGCCACTTTGGGCCATGATCGCCTCAATCTTGCGACGCGCTTCGCCACGCTTGCGGCGCAACGCGAACAGAGGTTCGGCCCCAAGCGTGATGTTGTCCAGGGCCGAGATATTCTCGGCCAATGTGAAATGCTGGTGCACCATTCCCACGCCCGAGGCCAGCGCCACCTGTGGATGGCCCAGTGGTAGTGGGTGCATCAACCCCGCCTCATCAGCGACTTCAATAGAGCCTGAATCGGGCAAATAATACCCAAACAGCATATTCATCAACGTGGTCTTGCCTGCACCGTTTTCGCCCAGCAGCGCAAGAACCTCACCCTTTTTGAGGGTGAGGCTGACATTGTCATTGGCGATGACCGGGCCGAATTGTTTGCTCAGCCCGTTGAGTTTCAGAACCGTGGAATCTGTCATTGGGAAAACGGGCCGGCGAACAGGCCGGCCCGGGAACGATTACTGGTCTGAAACCGGACGATCGTCGTTCACATTGACCCGGAACAGGCCATCCAGAATCTCGGCCTGCCGCGCATTTACGGCTTCGACGACTTCGGCGGGGACCAGTTCTTCGTCCAAAACCATCGAGCCGCCGCCATAGCCCATAAAGCTGTACTGACCATAATCTGCAGCCTCGAACGATCCGTTCGCCACATTGGCGACGGCCTTGTCGATGGTCGGCTCCATATGCCACAGGGCCGACGCCATGATCGTTCCCGGATAATCGCCTGACGTGTCGATCACATTGCCCACGGCCTTGACCCCGCGCTCTACCGCGGCGTCTGACACACCAAAGCGTTCGGCATACATGACGTCAGCGCCCGCATCCATCATCGCGATAGCGCTTTCCTTGGCTTTCGGCGGGTCGTACCAGCTGTCGATAAAGGTCACGAGGAATTTGACATCGGGGTTCACTTCACGAGCCCCGTCCATGAAGGCATTCATCAGGCGGTTTACCTCGGGGATCGCATATCCGCCAACCATTCCGATGACATTCGATTCAGTCGCGGCCCCGGCGACCATGCCCGTCAGATAAGACGGCTCATGGATCCAGTTATCAAAGACCGAGAAATTCGGCCCGACCGGCCCAAACGACGACCCCATCAGAAAGGCGGTGTCCGGGTAATCTTTGGCCACCTTGCGCGCCGCGCGTTCCAGGCCGAACACCTCGCCCACAATCAGTTGCGATCCCTGTTCCGCATATTCGCGCATCACGCGTTCATAATCTGTATTGGCCACATTTTCCGAGAATACATATTCGATATCCCCGCGTTCGGCCGCGGCATTCAGTGCTTTGTGGATACGGCTGATCCACTGTTGTTCAACCGGCAGCGTATAGATTGCTGCGACTTTTACGGTTTCTGCTGCCGCAAGCCCTGCTGAATACAACGTTGAAGCCGCTGCAACAGCGGCCAACAACACGCGTCGGGAAAATTTTTGATTGGCCATGACACCCTCCTGTTTTGGGTGATGCGAACATTATTTTACTGTTCAGTCAATTTTTTACTCGGCGTAATTGGCCGTCCAGTAATTTTTCACGGCGGTTGCGAGTAAATACTAAGCGTACTCGAATAGATAAGACATGCGAACACACAACCTTAAATTGATATCGTCTGTGACGAAACCAAGTACGCGCGGCACAGAATTTGAATTTTTTACTCCGATTCCAACGCTCAGCTTGTCAAAGGAAGAGGCATTCTCTAGGACCAGAAGAACCAGCATTTGACCGAGTGGATTCATCATGCAGATAGCGCCAGTTCTTCTTTGCGGTGGCTCGGGAACCCGTTTGTGGCCGTTGTCACGGAAAAGCTACCCTAAGCAATTCGCCTCTCTGATGGGTGACAAGACCTTATTTCAAAGTTCTGCCTTGCGGTTAACCGGTCAAACAGAGGCATTGAGCTTTGCGGCGCCAATGGTTCTGACCAACTCGGATTTCCGTTTTATCGTCACTGAACAACTGCAAGCAGTGGGAATTGACCCAGGGCCAATTTTGATCGAACCAGAAGGACGCAATACTGCGCCCGCGGTTTTGGCCGCGGCCTTGCGCGCACACGCAGAAGATGAAAACGCGGTGTTGTTGGTCGCACCGTCTGATCACGTTGTACCTGATGTCGCAGCCTTTCACGCAGCCGTCATTCGCGGACTGGACGCGGTCGGGCAAGGGCAACTGGTCACCTTCGGGATCACGCCGACACACGCGGAAACGGCATATGGCTATCTTGAGCTTGCCGAAAAACCGGGCACCAGTGGCGCGGCCGTGGCGCTTAGGCAATTTGTCGAAAAACCTGATGCTGACCGTGCAGCAGAAATGCTGGCAGCCGGTAATTTCAAATGGAATGCCGGTATATTCCTGTTCCGGGCCGTCGACATCATTGCCGCCTTCCGTGCCCACGCGCCCGAATTGCTGGAACCCGTCCAGCGCGCGCTGGACGATGCAAAGCCTGACCTTGGATTCTTGCGACTAGCCCCGGAGCCTTGGGCGGGTGCCCAAGATATCTCGATCGACTATGCGGTAATGGAAAAAGCCGAAAACCTGTCCGTCGTACCTTTTGACGCGGCGTGGTCAGACTTGGGCGGCTGGGATGCCGTCTGGCGCGAGAGTGGCCCTGATGCAGACGGCGTCGTGACAAGCGGTGATGCAACCGCAATTGATTGTCAGGACACATTACTGCGCTCGGACAGCGAGCGCCTTGAGGTTGTCGGGATAGGCTTGAACAATATCATGGCTGTCGCGATGAATGACGCGGTATTGGTTGCCGACAAGTCGCGCGCGCAAGACGTCAAAAAGGCCGTTGCAGCGCTAAAGGAAAAAGGGGCTGAACAGGCCACCCAATTTCCCAAGGACCACCGCCCGTGGGGATGGTTCGAAAGCCTCGTGGTCGGTGATCGGTTTCAGGTGAAACGTATTCAGGTTCACCCGGGCGCGTCCTTGTCTCTGCAAAGCCACGTCCACAGGTCCGAACATTGGATCGTGGTCGAAGGCACCGCGAAAGTGACAATCGATGGACAAGAGACACTGGTGACCGAAAACCAGAGCGTCTACGTCCCACTGGGCGCAGTCCACCGGATGGAAAACCCGGGCAAGGTGCCCATGGTCCTGATCGAAGTGCAAACGGGCGCGTATGTCGGAGAAGACGACATCATCCGGTACGAGGATGTCTATGCGCGCGACTAACACCTCCGGTATCGGCACAGGCCGGTCGTGAACCAACGTTGAGTTCTGGGTTTCTGAAATGACTGAAGCAGAGGCAATTCCGCCCCTGAGCCCCTCGAGCGCCGGGTATGATTTTTCAGGTCTCAGGGTAGCAATCGTTCACTATTGGCTTGTCGGCATGCGCGGCGGTGAAAAAGTTGTCGAAAGCCTGCTTGATCTGTTTCCGGATGCGGTGATCATCACACATGTTTATGACCCGCAGCAGGTCAGTGAGAAAATCCGCAAGCAAGATGTGCGTGAAACCTTCATCTCAAAGCTTCCGGGTGCCAGAAAGCACTATCAAAAATACCTTCCGCTGATGCCACTTGCGCTGGAGCTGGTGGATATGACCGAATTCGACGTCATCCTGTCCAGCGAAAGTGGCCCCGCCAAGGGTATCATCCCGCGCCCTGACGCTGTGCATCTTTGCTATTGCCACTCGCCGATGCGCTACATCTGGGACCACTATCACATCTACCGCGCCTCAGCCGGACGGCTTGCCCGGCTCGCTATGCCAACCGTGGCGCATAAGTTGCGGATCTGGGATGTCACAAGTTCAGCGCGGGTGGATCGTTTCGTTGCCAATTCCAGCTTTGTGGCACAGCGTATCGGGAAATACTATCGACGGACGGCGGACGTCGTTTATCCGCCCGTCGTGGTGAACGACTTCGACATATCAGATGAGATCGGAGACCACTACCTGCTGGCGGGCGAGATGGTCTCCTACAAGCGGGCGGATCTGGCGATTGATGCCTTCAATGCCTCAGGTCGTAAGCTGATCGTTGTTGGCGATGGCGAGATGCGAGATGCTCTGTCGCAAAAAGCCAATCCCAACATAACCTTTCTGGGGCGCGTCGGCTTTGCCGAGCTTAAACGGCAGTTTGCCACCTGCAAGGCGTTGATCTTTCCCGGTGAGGAAGATTTTGGGATCATACCCGTCGAGGTGATGGCGTCCGGTCGCCCTGTTGTCGCCTATGGTCGGGGTGGGGCTTTGGATACGGTCCTTCCCGGCGTTTCAGGAGTGCATTTTTACGAGCAAACAGCAGAGGCCCTGAACGCTGCGATTGATGCGCTTGAGGCAGATGTCACTTTGATGAACGCGCCGTCCAGAATCCGAGAACATGCTGAGCGTTTTGACCAACAGGTCTTCAAATCCAGAATTGCCGACCTGTTAGCGCATGATCTGCAGCTGACGGCATCAAACGCACGCCGCGCATAATGAACTGGGCGGTATGAGCATAGGCGTCGTGGAACAATCTGGAAAAAGGTTTGCCCTGAAAAGCCTGTCTGCGCTGTTCATTAAGTGCGCCGCAGCAGGGCTTTCATTTCTTATGTTCGTTGCACTGTCCCGCGGGTTGGGCGACGAAGGGTTCGGTCAATTCAGTTTTGCCTTTTCACTCGCCACGCTTCTTGCCGTAATTGGCTCATGCGGACAGCGCAATCTGGTCCTGCGTTTTGCATCTTTTTACATCCATGCCCAGGATTTTGCCAAAGCAAGGGCAGTGGTGCGGTTCAGCTATCTGACCGTTTTGTTGGGATGTGGGTTCACCGCGATTGCGCTGAGCATATCGGCTGCGGTCTTGCCGATATTTGAAGACCAAAAAAGCCTGTTATGGGCAACGGCGCAGTTCACGATCATTCTGGCGATTGCTGAATTTCAACCCAATCCGCAACGTGCTGCGGGGTCTGTCTGGCGAGCGCTATTGCCACGGGACGTCGTCTTCCGTGCTTGTATAATCGCGACCGCAATGCTCAGCGTGTCGGGGGCAATCCCAGCGATTGATCCGGTTTCCACGCTTCGCACTATGACGGTTACGTTGGGGGCTATCGTTCTGATCCAGTGCTTTCTGGTCCCTCTGACCAACCCAGCCCGCCACGTGGCCGGAAAGGTGGATTTCAGCCCAAAACGCAAGTGGATCTCGTCCTCTTGGGGAATGTGGGGCAATTCGGTCGTGGATGCGTCCGGACGCAACCTTGCCATCGTCATCATGGGTGGTTTGCTGCCGGCTGCGGCCATTGGGGGCGTATTCGCGGCGTTACGTACGGCAATGGTTCTGGAACTGTTCCTGATGGCGATCAATATTGTGGCGGCACCGTTGCTGGCCGCCCAAATGGGGCATGGTGATGTCAGCGGCGCGCGCAATACCTGCCGCCGCATCAGCCTGATGCTAGGGTTGCCCACGCTTGTCAGTTTTGTTGTGTTTGTTCTCTGGGGCGGTTGGGTGCTGGAACTCTTCGGTGCGGGTTTTTCAGCTGCGCATCCCGAGCTTATTGTCATCAGCTTTGGATACCTCGTCAGCGCGTTGGCAGGCCCCACAGTACAGATCATGGAAATGTCCGGGTATGAGCGTGTGCATTTCAAAATACTGTCTCTAACAACGGGTGTTTCGCTTGCTGCCTTGCCCGCTGCCGTCGCGCTGTGGGGCACCATGGGGGCCGCCATGTGCATCAGCTTGAACCTGATCGCACTGAACGTCGCGGCCTATATCTTCATCTTCAGAGCAACCGGTATTTCCGCTGGCATCGTCGATCTATCCCTACTGAGAAAAGAGGGCACACCGTGACCCAAACGCCCTTGCCCGTGAACTTTTTATACCTAGGCGGTGACAAATGTGGCTCGACCTGGATTTGGCATATCCTCAACCAGCATCCGGACGTCACGTTGGCGAACGCCAAAGAGCTTTTCTACTTTGACCGCTTTTACGACAAGGGTGCTGCATGGTATCTGCGTCAGTTCCCCAAGCAAACCGCCACAAAGCGGGTGGGCGAAATCTGTCACGACTACCTGTACTCGCAAACAGCTCTGAAACGGATTGCGACGGACTTGCCCCATGACAGCCGCTTTTTGGTGACAGTTCGTTCCCCGATTGCCCGCAGTATCTCGCACTGGAAATACATGCTGAAGATCGGGCGCACGCGGCTGAGTTTTGAAGACGCCATCCAGGAGTTTCCTGAAATCATCGAGAATTCGCTGTTCGGGAAACACATCGAAAATGCTGTCACTCATCTGGGCGAAGAGCGCGTATTCGTGCTTGATTTCGACCAGCTCGGGGCGGACCCCGTTGGTTTTGGTAGGTCACTGTCTAACGCTCTGGACATCCCATTCATCGACTCGCTGCCCTACGCAGATCGCATTCTAGAGGCCCAATCTGCGCGCAACCCCGCGCTTGTTTCAGCGTTACGCAACACGGGTTGGATGTTGCGTCGACTGGGGCTGCCCAGCATCGTTTCAAAAGTCAAAAGTAGTCGGCATGTATCGCGGATGCTTTACACATCATCTGCCGAAAAAACCTGCGGGGAACCTACAAACGAGGTTTTGAAACAACTCACTGATCAGTTCGCCTCGGACCAAGCCAAATTGGCCAAATTCTTGCGTCCTCAGTCTTGCGACATGTCTGTTGGCTGAGGTGTCCGGGATAACCGCTGCAACCCGGCGCCCGGGGCGGCATGTGACAGTTCACAAGACCACCCTGATTACCGGGTTACTGATGTTGAGCGGCGTTTTACTGGGCCTCTCGTCCCTGCCTGCAGCGCTAGTAATTTCATTTTGCGCCTTTGCGTCCATCGTTCTGATGCGCAGCCTGACGAAACCCGCGGCATGGATCTGGGCGTTTGTCCTTTATTGTGTCGTCAGCGGCCTGGTCTTTAACGGTTTCGCCTCGATCCAAGAGACCTCACTTGCCAGTTGGATAGGGAAGGAAGGCCGAGTTTTTCTGTACTATTGGCCCGCCCTATATGTGCTAAGCACCAGCGTTCCGCCAGAAAAGCAAATCGGCCTACTGATGCGCGGCCTGACAGTGATTGTGTTGGCCAACGTCACCGCCACGGCAGTGGGCAATTTTTCAACATTCGGCTCACATCACGCAGCCGGAGCCTTTGCGGTGACGGCCACGCTTTATCATTTCTATCGGTACAGTTATTCACGGGCGGTGGTGGATCTGTTGTTTCTGGGAATGTCAGTTGTTGCACTCTTGGGAACAGATTCTCGTACTTCTCTGCTTGCTGTGGTTTTGGCGATTGTCGCAACAAACCTAAGCTCGGGCAAACTGCGAGCGGGTCTTGCGGTGGTGGTTCTTGCACCGGCAGGTATTTTCCTGATGGCCAGTGTCTTTCCCAGCCAGTTTGAACGCCTGAACGACGCCGCCAACGCGCGCACCTTTCATGCAATGCAGCGCAATTTCCTTGTCGCGTATCACGCCGAACACCCGCTGGAGGTCGGAAAGGCGTGGGAGTTGGCGGATGACATTGACCTGTCTGGAAACGCGAACCTGGCCATCCGTGGGTATTTGTTTGGACGCACAACAGGAGAGTTCATGCGTTCTCCCATCGTTGGGATCGGCTTCGGTCGGATCAACGACATTGGGCGGGTGTTCTCAGGCACGCCATACGCGCTCTATGTCGTAACAGAAGCCTCTGTCGCCTCGCCAACGGAACAGACGGCGCATAATTCCTACCTTCAGTTTTTGGCTGAGCTCGGGATTTTGGGTAGTGTGCTGCTTTTCCTTGCCTATCGCTCCATGTGGATTGGATTGGGCGGCACGATACCCCACCAAAGGATGTGGTCTCAGATCGGTAAGGCCAGTCTGGTGAGCCTTCTTTTCATAGCGCTGACGCAGCACTCATTCGGGGCACCGATTTACGGATTGTCCCTGTTTTTGATGGCGTCCCTCGCATACAGAAAATGCCAGCCTGCGTAAGGCTGGCATACAGATGTTCTGCAGTTATGAAGTCGCGCCGGATTTCATGGCGTAAAACTGCGTGATCATGGCTTCTTCCGCCGAGTTTGGAACCCGATTCATATGCAGGCCACCGTAGTCCCTGATATGCGCAGGGTTCGGGCCCGAAACGCGATAGGGCTCAGAACCGCCATCCTCAAGCGGTGCGCCGGATTGGGCCAAAGTATTGCCGTTCACGTTTGTCAAAATACCGGCCGCGCTGTTGGACGTTGTGACAAGCGTATCGACCCCAACCAAAGATGCCCCTGTATCAACGGCGCTTTGAATCCCGCCGAATGAGCATACGACACGCCCCGGATCCGATTGCAGGGTAAAGATCAGCGGATGACGTTGTTTAAGGTCCCCGCCCCCGCTACCTCGGTTGCTAACGATATGAGCGAAAGCACGACTGAAGCCAAGCGTCCGAAACGCGACCGCCTCAAATACCTCGGCCGAAAACGGCACCGCTCCTTGAAACACCAACGTGTCGTCAGCGCCGTCGCTTTCCAGCCAATGACGCGTGCCATCGGTTTGATACACCGGTGCCGAGGTGCCGCTGGGCGCAAGGTAATACCCCCCCAGAGTTCCTTTGTTGCTTACGCGTCGAACCGGATCACCGGCCAACGTGACTGGTACTAAACCAGCCGCATCCTGGAATAGGGTCGCCCGATCCGAAGGATCGCGCCACAATTGTGGTTCCAGACCTGAAATACTTTGATGCGCTTTGCGCAAAGCAAGCGAAGAAATCGAAAGGCTGACATCAATCATCGTGCACCTCCGATCTTTGTTGCCTGCCGCACGCGGCGTTCAGTTCTTTCCTACGGGCCATGACAGTCCGGATGTCACATTCCACTTGGGACAATTTCATTGGTCTCCACCATTTTGACGAATTGATCTGCGTACAAACCCAAGGGGGCGTGTGCGTTCGCCGAAATGGTTTCCGAACAGTTTTTACGTTGGCTTAGACGACCGTTCGGTGTGGTGATAAACGGCAGATTTGCGCTGCACATGGCTTCGGTTTTAAAAATACTCTTCTTAAAGTTGTTATTCTTAAAGTTCTAAACTTCACCTTAAGCACAGCTATCCGGCAGGAAGCGCCACCTCTGTCTGGGGTTTTGCGGTACCGGAATTAAGTCTTTGTTTACCAGTTCAACCTATCACGCAAGGAGCCATACAGTGGAAATACCACAAGCTGTATCGGCGCGTTGAATTGTGCTTGCGGCAGAAGGGATTTCTGGATGTTGGACTTTGCCTCTACGGCGCGAACACCCGACAGGTCAGCCGCGGTTACCTACCCGCACCCTCCCACAGCCGGTCTCTATTCGAAGTATGGAAAGCGGCTACTTGATCTTGGCTTGGCGCTTGTTCTGTTGCCTGCCATAGCACCGGTCATCTCCGTTTTATGGATACTGGCACGTCGCGACGGGGGGCCAGGCTTTTTTGGTCATGTACGTATTGGAAAAGACTCTAAAACGTTCAAGTGTTGGAAAATACGGACTATGGTCGTCGACGCAGAACAGCGGCTTCAGTCACACTTGGCAGCCAATCTCGAAGCAGCAGAAGAATGGGAGCGAGATCACAAACTGACCAATGATCCGCGTATTAATCGGATCGGACACTTCTTGCGCCGAACCAGTTTGGACGAGTTACCTCAGATCTGGAACGTGTTGAAGGGCGAAATGAGCTTTGTTGGCCCGCGCCCTGTCGTTGCCATCGAACTTGTCAAATACGGAAAGGCGGCACCTGCTTACCTTGCGCAAAAACCGGGTATAACCGGGCTTTGGCAAGTCTCGGGTCGAAACGAAATCAGCTATGGTGACAGGGTGGCGATGGACGTGGCTTACCTTGACCGGCGCAGCCTGATCAACGACTTGAAAATCATCGTCCTGACGGTTTCTGCCGTCCTGACCGGCACGGGTCGATGAAGAGTTTCGTTATTTGTTGATATTGGCAGAACACATCTTATACGTGTGCTTTGAATTCTCCAAAAAGGTTCGGAATGAAGCAGACTCCGATACACAACACGCAGTTCACAGCGGCCGGACGTCCCGCAGAGCAAGAGCTCGCAAGCGATACAATTGATCTGAGCGCGTTGGTCGCAACGTTGTGGCGCGGTAAATGGGTGATCGGGTTATCTACTTTGGCAACTGTACTGCTGGGCGCTTACTATGCATTTATCGCCGCCGTTCCACATTACAAATCCACAGCCGTAGTTATGCTGGAAACGGATCAAGCCAGCGTTGTCGACCTGCAAAGCGTTGTGGGTGGCTTGGCCGGGGACACCGCCGAAGTGAACTCGGAACTGGAAGTTATGAAATCCCGCGGCCTGATGGAAAAAGTTGTGAGCAAGCTGGATCTGGTCTCTGATCCGGAGTTCAACACCGATCTGCAGCCACCGAACGCTCTGGACCGTTCGTTGCAGTTTCTCAGGCCTAATCCCGTCCCCCCAACACCTGACAATTTGGCAGATCAGTTAACCCGGGACGATGTGATCACGGCTTTGCTTGGCAAGATCTCTATCCGGAATGTGCCGCAAAGCCTTGTATTTGAAATCACGGTTCATACTGAGTCCGCCCGCAAGTCGGCCCTGATCGCCGATACCATTGTTGACCTCTACATTCTGAACCAGATCGAAGTGAAATTCGACGCGACAGAACAAGCCACTACGTGGCTAACAGGCCGTGTGGCAGAGTTGCAAGCGGAACTGGAAACTGCCGAGGCAAAGGTCAACGCGTTCAATTCCGACACCACTCTTGTGTCACCCGAAGCTCTGCAGCTTCAAGAAGTTCAGCTGAAAGACCTGCGCGAGCGTCTGGAAACGGCAGACGCGACCCGTAACGCCGCACAGATCCGATACGAAAGCCTTATCGCGGCAAAGGATCGTGCTGCGCAGAGGGAAGCCAGCCAAGACTCACAACTGGCACGTCTATTTGACAGTTTGAACGGCTCAGGAACCAGCCAGGACGCCTTTGACACGGCGTTTCAACGGGTGGTCGCTCGCAATGCATTGGAAGTTCGGCGCGCGGCGCAACAAGCGCAAGCCTTGAGGCAATCCACGGAAGAGTTGGCCCAACAGATAGACCAGCAAAGCGCGGATCTGATCACGCTGCAGCAACTCGGTCGCGAAGCAGAAGCCGTGCGCTTGTTGTATGAGTATTTTCTGGCGCGGTTAAAAGAAACCTCGGCGCAGGAGGGAATTCAAAAAGCGGATAGTCGACAATTGTCCAGAGCGGTCGTTCCAAGCGATCCGTCTAGGCCGCGGAAACCGATGATACTGGGAATGTCTTTGATTCTGGGTCTCCTTTTAGGCAGCGCAATCGTCCTGATGAATGAACTCAGACGCAAAGGCTTTCGATCCGCGCCAGAGCTAGAACGCATGACAGGATACAGCGTGCTGGGCCAAATTCCCGCCTTTCCAACACGGGGACGTCGCACGGTTTTGGAATATCTCGCTGCAAAACCGTCATCCGCGACGGCTGAAGCGGTTCGAAACCTTCGAACATCGTTGATGCTGTCTAACGTAGATCGGCCCCCGCAGGTAATCGTGATGACATCTTCGCTGCCCGGCGAAGGCAAAACCACCAACGCCCTAGCACTGGCGCAGAATTTTGTGGGCATCGGAAAGAAAGTACTGCTTGTCGAAGGTGACATACGAAGGCTGACAATGACGGCGCAGTTGGAAAATGTGCCCAAGCAAGGCATCGTGTCCGTTCTGGCCGGAGACATTTCCGCACAAGACGCCGTTTTTCGGGACCCTTTGCTTGGATGTGACGTTCTCGCGGGTGAGGAAACCTCGGCCAACGCAGCGGACTTGTTTGCGTCGGACCGTTTTCGGCAGTTTCTAAGCGGCATGCGCGAACACTACGACATCATATTAATCGATACGCCGCCAACTTTGCTGGTGTCAGATGCACGGTTGATCGCACGTAACGCGGACGCGGTACTTTTGACCGTGAAATGGAATGACACATCCGAGCAAGATGTCAGCGAAGCGCTACGCCTGTTCCATACCGATAATCAGCACCTGACGGGAATTGTGATGGGGCAGATCAGCCCGCGTGGTGCAAAGGCGTATGGCTATACCTACGGCGGCTACGCGAACAGCTATTACAGCAACTGATCGCCAAATCGTGCCCGACCTGAAATTGTGAGTGCGCCCTTCGTACAGAAGGCCTGTTCAATCAGTTCGTTGTGCTAACCGTGCTCGTTGTACTGTTGGTCGATCCACCGCCGCCCGCTGCCGCGACACCAATGGCCGCCGCCGCAACCCCAAGCGCAGGAGCGACAAGCGGCACAAAGCCTGTCACACCCGCGGCTTCAGCCACCTTGGCAGCATCTTCCGCACCTCTGGATATCTCGGCATTTGGTGCGGTAGGCGCGCCGTTCTGTGAAGCGGGCGAGCCATCTTGAGCCAGTACCGCAGTGGTTGAAAATCCCAAAGCAAAAATCGAAAGCCTGATCATTCTTATCCCCCTCAATCACAACTCGATCTCAGAACAAACTGATGGTCGAGTGCGAAAATTCGTTATTGCTGGGCAGTTTTGAAACTGAAAAGTAGCAAAAACTACATTTATTATGAACTACTTGGATATGAAAAGTGTTAAAATTCGGTTAACTTCTCGGCCCGATGAACACTCCTCCGAAGAGAGTTGCATAGAATCCTGATTGCAGTTTTGACACACGTTTAACGAAAGTTAAATGCAGGATTAGTCGCTTGAGACGACCCCAATAAAAGCGGTTAAGGAGGGTCAAAAAAGGCAACTCCCCCGCGTGAAGATCAAAGCGTCATTCCTTAGGTGCACAAGCGTCGCAGCGTGGTTCTGCGTCATCACTGCGACCATTTCACAGGCGCAGTCTGTCTCGACCTATGGAACGCCTGGGCTGATCGATATTCCCACGGCAGAAATGTTCAAAGATGGCATGCTGACCTTCACGGCGTCGGGTTTCCGGAACACCGGACGGGCAACAATGACGTTCCAATTACTGCCCTGGATACATGGCAGTTTTCGATATGCCGTACTTGATCGCTTGGACGGCCCTGGAACAACCCGTTTCGACCGCAGTTTCGATGTCCATTTCCGCCTGCGCGAGGAAGATCGAAATGGGCCCGCGATTGCGATGGGCCTGCGAGACTTCGGTGGAACTGGTATTTACGCGGCAGAGTATGTTGTTGCGACGAAAACTCTGAATGACCGGCTTAAGCTAACAGGCGGTATCGGGTGGGGCCGGATGGCTGGCCGGGGCGCGTTCTCAAATCCACTAAGCGTTTTCGGAAACCGTTTTAACGAGCGGAACAACACAAATGCAGGCGACATTTCGGAAACCGGACAATTGGATTTCGGCAACTGGTTCCGCGGCGATGCTGCGGTATTCGGCGGGGCAAGCTGGCAATATAATGACCGCCTGACGTTTTTGGCTGAGTATTCACCCGACCTGTACGCCCAAGAAAGCATCAACGACAATTTTCAGGTCAAGTCCCCCATCAACTTCGGGCTTCAGTACCGTTTTCAGAACGGCTCTCAGCTGACAACTTCGGTTCTTTACGGAACGACACTGGGGCTGAGTTACAGCTATTTCGTTGATCCGCGCAAATCCGTCGCGCCCGGAGGTCAAGGCGCGGCGCCGCCGCCTTTGCGACCGGAAAACCCGTCGCAGAAACGTTCATCCACGGACAAGGGTGATATTCGCACCCAGATGAAAGCGGCCCTGAAACAAGAAGGGCTGCGGCTGGGCTATATGTCGGAAACCGCTGATACTGTCCTCGTCGGGGTCGAAAACACATCGTATGGGCAGGCCGCTCAGGCACTTGGCCGGGCAGCCCGCGTTCTGGCCAACGAACAGCCAAAGCAAACAAAGCATTTCGATATTGCACTGATGTCCAGCGGTGTGCCGCTCAGCGCCGTTCGAATAAACCGCGACGATCTCTATGCGCTGGAGAACGATCCAGACAACACGTGGCGCAGCTTTGCACGCGCTCAGATTTCAGACACGATACCTGTGGTTCAAGGTGGGGTCCTGAAAGACGCGTACCCGCATTTTTCCTATAGGTTCGGACCTTATCTGAACTTTTCTTTCTTTGATCCTGACGATCCGCTGCGGTACGAGCTTGGGGCCGCTCTGGGGGCCGATTACACTTTGTCCCCCGGGTTTACGTTGTCAGCCGAACTGCGGCAGCCAGTTCTTAGCACTTTGGATGACAGTAGCCGTGTATCGGATTCCACCTTACCCAGAGTACGCTCGGATTGGGCAATCTATGCCCGCGAGTCGAACCTGCGGGTCGAACATATGACCGCAGAGTATCTGTGGCGTCCGTCAACCAACCTGTTTGCACGCGCGACCCTTGGGTATTTGGAAACCATGTTTGGCGGCTTGTCCGCCGAATTGCTGTGGTACCCTGTAGACAGTCGCCTCGCGCTAGGAGTCGAGGCGAATTACGTCGCCCAGCGTGATTTTGACGTCTTGTTTGGCTTTCAGGACTACAGTGTCGCCACAGGCCACGTCTCGGCCTACCACGATCTGCCCGGCGAGTTTCATGCACAGATCGATCTGGGTCGCTACCTTGCCGGAGATTATGGCGCCACCTTCAGCCTTGATCGCGAATTCACCAACGGTTTCAAAGTTGGGGCTTTCTTTACGCTGACCGATGTCAGTTTCGAAGAATTTGGCGAGGGGTCTTTCGACAAAGGTATCCGTCTGGAAATCCCTGTGTCCTGGCTGACGGGACGGCCATCGCGAAACAAGATCGCGCAGACCATTCGACCTGTCTTGCGCGATGGCGGGGCAAGGCTGAACGTGCGAAACCGTCTATACGGAGTGACCCGCGAAGCACGCACACAGCAGCTTTTCCGCGGTTGGGGAAGGTTTTGGCGATGAGGTCCCTGTACGCCCTATTGCTTGGCCTGTTGTTGATCTCGTGCGGTGAGGCGCAAGAGGATTTTGACTTGCTCAAGGGCGCGCTGCAGCCTGACGCGCCTCGTTTTCATCCGCGCGCCAACGCGCTTGCGGCACGCCGCCCTATCCCACCACGGCTGGAGGTCAGCTTTCCCAGCCGTGACCTAAGCGGAGTCATGCTTCTGGAAACCGAACGTGCAGGTGTACAATCCTGGTTGTCCGCCGACGGCGCTGCACTCACGCTGTCGCAGGGTATGCTGACCTCGACCAAGGGTTTTGGTGGGGGGCTTGTCGCCTCGGACACCAGTCAAAGTGCGGCGATTGTTCTTGGCGACGGCAACGCGCGTGTTGAGCGGTTCCACAGCTTTCTGAACGGCAATGATGAAATCGAACTGCATGCCTATGTCTGCCAGATCTCAGAGGCAGGACCGGACATCGTCCTGCTGCGTGGCAACCCAGTAAACACGTCCAAACGCGAAGAGCGTTGTTATGGGGTCAGGGGCAGCTTTTTGAACACGTACTGGGTGCAGAACGCTCCGCGCCGGATCGTTCAATCATCGCAATGGACGGGCAATTTCCTGGGCAACATCTTCATCAAATCAGTGCCCGATGACACGTAACTCTTTGAACGGCAGAGGATACCTCGTGCGCAACATTTCACTTTTGATCAACCTCGTTGCGGTTTGTGCCGTGACAGTTGGATGCTCAACGATTTACCGCAGCCCTTCGGTGACTGCAGGCGTATCTGACAGCGGCAAAGTCCGCGTGGTACCCCTGACGCCCGAAACCGTTCTTGTGGCCAACCGATCTGTTTCTGCGCCAAAGACTCTGCCTGCGGTTTTTCAACTGTCCGCCGGATCTACAGCGGGTGCCAACCGGCAAAGTGCGGCGTCTTTACCGGATGCACCCTCTACACAAGATGGGACAAGAGCAGGTCTTCAATTGAACCCGCCCCAGCAGATCGTGCCGGGCCCCTACACTATCGGTGTTGGTGACGTTTTGGTATTGTCTACCCCGTCGACACAAGGCTCTGCGGGCGAGTTGTCTGGTCTGCTTGCCGCTCAGAACAGCCGCAACGGCTACACAGTTCAAGACGATGGCGCGATTAACATTCCCGATGTCGGCCGCGTCAGGCTTGCGGGTCTAACCGTGGACGAAGCCGAAGCGAGCCTGTTCCAACGTTTGGTGGAAAACCAGATTGACCCCACCTTCAGTCTTGAAATTGCCGAGTTCAACTCTCGCCGTGTATCCGTTGGAGGAGCGGTTGGACAACCCGGCGTACAGCCTATTACGCTGACCCGACTAACTCTGGGCGAAGCACTGACCGCAGCCGGTTCCGTTTCAGTTCGCGATATCGACAACAGTTCGGTCCGCCTTTACCGCCACGGGGAAATGTACCAGATCCCGCTTGAAGATCTTTATGCGCAAACCGCGTTACAGGACCTGAACCTGATCGCAAATGACTCGGTCTTCGTCGATACAGATTATGACCTGGATCGCGCGGAACGGTATTTTGCACAGCAGATCCAGCTGCGTGAAACAGCTCTGGAAGAGCGTCAAACCGCCCTACAGGAACTGGATACCGTGGTTAATTTGCGCCGTGACGACCTGAATGAACGTCGTGCGACCTATATACAGTCTATCGAATTGGATGCTGTTGATCGCGACTATGTCTATCTCAGCGGCGAAGTGCGTACGCAGGGCCGTTACGCATTGCCTTTCAACCACAATGCCACACTTGCGGACGCTCTGTTCGACACTGGCGGCGGGATTGCCAAGGAAACCGGAGACGCATCAGAAGTTTACGTTCTGCGCGCCGCGTCAGATGCCCGAGAATTCGGGGCCGTAACGGCCTGGCATCTGGACACCAGAAATGCTGCGCATCTGACGCTTGCTGCGCAATTCATCCTGCGGAGCAACGATATCATTTTCATTGCTGAAAACCCGGTCACGCGTTGGGGTCGGACAATCAGTCAGATCACGCCATCGCTGATTACGACACCAATCGTCGCCGCCGTGAACTAAGGCGTCATACAGACCGGGCCCGGCGCGGCGGCCCGGTCAACGATTGCGATAGGCCGATAAGCCATACGCCAATTCGGCTTTAGTCAGGTTCTGGTCTAAACCAAAAGCATCGCGTGGATGCCGGACGCAGTTGTACCTGTTGCGTGAATTCGGCGCACGCCGACTGGCAGAATGGAATAATCCGACACTTTTACGGTTCGAACTTCGTCCTGCACAGTGGTCAGGACCAACGTTCCACCGGTTTCTACGTAAAGGCCGATAGCGACAGCCGTCAAATCCGAACTGTCAGAGGGCGTTACGGGTGCAATATCTCGAGCAGGTCCAGCTAGGCTGGAGGCGCGATTGGTAAAAGGGTTCGTGGTCATGGGTTTTGCCTCGTTGAATGTTTAATCGGCAGAACCGTAGAAAAACCCAGTTAACGCGGTTCAAGCAGGGCGCGCGTTGCGCAAACTGTTTTATTGCGCTTGAAGCTAGGATCAGGTGGAGCAGTTACAGCAATAACTCGATCGACCAAATATCAGTCCTTATAGGAATTTGGGCGTGGAACCATCCAGACATACCGCACTGAGAACACCAGTCGCATAAGCTCCGGTATCGATGGCGATGCGACCACGCAGAGCATGTGCCTCTGATACAATGGTATGCCCATGCACAACCCAATAGCCATCTCGTCGATCCTTGGATTGAAACCTCGGGTGGCCCCAGATCAACAGCTCGTCTGTTTGCCCATCAGGCGGACATGCGGGGTCCGCTCCGGCATGCGCGACAAGTACGTTTCCTGATAAATAATGGCTTGGCAGGTCGGCCAGCCACGCTAACATCCGCTCTCCCATGGCCTCCAGCAATTTATCGCGGCAATCGATCAGATCGGCGGAGTTCCTTTCCAATCCAACCCCTCGGACACCAAAAGACGCCAGCGTCTGCAAGCCGCCGTGATGTATCCACCGGGCTGCTGGACCAGTAGGATCCGCCAGGAACCGAAGCAACATTTGTTCATGGTTACCCATCAGGCAAACATAGTCCGGTCGTGCAGCAAGCAATCGCAACACGTCTGCACTGTTTTCACCCCGGTCAATATAGTCACCGACCAGAACGACACGATAACCAGTTGGGACTCTGGCCAATAGTTCTTCCAACGGATCGAGGCTGCCGTGCACATCGCCGATCACGCACAAGGGCTCGTCCGGTTTCGGAGATTCAAAGCGCGCAGAACGACGGAACCCACGGGTTAGAAATGAAAGCATACTCAAGAACTTCTCGATGACATCGCCAGTGTCAAAACGGAGCTGGATCCTACCAGTCCCGCGGGCGGTTTATACAGTGATAGCCCTAGTGCAAAGCCTTCTCAACTTTAATCAAGCCGAACGGCAAACAGGTACACCCATCTTGATTAGCTCAGCACCCCTGATCCTGTGGATACCAGCGATGCGATTGCGACCTTTGAGCATGAACCAGGTTTTCAACGGTTCAGGATAATGATCCGCCATGATTTGACTAAAGTAATCAAAGTCTTTTTGCGGCAAACGCCGACCGCTTCGGGACGGACCGTGAAACCCGAATACCGTTTTCGCATCTACACAAGTGTCAGGCAGACCCAGAAACATTGTACATGTAGAATAACAAACGCGCCCACGGATTTCGATCCGAACTCTGTTGCGTCGAAGGTTTTCCAACTCAATGATCCGGTCATGTAGATATCCACCTCGGTCGTTCTGAACGATGTAGGTCTTATTCGTCTCTGCCCATGTGCTTGAGGCCATAAGCATCAGGCAAGACGCTGCGCCTACTGCAATCAGCCATACAGACAGGCAAGTTTGCTTTATGCATCGCTCTGCAAAAACTTCGAAGCCACGTAAGTGCGCCTGACACATCCTTTTTCTCCAATCCAGTTGAACCTGGGATCAGCGCTAAAGAAGAGACGCGTTTCGGCTGTGCGTGCGTGGTGGCAGAATTATGTTTTAAATTAACAATTTAATGCCAATTTCAGTTAATTCTGAAAGACAAAATGAGAAGGGCCGCGAGATAGACAGTCAAACTGTCTCGCGGCCCCAAGCCAGATGTCTGAACATCCAGACACCTAGGATAGAACGTCGGTCAATTGTTAAAGCAATCCCTTATGATTGGATTGCCATCGGTATCTATAGCGCCCGTGTCGAACTTGATCTGAGGTGCAAGACGGGGGCGCGTGAAAGCGATCGCCTCGTAGGTCTGTGCCGAAATGATAAAGTTCCCAAACCACGGTGTGTAATCCAAGAATGCCTCGGTCATAAGCAATGTATCGCCTTCAGCAAACAGCGGGATACGACCAGCGTACAAGCTCATGTCAGCATTAGTCAGATTCAACAACCCGTCTGTGGACTCTGACCAACAGAACTCCAGAACCCGTTGGGTCGCGTCATCACAATCTGCTGTGCACTCGACCGTCGATAGCCTCATTTCCGTCGGATAGTTGTTATCCGTCAGAAATCCCAGAACGCTATTCACACCGTTAAAATATGCGGTGTCTATAAAGTTGTCTTCGCGGCTGACCATATCGGATACCGTATAAGTCGCCTTGGACTGCAAATACGAAACCCGAATTGCATCCTGCGTGACAATTCCACCGAAAATCAAAAGCACAAGGAACGGCATGACCATTCCAGCCTCGACCAGCGCAGCGCCGCTGGTGTCCTTCACAAAGCGATTGATGGCGTGACCAATCTTTCGGAGCGATTTGTTGTTTCTCATGGTCATATCAAGTTGGCTCGTTCACAAATGCGGATTTTGAAACCAGTGCAAAGTTCCCAAACTCATCGTATCGCGGCAGAGCTCGCAAAGCATTTATGTACGGGAATAGAGATGCCTGAATGAGGCAGGCCCGCGCCACCATCAGTTGGTTTTCGTCGCCTGCGGCGAATTCAATCGGCGGCACGTAGCCGTCTTCCGGGGTGGTGTCCAAACAATTGGAGTCACCCAAATCCAACGTCCATACACCTTTTTCCACTTCGCGAACCTGAAGCAACAGGTTGTCCGAGCAGTCCCACAGTATGAATCGTGCGTACGGCTTTGCACACATCGCATCCTTTACCTTGTCATGATCGGGATCAGGGATAAGCCCCAAACGCAGTTCGCGGAACGTCTCATCAGTCACGCGATCAAGGGCGACTTGCCTGATCTGCACATAACTGAACTCCATCGACATGTAGGACATCAAGAGAAGCAACGGCAGAACCATTGAAAACTCAACCAATACCGCGCCGTTTTCGTCTCTCTTCCATGTAACAAGGCTGTTCACCAAGCGTCTGGCGATGCCGGGCTGCTTGCCATTAGACGATTCTACAGAATTGTTTTTGATAGATTTTACAAACATAACAACACTCCAGCCCAATCACTGCGTCAGACGCAGCCGGTTGATTTCGCGGGCGATTGAATCGAACGCCGAGTCGATATCCAGGCTGTTTACATCGTAGAAAAAGGAAGGAGAGGACGCGCAATCCAACAACGTAGCGTCGCCTTGACCGTAAGTGTCCATTCCAATTGTGAAAATCGTGACACCTGTGGCTTTTACTGTGTCACAAATATTCGTTGTACGGGTGTTTTTCGTGTCATTGAAAGTTGATGCCACGATGCGGTTATAATGACCATTAGCGGTTCTTGACGTATCGGCCCGAGATAAGATGTCGTTTACAAAGGTGCGAACCGGAAGCTCTGCCCACACTTCTTGCCAGGTTAGACGCACAGCGCCCGTTCCTGGCGATGTGCTCCAGAAATTTCCTGGTACTCGGTAGTAGTCAAACGGACCGAACCGGTTCCTGAAATACGCAAAGTTATCCGTGCCGGGCCGATGGAACACGGGCGAATTGCCACTGCGGAACGGGGCGCGAATATCGTAGCTTGATGTATTTTCCCCATCAGACATCACGATCAGGTATTTGACGGATTCCACACTCGTGTAGTCATCGGGTACTCCTCGACTTGCAGGTCCTGAAAGATATTCAAATCCAGCCGTGCCAGACAAAGATGACAACACAGGTCGCAACGAAGGGTCCAACATGGCAGCCCCCCATTTCGTGGCCATTTCGATCGAGGTAAACCCGTAAGGCTGCATCGCACGAATGCGGGCCTTAAGCGCATCGGGATTTTGTGACCACGGCACGATATCGCGAACTGCAGAATCCGTTGGGCAGACGACACCAAACTGATCAACATCGTCCCCCAGACCGCGCGCATCGTGATGCGCAGTTCTGGTTAGCTGGGTGTCTGTCGGAATGACGGTCGTTTGATAATCAGCATTGTCGCTGAATGTAACGCAATTGGAGTCCGAATGCTCAGCACTCACAGTGAAATTGCTTAGCAATGCCTCACCAACAGATACTTGGGTCGCAAAGGGAACCAGTGAAATAACGGTATTGCCCGGCTGACCCGGGTCCGGCTGAACCTCATCGACAAAAGCCTGAGCTGCCGGGATCAGCAAGTCCATGCGCGACGGCGTCGCCGGCGGTCCGCTGATTGCACCGGGCGCCCATGACATTGAACCCGAGTTGTCCAGCGCAAGGGCGATTTCAATATCCTGTCTGGACTCTGTTGCAGCACCTACGACGGAAACGTCCCAATTTTCCCATCCGATAATTCTGCTGAGATAAGATGCAAATTGATCAGATGCGTCGATCGTGACGGTTCGCTCTGCAAGAGAATCAACAACCGTTACGTTATCAAGGTTGTCAGCCAGGCCAGCCTTCCCGAAGAAATCCTGAACGACCAACTCGGGGTCCAAGGTTTGTTCAAGGTCGGCTGCTGCCAAGCTTGCTGAATCAGTCGTGCTTTGAAGGCGCACCCTCACGCTTTCGGCCAAGGCGGATTCAAAAGCAAAACCGATGAGTGCCATCAACGGTACGAGCAATAGTGCAACCAGAATGAGAACAGCCCCACGGCTCTCGTCTCGGTAACGAGAAAAAAGGTCTTTTTGCTGACCGGAATTGTCCGCCTTAGCCTTGTCTGGCAGAGCGATTAAGCCACGTTCGGTTTTCTCCGGAAACTCAATACACATCTTTACAACTCACAACTGTTAACATCACGAAAACACTGAAAACCCGGATATTCTTACCTTAAAATGAACACCAAATGAACCCAAAATGAATGAACTTGGGCATTTTTCGGGCTCATTTTGGGCGGAAACACGGTCTTTGGATGCGCTTGTACATGCGAAACAGCTTTAAAAATAAGGGCAATCGGTAATACAACGATCATGGCGAGCGAGATTTTCGCGCGAAGAACTAACTGAATCGTGAAGTTGTTTCGTTAACTCGGCCTTAAACACATCAATGGATTGGGGGCCTGAAAATATGTGTGAGGTTGCATGCAACTCAGCCAGTCTTTTTGTTTTCCACTTAAGCATCTGTAAATAAAAAGATAACGACTGAAGTGTGGAATAAGCGACCCGAGGGAAACTTCAGCATAACACGAGCATCGATAACACTAGCCGTTGGAGTCGCTGTCGTTCTCGCTGTTTCAATTGGTCTTTTGGAAAAAAGGAAAATCAACGATCTCGATCTATTTTGCTGATTGTCCTCAGAACACACATTCTGCTTTTTTAATTCAAGCGCGAATCGTGACACTGGGTTATCAGAATTCTGTTTGCATGACCTAATTTGACATTGTTTTGGTTGTAGCCAGTTCCAATACCGGCTCAAAAAACAATTCATACAAATTGATTCTTTTGTATTTGAAACGTGGCCTCGTTAAAAAAACTGAGCTCAACCTACTTCCTCGACACCGGAAAGCGGAATCTTACCAAGAAAGTGAGCAGCCTCACCTGACTGTTCCAATTTGATTGTTAGTGCATCATTGGCTTTTGATCCATCGGGATGACGGGTTCCGGCGCTGGCGGGCGCGTCGCTCAGATACTCTGAGCTGGATGGGGACATGATCAAAACAGGCACGACGACGAGCGGGGCTCAAGACGTTTCCTTTTGCGGCTTCCGTCAGGATTAATTTGTCCAAAGTCAGATCTGAAACCGCGCGTTCTCTTTCTGAAGCCGTTTCAGTTCCTTCAATTGATCAACACCCATTCCACCGTACTTCTTTCTCAAGCGGTAATAGGTTTGTTCTACAGCGCCGATCTGCCTGATCGCATCAAGACGGGACATGCCTTGCCCCATCAGAACCTCAACCTGCCGTAACTTCGAAACTATCTCTTCCGTCGCTTGTTCGCCATTCTAAGTCCTCCATTTCCTAAACGTAACGGTGGACCAATTCAGTTGGGGAGGCTCAGTTCAACCTGGCCGCATCAGACACTTCCATGCCGCCATACTTGGATTTGAATTTGTAGAACGTGCCTTGGCTGAGACCGTGCTTGCGGCACACCTCCGCCGTTGGCGTCCCGGCTTCTTGTTGCTTGATCATCCCAATGATCTGGGCTTTCCTGAAACGACTCTTTCGCATTCGTTTGCTTCTTCAAAAGGTTGAGCAAACTCTACATAACGACGAGGGAAGTTTCGGGGAGCAGGTTATCGGCTATCGCGTTGGCAGCCATCGTCATCTACTGGCTAAGAATCCTGAGCCTAGAAGACTCACGGAAAGCCCTTGTGATAGACACGAATTAGACCTTACCTTCTTTTTGAAGCTCTTTCCATATTCCAATCGCTACATCTACCGCATCCTCAAACGAAGTGCTTATCTCTTCTATCTTTTCCGGGTACTTTGAAAAGTCTTCATCAAACGGCTTTTTCCCGTCGAAGAAACGGTGAGCAATCTCAGTATTGCTATCTTCAAAACACCTGTAGAATTCCTGCGCTTGAGCGCGTGTCGTGAAGTGGTGTTGGCCGGGACAAACCTTCTGAATATACCTATGAATACCGTTACGTTCGAACCGCGGTATAACTTCGTTAACCCTCTGCATAAACCGGCTGCCGACGTAACTGATTGACGAATTTTCGGTTTCAGGTCTTTCTAAGTCTTGCAGATCAATTCCAATGTGTGAGCAGAAATCATCAATAAGATCCCCGTTTACAAGTACTTTCCTATCGAAGAGCCGTACTACGAGATTCTCTCGACCGAACACTTTTGACCATGCATTCAACAGATGCGAATAATTCAACTGCGACATTTGATGTGCCAAGTCTTCGCAAAGCGTAAATGGCAAACCCCCATTCAGGACTGTTGAAGTAAGATCACTTACTGCATACTCATCCTGTCGGCGCAGGTAGACAATCACTTTCACCTCGTCGAAGAAATCAAGCAGGGCGAATACATCTCGAACTTCATCTTCTTGTGTAAAGTGCGATAGGTCCTCAGAAGAAATCACAATCTTTCGACATCGAGACCGACGAACTTCTTTATAGAGTTTCTTTTTGAATTCTAGTCGATACGTCAGCCATTCTTCTCCGGTGGTAATTTTTTCCTGCTCAAAATAAAACCACTGCTTATTTCTTTGGCGATCAGAGGCGAGTGCTATCTCAAACCCATTGTGCGTAATAGCCTTGGGCTTTAGAATTCGGCGTTTTCTCAGGCTCTTTCGATTTCTGTTTAAAAAACTTTGAATTGAACTCGAGCCCGTCTTTCGAGTTCCTATGTGAAGGTAGCAGGTTTTCATTCTTGCCGGAACCTTGTATTGAAGTTTCATGCTAAATCGCTGTCATTGCTAAGTGCCCTTGATCAAGGCGACTGTTGAGCGTCCCCACATGGGTATTGACCGTCTAGTTTGAATGGCATGTGTGGATGCACAGTTCTCCTTAGCGAAAGTTAAGCTGCTTGATATGCTAGTTGACCAGTGAGCTCCAGACCGCTGTCCTCAAAAATGCTCTGCCGCGAACCCCCTCTTATCAAATCGACCTAAACTGTCCCATTGGCGCTGGCGTCAGACAGATAGTTCGGATGCAGTCTGTTTTTGAAGAAGCCAGGGTCAATCAGGCTATTGAGGTTTGCTTCAAGCTCACCTGAAGGGTGCGCTGTTTTCTGCGCATCTTCTGTTTTAAACTAACTCAGATTCTGGTGCAGTCCTCTTGGCTTGACCGCTTTCTCGGCGGCTAGCCGGGCTTCCTACCGTTGGGCTTGTAAAACGCCACCGGGCGGCCGTGCGTCTGTAGATAGCTCTCAAGCGCTTCGAAGTAGCTGGAGGTGCTCGCGGGTGGGACAAACGCAGTTCCATCAACGTGCTGGTGGCATCGTCGATAGAGACGATCAGTGTGCAGGGATCGCCTCGATCCTTGAACCAGCGGTGGTTGGAGCCGTCGACCTGGATCAACTCACCATAGCATTCCCGCCGCAGACGCGGCTGATGAAATGTTCTGCGTTGCTTGCGGGATAGCCAGATTCCACCTTCAACCATCCATTTGCGCAATGCCTCACGCTAGGATTTGAAGCCGTGATGCTCGGCCAACTTTTCAGCAGCCAATGGCATATCTCTCCTTGACCAGTGCCAACGCATAGTCGCGCTTCGACTTGTAGATCTGATTATTCGGAGATTTGCCGTGTGTCTTTTGCCGCATCGCAACTGCACCCTCTAAACGATATCCATCTTTGTAATTCCGTTTGGCGTGGGCTTCGGAGTGTTGGCCATCGAAAACGCGCTAAGTGTCCTTGGTCTTTTGTATCGTAATTACAACTTTAGAACCCGTGTTCACGGGCTGTATCCGGACATTGGTGCAAGCGCGGCGAAGGACGAGATTGTCCCGCGATGCGTGAGTTCTAATGGGTCAGGATTTTGGCAGCGCGGCGAAAGTCCGGTCTGGCGGGCCGCACCGCAGCACTTGGATGTTAGGGGCAACGGCAGGTATGGGCCGTCATTAACTAAGCCAAAGTCAACAAACCCTGCTTCGCAGCAATCCATGCTAGGTGCAGCATATAGAACTTTGGGCTCAAAGACGCCAATCGAAATATCTTCTTGGGCCGTGGTTTCGCCCGATGAGTGCGTCTATCGGCAATGCTATTTCACTTGGCTGACGGTGCTGACAGTGCCGACGGGAACTGTGTGTTGGTTTTTCTTCAGGTGAGAGAATCGGCGACGCTGACGACTGGGTACGCTTCTTCTAGGGTGCCTGAGTTTGCTCTCTTGCGTAGCAGCGGTGTAGCACCGGGTGTAGATGCCCTGGGCGCAAGAAGCGCCCCATGCGGCGCTAAGTGTTTGTTATATCTCTATAAATTTTGGTTGCGGGAGTAGGATTTGAACCTACGACCTTCAGGT
>NZ_JBQFOK010000009.1:0-200960 GCF_056533365.1 Ruegeria sp. G5 | reverse complement strand
CGGCCGCCGCCGCCGGTTCCGCTACCGCCGGTTCCACCACCGCCGTCGCCGGATCCACCACCCCCGCCGCCGGTTCCACCACCGCCGCCGCCGGTTCCGCCACCGCCGGTTCCACCACCGCCGCCGCCGGTTCCACCACCGCCGCCGCCGGTTCCACCACCGCCGCCGCCGGTTCCGCCACCGCCGCCGCCGGTTCCGCCACCGCCGCCACCGGTTCCACCACCGCCGCCGCCGGTTCCGCCACCGCCGGTTCCACCGCCGCCGCTGTCATTGTCGGGGTCACCGTCACCGGTCCTTTGAGAGAAGGAGAGGCTGGCCGTAGGAAGGTCAGTTAGGACAGCAGCGAAAGCAGGGCAGCTGTCCAATGTCCTTGCTAGAATATCTTCAAAATCTGCTCGGCGCTGAATGTAGCGCAACATACGTGCATCAACGACTTTACAATCACAGAGTGTTTCTGTCGAAACAGACTGTCGGGCTGTTTTTACAGTGCATTTTTCAGCAGCACTCGCCGTGCCGGTAGTAACTAACGGAAAAGTTGCCGAAACAAATACAATAGATAACAATTGGGATTTAACGCGCATAACGACGCTCCTTGGTACTCATTAACGTGGGCTTCTTACGCATATTTGTGCCATACTTTGAACATAATTACATCCATTCCACGCCTTATTTTCAAGTTGTTGGAGCATGGGAAATTTCGGAAAAATTCCCGTAGAAATGGAAAAATGTTAAAAAACAAAAAGAAAGCCTGCCGGTGTGGCAGGCTTTCTTTTTATTAATATTGCGTTAATGTACGCAAAAATGTCACGATTGAGCCAATGTTTCCCAAGTGTGAACGATGTCACTGTATAGGCTAGGCAGATTTTGCCATTCGTTTACGTTCGTGCGGATCTAGGAATCGTTTTCTCAGACGTACAGCGTTTGGCGTTACTTCAACCAATTCGTCATCGTCGATATATGCGATCGCCTCTTCCAGCGAAAACTGGATATGAGGCGTTAGTCGAACTGCGTCGTCTGAACCACTTGCGCGAACGTTTGTGAGTTTCTTACCCTTTAGCGGGTTCACTTCGAGATCGTTGTCTCGCGAATGTTCACCAATCACCATGCCTTGATACACGTCGACCTGTGGCCCGACGAACATGCGACCGCGCTCCTCAAGGTTCCACAGTGCATAGGCAACAGCTTGACCGTTTTCCATGGAAATCAGAACGCCTGCACGGCGTCCGGGGATTGGGCCTTTGTGAGCGGCCCAGCCGTGGAACACCCGGTTTAACACGCCGGTGCCGCGCGTATCGGTCAGGAACTCCCCGTGATAGCCGATTAGGCCCCGTGAGGGGACATAGGCGATGATGCGGGTCTTTCCGACGCCGGCTGGACGCATTTCAGCCAATTCGCCTTTACGTGCTCCGGTGATTTTTTCGATGACGGCGCCCGAAAACTCATCATCGACGTCGATGGTGACTTCCTCAATGGGCTCCATGCGCTGGCCGTTTTCTTCCTGAAACAGCACTTGGGGGCGCGAAATGCTCAGCTCGAAACCCTCGCGGCGCATGTTTTCGATCAACACGCCCATCTGCAATTCGCCACGACCCGCGACTTCAAAGGCTTCGCCGCCGGGGGTGTCGGTGATGCGAATGGCGACATTTGATTCCGCCTCTTTCATCAAGCGGTCGCGGATCACGCGAGATTGGACCTTTTTCCCATCACGCCCGGCAAGCGGCGAGTCGTTAATGCCAAAGGTTACGGTGATGGTGGGCGGGTCGATTGGCTGTGCGGGAAGCGCCTCTTCGACCTGAGGTGCAACCAGTGAGTCGGCCACTGTCGCTTTGCTCATGCCCGCGATGGTGACAATGTCGCCGGCCTCAGCCACGTCAATCGGCTGTTGTGCCAACCCGCGAAAGGCCAGGATCTTTGAAGCGCGGAAATTTTCGATCTGCGTTCCATCGCGGCTGAGCGCCTTGAGGGTGTCACCAGCCTTTAACGTACCGCTTTCTACGCGACCGGTCAGGATGCGACCGATGAAAGGATCGCTGCCCAAAGTGGTTGCCAGCATGCGGAAAGGCTCTTCTTTCCGGTCAGCCTGCTTGGGAGCAGGAACGTGATCCACGATCAAGTCGAAAAGGGCGGTGAGGTCCTTGCGAGGGCCGTCCAGCTCCATATCCGCCCAACCTGAGCGGCCTGAGGCGTACATGGCGGGGAAATCAAGTTGGTCATCATCCGCGCCAAGGTTGGCGAACAGGTCAAAGCATTCATCCAGCGCGCGGTCAGGCTCGGCATCGGGTTTGTCGACCTTGTTCAGAACCACAATCGGGCGCAGGCCCAGCGCCAGCGCCTTGGAGGTCACGAATTTGGTCTGCGGCATCGGACCTTCGGCGGCATCAACCAGCAGGACAACACCGTCGACCATCGACAGGATGCGTTCGACCTCACCGCCGAAATCGGCGTGGCCGGGGGTGTCGACGATATTGATGCGCGTGCCTTTCCATTCAACGCTGGTGGCTTTGGCAAGGATGGTGATCCCGCGCTCGCGCTCCAGATCGTTGCTGTCCATGGCGCGTTCGGCCACGGCCTGATTTTCCCGGAACGCGCCGGATTGTTTAAGCAGCTCGTCCACCAGGGTCGTTTTGCCGTGGTCCACGTGAGCGATGATTGCGATATTGCGCAGGTCCATGAGAGGTCAGCCTTTGAACGGGAAGTTGCCGCGCGCATAACCCGGTTTGACCAAATAGACCAGCCCTAACCGGTGCTCAGTGGCCTGCAGTCTTGGAAAACAGGTGGATGATCAGGATTCCTGCCAAAATCATGCCCAAACCAATGACGGCTGGCCAATCCAGACGTTGTCCAAAAACGAGAAAGCCGATGATTGCGATCAGGACGATGCCCATTCCCGACCAGATCGCATAGACGATTCCAACCGGCATGTATTTCAAGGTGAGACCGAGAAAGTAAAACGCGACTCCGTATGCGACGACGACCAACACGCTTGGCCAAAAACGGGTAAATTGTTGGCTGGCCTGCAGTGCTGTGGTGCCGATGGTTTCGGCTGTGACGGCTAGCAACAGAATAAGATAAGCTTTTGGCAAGACAAACCCCTTCAAGGAAGTTGTTTTGCGGGTTGAGCACTATTCCTGCGCCTTTGGCAAGCGCTATTTTTCACACGAGATATATTGATGAAGTTACTTTATAAAAAATATGTAAGCTATTGTATAAGAGTTGAAAAACGAGTTGTTTTGGTTCGGAAAGTGCTGAATCGGCATATGAAACGTTTACGCGGGCATGTTTTCAGCGAAATACGTTTCCAATTGTGGTTTTAACCACGTCCAAAGCTTTGGTGCGCCGCGTGTGATTGGCGCGCCCACGCGGTCCTCGATCTGTTGCAGCGTAACCTTGTAGTCGACCCAAGAACCACCACCGGTTGCCAGATTCCCGATGGGAGTTTGGAAACGATCAATGGCCTTCGCAAAACGGGCGTCTGGGCTCTCGGCTGCCTCGAACTCCTGCCAAATTGCGTGGAATTCATCTTTTTGATCCGCCGGAAGCATACCAAACAAGCGATCTGCGGCTGCTTGTTCCTCAGCCTGTTGCGCTGCGTGATCCACCTGCCCGTGGATCGGGTGATCACCCGCGTCGATCTCAACAATATCGTGCAGCAACAACATCTTGAGAACGCGGTTTAATGAGACTTCAGGTGCCGCATATTCAGACAGAACCCAAGCATACAGCATAATATGCCACGAATGTTCTGCCGAGTTTTCAAAGCGACCTCCGGACAAAAGCCGCGAGGCTCGGTTCACGGATTTCAGTTTGTCACTTTCAGCAAGAAAGGGAATGCGGTCCGAAAAACCTGATTGTATATGGTCTTGTCCTTCTAGCCACGCGACCGCAAGGGCATAAGCATCCGGTAATGCTTTCTCCAAATACGCAGCGCGCCCACCGTTCAGGTTTTCACGCACAACAGTCAAATGGTCAGGGTTTGGAGCCGGGGCGCAGAGCACCTGAAAAAGCGGCTGGCAACGATCCAGACACTTGGCGAATTTGGCGTCAGGTGTCGCGTCAGCCTCGAATTCGCGCCACAGCGATAGAAACTCGTTCGTTTGGTCATTAGGGAGCATGGCGAAAAGTTCAGCAGCCGCCTCATGCTCGGCCTGTTCTACAGCCTGCCAATCGGTTTCCAGATGAATCGGGTGGTCACCAACAATGATCTCGACAAGGTCGTGCAGCAAAAGCATGCGAATGACGCGGCCGATATTAACTGAGCTATCGGCATAAGGGGCCATAACCAAAGCCCATAAAGCCAATTGCCAGCTATGTTCGGCCGAGTTTTCCTGTCGGGTCTGGTCCAGAAGGGTATTCGCGCGTTCAACCGATTTTAATGAGTCCGCGCGGCTAAGAAATTCGATTTGCGCGGGCAGACGATCGGTCATTGCTTTTCGATCGCTTTCACTTTTTGTCTGTGCTTTGCCAGCCGTTGAATCACGAACTGGCGGGCTTTCCGCTCCGCCAGTCGAACCCGAATTTCGGTCAGGAATGCCTCTTCCAGGGTTTGAGAAGACGCACCCAGAAGCTCACCAACCTCGACGTAAAAGCGATCGTCACCGGTTTCATCCATGACTTTGACCGTGTCTTCGGCCAGCTTCGCCGCGAGGGTGGAAAGCGTATCTGACATCAGCGTGTGGTCTCGGTTAGGCGGCGTTTCACGTAATCGCTGACGTCTGTAATCAGCGTGTCCATATGGCGATCCTGGAAAAAGTGATCCGCGCCTTCGACTTCGTTATGCGTGATGGTGATACCTTTTTGCTCATGCAGCTTGTTCACCAAAGCGGTTGTGTCAGACGGCGGAGCAACCCGGTCGGACGATCCGTTGATGATCAGACCAGAGGAAGGGCAGGGTGCCAGGAACGAAAAGTCGTACATATTTGCAGGGGGTGACACACTGATAAAGCCGGTGATTTCAGGCCGACGCATCAACAATTGCATCCCGATCCACGCGCCGAAGGAAAAGCCTGCGACCCAGCAGTGTTTCGAATTGTTGTTCATCGACTGGAGGTAATCCAGTGCCGAAGCCGCATCGCTGAGTTCGCCTACGCCCTGATCGTATTCACCCTGGCTGCGACCCACGCCGCGAAAATTGAACCGCAACACGGTGAAGCCCATGTTGTAGAACGCATAGTGCAGGTTATAGACCACCTTATTATTCATGGTCCCGCCGAACTGAGGATGCGGGTGCAGCACGATGGCGATCGGTGCGTCTTTTTCCTTTTGCGGGTGGTAGCGGCCTTCCAGGCGGCCTTCGGGTCCGGGAAAAATCACCTCGGGCATGTGTGCGTCGGTCCTGTCTTTACGTCTTTGGGCCCGTAAATACTTGACGATAATCGTCGGGCACCTTAGAACGGTTCTAATTGTGTTTCTAAGCGCTTTTGCGCTGTCAGTCGGAGATACGCACTGGCGGCGACGGCGTCAATGATTTCGCGCGTAAACTGCCATGAGGGAATGACAATGAAGCTTTCGACTAAAGGTCGTTACGCGATGGTGGCCCTGGCCGATATCGCCCTTCAGCCTTCCGATGGCTTGGTGACGTTAAGCGAAATCTCTGATCGCCAGGACATCTCACTGCCGTATCTTGAGCAGTTGTTTGTCAAGCTGCGTCGGGCTGAGCTTGTCGCCTCGGTTCGCGGGCCAGGTGGTGGATACCGTCTTGCGCGTCCACCGTCGGAAATTCGGGTCGTTGAGATTCTGTCTGCGGTAGATGAAACGGTTGATGCGTTGCAGAAAGGTGCAGGTGCGTCAGGGGCGTCTTCGGGAAGTCGTGCCCAGTCTTTGACCAATCGTTTGTGGGAAGGACTAAGTGCCCACGTTTACGTGTTTCTGCACCAAACACGCTTGTCTGACGTGATCAAAAACGATCTGGCGCCTTGCCCGGCGGTCCCAAGCCTGTTCGCGGTCGTGGACGAGTGACATGAAAACAGGAAGCCTGCATTTTCCGAAACGTGGCCGGGTCACGAATAAGGTGCATCCATGACTCGTGTTTACCTTGATCATAACGCGACTTCGCCGCTTCGACCCGAGGCGCGAGAAGCGATGATCGCGGCAATGGATGTGTGCGGCAATCCGTCTTCGGTACACGCCGAAGGGCGCGCTGCAAAAGCACTGGTCGAACGTGCCCGAGCGCAGATTGCGTCTGCTTTTGGCGCGGATGGTGCAGACATCGTCTTTACTTCGGGCTCGACCGAGGGGGCCGCATTAGCGCTTGAAGGGCGGGAAATTCACGGCGCGGCAGTTGAACACGATGCGGTAAGAGCATGGACTATCGAGGATTTACAGGTGTCGGACAGAGGGCATGTGTCTGTGCCAGACCCGAGTCTTTCAACGTTGCAAATTGCGAACTCGGAGACGGGTATTGTTCAGAAATTACCCTCCGGCTTGGCTGTGACAGATGCCACGCAGGCGTTCGGTAAGTTGCCGCTGGCTTTTAACTGGCTGGACGTTCAGATGGCGTTGGTTTCTGCACATAAATTGGGCGGGCCTAAGGGCATCGGCGCTGTTGTGATGAAGCGCGGTACGGATCTGGCTGCACGCATCAAGGGCGGTGGTCAGGAAATGGGTCGTCGCTCTGGCACGGAAAACGTTATTGGAATCGCGGGTTTCGGTGCCGCAGCTGAAGCAGCGGCTCGTGATTTGGCTAATGGAGTTTGGGACCAAATCAAAGAATTTAGAAATATTCTAGAAAAGGCCCTTGAGGCTGGTTCTAAATCTACTATTTTTGTCGGGAAAGACGAGGAACGACTGCCAAACACGCTGTGTTTTGCCACGCCCGGTTGGAAAGGTGAGACGCAGGTTATGCAGATGGATTTGTCGGGTTTTGCGGTAAGTGCGGGCTCTGCCTGTTCCAGCGGCAAGGTTCGCGCCAGCGCAGTGTTGACTGCGATGGGCTACGACGAGGTCACAGCAGCCAGCGCGATACGCGTATCGCTGGGTCCTCTGACAACGGAAGAAGATGTGCTGCGTTTCGCCGAAACGTGGCTGGAAAAAGAGAAAAAGCATCGCGCGCGTGCAGCGTGATCTGACGGAGGGTGTCTTAATGGCCGCTTTGGACCAGACCCAAGTAAAAGAAGGTGTCGATCAGAAAACCGTGGACGCGGTGCGAGAAGTCGGCACTTACAAATATGGGTGGGAAACTGATATCGAGATGGAATACGCACCGAAAGGTGTGAATCCCGATATCGTCCGTCTGATCTCGGAGAAAAACGAAGAACCGGAGTGGATGACCGAATGGCGTCTGGCTGCGTTCGAGCGCTGGACCAAAATGGATGAGCCGAACTGGGCAATGGTCAGCTATCCCAAGATCGACTTTCAGGATCAGTACTACTATGCGCGCCCCAAATCGATGGAAGAAAAGCCAAAGTCGCTGGATGATGTCGATCCCAAGCTGCTGGCCACATACGAAAAGCTGGGTATCCCCCTGAAAGAGCAGATGATTCTTGCCGGTGTTGAAGGCGCAGAGAATATGCCAGCCGAAGGCCGTAAGGTCGCGGTCGATGCTGTTTTCGACTCGGTTTCTGTTGGGACGACCTTCCAGGAAGAGCTGAAGAAAGCCGGTGTTATCTTCTGTTCGATTTCTGAAGCGATCAAAGAGCATCCGGAATTGGTTAAGAAATACTTGGGCTCGGTCGTGCCCGTTTCGGACAACTTTTATGCGACGCTGAATTCTGCGGTCTTTTCGGACGGCTCGTTCGTCTACATCCCGCCGGGTGTGCGTTGCCCGATGGAACTGAGCACATATTTCCGTATCAACGCCGAAAACACAGGACAGTTTGAGCGGACTTTGATCATCGCGGACAAAGGCTCGTATGTTTCCTACCTGGAGGGATGCACGGCTCCGCAGCGCGACACGGCGCAATTGCATGCCGCTGTTGTCGAGATCATCATCGAAGAAGATGCCGAGGTTAAATACTCGACCGTTCAGAACTGGTTCCCCGGCGATGAGAACGGCAAAGGCGGTATCTACAACTTCGTCACCAAACGCGCAGACTGCCGGGGCGACCGCTCCAAGGTGATGTGGACGCAAGTGGAAACCGGTTCAGCTGTGACATGGAAATATCCGTCTTGCATCCTGCGTGGTAACGAAAGCCAGGGCGAATTTTACTCGATCGCCATCGCAAACAACTATCAGCAGGCCGACACGGGCACCAAGATGGTCCACTTAGGTAAGAACACCAAGTCGCGGATCGTGTCCAAAGGCATCAGCGCAGGGAAAGCCCAAAACACATATCGTGGGTTGGTTTCCATGCATCCGAGGGCCAAAGACAGCCGGAACTACACACAGTGTGATAGCTTGCTGATCGGCGATAAATGTGGTGCCCACACCGTGCCCTATATCGAGGTCAAGAATAACTCGAGCCGCGTCGAACACGAAGCGACGACGTCCAAGGTAGATGACGATCAACTGTTCTACTGCCGTCAGCGCGGTATGGACGAAGAAGAGGCCGTGGCGCTGGTCGTTAACGGGTTCTGCAAGGACGTTTTGCAAGCCCTTCCGATGGAATTTGCGATGGAAGCCCAACAGCTTGTAGCGATCTCGCTTGAAGGTTCCGTGGGCTGATCCATGCCCGCTCCCATCGACCCAAAGATCGAAGCCGAGGTGTTTCGACAAAACGCCATGGAAGGTGCCCGTGCCGTGGGTGTTTTCTGGGTGACGCGGCGGGTCGTGCTTCCATTATTGAGCGCTTTCGCGGCGGTCATATTGGCGGCGTTTGTAGTGAATGGCCCTGTTGCGGGGTTCATCAGCTTAGTCTTGCTGGGCGGACTTTCCCTTTTGGTCTTTGGGACATGGAAAGGCCAACTGCAGAAAGTCCGAGCCTACTGGAGCGGATGAATTCTGGGATTATTAGTGGCTGTGATTGAACGGGATCTACAGCCTTAAAAGTATAAACCGGGCCACGCGCCCTTGCGATGCGCAAAAGGAAAAAACATGCTTGAAATCAAAAACCTGCACGTCAAACTCGAAGAAGAAGAAAAGCAGATCCTTAAGGGCGTCGATCTGACGGTCGAAGCCGGAAAGGTGCATGCGATCATGGGGCCGAATGGCTCGGGCAAGTCGACCCTCAGCTATGTGCTGTCAGGGCGGGACGGATATGATGTCACCGAAGGTTCGGCCACACTGGATGGCGAAGACTTGCTTGAGATGGAGCCTGAAGAACGCGCTGCGGCAGGGATCTTTCTTGCGTTCCAATACCCGGTCGAGATTCCGGGTGTTGGCAATATGACCTTCCTTCGCACAGCGGTGAACGCTCAGCGCAAGGCGCGTGGCGAAGAAGAACTGTCGGCGGCCGATTTCCTGAAAGTTGTGCGCGCAAAGGCGAAATCCCTGAAGATTGATGCCGACATGCTGAAGCGTCCGGTGAATGTCGGTTTCTCTGGTGGTGAGAAAAAGCGGAACGAAATTCTGCAAATGGCTATGCTGGAACCCAAGATGTGCATCTTGGACGAGACTGACTCGGGGCTGGATGTCGATGCCATGAAGCTGGTGGCCGAGGGTGTGAATGCCCTGCGTGACGAAGGCCGGGGTTTCCTGGTTATCACCCATTATCAACGCCTTCTGGACCATATTAAACCTGATGTGGTTCACATCATGGCGGATGGGAAAATCGTCAAAACCGGTGGCCCCGATCTGGCGCTAGAAGTCGAAAACAACGGCTATGCCGATATTCTGGCCGAGGTGAACTGATGGCTTTGCCCGAAATCAAACAAACCGCGACCGAGGCGCGTCTCGCCAATCTGGTGATGCCCGATGCAGGTTGCACGCGCGCCGCGCGTGAGGATGCGTTGGCACGTGTGTTGGAAATGGGCCTGCCGGGCCGGCGGGATGAATACTGGAAATACACCCAACCAGATACCCTGATCTCACCCGAAGCGCCAAAAGCCGCGCTTTTTCACGCGGATGAGGCGATGCTGTTCAGCGATCTGGACCGGTTGAAGATCGTTTTCGTGGACGGTGTTTTCAGCCCCGAAGAATCCGACGATCTGTCCTTGGAAGGTGTCACGATCGACCGCATCGAGGACATTTGCTTCAAGGATATTCACTGGGCCAAAGAGTTGTATGGCGTTCTTGAAGCACGGGGTCAGGTGCCCGTTCAGCGCCCCCTTGCTGCGTTGAATACGGCGTTTGCTGCAGACGGAATTGCAATTCATGTGACGGGCAAACCGTCCAAGCCGATCAGCTTTGTGTATAGGCATGCTTCTGAGACATCGGATGCTATGTTGCACCATATTATCCGTGTCGAAAGCGGGGCCGAGGTTACGATCCTCGAAAATGGTCCGGCAGCTTCGCGTTTTAACAAGTGCATGGAGATTGACATCGCTGACGAGGGCACGCTGCATCATGTGCGCGCGCAAGGTCGCGATCATGAGCGCAGGGCTGCCACGCATATGTTCACACGTTTGGGTAAGGAGTCTGTCTACAAGTCTTTCACCTTAACAGTGAATGGTGTTCTGACACGCAACGAACAGGTCGTGGAACTGACCGGAGATGACGCCGTCGCTCATGTCGCTGGTGCCTGTGTCGGTGATGGTGATTTTCACCATGATGATACAGTATTTGTGACCCATGACGCGGTGAACTGCGAAAGTCGCCAGGTGTTCAAGAAGGTTCTGCGCAACGGTGCCACCGGGGTTTTCCAAGGCAAGATCCTTGTTAAGGAAGGCGCCCAGAAAACCGATGGCTATCAGATCAGCCAGTCATTGTTGTTGGATGATGACAGTCAGTTTCTTGCCAAGCCTGAGCTGGAAATCTACGCGGACGATGTTGCGTGTTCACACGGCTCAACGTCAGGTGCGATTGATGAAACGGCTTTGTTTTACCTGCGCTCTCGCGGGGTTCCGACCAAGGATGCCACGAATATGTTGACGCTGGCGTTCTTGGCAGAAGCCGTTGACGAGATCGAGGATGATACCTTGGCTCAGGCGATAGTTGATCGCCTTGAAGGCTGGTTGTCGCGTCACAGCTGATGCCGGTGACGTCGGATATAGTCGCTACCTATCGGGGGCCGGGGCGCGTGGTGCGCCGGCTTCTGGATTTGGGTCAGCGAGAAGACCGCGCTTTGGTTTTCGTGATGGCCTTTTGCGTCGTTGCCTTCATCGCGCAACTGCCCAGCCTGTCGCGTCGTGCCCATCTTGAAGGTCTGGAGCTGAACATGCTCATGGGCGGTGCGCTTTTGGGCACGGTCATTATCCTGCCACTATTCTTCTACGCTCTGGCCTTTGTGTCCTATGGGGCCGCTCGGATGGTCGGCGGCAAGGGGACGGCCTATGGGGCGCGGGTGGCTTTGTTCTGGGCACTGTTATCTTCGACGCCCTTACTGCTTCTGAACGGATTGGTGGCTGGTTTCATAGGACCGGGCCCAACCTTGACAATCGTCGGTTTGGTTTGGTGCGCTTTCTTCCTGTGGTTCTGGCTGTCTGGTCTTAGGCAGGTGCAAAGGTATCCGGAATGAATGCTCAGGTACTGATCAATCTGGTGGTCTTGACCTTGACCAACCCGGCCGCGGCGGCCCGTCAACTGCTGGCCTTTCGACCCGGGCGTGAGGCGCTTTGGCTGGCGTTTTTCTTGGCGGTTGTTCTGAATGGTCTGGTTCAGGTCGGAATAGACCAACTGATGCCGGTGCCGGAAGGCGAACCGATAACTCCAGCCGAGCCTGTCTTGATCGGTCTTATTCGATCGGCTGGCACTATGATGCTGAGTATTTTTGCCTTTTTGATCATTGGACGGCTGATGGGGGGCGTTGCCAGGTTTCCGGACATCATGATCCTTTCGGTCTGGCTGCAGTTTCTTCAGGTTGCCGCTCTGTTGGTTACTCTGCTGGTTTCCCTTGTTGTGCCCTTTCTGATGGTGATGCTTTTGTTGGGGACAGCAATTGTCAGCCTTTACGTCACGCTGCATTTCATTAATGAAGCGCATAAATTCGGGTCTATTCTGAAGTCTTTTGGGGTCATCGCCCTATCTGCTTTGGTTGCGGTGCCCTTTGTCCTCGCCTTAACTCCAGCCGGCCCGGTATAGGAAAGAAAACATCATGTATGACGTGCAGAAAATCCGTGCGGACTTTCCGATCCTGTCTCGAGAGGTCAATGGTAAACCACTGACTTATCTTGATAACGGAGCTTCGGCCCAAAAGCCGCAGGTTGTCATTGACGCTGTGACGCGCGCCTATGCCGAAGAATATGCAAACGTTCATCGGGGTCTGCACTATCTCTCAAACCTGGCGACTGAAAAATACGAGTCCGTTCGTGGCACGATCGCTCGATTTTTGGGGGCTTCGAATGAGAATGAAATCGTCCTGAACTCGGGAACGACCGAAGGGATCAACCTTGTCGCTTATGGATGGGCAATGCCGCGTCTTCAGGCAGGGGATGAGATCGTGCTCAGCGTGATGGAGCATCACGCCAATATCGTCCCGTGGCACTTCCTGCGCGAAAGGCAGGGTGTTGTATTGAAATGGGTCGACGTGGACGCGAACGGTGGCCTTGATCCTCAGGCCATTATTGACGCGATTGGTCCCAATACAAAGCTGGTTGCCGTCACACATTGCTCGAACGTTTTGGGCACCGTTGTTGACGTCAAGGCCATAACAGAAGGCGCGCATGCCAAAGGCGTGCCGGTTTTGGTAGATGGAAGCCAGGGCGCGGTGCACATGCCGGTGAATGTCGAGGATATCGGGTGCGATTTCTACGCGATCACCGGTCACAAACTATATGGCCCATCCGGATCAGGGGCGATCTATATCAAGTCCGAGCGGATGGCTGAGATGCGCCCCTTTATTGGCGGCGGCGACATGATCAAGGAAGTCAGCAAAGACGAAGTGACTTACAACGACCCACCAATGAAATTCGAAGCTGGCACACCTGGTATCGTTCAGACAATCGGGCTGGGCGTCGCTTTGGAGTACATGATGGATCTGGGGATGGACAACATCGCCGCACACGAGGCCGGAGTGCGCGATTATGCGGTGCAAAAGCTGTCAGGCCTGAACTGGTTGCAGGTCCAAGGGACACAGCCCGACAAGGCGGCCATTTTCAGTTTTACCCTGGACGGGGCAGGGCATGCGCATGATGTCTCTACCATTTTGGACAAAAAAGGCGTGGCTGTTCGGGCCGGTCATCACTGTGCGGGCCCCCTGATGGATTTCTTTGGCGTCGCTGCAACGTGCCGGGCCAGCTTTGGCCTGTACAACACGACAGACGAGGTTGATACGCTGGTGGACGCGCTGGAATTGGCGCATGATTTGTTTGCCTGATCACAGCCTGATCCGGGTCGATTTCCAGTTGCACCCGGATCGGAACAAGGTTAGCTAACGTCCAAGGCACCTGTAGCTCAGCTGGATAGAGCGCTGCCCTCCGAAGGCAGAGGCCAGAGGTTCGAATCCTCTCAGGTGCGCCATTTTCTGGTAGTTGTAGGGCACCGCAGGCTTTTGTCTTGGAAGCAGCAGACGCTGTTCGCCCATGCGAAAGATGCCTTGTCTACTTGAGGTTAGCGGGTTGTGCCGGACACACTCGTAACAACGACTGGCGTTCGTTCAGAGTTGTTTGTTGCAACAGATTATCTGGGTTTGTTTCGCTTGGATACTCTCGGAGCAGAAACTCAAACAGCTCAGAAAAAACTGCGCTTAGGTATCCAGCGAGCCGTGATCAAATAAGAACTAAAAACAGAACAAGCGCGATCAGATCGATCGCGCAACCTTGCCTGAATAAACCTAGTAATGGGTAAGCGTTATCCGCCCCAAGAACGGACGTCACCGCAATCCATGTGAACGAAGTTCGAGCGGTAGTACTTCCCGACGCCACCCGCACGGCAAGACATCGCCGCCTTGGCCACCTGAGAAACCGACCGCGAAGACAAGCGTAGGTCAGCCGCCTGACCCTTCATGTGCAGCGAGTTCTTGGCAACACGACGCGAGCGGGATCGAAGCATCGCGTTTGTCTGAGGTGAGCGGTATCCGGACAGCAGCGTGTAAGGCTCGCTAACGTCCAGCAGATTGTGAGAGGCCGCCATGATGTCGATTGTGCGAAGATCCATGTCCTTGACCTGATCCGTTCGCCAGTCGCGCATAAAGTTGTTCACTTCTTTGACAGCATCCTTGATGTATTTGCCGTCGACCCAATATATCATATCGATACGTTCGCCGGTGCGACCAGAATACATACGAATACGGCGAATATCACCGCCGCCGCGAAGAAAACCTGCTGCATTGGAATATGTCGGTGCTGCAACAACTGCGGTTGCGGCGAATGCGCCCAAAAGGGCCCGCCGGGTCAAGCCCGAGGAACTGCTCGTAGTCATTTTTGTTTCGTCCCGTACTGTTCCTGCCTGCACACGATGTTACGCGCGCGTTCTTAATTTTTTCCCATCCCAGATGGCGTTTTTATGGCATAGACCTAAAAGACCGCCAAGAAGTCTTTCAAAATCACCTTTTCAAGGGGGAATTTTCGGCAGTTTTTTGCGCAGATGACGATTTTTCGTCTAAACTTGAGGCAAATTTGCCCAGATCGCCAGTGGCGATGCAAACGCGCATCACGCCGCAACATAAGCGCTAAATTGATGCATTTGTGAATAGACAATGGTGTCGGGCAATAACCATATTTGTTCGACGCGCTCATGTAAGCGCTTAAGTCTTTGTATATTCAGGGTATCCGATGCGAGCATTTTTTCGTGCGTCTTCTTCCTTAGCGGTGGCCGCCTTTTTGGGGGCAACAGCAGCTTTTGCAACCACGCAAGAGGTGCCCTCGACCGGGTTTCAAATGGCTGTTGCGGAATTTGCGCCTTCCGGAACACAGGTCGCCGAGTTTTATCGCGAAAACGGCTTTGCACCGATTTGGGTCGGATCGACACCACAACATCAGGCACGTCGGGCTAGGCTGATTCAGGCGCTGTCGTCTGCGCATATGCACGGGTTGCCCAAAGATACCTACGATGTTGAAGGGTTGGTTGCCCTCATGTCTGATGCGCGTTCGCTGCGGGACTTTGGTGCTGCGGAAATCGCGTTGAGCCGTGCGTTCGTCGCCTACGCAAACGATCTGTATTCGGGTGCATTGCGACCCTCGACTATTGACGAAGGGCTGGTTCGTAAGGTCGAGCGGAAATCGGAAAAACAGCACCTGAAAGGTCTGTTGGATCGGGATGTTGCCTATTTCGATCAGCTCGCCCCGCAAACGGCGCAGTATCGTGCGCTTATGAAGCAAAAAGTCGCTCTGCAAAGGCTTGTGGACCAAGGCGGTTGGGGCGCGGGTGTTCCTGTCGACAAACTGGAATACGGCGACAGCGACAAAAACGTAATCAAACTGCGCAATCGTTTGGTTTCTATGGGGTATCTCAAACCCACTGCCAGCCCGACATTCGATGACGCGATGCTGGCCGCAGTGAAAGAGTTTCAAACTTCGCATGGTCTGGCGGCCGATGGTGTAGCGGGCCAAGGCACAATTACCGAGCTAAACCGCAGCGCAGCCGAGCGGCTCAAGGCGGTTTATGTTGCGCTGGAGCGGGAACGCTGGTTGCCACGCGAACGGGGTGAGCGGCATATCCTCGTCAATCAGGCTGATTTCTCGGCCAAGATTGTCGATGATGGTTTGGTGACATTTGAAACGCGGGCGGTCATCGGAAAGAACGTCCATGATCGTCGGAGCCCTGAGTTCTCGGACGAAATGGAGCATATGGTCATTAACCCAAGCTGGTATGTCCCACGCTCGATCATCACCAAGGAATATTTGCCGCAACTGCAATCCGACCCAAATGCGGTTGGCCATATACACATCACGGACCGGAGTGGGCGTCAGATTGACAGAGGGGCGGTGGACTTCACTCAGTTCACAGCGCGCAATTTCCCGTTTGCCATGCGCCAACCGCCTAGCCAAAGCAACGCTTTGGGTCTTGTGAAGTTCATGTTCCCGAACAAGTACAATATCTATCTGCATGATACTCCGCAGAAAAGTTTGTTTGCGCGGGAAACGCGGGCCTTTTCACACGGATGTATCCGATTGGCGCAGCCTTTCGAGTTTGCCTATGCTCTTCTGGCCAAACAGAAAGAAGACCCCAAAGCATTTTTCCAGCGTATCCTAGCCACTGGTAAGGAAACGACAGTTCCATTGGAGAAGCATGTACCTGTGCACCTGATTTATCGCACGGCATATATTGGTCCCAAGGGGGATGCTCAGTATCGGCGCGATGTTTATGGCCGTGACCAGAAAATCTGGGACGCGTTGCAAAAAGCAGGGGTGGCCCTGCCGGACGTTCAGGGGTAAGCACCGGGGTGAACCCTAAGATCCGGGAAGCCCGACATGCAATATACTGTTCAGGAAATCGCCGAAGCGCTGGGTGCTGAATGCCAGGGCGACCTTGACCTTGTCATCAGTGGTGCTGCCGAGCCCGCAGATGCTGGGCCAGAACAGTTGGCGATGGCAATGTCTCCCAAATATGCCGAAGCTCTCACGGCAGGGGCTGCTCGGGTAGCTGTGTTGTGGGAAGGGGCTGATTGGCAGTCTTTTGGGTTGGACGCCGCTATTTTTGTTGCCCGGCCGCGTATGGCGATGGCCGGAATAACTGCGAGACTGGACAAAGGGCAGGGCGTCGAAGCAGGTATTCACCCTTCTGCCGTTGTCGACCCTTCAGCAGTGCTGGGAGAGGACGTTTCGATCGGTCCACTGACGGTCGTCGGCCCTCGCGCTCGCATCGGATCAGGGGCTGTCATAGGCCCGCATTGCACGATTGGGATGGACGCTGTTATTGGCGAAAACGCTGTTTTGCGCGAAATGGTCAGCATTGGCGCGCGCGCGCAGATTGGTGATCGCTTCATGGCGCAACCGGGTGCCCGCATTGGTGGTGATGGCTTCAGCTATGTGACCCCCGAAGTGTCCGATGTTGAGAATGTTCGTAAGACAATGGGTGACAAAGGGGATGCGCGGGCTCAAAGCTGGTTGCGCATTCATTCTTTGGGCGCGGTCGAGATCGGGGATGACGTCGAGGTTGGTGCCAATAGTACCGTCGACAACGGCACGATCCGGAACACCCGGATCGGAAACGGGTCCAAGTTGGATAACCTGGTTCATGTGGGACACAACACGCGCGTGGGCAACGATTGCCTGCTGTGCGGACAAACGGGCGTATCGGGATCGGTTGAAATCGGGAATAACGTTGTTCTCGGTGGGCAGACCGGTGTTGTCGATAACATCTTTATCGGAGACGGCGTGATCTCAGGCGGGGGAACCAAAATCCTGTCGAACGTACCGGCTGGACGCGTGATTATGGGATATCCCGGAATTAAGATGGAAACGCATACCGACATTTACAAAGCCCAGCGCCGCTTGCCCCGGTTGGCACGTGACGTCGAGGCGCTGAAAAAGGCTGTTTCCAAACAGTCGTCGAGCGATTAAATCATCCTCAACGTGATAATCAGAGGATCGACATGAGCATCACAGACCGCGTCATTGCCATCATTGCCGAACAGGCCGTGCTGGAGCCTTCGGACGTGACGCCCGAAAGTACGCTCGAGGATCTGGGCATTGATAGCCTTGGGCTGGTCGAGAGTATCTTTGCGATAGAGGAAGAATTCGACATCTCTGTGCCGTTCAATGCCAATGAACCCACGGCAAGTGATTTCGATATCTCTAACGTTGCGGCGATTATAGCTGGGATAGAAAAACTTGTGTCGGAAAAGGTCTGACGCGCGGCCATGAAACGCGTTGTTATTACTGGTGCCGGGACAATCAACTCGTTAGGCCACTCGGTTCCCGCGACGCTTGAGGCGATGCGTGAGGGGCGGTGCGGAATTTCCGCGCTCGAGTTTCGTGATGTCGAACGCTTGGCCATCAAGATAGGTGGTCAGGTTCGTGGGTTCGAGGCTGAGGGACGCTTTAACCGCCAGCAGATGAGCCTTTACGACCGGTTCACGCAGTTCACGCTGACGGCCGCCAAAGAGGCGATCGATCAATCTGGCATCGAATTCCATGGCGAACTGGCGGCCAGATCGGGTGTGGTCTTAGGCACTGCGGGCGGTGGTGTTTCGACATGGGACGATAACTACCGCTCCGTCTACGAAGACGGAAAAAACCGGGTGCATCCCTTTGTCGTGCCCAAGCTTATGAATAATGCGGCGGCCAGCCACGTGTCGATGGAGCATAATCTGAAGGGGCCCAGCTTTACCGTCTCGACAGCGTGCGCGTCCTCAAACCACGCGATGGCGCAGGCGTTTCAGATGGTGCGCAGCGGTATGGCTCCGGCCATGTTGACGGGTGGCTCTGAATCCATGCTGTGTTTTGGTGGCGTAAAGGCGTGGGAGGGGCTGCGTGTGATGTCCAAAGACGCCTGCCGCCCATTCAGTGCGAACCGTAACGGGATGGTTCAAGGCGAAGGCGCCGGGGTTTTTGTCTTTGAAGAGTTCGAGCATGCGCGCGCGCGCAGCGCCGATATTTTGTGTGAGGTCGTTGGCTTCGCAATGTCTTCCGACGCGGCCGACATAGTGATGCCAAGTAAACAAGGCGCTTCTCGGGCTATGTCCGGAGCGTTGGCTGACGCGCAACTGAACGCCGATCAGGTTGGATACATCAACGCTCATGGCACCGGAACAGCGGCAAACGACAAAACGGAATGCGCTGCTGTGGCAGATGTGTTCGGGCCGCATGCAGATGATTTGATGATTTCTTCCACGAAATCCATGCATGGCCATTTGATTGGCGGCACCGGTGCGGTCGAACTGTTGGCCTGTATCATGGCTTTGCGTGACGGGGTCATCGCGCCGACCATTGGCTATGAAGAACCAGATCCGGAATGCGCGTTGGATGTGGTGCCAAACGACGCTCGGGACGCAAAGGTCGAGGTTGCCCTGAGCAATGCTTTTGCTTTTGGCGGCTTGAACGCTGTAATTGCGATGAAAAAAGTCTGATGGGCGCGTCTCAGCGGGCGGCTATTTTACCCAGCCACCCGCGATTGATTTCAAACTTCAGTTTTCGTTGATTTCCAGCCCGTCAAAACCTGCGGTGAAACCTGCCAGCGAGATTTCAAGCTGCAACAGCTGAGAAGGTGCAACCAACGGCACCATCGACAATGTTCCCTTAGAGCCGCTTTTCATCGCAGCAACGTCTTCGGCTGTAAAGCCCAACTGTGCAAGGCAGCCCACGGGATTGCAGTGATGGAAGTTGTAGCGCTTGCCGGGCGCGCCGTCGATTGACAGGGCCAGTTGTGCCTGCAGCAGAACCTCAAGTGGCACGATGACCGTGGCGCCTGCTGCGGCCGGGGCAGTTTCGGGAAGCTTTTCTACCGTGATTTCGGCGATAGGCTGACCTTGGTTTCCAACCAGGATTTGCCGCATGGCGCATGGGTCTGCATCGGTGTCGGTCTTGATGCACATTATTGCCCAATCCCCGACCTCTTCCTTGAGGTATTGCTCACCCACGCGGGGTCCTGTCTCACCAAGGTCCAGGTCGGTTTGGGCTTGCGGGGTTTCCGTTTCTTCGGTTGCTTCCTGTGCGAATGACACGCCACACCATAGGGCCGTCGCAACAAGGCTGAAGGATAGTGTTTTCTTGATCATGTATGCCTCGGCAATGTGATTGAGCTTTTTGCTCGGTCTAACACTCTTATGAGAAGGTGTCAGGCCTTAAGCGGCCGATATCAAGGGTGTGATCAGATTTTTGCCATTCGCGGGCGCGCTGGAGCGAGTTCTGACATTGAAAAAGGGAGCCGGTGGAGCGGCTCCCTTTCGTATAATTTTCTCCCCGTCGGACTGGCCGACTTAGTTATGCGCAGACGTTACGAAAGGGGAGGCCACCGGTCAACTGCTAACGTCAAAAATTGATGTCAAAGACCCATTTCTGCGAAAAAAACCGCGCCCGAAGGCGCGGCCAGTCGACAGGGAGGAAGTTTGCCGCCCAAACCACGCTAGGCTGAGGCGGCAAATAGACTATCGCAGGCAATTATTAAATTTGTATGGTGGTCCCAGATCGGTGGAAATCAGGGCGTTAAAGTAATGGGAAATAGTATCTTTCTGGGTGGTGGTGGCGAAGACTATGCCCAGCCGCAAACTCTGAGCTTGGAATACGCCAACCGACATGGCCTGATCGCTGGCGCGACAGGGACCGGCAAGACAGTCACCTTGCAAATTCTGGCCGAGGGGTTTTCCAAAGCGGGCGTTCCGGTTTTTCTGTCTGATGTGAAAGGTGATCTTTCCGGCTTGGCCAAGGCCGGGAGTAAATCGCACAAACTGCATGAGGCATTTCGTGATCGCGCGGAACGGATAGGGTTTTCTGATTATGCGTACGCTGCATGCCCCGTAACCTTCTGGGATTTGTTTGGTGAGCAGGGACATCCTGTCCGCACGACCGTGACCGAGATGGGGCCGCTGCTGTTATCACGCCTGATGGACCTCAGCGAAGCGCAGGAAGGCATTCTGAACATCGCCTTTCGGGTAGCGGATGATGAGGGGATGCCCCTTTTGGATCTCAAGGACCTGCAGTCGTTGCTTGTTTGGATCGGTGAAAACCGAACCCAGTTGTCCCTCAGGTTCGGAAACGTGTCGACGGCTTCGATTGGTGCCATCCAACGTCGTCTGCTAGTGCTGGAAAACCAAGGCGGGAACAACCTGTTTGGTGAGCCCGCGTTGGAACTTAGTGACCTAATGCAAACGGACCAAAATGGGCATGGTGCGGTCAACATCCTTGCGTCTGACAAGTTGATGGGCTCGCCACGCCTGTATGCAACGTTTCTTTTGTGGTTGCTCAGCGAGCTTTTCGAAGAACTGCCAGAGGTTGGAGACCCGGATAAACCGAAACTGGTCTTCTTTTTTGACGAGGCGCATCTACTGTTTGACGACGCGCCCAAAATACTCGTCGACAAGGTCGAACAGGTGGCACGTTTGATCCGATCCAAAGGCGTTGGTGTCTATTTCATTTCGCAAAATCCGGCCGACATACCCGAGGATATTCTTGGACAGTTGGGAAATCGCGTACAGCACGCGTTGCGCGCCTTTACCGCGAGGGACCGCAAAAACCTGCGCCTTGCCGCTGAGACCTATCGCGAGAATCCGGCCTTTGACACGGAAGCAGCAATCCGAGAAGTCGGTGTTGGCGAGGCCGTGACTTCGATGCTGCAAAAGAAGGGCGTACCGGGGATGGTTGAACGAACCCTGATCAGACCGCCGGGATCACAACTGGGGCCGATAAGCTCGGCTGAACGTCAGTCGATAGTAGAAGCTTCGCCCATGCAGGTGAAATACGGGACTTTGAAAGACAGGCGATCTGCATTTGAAATTCTTCAGGCTCGGGCCGACGCTGCAGCGAAAGAAGCCGCCGAAGCCGAAGAACAGATAGAGTCGCAATCCGTCGCGGAAAGAGAATTTGCGACCGCAAGGCGATATTCCGGAGGCAGAGTCGGGCGGTCGTCTTCGCGGGTTGTGCGAAAAAAGGATACGTTCGCCACCGCCATGAGTGAAGCCGTCATCAAAGAGCTAAAGGGCACCACGGGCAGACGGATTGTACGCGGTATTCTGGGAGGGCTGTTCAAAAACAGATAACCGACGTGGTGGGGAGGGTTCAAACCCTCCCGCTTTGTGTGTCAGCCTTTCAGGCGGCGCTGACCTTCTTGCTTGCAGTAAGCATCAGCCTCTGGAACGGTCATTTCGGTCGCAGGGAAATCGATGGCGCGGTCCCAACTCACGCGATCCTGACGATACAGCTGACAGGTCACTTCGCCTTTGGGGGTCTGGACTTTTACCGGAGTGGACTCAAAGTCTTCCGGGCTGGGAACACAGCCAGCAAGCCCAACGAGCAATGGCAGAAGGATAAGTGGTTTGGTCAGCATCGGCGTCATGTGAACTCTTTGTTCTATTAAAGTTTATCGCACTATTGGCTTAACAAGATAAATTCCCGTAAACGCCAAAAGGTTGGTTCATGGACCACTGGAAACCGTCTAAACGCCCTGCGGATCTAAATCAAGAAACCGCGCCCCTGATCCGGCGCGGTCTGTTTTCTTTTAGCATCTAATGCCTATTTCTCGGGAATAAGCCCGCGTGGACTGAACCTGAGCACAATCAGCAATATCAGCCCCATCGTGAACAAGCGCATATGTGCGGCGCTCTCCACCAGGTGAGTTTTCAGGGCACTTCCGTCCGCCATGCCCGAGGTGATCAGGTTCATGAGCCACAGCCCAATCGGTTCGACCTGAACCCACAGAAACCAGATCAGAAAGGCGCCCAGAACGGCGCCAAAGTTGTTACCCGAGCCGCCGACGATGACCATAACCCAGACCAAAAACGTGAAGCGCAGCGGATTATATGTGCCCGGAGTCAACTGACCGTCCAGCGTGGTCATCATTGCACCTGCAATGCCACATATGGCGGATCCCAGTACAAAGATCTGCAAGTGGCGGCGGGTTACATCCTTACCCATCGCCTCAGCCGCGACTTCATTGTCACGGATTGCGCGCATCATACGGCCCCACGGGCTTTTCAACGCCATTTGCGCCATCCACAAAAGTGCAAGCAGCACGATCATGAACAACAGGGAATAGCCCAATTTAACCGACAGCGTAGACGCGATGACCGGGTCAATTCCCAGCCAGTCTGCGCGCGCGATGAAACCGGGATCCTGTTGAAGATCGACCTCATATCCAACCACCGGGGCAGGGCGCGGAATGCCGTATACATTCTTGACCCCGCGTGCCAGCCAGTCTTCGTTCTTCATAATCGCGATGATGATCTCGGCAATTCCGAGCGTCGCAATAGCGAGATAGTCAGATCGTAAACCCAAAGCAGTCTTGCCAATCAACCAGGCCGCACCCGCGGCCAGCAAACCACCTGCGGGCCAGGCCAGCAAAACCGGAAGGTTCAGCCCGCCGATATTGCCCGCGACGGCGGGGTCAATCGCCTCAATCGCGGCAACATTCGGGTCAAAGATCGCGCGGTATATGAAAAAGCCCACGATCAAGATGCCTATGATCGCGAGCGTCTGTGTCCGCCCCTTTGGCATTTTCTTGGCGATCATCACTGCTGCAACCACGGTCGCTGCCCCCAGCAGCAGCGCGAGGATGACACCGAACCCACCGCTGGACCACGCGCCGGGCGTGGGCGGGGTCGACACCAGCACAACGGCCAGCCCGCCCAGCGCGACGAACCCCATCACGCCCACGTTGAAAAGCCCCGCGAAACCCCATTGCAGGTTCACCCCAATCGACATGATCGCCGATATTAGTCCCATGTTCAGGATCAGAATCGCCGCGTTCCAGCCTTGTGCGAATCCAGTAGCCAAAATGAGGATTGCGACCGCAGCAAAAAGAACCGATTTTTTGAGGCGTTCGTTTTCGGTTTGAACGGCGTAACGATAAGTCCAACCCAGCGCGACTTCGGCGGCTCCAGCGATCAAACCGACTTGGCCCAGAGCTAGTCCCGCAATCAGGGGGACAACAATAGAAACTAGTACCGCAAGGATCATACCGCTTTCCCCTTGAACAGACCCGTGGGCTTAAACAGCAATACAATCAGTAAGATAGCAAAACTGACGGCGAACTTGTAGTCGGTGGACAGGAATTGAACCAACCCCGAAGGCTCCAGACTTTCCGGTGCCAGATATGTCAGCACCTTTTTCCAGGCATAGGTGATGGTCACCTCAGAGAAGGCGATAATAAACCCACCTGCGATAGCGCCCAGCGGATTGCCGAGCCCGCCTACGATGGCCGAGGCAAAGATCGGCAGCAAAAGCTGGAAGTAGACGAAGGGTTTGAAGCTTTTGTCGAGGCCGTAAAGCACGCCCGCCGTGGTTGCCAGAGCTGCCACAATAATCCACGTGATCATCACCACGCGTTCGGGATTGATACCAGACAGCAGCGCCAGATCTTCGTTGTCCGAATAGGCGCGCATCGACTTGCCGGTACGGGTTTTATTCAGAAACCAGAACAGCAGAGCCACCGCGACAACGGCCACGATTACGGTAATGCCCTGAGAGGTCTTGATCGCCAGCCCCTCACGCAGCCCGGTCATCGCCTTGAAATCACGGGCCGAGATAATGAACCGCGCGCCGTCTGAGAAGCGTTGATCATCTGGTCCGATGATGAACCGCACGAGACCGTTCATGATGAACATCACACCCATCGACACGATCACCAGAATGACCGGCTTGGCCTTTTGTTCGCGGTAGAACCTGTAAACCAGCCGGTCAGTGACCAGCACCAACACGATACAGCCCAGAATGGCAAAGGGCAGGGCGAGCAGAGCGGTCGGCAGCGGCCCAAAACTGACACCCGCCGCTTGCAGGCCCCATGTCACCAGAACCGCAATCATCGCGCCAAAGGCCATCGTGTCGCCGTGGGCGAAGTTCGAGAACCGCAGGATGCCATAGATCAGCGTCACCCCCAAAGCGCCCAGCGCCAACTGGCTGCCATAGGCGATAGCGGGAACAAGAACGAAGTTGGAGAGCGCCACGAGGGCGTTAAGGAAGTCCATTATTCGACGACCTCACAATTTCCAATTTCTGTTGTCACTTTAAATTCGCCTTCAAAGTCGTAGGTTTGCGTGCGAACGCCTCTTCCATCCGGAAATACCGTTATCATCCCGCCGGCTAGATGGCCGGGCAAAGCGGGCAGAACGAATTGACGCACTCCCGCAATTCCAGGAATTTCAAATGTCGCGCGGGCAGATTCGGCCACAAGAAGTTCTGGAGTGGGACTCGTTGCTAATACAACAACTTCTTTACCTTCCGAGGCATTTGTTGTTTCTGTCCGAACCGTTTTCACCCAGTCACATACGATTTGAAATTCGTAATCGATCTTGGTCGTTTCCCCGGCCGCTCCGCTGGCAAGGGATACCAAGGTCACTAAGTTGAAGGCCAACAATCTAAGCATCCTCACCCCCCCAAGAAACTCTTGCGCACTTCGGGATCGGCCAGCAGTTCCTTGCCCGTGCCGGTATAGGCATTCCGCCCCTGAACCAGCACATATCCCTTGTCCGCGATTTCCAGCGCCTGCCTGGCGTTCTGTTCGACCATCAGGATCGGCAGCCCGGTGCGCGAGACTTCAATGATCCGGTCGAACAGCTCATCCATCACGATGGGCGAGACACCGGCGGTCGGTTCGTCCAGCATCAACACCTTCGGCTGGGTCATCAGCGCGCGACCCACTGCGACCTGTTGGCGTTGACCGCCCGACAGTTCTCCGGCGGCCTGGTTGCGCTTGTCGCGGAGGATGGGGAAGAGGTCATAGACCTGCTCCATCGTCTCAGAAATATCGTCGCGGCGGATGAAGGCGCCCATCTCAAGGTTCTCTTCCACCGTCATCGAGGTGAAGATGTTCGAGGTCTGCGGCACAAAGCCCATCCCGCGCATCACCCGATCCTGTGGTGTCAGCGCGGTGATATCCTCGCCATCCAACCGAACCGCGCCCGAGCGCACGTCCAGCATTCCGAACACGGCCTTCATCGCGGTGGACTTACCCGCACCGTTGGGGCCGACGATCACCGCGATCTCACCTTTGTCGACTGCGATGGTGCAGTCGTGCAGAATGTCCGGCCCCTTGCCATAGCCACCGGTCATGGTGTCACCGATCAGGAAGGGACCGCCATCAACCTTATGCGTCTCACCGCTTTTGCGGTGGCCGGGGGTCATGGTGCTTGCGCCATGCGGGTTGGTGATCGACGCGTCTTTGTTGCCCTTGTCGTCGTGATAAGGGTTGTTGCTCATGCCCCGGCCTCCAGCTTGTCTTTGTTCTTGAGGCCGGTGCCCAGATAGGCTTCGATCACCTGCTCATTGGCTTTGATCTCGTCCAGCGTACCTTCGGCCAGCACCTTGCCCTCAGCCATACAGATGACCGGATCGCAGATCTTGCCGATGAAATCCATGTCATGCTCGATGACGACGAAGGTATAGCCGCGCTCCTTGTTCAGGCGCAGGATCGTGTCGGCGATGGTCATCAACAGGGTGCGGTTCACGCCCGCGCCGACCTCGTCCAGAAACACGATCTTGGCGTCGACCATCATGGTGCGGCCAAGTTCCAGCAGTTTCTTTTGCCCGCCCGAGACCTGACCGGCCTTGTGATCGGCCAAATGCTCTATTGTCAAGAACTCCAGCACCTCATCGGCCTTGGCCTTGAGTGCACGTTCTTCATCGGCAATGCGTTTGCGCCCGAACCATGTGTTCCAGAGCGATTCACCTGATTGCGCGCCCGGCACCATCATCAGGTTCTCGCGGCAGGACATTGAGGAAAACTCGTGCGCGATCTGGAAGGTGCGCAACAGGCCCTTGTGAAACAGCTCATGCGGGGGCAGGCCGGTGATATCCTCACCATCCATGAACACCTTGCCGCTGGTCGGCGGCAACACGCCCGCGATCACGTTGAACAGAGTGGTTTTTCCGGCACCGTTCGGCCCGATCAGACCGGTGATCGAGCCCTTTTGGATTTCCAGCGATGCCCCGTCCACCGCATGAAACCCGCCGAAATGCTTGTGCACGTCTTCGACGACGATCATCTTTTCCCCTAGCCGCCGTTTTCGGCGTTCTTGTCCCACCCCCGGTGTCCGAGGTGCGGCCTTTTTTCATTGAAACAGCCCGGACACAAGGCCCGGGCTGCTTGTTTTTATGACTGTTAACGTCGGATCAACGGAAGCTGACGGTCTTGTTTTCGCCGTCGGTGACTTCGATCTCGCGATACGAGCCAGCGCTTTCACCGGGACCGATCAGCTCAACACCCGACGCGCCGACATAGTCGATCTCTTGCCCTGCAGCCAGCAACTCAAGGCCCTTGGCCAGTTCACCGGGATAGATTTTCTCACCCGGCGCGTTGGCAACGTCCATGATCTTGGCGCCGTACTCGGCCGGGTTGGTCGACCCTGCGGCTTGCATCGCCAGCATGAACAGCGCAGCCGCGTCATAGCTTTCTGGTGAGTAGGGCGACGAGCCGTCAAAGCCCGCGGCTTCGGCCATGGCAAAGTACTTTTCTGCACCTTCACCGCCCGAGCCAGCGATCTGACCGAACGAGCCGTTCAGGTCGGGGCCAACATTGGCAGGCAGCGAGTCACCAATCATGCCGCCCGGCAGACCGAATGTGTCAAACGCACCGCTGTCCAGTGCCGACTGGATGATGCCCAGACCGCCCTGGTCCAGATAGCCCGCAACAACCAGAATGTCGCCACCGGCCGAGGCCAGCGCGCCCACTTCGGCCGAGTAGTCGGCTTTGCCGTCTTCGTGCGCGGCAACGATGGTGACTTCGCCACCCGACGCCTCGAACGAGGATTGGATCGCGTCTGCCAGACCCTTGCCATAGTCGTTGTTGGTGTAGGTCAGAGCGATCGAGCTGATACCGCGATCGTTCAGGATATCGGCCATCACCTGACCTTCGCGCGCATCCGACGGTGCGGTGCGGAAAAACAGGCCGTTATCTTCCATGGTCGACAGACCGGGCGAGGTAGCCGATGGCGAGATCATCACCATGCCATTCGGAATCGCGACGTTCTGAAGGATCGCGCCGGTGACGCCAGAGCAGTCGCCGCCGATAATGCCGGCAACACCGTCGCCGATCATGCGCTCACCGTTTGAGGTCGCCAGACCGTTATCAATGCATCCCGTGTCGGCGCGTGATGCGGTCACCTTGGTGCCATCCAGTAGCTTGCCGGATTCGGTGACTTCGGCCATCGCCATTTCCGCACCCGAACCCATAGCTGGGGCGAGGGATTCAATCGGTCCGGTAAAGCCAAACAGAACGCCGAGTGTTACGTCTTCGGCCATAGCTGTGCCCGAAAGCAGAGCGGTTGCTGCAGTTGCTGTAAGCAGCTTTTTCATATGGTTACTCCCTATTGTGAACGTATTCGTTCTGGCCAAGACCCTAGGCAAGCTGTCCGGAAAAGAAAAGTCCTAACGCAAACGTGTCTTTGCGTCCGGGAATTCTATTTATCCTCATAGGCGTAGTGCGTCCTGTCAGAGGTTGAGAACATGAAATTCAGTGCATTTGCGATTCTGGTTCTTTTGCTGAGCGCGGGCCTTGCGCGGGCCGATGTGCTTGCGACTTCTCAAGGGCCGGTGCGTGTGGATGCCATGGTAACGGGGCTGGATGCACCGTGGGCCGTGGGTGTGCTGCCAGACGGCGGGTTTCTGGTGACAGAGCGTGATGGCGACCTGTTGTTCGTTTCTGAAGGAAAAGCCAAAAAACTACGTGGTGTTCCAAAGGTCGCTGCAAATGGGCAAGGCGGTTTGCTGGACATCACCGTGGCAAAGGATTTTCGGACCAGCCGGGAGGTTTTCCTGACCTACTCGAAACCTCAGGGCAGTAAGGCTGGAACGGCTGTCGCTGTGGCTCGGCTGTCCGATGACGGTAGCCGTCTGAATGATCTGCGTGTGTTATTCGAAGCGGTCCCGGGCGGGTCAGGCGGTCGACACTTTGGGTCGCGCGTGGTTGAAGCGAATGATGGCACGCTTTTCGTAACGATCGGTGATCGCGGGGATCGTCCGCAAGCGCAGGACAAATCAAACCATATTGGTTCGATCATCCGGATCAATCGAAATGGGTCAGTGCCGTCTGATAACCCGTTCGTCGGGCAATCGGATATTCGGCCAGAGATTTGGTCCTACGGTCATCGAAATCCGCAGGGTGCAGGTTTGGATGACACAGGCCAGTTATGGACATCCGAGCATGGTGCGCGCGGCGGGGATGAAGTAAATCTGGTCAAGCCAGGGCGCAACTATGGTTGGCCTGTCATATCCTATGGAAGACATTATTCGGGAAAAGCAATCGGAGAGGGAAGCTTTAAACCGGGCATGGAACAACCCCAATACTATTGGGATCCTTCGATAGCGCCTTCTGGTTTGATGGTTTATTCCGGCAAGCTCTGGCCGCGTTGGGCGGGTGATATCTTTGTGGGTTCCCTCAAGTTTGACTATATCGCCCGTCTTGAGGGTTCTCCTCTGACCGAAGTCGAACAGATCGAAGGCCCCGAGACAGAGCGCGTTCGTGATATCGTCGAAGCTCCCGATGGTTCGATCTGGTTCGTTTCAGTTGGGCAGGGCGCGGTTTACCGCATGACCCCTAACTAGACCGACAACCGCCCGCTCTGGGCCCCACGCTCACGGTATGGGGTCGTGTTGTAGTGGGCGCGATAGCATTTTGAGAAATGCGAGGGGCTGGCGAAACCGCAGGCAAGCGCCACGTTGATGACACTCATATCCGTTTGCATCAGAAGGTTGCGTGCCTTGTGCAGGCGAAGTTCCATGTAATAGCGCTTGGGTGACCGGCTAAGATAGCGGCGAAACAAACGTTCCAGCTGTCGTGTGGACATGCCCACATCCTTGGCCAAAATCGAGGGCGAGATCGGCTCTTCGATGTTCTTTTCCATCATCATGATGACCTGACTCAGCTTCGGGTGGCGCACGCCAATACGGGTCGGTGTCGACAACCGCTGAGTGTCCTGGTCAGTGCGGATCGACGAGTAGATCATCTGGTCGGCCACGGCATTCGCCAGATCCTCGCCATAGTCATCCGCAATGAGCTTGAGCATCAGGTCGATCGAAGAGGTTCCCCCGGCGGTGGTCATCCGGTTGCCGTCAATCTGGAATACTGATTTTGTCAGTTCGACCTCATCGAACTCTTCGATGAAACTGTCTGCGTTTTCCCAGTGGATCGTGGCTCGCTTGCCATCCAGCAATCCGGCTTTGGCAAGGGAGTAGGCCGCGGTGCACAAACCACCGATACGCAACCCGCGCCGCGCTTCGCGGCGCACCCAGTTGAGAACTTTCTTCGTGGTTGCCGTTTGAACATCGACACCACCGCAGATCATGATCACATCATCGCGCTGCAGTTCTGCCAGATCCGTGTCCAGCTTGAACTCTGTTCCGGCCGAGCATTTCACGGTTTCGCCGCCTTCACCCGCTACGGTCCAGGAATAAAGCTCTCTGTCTGCCATCCGGTTGGCAATGCGCAGGCTGTCTAACGCTGAGGCAAACGAGAGTAATGAGAACTTGTCCAACAGGACAAACACGAAATTCCGCGGGTTGGCCGCAGTGTCTTCCACCGTGACAACTTGGCGTTGCTCTTGCATGGCGAGGGTTCCTTGATTCGGCGCCCGGCGGCTGTAGGCCCAGCGACAGATTTGGCAGCCACCATGATCAAAGCTTGTTTACGACGTCAAGGGGCGCAAATCGGATATGGTCACTCTTCGCTGCATTTTGTATAGAGACGACCTGAATACTTCAGCGGAGATCAAAGCTATGACCGAATGGCAAAAAACGAACTGGCGCAACAAGCCCCGGGTTCAGATGCCAGATTATACCGACGCGGCCGCTCTGGCCAAGGTCGAGGCCCAGCTTTCACAGTATCCCCCGCTGGTCTTTGCCGGTGAGGCGCGGCGTCTGAAACAGCATCTGGGTGCCGCCGGCCGTGGCGAAGCTTTCCTGTTACAGGGCGGGGATTGTGCTGAAAGCTTTGAACAATTTAGCGCGGATGCGATCCGTGACACGTTCAAGGTAATGCTGCAGATGGCTATGGTCCTGACCTATGGTGCCAAGGTTCCGGTCGTCAAAGTGGGCCGTATGGCGGGTCAATTTGCCAAGCCGCGCAGCGCGCCGACCGAGGTGGTCGATGGTGTTGAACTGCCCAGCTACCGCGGCGACATTATCAACGAACTGGCGTTCACACCCGAAGCGCGCATTCCGAATCCGGCGAAGATGCTGCAAGCGTATACGCAGGCGGCGGCAACCCTGAACCTGCTGCGGGCCTTCTCGACTGGTGGTTTTGCGGACATGAGCCGCGTGCATTCCTGGACGCTGGGTTTCACGGATGAGCAGGACGTTCAGAAATACTCCGAGATCGCGGACCGCATTCAGGACACGATCGACTTTATGGATGCGGCCGGAATCACAGCCGACACCACGCACGAGTTTTCGACCGTCGAATTCTACACCAGCCACGAAGGGCTGCTACTGGAATACGAAGAGGCACTGACCCGTTTGGATTCGACCTCGGGCAACTGGCTTGCAGGTTCGGGTCACATGATCTGGATCGGCGACCGCACCCGTCAGCCCGACGGTGCACATGTCGAGTTCTGCCGTGGTGTTCAAAACCCGATCGGTTTGAAATGTGGCCCGACCACTACCGCCGAAGACCTCAAGGTTCTGATGTCCAAGTTGAACCCCGAAAACGAAGAAGGGCGCTTGACCCTGATCGCCCGCTTCGGGGCAGGTAAAGCGGGTGAGCATCTGCCACGTCTGATCAAAGCCGTCAAAGAAGAGGGTGCCACTGTAACTTGGGTCTGCGATCCGATGCACGGCAACACGATCAAATCGGCGACGGGTTACAAGACACGTCCGTTCGACTCGGTCCTGCACGAAGTGCGCGACTTCTTTGGTGTGCATCAGGCCGAAGGCACTGTACCCGGCGGCGTGCACTTTGAGATGACAGGTTTGGATGTCACCGAATGCACAGGTGGTATTCGTGCGGTGACCGAAGAAGACCTTTCAGACCGCTACCACACAGCGTGTGATCCTCGCCTGAATGCGTCGCAGTCGCTGGAACTGGCGTTCCTGGTTGCAGAGGAGCTGACGAACCTGCGTCGGGATCGCTCCAAACGCGCGGTCAGCTAAGGCTGAAAATAACCATGAAAGGCGGGTCGCATGGCCCGCCTTTTTCATTTTGGCTATCATTCATCGCGCGAGACAACCAACCGCAGGTGCGAGCCCGCGTGCTTGAAATCTGTAGCGTCTTCCGCAAAACCAGCCGACGCGTGTTTTTGTGCGGGTTGCGGCGTCCGGATGTCCGAGACTTTTCTCAGCGTGTGGTCTTTGACCTCAAAACGTCTGGGAGTCGCGCCGACAGCACCGTCGCTGATCATCACCCCGAGTACACGGCTGATGTCGCCCAGATCGCTTTTCAGCGGCAGCAAGATCATGCGCCCCTCTAGACGCGTGCGGCCAAGTTTTCCGTGCGACTCCAGCTTCAATTCAGCAACTGCAGGTGACGCAAACACTTGTTCCAAAACATTCGTCACGGACGCTCTGGCGTTAGTTTCGAAAAAGGCGGTCAGCGGCATGCCGCGAACTTCCATACCGGCCAGTTTGTTCAGGTGGCTTCCGGCTAGCCGAAAACGCGCAAGTCCGGGGGCGATACGTTCCAGGATAAAGGTATATTCCAGAATGCTTTCCAGCCCGCGCGGATCGATTTGCGACCGCATCGGAACGCTGTTGCCGGTTAGTAACGCTGTCCAATAGGCCTCGGCCTGTCGGATGGGCGACAGGCTGCGACCACTGTCAAATCGGTCCATAGCGACGATCTTTCCAAAGCTTGACCCGGATCCATTCCCGAAAAAAGATTTCATTTCATCACCCTAGCAACGTTTGACCACGATTTTCCTAAAATGCCAGATACCGGGGGCACCCCAAGGAGACCAGCGCTGACAACAGCCAAATTGACACGGGTTTATTCAATTTTGGATGAATTCTTTAATGAATGGTTAACTTACGCGCTGAATAGACAAACTCAGCTAACTCTTGCTCTGTACGCAGCAATACCATTAGGTGCGCTCAGAAAGTGAAGACATGCAGCGACGGAAAGGGCCCGCATGATCAGATCCATGACAGCATTCGCATCTGGAAAAGGTGAGCTCGGGCCACATAACTGGACGTGGGAGCTGCGCAGTGTGAATGGCAAGGGGCTGGACCTGCGACTGCGCATGCCGGACTGGCTTACGGGTCTTGAGGCCGCTTTGCGTGCAACGTTATCTAAGTCTCTGCATCGTGGAAACGTAACTCTGTCGCTGCGGCTCAGCAGGGACGAATCTGTACCGGATATCGTTCTGAACGAGGCGGCCATGACGGCCGTACTCACTGCATTGTCACGCGCGCAAGATATGGCAACCGAGCAGAACGTAACGCTGGCTCCATCTACCGCAGCCGATCTTCTGTCGCTTAAGGGTATGATCGACGGTGGCAGTGACGTGGATGATCCCGCACCCTTGGTCGAGCAGTTGAAAACCGAATTTTCGGACGTTCTGGCCGACTTTATCCGCATGCGCGAAAGCGAGGGTCAGGCTCTGGCCGCGATTCTGGGTGGCCAGCTGGAAGAGGTCTCCGCTTTGACAGGGCGCGCCGCAGAGCTGGCCGAACTGCGCAAAGATAAAATGACCGAGACGCTGAAAGAAAATCTTGCGCGTGTGCTGGACAATGCACAGGGGGTTGAACCTGATCGTCTTGCACAGGAACTCGCGCTGATCGCCGTCAAATCGGACGTTACAGAAGAAATCGACCGGTTGAAGGCGCATGTCGCTGCAGCACACGACCTGCTGCAACAGGATGCAGCGGTCGGACGCAAGTTGGATTTCCTGATGCAGGAATTCAATCGAGAGGCAAATACACTGTGCTCCAAGGCGCAAAGCGCAGATCTGACCGCAGTTGGGCTTGAGTTGAAGGCCGTAATAGACCAGATGCGCGAGCAAGTGCAGAACGTGGAATAAAGACAGGAGCGCCCAAATGGCGGATCGACGCGGCCTACTTATCATTTTGTCTTCACCGTCGGGGGCAGGGAAGTCGACCCTGGCTAAGCGGTTGATGAAATGGGACACCGATCTGGAGTTCTCGGTCTCGGCCACGACGCGTGCCCCTCGTACCGGTGAAGAACACGGTCGCGAGTACTTCTTTCTAAGCGAGGATGAATTCCGTCAGCAAGTGGCCGAAGGGCAAATGCTTGAGCACGCGCATGTCTTTGGCAACTTCTATGGCTCACCCGCAGGCCCTGTGCGTCAGTCGATCAATGGCGGCAAAGACGTTCTGTTTGACGTGGACTGGCAGGGTGAGGTGCAGATCCGGAATTCGGACCTTGGCAAACATGCCTTATCCATTTTCATCCTGCCGCCTTCGATCCCTGAGCTGCGTCGCCGGTTGGAAAGCCGCGGTCAGGACAGCGAAGACGTGATCGCCAAACGTATGATGAAAAGCTGGGATGAGATCAGTCACTGGGGGTACTACGACTATGTACTGATCAACGACGATCTTGATGCAACCGAGGAAAAGCTGAAAACCATCGTCAGCGCCGAAAGAATGCGCCGCATTCAACAGCCCAAACTGCAAAACCACGTTCGTACCCTGCAAAGCGAATTCGAGGGACAATCATGACCATATACGCATTAGGTGACCTGACGCCGCAACTCCACGCAGATACTTGGGTTGCGCCGGATGCCAATTTGATTGGGAAGGTTGTTCTGGAAGAGGGGGCCTCGGTCTGGTTTTGCAGCACGCTTCGGGCCGACCACGAAGAGATTCGCGTAGGCGAAGGGTCGAACGTACAGGAAAACTGCGTGATGCATGTTGATCCCGGGTACCCTCTGACCATCGGGAAAAACTGTACGATTGGTCACAAGGTCATGCTGCACGGTTGTACGATCGGCGAAAACTCGTTGATCGGGATGGGCGCCATTGTCTTGAACGGTGCAAAGATCGGCAAGAATTGCTTGATCGGAGCGGGTGCGTTGATCACCGAAGGAAAAGAAATCCCAGATAATTCACTGGTGATGGGATCACCGGGCAAGGTCGTGCGTCAACTTGATGAAACATCCGCAAAAAAGCTGACTCTGAGCGCGCAACACTACCAGAACAACATGCGTAGGTTCCGGGAAAATCTGAAACCGGTCTGAAGCCCTCGGAAAGAAAGAAAAATGCCAGAAGCGCAGCTTAGCGAGATCGTCTCGGCCATTCCCTTGCCAGCATTACTGGTGGACCAGACCGAAAGGATAATCGCAGCGAACACCGACGCCAAAACACTGCTGGGTCAAAACATAGAAACCCGGCATTTTGCGACAATCCTTCGACAGCCCCAGGTTATTGAGGCGATGGAACAGAGCCTTCGCACCAAAGGCCCGGCCAAGACCCGGCACCTATCTAACGATGGCGCGCAGGACACCACTTTTGAAGTTGAGTTTCGCTATATGAATGGCGTCGGGGCCGTTTCTGGTGGGGCGGTGCTCGCCGTTTTCCAGGATGTCACACATCTTGAGCAGGCGGGACAGATGAGGCGTGACTTTGTGGCCAATGTCAGCCACGAGCTAAGAACGCCTTTGACCGCTCTGATGGGCTTTATCGAGACATTGCGTGGTCCGGCTCGTGATGACAGTGCTGCGCGCGACAGGTTCCTTCAGATCATGACAGATGAAGCCAGCCGTATGAATCGGCTGGTCGATGACCTGCTGTCGCTGAACCGCGTCGAAAGCGAAGAGCGCGTGCGCCCGAAACAGCAGGTCCAGCTTACCGGTTTGTTGCGGTCAACGATCCTGAGTCTTCGGCCTTTGGCTGAAAGTGCCGGCGTGGAACTTGGTTTGAATGAGGGGCAAGAGCCGATTTCCATTGCCGGAGACAGCGATCAGTTGCGGCAGGTTTTCACCAATCTGATCGAAAACGGGATAAAGTACGGCAGCAAGGGCGGACGCGTTGACGTCAGCATCTTTGCCTCGGATCGGGATACGGCGATGCGCGGGCCAGCGGTACGTGTTCAGGTCGCCGACAATGGCCCTGGAATCGATGCAGTTCACCTGCCGCGTCTGACAGAGCGATTCTACCGAGCCGACAGTCACAGGTCGCGACAATTGGGCGGAACGGGTCTTGGACTGGCAATTGTAAAACACATCGTTAATCGCCACCGAGGGCGCCTGCGGGTTGAAAGCGATTTAGGCAAAGGTTCTGTTTTTACAGTCATTTTGCCGATGTGAATGACCTTTTAGGTCGCCCATGAGGTCGTAGGCCGCGAAAAAACATCCCGCGATTTTCATGTGAACAAATTCGGTTGTCATAAAACCGTTACAAACCTGTCACAAAAGGCTTACGCGCGGCTCTTAGGGGTGCGGCAAGATCATCATGGGGGTGATCATTATCCATCTTTCTCAAGGAGACTGAGATGTCCTTTGTAAAACTGTCGGCTTCGGCTCTGACTATCGCTGCCGTTTCGGCTACTGCTGCTGCTGCGCGCGACCAGGTACAGGTTGCTGGTTCTTCGACTGTTCTGCCTTACGCTTCGATCGTAGCGGAAGCCTTCGGTGAAAACTTTGATTTCCCGACACCGGTTGTTGAATCGGGTGGTTCTTCGGCTGGCCTGAAGCGTTTCTGTGAAGGTGTTGGCGAAAACACCATCGACGTTGCAAACGCATCGCGCGCCATCCGCGAAAAAGAAATCAAAGCATGTGCCGAAAACGGCGTAACCGACATCATCGAAGTTCAGATCGGTTATGACGGCATCGTTTTCGCATCCGACATCAACGGCAACTCGTTCGAGTTCACGCCGGAAGACTGGTACAAAGCGCTGGCCGCGAAAATCGTCGTAGACGGCGAGGTTGTCGACAACCCCAACAAGACCTGGGCCGACGTGAACCCGGACTTCCCGGCGCAGCCGATCGCAACCTTCATCCCGGGCACCAAGCACGGCACCCGTGAAGTGTTCGAAGACAAGGTTATCCTGGCAGGGTGTGAGCACCTGGGCGATTTCGAAGTCTTCAAAGCAGCAGCCGGCGACGACAAGAAAGCCGCTGAAAAGCAGTGCATCGCGATCCGCACCGACGGCGTTTCGGTCGACATCGACGGCGACTACACTGAAACTCTGGCCCGTATCGACAGCAACAAAGACGGCATCGGCGTCTTTGGTCTGGCGTTCTATGAGAACAACACCGACAAGCTGCAGGTTGCGACCATGTCCGGTATCGTTCCGTCGACCGAGTCGATCGCAACCGGCGAATATCCGGTCTCGCGTCCGCTGTTCTTCTACGTCAAGAAAGCCCACATCGGCGTGATCCCCGGCCTGAAAGAATATGCTGAGTTCTTCGTCGCAGACGAGATCGCAGGCCCCGATGGCCCGTTGGCCGAGTACGGTCTGGTTTCGGACCCTGAGCTGGTAAAAGTTCAGGAAGCAGTTGCGAACGAAACCGTTCTGGGCGGCGGTTCCTAATACCCCTTGCTTATGGAACCGGGGCGGTCTAAGCGCGCCCCGGTTCTTTTTGACTCTGCCACTGCCATCCCAATGGGGCTAAAATGTCGTTATCTTGGCTGTTGCTCATCCTGCTTGCTCTGGCAGTGATTGGTTTTTTCACCGGACGTTCGCGGGCCTTGGCTACCGCTGGTGGTGATGCGCGCGACTTGCATTCTTTGCCATCCTACTACGGGTACAATGTTGCCTTGACCGCGATAGTACCCGCTTTGGGACTATTGATCGTTTGGTTGTTGGCCCAGCCTTTGGTCATAAACAACACGATCTCGGGCATGATTCCGGACACGGTCATCGACGAGGGATCTGATCGTGGATTGGTTCTGAGCGAAGTGCGCCGCGTTGCAGACGGGTTGGACGGAGCTGTCGACCTGGGTGCAATAAGCGAGGCGCAGGCAAGCAACGTCGACGCAGATATTGAAACGATTACCCAGCAATTGAAAGATGCAGGGCAGGTCCTCACACAGGACATCACCAAACCCATCCTGAACGCGGCGCAGAAATATCGCAGCATGACCGCAACGGGAACGGTTGCGATGCAGGTGATTGTGCTTTTTGTAGCGCTTCTGGGTGGTGCCTTCTCATACATCCGTACTCATAAAGAGTTTCGTGCGCGCAATGTGGTTGAGCAGGGCGTTCTGGCGTTGCTGCTTCTGGCGGCCTCAATCGCCATTCTGACCACGGTCGGCATTGTTCTTTCGATGTTCTTCGAAACGCTCAATTTCTTTAAGCTGCACGACTGGAAAGACTTTTTCTTTGGCAGCACATGGGCCCCGAACTTTCGCGGTGGCAGTGAGCTATCCATTTTGCCGCTCTTGTGGGGCACGCTGTATATCTCGCTGATCGCGCTGTTGGTTGCGGTGCCGATCGGTCTTTTCGCGGCAATCTACTTGTCGGAATACGCGTCGGGAGCAGTACGCTCTGCAGCCAAACCTTTGCTTGAGATCCTGGCGGGGATTCCCACCATCGTCTACGGCTTGTTTGCTTTGCTGACAGTCGGCCCTGCGCTTGTTTCCCTGTTCGGGGACGGCGGAGCGCTTGGGGTTGGATGGATGGCCAGTTCCAATGCCGTGCTCACGGCCGGTCTGGTAATGGGCATCATGTTGATCCCGTTTGTGTCGTCGCTGTCGGACGACATCATCAACGCGGTACCGCAATCGATGCGCGATGGCTCTTTGGGTCTCGGCGCGACCAAATCAGAAACCGTGCGTCAGGTGGTTCTGCCCGCCGCGCTGCCGGGGATCGTTGGTGCGATCTTGCTGGCTGCCAGCCGTGCCATCGGTGAGACGATGATCGTTGTGATGGCCGCTGGTGCCATTGCCAAATTCTCGGGCAACCCGTTTGAGGCGATGACCACGATCACCACGCGGATCGTCAGCCAGTTGACCGGCGATACCGACTTTGCCAGCGCGGAAACACTGGTGGCCTTTGCACTGGGTCTGACCCTGTTCATCATCACACTGGGGCTGAATATCTTTGCCCTCTACATCGTACGCAAATACCGGGAGCAGTACGAATGACCGACATTTCCCAAACACCCGCCGCTGCTCCGGCTGCAAAGCCCAAGGGCGGTTCGCTGTTCGAGCAGGACACGCGCACCAAACGTCGCAACGCTGCAGAAACCCGGTTCAAAATGTACGGTATCGCGGCCATCGCGCTTGGCTTGTTGATGCTGATTGTTCTGGTCACCAACATTGTGACAGCAGGGACCGGCGCGTTCCAGCAGAGCTTTCTTGAGCTGAATGTCGAGCTGAAGGAAGACAAGCTGGACAAAAACGGCAACCGCAATATCGACGATATCAAAAAGGTCTCGACCTTTGGCTATGCGCCTCTGATCGCCTCGGCGATTGAGGCAGAGGTACAACAACTGGGCATCCAGACCGACCTCACGCCCAAGGAAATGGGCGGTATCCTGTCCAAAGCTGCCCAAGCCGAACTGCGGAATTATGTTATCGCAAACCCTGATGAGATCGGCAAAACCGTCAGCTTCCGCTTTTTGGTCAACAGCCGTGTCGACGGGTACATGAAGGGCCGCGTGACCCGCGAGTCCATCGCCAATGACAAAAGCATCACTGTCGCTCAGCTGGATTTCGTCGATCAACTGCGAGACGCGGGTGTTCTGTACAAGGCGTTCAACCCAGATTTCATCTTAGGCTCTGACGCCTCCGACCAACGGCCCGAGGCTGCGGGGATCGGTGTCTCGATGCTGGGCTCGCTGTTCATGATGTTTGTCGTGCTGGCACTGGCGCTGCCGATTGGTGTTGCCGCCTCGATCTATCTTGAGGAGTTTGCGCCGCAGAACCGGCTGACGGATATCATCGAAGTCAATATCTCGAACCTGGCCGCTGTGCCGTCGATTGTGTTCGGTATTCTGGGTTTGGCCGTGTTCATCAACTACATGCACCTGCCGACTTCGGCGCCGCTGGTGGGTGGTCTGGTGCTGACGCTGATGACACTGCCGACGATCATCATCTCGACCCGTGCGTCTCTGAAAGCCGTGCCGCCGTCGATCCGGGATGCAGCACTTGGGGTAGGGGCCTCGAAAATGCAAGCGGTGTTCCACCATGTTCTGCCGCTGGCCGCGCCCGGCATCCTGACCGGTACGATCATCGGTCTGGCACAGGCGCTTGGAGAAACCGCGCCATTGTTGCTGATCGGGATGGTGGGCTTCATAGCCTCGAACCCGCCCGACGGGCTGGTGGCTGGCTTCCTGTCTCCGAACTCGGCCATGCCGGCGCAGATTTACGAGTGGTCCAAACGCGCCGACCCGGCTTTTTACGAACGCGCATGGGGGGGCATCATCATCCTGTTGATCTTCCTTGTGACAATGAACACCATCGCGGTCATACTGCGCCGCCGCTTTGAACGCCGCTGGTAAGGGGCTTATTATGAACGACATGACACGAGTGGAGAGAGCCGTGGACTCCAAAGCTATCAAGATCGCCGCGAACAAGGTTCAGGTCTATTACGGCGACACTCACGCCATCAAGGACGTGGATGTTCAGATCGAAGACAAGACCGTGACCGCCTTTATCGGTCCGTCGGGCTGCGGCAAGTCCACGTTCCTGCGCTGCCTGAACCGGATGAACGACACGATCGACATCTGCCGGGTCGAGGGCGATATCCTGCTGGATGGCGAAGACATCTATGACAAGCGCGTCGATCCGGTGCAGCTGCGGGCCAAGGTGGGGATGGTGTTTCAGAAACCCAACCCGTTCCCCAAATCGATCTATGACAACGTGGCCTATGGCCCCCGCATTCACGGCCTTGCCAAGAACAAGGCGGAACTGGATGAGATCGTTGAAAAATCCCTGCGTCGCGGTGCGATCTGGGATGAGGTCAAGGATCGTCTGGACGCCCCCGGCACCGGCCTGTCGGGTGGCCAGCAGCAGCGCCTGTGCATCGCCCGCGCCGTGGCGACCGAGCCCGAGGTTTTGCTGATGGACGAGCCATGTTCAGCGCTGGACCCGATTGCGACGGCACAGGTCGAGGAACTGATCGACGAACTGCGCTCGCGCTATTCTGTGGTCATCGTGACCCACTCGATGCAGCAGGCCGCGCGGGTCAGCCAAAAGACGGCTTTCTTCCACCTGGGCAACCTCGTCGAATTTGGCGAAACGGGGCAAATCTTTACCAATCCTGAAGATCCCCGCACCGAAAGCTACATCACCGGCCGGATCGGCTGAGTACAGGTATTTGAGCATGACCGAACAACATATTGCATCCGCTTTCGACCGCGACCTTGAAGCAATTCAGGCCCACATCATGAAGATGGGCGGCCTGGTCGAAGCGGCCATCATGAGCGCGGCCCGGTCTTTGGAAACCCGCGACGAGGAACTGGCCCAGCAGGTCCGTCAAGGCGACAAGGCCATCGACGCGCTGGAAGAACTGATCGACGAGGAAACCGCGCGCTTGATCGCGCTGCGCGCGCCTACTGCCAGCGATTTGCGTCTGGTTCTGTCTGTACTGAAAGTGGCCGGCAACCTTGAACGTATCGGTGACTATTCAAAAAACATCGCAAAACGGACCACTGTTCTGGTCAATGCAGGCGAGATCAACGGCAGCGCATCCGCCCTTCGCCGCATGGCACGCGAGGTTGAGGTGATGCTGCGTGATGCGCTGGATGCCTATATTCAGCGAGACGCCGAATTGGCCACCGATGTCATCAACCGTGACGAAGAAGTGGACCAAATGTACAATGGATTGTTCCGCGAATTCCTGACCTTCATGGCCGAAGACCCGCGCAACATTTCCTCGTGTATGCATCTGCATTTCATCGCCAAGAATATCGAGCGCATGGGCGACCACGTGACCGCAATCGCCGAACAGGTCGTCTACCTGGTGACTGGCGAACGCCCGACCGAGGCGCGTCCCAAAGCCGATATCACATCGCATACCACGCAGGAGGTCTAAGTCATGTCAGCTGATCAGCCAACAGTTCTGGTCGTTGAAGACGAACCGGCGCAACGCGAAGTGCTTGCCTATAACCTCGAGGCCGAAGGGTTTCGCGTTTCCAAAGCCGCCAGCGGTGACGAGGCGATGCTACTGGTTGACGAAGAGCATCCGGACATTGTCGTGCTGGATTGGATGATGCCGAACCTGAGCGGCATCGAGGTATGCCGCCGCCTTAAATCCCGGCCCGACACCCGGTCCATCCCAATCATCATGTTGTCGGCCCGCACAGAAGAGGTCGACAAGGTGCGTGGGTTGGAAACGGGTGCGGATGACTATGTTGTAAAACCCTATTCGGTCGTTGAGTTGATGGCGCGTGTCCGGACTCAGCTACGCCGCGTACGCCCAGCAACAGTAGGAATACGCCTGGAGTTCGATGACATCATTCTGGACTCTGAGACACATAAGGTCAGCCGTGATAGCAAACCGTTGAAACTGGGCCCAACCGAGTTTCGCCTGTTAAGCACATTCATGGAAAAGCCGGGTCGTGTCTGGAGCCGTGAACAGTTGCTTGACCGGGTTTGGGGGCGTGACATCTATGTGGATACGCGCACTGTAGACGTCCACATTGGGCGTTTGCGCAAGGCGTTGACACAGCATGGTGGCGAAGATCCGGTGCGGACGGTTCGGGGTGCCGGATACGCATTGGGCTGACTAACGGGGCAGGGGCATCGCACGAACTTATGAGTTTTGCTCATGGGTAGATGCGAAACTCTGACTGTTTTTTGCCGCGTCACTGGGTTAGCTTGCGCTCAAGTTGATGACCCGGAGAACTGCCATGAACGCTCATGATACAAAACCCGCCTTGCGTGCCAAGGATGCGCCTGATCTGGGGCAGTTCACGTGGGACGATCCGTTCCGCTTGTCGGACCAACTGACCGAAGACGAGCGTATGATTGCAGCGTCCGCACAAGCTTATGCGCAGGAAAAGCTGCAACCACGCGTGACCGAAGCGTTCCAAAAGGAAGAAACCGACCCGGAAATCTTCCGTGAGATGGGCGAAATGGGTCTTTTGGGCACCACGATCCCAGAAGAATACGGCGGGCTAGGCGGCGGCTACGTATCATACGGCCTTGTTGCGCGCGAGGTTGAGCGTGTTGACTCTGGGTATCGCTCGATGATGTCTGTTCAAAGCTCGTTGGTTATGTACCCGATTTATGCCTATGGCAGCGAAGAACAGCGCCAAAAGTATCTGCCAAAACTTGCCAGCGGAGAATGGATTGGTTGCTTTGGCTTGACCGAGGCCGACGCGGGTTCTGATCCGGCTGGGATGAAAACACGGGCTGAGAAAATCGACGGTGGCTACCGCCTGACGGGTAGCAAGATGTGGATTTCCAACGCACCTATTGCGGATGTCTTTGTTGTTTGGGCAAAATCCGACGCGCATGGTGGTAAGATACGTGGGTTTGTGCTGGAAAAAGGCCTCAAAGGTCTGAGTGCGCCAAAGATACAAAACAAATTGAGTCTTCGCGCCTCGATCACCGGTGAAATTGTTCTGGACGGAGTCGAAGTTGACGAGAGCGCATTGCTGCCGCACGTTCAGGGTTTGAAGGGACCCTTTGGATGTCTGAATCGCGCGCGTTACGGCATTAGCTGGGGGGTGATGGGTGCAGCCGAATGCTGCTGGCATGCGGCACGTCAATATGGGCTGGACCGAAAGCAGTTCGATAAACCGCTGGCCCAAACTCAGTTGTTCCAACGCAAGTTGGCGGACATGCAAACAGAAATTGCATTGGGTTTGCAGGCGAGTTTGCAAGTCGGACGCTTGATGGATGATGCGAAAGCCGCGCCAGAGATGATCTCGATCGTCAAAAGAAACAACTGCGGGAAAGCGCTGGATATCGCAAGGATGTCACGCGACATGCATGGTGGGAACGGGATCTCACTTGAGTTTCAGGTGATCCGGCACATGGTGAATTTAGAGACTGTAAACACCTATGAAGGCACGCATGATGTCCACGCATTGATATTGGGCCGTGCGCAGACGGGGCTACAGGCATTTTATTAAGCAAAGTGTATAATCGGTATTATGGTAAATAAATAAGTAACCCGGATCCGTTCTTTTCATTTGCAGCCAAAGGCCTACGATCCTCCCGTAAACACAGCGCTGGGATGATAAATGGATTTGAACGGAAAAACGGTCGTAGTCACGGGTGCTGCTGGCGGTATCGGTAAAGGACTAGCGCTGCGCTTTGCGAATGAAGGAGCGCGGGTTGTTTGTGCCGATATCGACTATGACGGAGCCGAAAGCGTTGCGCGACAGATTTCCGGCTTTGCGTTTAAATGCGATGTATCAAAAGAAAGCGATACCGAAGCACTGATCAATAGCGTCGAGCAAGACGTTGGACCTATTGATCTTTTCTGTGCGAATGCAGGTATTCTGACACTTGGTGGTCTGGACGTGCCCGATGAAGATTGGGACCGTATCTGGAAGATCAATGTTATGTCACATATCTGGACCGCTCGGCATCTTGTTCCGCGCATGATTGCACGTGGCGGTGGATACATTATGACCACGGCCTCGGCGGCCGGATTGCTGAATCAGCCCGGCGCTGCGCCGTATGGCGTTTCCAAACATGCCGCGGTCGGGTTCGCCGAGTGGCTGTCATTGACCTACGGAAATAAAGGTTTGCGGGTCTCTGTTCTGTGCCCACAGGCCGTGCGTTCGGAAATGACCCGCGGACACGAGGATTCGGTGGCTGCGATAGACGGAATGTTAGAACCGGACGAAGTTGCCTCAGCCTGTGTAAAAGCGATTGCTGAAGAAAAGTTCCTGATACTGCCACATCCTCAAGTCTTGGATTATATACGGCATAAAACTGAGGACTACGATCGTTGGCTGGGTGGAATGCGTAAGTTAAATCAGGTGTTTGTCGAAAAAAACTAAACTCACTTTTTTACTCTGCGCATGAGGCCTTCCTGTGCAACCGAAGCGACCAGTGTTCCATTCTCGGCGTAGATCGAGCCGCGATTGAAGCTACGTCCCTGCCCGCCCCATGGCGAGTCCATTGCGTAAAGATGCCAGTTTTGAAAACGGACGGGTGCGTGAAACCAAAGCGCGTGATCCAAGCTTGCGCTGTTCACTTCTCCGGTAAACCAGCTCAGCCCGTGCGGACGCATCCCGGAACTCATCAGGTACATGTCGGATGCATATGTCAGCAGTAATTGTTGCGTTATTTCATCCTGTTCTGTGGCTGATTTCATTCGAAACCACACCTGGTTCCGATCATCAGATTTCTCGGGGTCAAACGGATTCAAATGGCTGACTTCGCGGACTTCAATCGGTCTTTCGCGTAAAAGTTCACCACGTAGTTTTTGCGGAACGATATCCGTGTAACGCTGCCGTAAGTCTGTTCTCGCGGGGTAATTCTCCGGAGCGTCCATAGCCGGCATGGGATGTTGATGTTCCCAACCTTCGTCACGGATGTGGAATGACGCGGAAAGGTTAAGTATTTGTTTTCCGTGCTGAATGGCCACAACGCGCCTGGTTGTGAAGGAACCGCCATCTCGGGCTCTATCAACTTGATAAACAACAGGAATGGATGGATCGCCTGGGCGGATGAAATAGGCGTGCAAAGAGTGACACAGCCGATCTTCGACCGTTCTGTAAGCGGCCGCCAGTGCTTGGGCAACAACCTGCCCGCCAAAAATTCGGGTTGGTGTTTCTCCGCCAGAGCCGACGCCGCGGTACAAATCAACCTCAAGCCGCTCAACATTCAACAGATCAAGAAGAATTCGTTCTGCTTCGGTCATCTTGACCCTCCAATTCACTTTGTTAGCCGGAGTATCAAGCTGGGAATGCTCAAGCAATCATTGCCCCAAGGACAAGCGCTTTGAGTTCGGCCCGTGACGGGTATGAACTGGATGGCGACAACTGAGTGAAGAACACAGCCGTTGTGTCGTTTTGGCGATCGACCCAAAAGAAAGTGGATGCCATGCCACCCCAGCTGAAGTCGCCCACGGAACCCGGAGTTTTTGTTCTGGCCGGGTTGATGATGACAGCGCCTCCTAGTCCGAAGCCCATGCCTTCCATCGGTTGTTCAGCAAAACTTTGAGGACCCATTGATGCAATGTCGCCCGGCAAGTGGTTGGAAAGCATGTAATCTACTGTCTTGGGCCCTAGAATACGGCCTTGATCAAAGGAACCGCGGTTTCTGAGCATGTCAGCGAACTTGGCATAATCGTCGATCGTACCGACCAGCCCTCCTCCACCTGAGAACAAGGTGGCTCGTTCAAATGGCGAGTTTCCGGCTTCGTCGACCAAGCGTAGAGAGTCGCCTCCGCTCTCGGCAGAGTTCAAAGCCATCGCGTCACCGGCCAACGGTGTGTAAAGAGAGGCGAAGCGATCCCCTGCCCCGTTTGGCACGGAAAATCCTGTGTCGGTCATTCCCAAGGGTGCGAGGATGTTTTCCGTCAGGAATTGGTCCAGGGGCTGCCCAGAGACGATTTCGATCACGCGACCCAGCACGTCAATCGCAACGGAATATTCCCACCGTGTCCCGGGTTGAAATGTCACAGGTAGTGTAGCCAGTTCGGCCACACGGTACTTCAGTGGGCCCTGAGCCGGTGAAAAGATAAGGTCGAGCTCATCCATAGCCTTGGGCACAATGCCTGGGTTAAAGGGATAGCTGAGGCCGCTGGTGTGCGTCAGAAGATGGTGCAGGGTTATCGGCGACGCAGGCTCTGTCTGATCCAGCCTTCCTGCTTGGGGGATCAGCGCATGAATATCGCGAAACTCGGGAATAAAATCCGACAGTTGCGCGTCTAAGTGAAACAAGCCACGTTCAACCAGCATCATAAGTGCAACCGAAGTTATCGGTTTTGTCATGGAATAGATTCTTGCAACCGTATCCCGTTCAAAAGGCAAGCCACGCTCGACGCTGCGTTGACCGGTCGCGTGGAAAAAAACCTCATCACCGCCTCGGTGCAGCAGAAAAGAACAGCCGGCGTATTTTCGGTCGTCGACATATCTTTGCATCCAATCCCGGATGCGGGTCAGTCGTTGTGCATCAAATGAAATCTGTTGGTTCATCGGTTCTTAAAACTCCTGACCGGCGCAAGCGTTACCTTGCGCAAAAGAAGGGTTAATTAACAGGAAAAACCAGCTTTTCTTATTTTCCTCTGGGTTTGTCAGGCAAGTGGTACACTCACGTTGTTACAGATTCGAGTTGTTGTGGGTTTCGCTGTAATTCTTCGGTACGGGAGAGGAAAATGACCCAAACTATCGATTTTATTTATGATTTCTGCAGTCCAAACACTTATCTGGCGCATAAGATGCTGCCGGATATCGCGGCGCGGCACAGGGTTGGTGTGAACATGGTGCCTGTTCTACTGTCCATCGTGTTCAAGGCGACGAATAACCAAAGCCCGTTTCACGCGTTTTCCGAAAATCGCCAAAAGACGGCTTACCTAACACACGATCTGCATCGTTTTGCACGGCGACGCGGGATTAGTTTCCACATGAGTCCGCATTTCCCGCTCAATACAAAATTTGCCATGCGTGGGGCGGTGTATGCGCAGGGAAAATCATGGGAAAGCAGTTATATAAATGCGATATTTGATGCGATTTGGGTGCACGGCCAAAAGGCAGATGACTTGACTATCCTGACGGATATTTTGCGCGAAAACGACCTGCCCGTTCGAAAATTGCGGGAAGCGATGACCCGTCCGGATATTAAACAACGTCTCAAAGATCAGTCCAAGGCGGCCGTGAAAAAGGGCGTATTTGGTGTCCCCGCCATGTTCATAGAGAACGAGATGTTCTTTGGCAAAAACAGTTTATCCAATCTGGAAGTTGAGCTTAATCAGCACCCTTCCCTTGGTTGACGGCCGCGAGCCCGTGCTGGGCAAACATCGGTACGTAAGCCCCCAGTTTTTGGGCACGTATTGGGTCTGATGCATTCCCATCAAGCGCCCGCTTGTACACGCCTTGCAGAATCCCTGCCATGCGGAAAAAGTTGAACCCTAAATAAAAGCCGAAATTGTCGATCGAAGATATCCCACGACGGCGGCAATAGCTTTCTATGAATTTGTGATCGGACGGTATGCCGAGTTTTCCTCGGTCAATTCCAGCCAATCCGCGCCCTTCTTTACCCGGTGGCATTTGCCATTGCATGATGACAGCAGCCAAGTCGGCATAAGGATGACCAATTGTCGAAAGCTCCCAATCCAAAAGACCGACGCACCGGGTTCCACCGACATCGAAAAGCATATTATCGATCCTGTAGTCACCGTGCACCAGCGTACGCTGCCCGTCGTCTTCTGGCATCGCGCTGTCCAGTGACGTTATAAGCTCGTCCATTTCAGCGATCGTTTCTGTTTCGCTGGCTTTGTATTGCTTTGTCCAACGAGAGATCTGACGCTCAAAGTAGTTTCCGGGCGGACCGTAATCCGACAGACCGACTTTCTCGATGTCTACTCCGTGCAATGCCGCCAGAACTCTGTTCATTTCGTCAAAGACACCTTGTCGGGTATCGTTGTCTTCGCCATCCATCGTTGGTTCCAGAAAACCGCGCCCCTGAAGGCGTTCCATGACGTAGAAAGACGAGCCGATAACGCTCTCATCCTCGCAGAGCAGGTACATTTTGGGGACAGGCACGTCTGTCGCGGCAAGCGCTTGCTGAACACGGAATTCACGTTCGACTGCATGGGCGGATTTCAGCAGCATTCCCGGTGGTTTGCGGCGTAAAACGTAAGTAGCTGACGGCGTTCGCAGTTCAAATGTCGGGTTGGATTGGCCGACAGCGAACTTGGTCGCCTCTAACGGACCCTGATAGCCCGCCAGGTGCTGTTTTAGGTATTGGTCGACAGCCGTGAGGTCCAACGTGGTGTTCTGTGTCATTTCCGCTCCTTCCGCGGTGCCATGCTACAGCGCTTCGGCAAAGATATTGCCAGCCGTCACAACATTGATACCGCCTGAGACGGGGATCACGGCACCGGTCACATAGCTGCCGCCGCGCCCGCACAAAAACAGCATACAACCCGCGATGTCGTCCTCGGACCCTACGCGCCCTAAAGGAACAGATTTGCCGACGCGCGCACGTGTATCCTCATCAGCGGTCGCAAAAGCCGTCATGCGCGAGACAAAGGGCCCGGGTGCCAATGCGTTCACGGTTATATGGTACGGGGACATCTCTTTGGCGAGGATCTTTGTCAGGTGCAAAACGGCGGCCTTGGACGCCGAGTAACTGTATGCACCGTCTCCCATTGGCACTTCGCCCATGACAGAGCCGACATTTACGACGCGGGCTGGATCGTCTGGCGTTGCGGACTGCATGAGCATCGGCAAAAGCTTTTGGGTCAGGTCAAAGATACCAGCGACGTTTACGGACATGACCTTGTCCCACGCCTCATAAGGAAACTGACCCATTGGCGCCCCCCACGATACACCTGCGTTATTCATAAGTATATCAAGCTTATCCGTTCGTTTCTTAACCTCGGCAACCATCTCTTCGATGCCTTCCTTGGTACTGACGTCACCGCCAAAGCCTTCGGCACTGCCCGAAGCATCAAGTGCGTTCAACTCTGCCGCAACAGCCTCGCAAGCGTCGCCTTTACGGGATGCAATCAGCACGCGTGCACCCGCCCTTACCAAGGCTTCGGCAGCCATACGACCGATCCCTGTGGCGCCGCCGGTCACAAAGGCGGTTTTACCCTGCAGTGAGAATAGTTTTTCGGGGGTCATGTCCTGCTCCTTCGTTCGTCTAGGGCGACTTGGTTGGCTGCGATGTGAGCGACGTTTGCACCTTGGCGGTTTCTTGACAACACCGGCGGCTGCATCAAAGTTCGTGGTAACCGAATAACAAGGACAATAGGGTCAACATGCAAGCTTTACTCAGCGTCGCCCCGGGTGGGCCCGAAACACTGGAGCTCACCACCCTGCCCGACCCGGTACCCGGAAAAGGCGAGCTGTTGATCGGCATTAAGGCCGCGGGAGTGAACTTTCCCGATACCTTGATGATTCAGGACCTTTACCAGATAAAACCGCCCCGACCTTACGCTCCCGGTGGGGAAGTCGCGGGTGAGGTTTTGGCCGTCGGCGAAGGCGTCAACGGGTTTAGTAAAGGCGACCGCGTCCTTGCCCTGACGGGCCACGGTGGGTTTGCAACTCATTTGACGATCAAAGCGTCAACGGCGATTAAATTCCCGGAATCCATGCCTTTTCAAGAGGCTGCGTGTTTTATCTTTACCTACGGAACCTCCTATCATGCGCTGAAGGATCGGGCGGGCCTAACTGCTGGTGAAACCGTGCTGATACTTGGTGCCGCAGGTGGGGTTGGAACGGCTGCCATTGAACTTGCCAAGGCAACCGGTGCAAGGGTGATCGCTGCGGTTTCTTCCGACGAGAAAGCAGAGTTTTGCAAACAGATCGGTGCGGATGAAACCATCGTCTATTCAAGGCAAATGGATCGCGATGCGCAAAAAGCGTTCTCATCCGAAATCAAGAGGTTGGCGGGGCCAAACGGTGTAGACGTTGTTTATGACGCGGTGGGTGGCGATTATGCAGAACCCGCCTTGCGAAGCATGGCATGGAACGGTCGATATCTGGTCGTCGGTTTCCCTGCAGGCATTCCGAAGATACCCCTTAACCTGCCCCTGCTAAAGGGATGTCAGATTGTTGGCGTGTTCTGGGGCGCGTCTGTTTTTCGCGATCCAGTCGGTCATTCCAAAAATGTAGGAGAGCTTTTTGGGCTGTACAATGCAGGCAAAATAAGACCGCGCATCAGTGCAATGTTCCCGCTGGAACAGGCCCAGGATGCGTTGGTGCAAATATCTGACCGGTCCGCTCTCGGTAAGATTGTAATTACAATGCCCTGACTTCGGTTTGTTGCCTCTTCAAACCTCAGCAATAGTTGTTGTTTCGACGCATCCTACTATCGCGATAAGTGCACAGGCGGTGGACACACCCACCCGTTCGCGTTTATGAACCCAGTAAATGGGAACAGTGAGACTATGCACAAAGCTCTGATTTTGAACGGGCCGAACCTTAATCTGCTGGGAACACGGCAACCAGAGGTTTACGGTCATACAACACTGAAGATGGTTGAGGATTTGTGCCTTAACCACGGAAAATCCATCGGAATCGAGGTTGCGCACCTACAGTCCAACCACGAAGGCGTGCTTATTGACGCAATTCATGCGGCCAAGGGCACGCAGGATGGTATTGTTCTGAATGCTGGCGCCTATACCCATACGTCCATAGCGCTGATGGATGCCATTGCGTCGGTCGAGCTTCCTGTTGTCGAAGTTCATCTGTCCAACATCCACGCCCGCGAACCATTCCGGCATCAGTCCTTTATTTCGAAAGTTGCACTGGGTCAGATCTGTGGGTTCGGCCCCCAAGGCTATGTCCTGGCATTAGATGCGCTGTTGGCACACCTCGAAGGTGGAGGTCGTGTATGAAGCTGGGTGAGTACCTGTATTTTCTCAGCTACACGAAAACGCTGGAAGAGCTTTGGGATGCCCATTGTCGGCAAATGGCCGAATTTGGGTTTGACCGGCTGCTGTACGGTTATACCCGGTACAAGACGGAAACGTCCTTGGGGGATCCCGAGGATTTCATAATTCTCACCAACCACGGCAAAGACTACCTTGATGGTTTCTTGCGTCGCGGCCTCTATTTCCATGCGCCGATGCTGAAATGGGCGCTCGAGCATGAGGGCGCAGCCAGTTGGCAAATGACCCAAGACATGATGCTGGAAGGCACGCTGTCCCCTAAAGAGCAGCAGGTTATCGACTTTAACCGATCTCAGGGTGTTGTCGCGGGCTATACCGTCAGCTTCAACTCGGTGTCCGTTCGTTCCAAGGGCGCTATTTCGCTGTCGGCTTCTGGTGGTCGTTCGCAGCAAGAGGTCGACGCGATATGGGCCGAGCATGGTGAAGATATTTTGCTGATGAACAATGTCGCGCATCTCAAGATCCTCACCCTGCCCTATAATGCCCCGAACCGTGCGCTGACCAAGCGGCAGAGAGAAGCTTTGGAATGGGTGGGTGATGGCAAAACCACGCAGGATATAGCGCTGTTGATGGGCCTCACTTCGGCTACCGTGGAAAAGCATCTGCGCCTTGCGCGTGAGTCGCTGGCGGTTGAGACTACCGCACAAGCGGTTCTAAAAGCATCACTACAGAACCAGATGTTCATTATGGAGGCATAACGCCTCGGATTTGACGCTTTTGGGCGTCAATTTACGTAGGGTAAGGAAAACATGACTTTCCGAATCCGAGGCCAAAATTGCAAACTGATACTGTTCCGTGAGTGGTGGCTTTAGCCTGGGAACATTTGGTCGGATCTTTGTAATTTCAGGGCTCTCCGACCGCTCTGGCAAAGGGGCGTTTATTTATCCGCGTACCAATGCCGGAAATTTGGGGGGCCTCGACCATCCCCATCATGCGGGGCCCCTCATCCTATCCTTACAGTTGCGGCGCTTCGGCGCCTTTTTTGTTGCCTGGCTTCTTGGAAACAAAAAACCGGCCACGCTATGCATGACCGGTTTCTAATGTCTTGTTCCGGACCTCTGACGTGGTCCGGAGATTTTGCTTAGCCCTGAGCGGCCTTGGCAACTTCGGCTGCGAAGTCTTCTTTTTCGACAACGATGCCTTCGCCAACTTCCAGACGGATAAAGCCGGTGATGGTTGCGCCTGCTTCTTTGGCCGCTGCTTCAACGGTCAGGTCAGGGTTCACAACGAACTGCTGGTTCAGCAGGGTCGACTCTGCCACGAATTTCTTCATGCGGCCTTCGATCATCTTTTCGATCACCTGCTCCGGTTTGCCGGATTCGCGGGCGATGTCCATCTGAACCTGCTTTTCCTTCTCGACAACAGCCGGATCCATGTCGGCCTCGGACAGAGCGGCGGGGTTCACAGCTGCGATGTGCATCGCAACCTGCTTGCCGATCGCTTCATCGCCACCGGTCAGTGCAACCAGAACACCGATTTTGCCCATGCCGTTGGTGGCTGCGTTGTGGACGTAGGACACAACAGTGTCGCCCGACAATTTCGCCATACGACGCACCGACATGTTCTCACCAATGGTGGCGATCTTGTCGGTCAGAGTGTCGGCGACGTTCTTGCCGCCCAGGTCTGCCGCCAGCAGCGCTTCGACGTCAGCAACGCCTTCAGCTGCATATGCGATCTTGCCAACCATTTCTTGGAACTCAGCGTTTTTCGCAACGAAGTCGGTTTCCGAGTTCACCTCGACAGCAACACCGTTGCCGCCATTGACGTGAACAGCAACCAGACCTTCTGCTGCGGTACGGCCCGATTTCTTGGCCGCTTTGGCAAGACCTTTGGTCCGCAGCCAATCGACGGCTTCGTCCATGTTGCCGCCGGTTTCGGTCAGCGCTTTTTTCGCGTCCATCATGCCTGCGCCGGTCGAGTCGCGCAGTTCTTTCACCATTGCTGCTGTGATTGCCATCTTTGGCTCTCCTCAATTCAAACGGAATTGGGGCAGGTCATACCCTGCCCCATATGTCATTTACGTGACGGGCAGCTTACGCTTCGGCAGGAGCTTCAGGTGCAGCTTCTGCGTCAGCGGCTTCCTCGGCGACAACCTCTTCAACTGGTGCTTCTTCGAATGCACCCAGGTCAACGCCTGCAGCACCCATCTGAGCGGTCATACCGTCCAGAGCGGCACGAGCGGCCAGGTCACAGTACAGGCCAATGGCGCGCGCTGCGTCGTCGTTGCCGGGGATAATGTAATCCACACCATCGGGCGAGCAGTTGGTGTCGACAACAGCCACAACCGGGATACCCAGCTTGTTGGCTTCGGCGATGGCCAGTGCTTCTTTCTTGACGTCGATGACGAACAGCAGGTCAGGAACGCCGCCCATCTCGCGGATACCGCCCAGCGACGCCTGCAGCTTCTGCTGGTCACGCTCCATGCCCAGACGCTCTTTCTTGGTCAGGCCTTCGGCACCCGATTCCATTGCTTCGTCGATCTGGTTCAGACGGTTGATCGACTGGGAAACGGTTTTCCAGTTGGTCAGCGTGCCGCCCAGCCAGCGGTGGTTCATGTAGTACTGAGCCGACTTTTCAGCGGCTTCTGCGATCGGGCCGGCAGCCTGACGCTTGGTACCAACGAACAGAACGCGGCCACCTTTTGCAACGGTGTCACGAACGGCCTGCAGAGCCTGATCCAGCATAGGAACGGTCTGGGTCAGGTCCATGATGTGGATGCCATTGCGCGAGCCGTAGATGAACGGGCCCATGCGGGGATTCCAACGCTGTGTCTGGTGACCAAAGTGAACGCCAGCTTCCAACAGCTGACGCATGGTGAACTCGGGAAGAGCCATGCTATTTCCTTTTCCGGTTTACGCCTGGGCGGGGGTGAAAGAAGCGGATGCTCCAACCGGCGGGCCTGATGAGGATGTCTCCCTCAAAAAGCCCAAACCCCGCCTGCGGGTTAGAATGGCGCGCGTATACGGCAGGTTTTAATGCAGCGCAAGGGCCAATTGCCCTTATTTTTCAAGTCTCGCAAACGCGTGGGCGTGCCGCACTGCCTCTTCGCAATGGGCGGCCAGCGCCTTGCGGTTTTCAAAATCGCTGACTTTGGCGGGTGTATGATAGATCAGTTCGACCGAGCCCTGTCTGCGGGCGCCCAATGTCTTTAAAAGATGCGGGCCAAAATCCATGTCGCCCCACCAACCGTAATAGCGGCTCGGCTGCCCGTTAGGCGCATGATAGATGACAGTCACGGGCTGGACATACATGAAATCGCGCAGCTCATCGGTGAAGAAAGCAGCGAAAAGCGTTGTTTTAAAAGGTAAAACGCGCAACCCATCGGTCGAGGTGCCCTCGGGGAAGAACAACAGTTTGTGCCCGGCAGTCAGACGTTCCTGAAACAGCAGCGTTTGCTCACGCGCCTTTTTGCGGTTTCTCTCGATAAAAACGGTTCCTGTTGCGCGCGCTAACCAGCCTATTCCCGGCCACTTGGCAACCTCGGCCTTTGACACGAAATAGACCCTTTTACGGGCATTCAGAGCAAAGATATCCAGCCACGAGGAATGATTTGCAACAACCGCCCCGCGTTGCGTCATCAGAGCACCCGACGCGCTAAAGCCCATACCAAGGATTCGGAATGCGTTGCGACAAACGAATTGCGTTATGAACGGCGTGATTGGGCGCTGCACTCCGAAAACCGGACGTTCGAACAAACGAACGATCAGCAAAATGACGAGGCCACCAAAAACCAGCACGGCAAGCGGTAATCCTCGTAATAGCACCAGCCCCCATCCTAAAACGCCCAACTCAAATGGGTCAGGCGCTTCTTCGCTTTGCCAGGACGCATCACTCACGAATTCAGGCTCCGCCATAGATACGCCGCTGACGATCATTCATCCGGGCAGTGTCGAGTATCAGACATACATCAGTGGTGTTGAAGGCATGGTCGATGAATGCCCCCTCGCCCACGAATCCGCCCAGACGCAGATACGCTTTGATCAGTGCCGGAACTTGCACCATAGCTGCGCGGCGATCCAACGCGTCAGGTGCGACCAGATCCATTGACTGGAATACCTCGGGCTGTGCCCGGACCCTTAAATCGACGGGCGCCAGATGGTTGTGATGCAACATAGACAAAGGTTGCTCAAGGGCAGAGACATCGGTTCCGTGGAAGCTGGCGACACCGAAAAGAACTTCGATCTCTCTTTTGTTTACATAGTCAGCCAAGCCGTTCCAAAGGTGGTACATGGCTGTTCCACCCCTGTAATCCCTGTGCAGGCACGACCGCCCCAACTCCAGTAGCTTGCGACCGCTGTTCTTGAGAACGGTCAGATCGTATTCATCCTCTGAGTAGAACTGGCCCAAATCCGCAGCACGTTCGCCCGGTAACAGCCTGTAAACGCCTACAGTTTCGCCTGTCTGGTCGTCAATTGCCAGCATGTGATCGAAATAGGGATCAAAACGGTCCTGCTCGAGTTGATTCTCGTGGTCGACCATCTCTCCGCCGCCGCCGAGTTCGCGGACGAAAACGTCATATCGCAAGCGTTGTGCCGCGCGCAGTTCGCCCTCGTTTTCCGCAAGTTTGACAGTGAAGGATGGGCCTGTTTCCGGCATCAGTGCTTCCGTTTGGTTTCAGCGCTGATACCGCAGGTTTTGGGGGAATGGCAACACGAGGTAAACCCTTTATACGTTAACCTTTCCTAAACCAGTTTCATGGATCAAAGACCGGCATCAGGGCGATGCGCGTTCCGTCAATCACCACCTTCCCCTGCTCGCGGAAGTTTACGGTGATCTTGCCTCCGATGTTGGACTGAACCTGTCCAATGCCCCAATCGGGAAAATCGGGGTGGCGGACAAACATCCCCGGTGCGAGAATGGCATTTAGGTCTGACATGACTGGGCTCCGAGTCCGGCGGCAGATACAGCAGGAGGTACGCATGAGTGCGTCAGACGTCAACCTGGCCGAACTGATTGGTTCGCGGATCTGTCACGACCTGATCAGCCCGATCGGGGCAATCACCAATGGTCTTGAGTTGCTTGAAATGGTCGGCGCTGTCCAAGGCCCCGAGATGGAATTGATCTCGGGCAGTGTCGGAAGCGCAGGTGCACGCATCCGGTTCTTTCGGGTGGCATTTGGATCGGCCAGCGACCAACCCCTGGGACGCGCTGAGGTTAATGAACTGTTGTGCGATGTCGAACGTGCTGGCCGAGTGCGGGTCAATTGGCACGTGACCGAACCTGTGCCACGTAACCAGGTCAAGCTCGCGTTTTTGGCGCTTATGTGCTGCGAAAGCGCGATGCCTTTCGGTGGCGAGGTGACTATTCGCTGTGAAGGCAATGCATGGCTTGTCGCTGGGGTCGCCGATAAACTGAATATCAACAGCACCCTTTGGAACAACATGCCCAAGGGTAATTTCCCTGGCAAAGTCACGCCGGCGCAGGTCCAGTTTGCATTGTTGCCAGATACGGCAGCCGCAATGGGGCGACGTGTCGCCGTTGAGACGACGGCGACGCGTGTCGCGATCCGCTTTTAAGACCGGACCGTGCCATTTCCGCGTACGAGGTACTGAAAGCTCGTCAATTGCGCAGCGCCGACTGGCCCGCGGGCATGCATTTTGCCGGTTGCTATACCGATTTCAGCGCCCATCCCAAATTCTCCGCCGTCTGCGAACTGGGTCGAGGCATTGTGCATAAGGATTGCGCTGTCGAGACGCTCAAAGAAACGAGCGGCGGCCGAGGAGTCCTCGGTCATGATGCAGTCCGTATGATTTGAGCCAAATTGGCGGATATGGGCAATGGCCTCATCGATGTCAGCCACCGGTTTCGCAGCAATAATGCTGTCGAGGAATTCTTTCCCCCAATCCTCCGCTGATGCCGCGACTGTTCCATTCGCGGCCAACACGCCTTCGGCATGCACTTCCACCCCAGCAGCCAGCAAAGCGGCGATCACGTCCTGGCCCAGAGTTTCGGCGATGTCTTGGTGGATCAGCAGACATTCAGCGGCGCCGCAGATACCTGTGCGGCGGGTTTTGGCATTCAGCACAACGTCCAGTGTTTTTTGCGGGTCTGCGGCCTTATCGATGTAGATATGGACGATCCCTTCAAGATGCGCGAAGACCGGCACCCGCGCCTCGCGCTGCACCAATCCAACCAGACCTTTTCCTCCACGCGGAACGATGACATCGACGTAATCCGTCATCGTCAGCAATTCCTGCACGGCGGCGCGATCCCGGGTCGGGACAAGCTGAATTGCGTCCTCAGGCAGGTTCGCGGCTTTCAGCCCCTCGACCAAACAGGCGTGTATTGCCCCTGACGAATGAAAGCTTTCAGAACCGCCACGTAGGATCACAGCATTACCGGACTTCAAACAAAGCGCCCCGGCATCCGCCGTCACGTTGGGTCGGCTCTCGTAGATAACGCCAATCACACCCAAAGGCGTGCGAACCCTTTGGATGTGAAGGCCAGAGGGCATATCCCACTCGGTCATGACCTCACCTACCGGATCGGTCTGCTCAGCCACAGTGCGTAAGCCGTCGACCATGCTTTGAATGCGCGCCTCATCCAGCATCAAGCGATCCATCATAGCCGGGCTCAGGCCTTTTTCACGGCCAAACTCAAGGTCTTTTTTGTTGGCGTCGATGATCTGTGCCCGGTTCGCCCAAACCGCATCGGCCGCCGCGATCAAAGCAGCGTGCTTTTGCTCGGCCGAGGCAAAGGCCAATTCGGCAGCCGCAGCCTTGGCCTTTGTTCCGAGGTCAGCCATCAGCGCGGGAATGCTGTCGAAGTCCTTCATCTTGGGTGCCTTTCAGTCAAACTATGAGTTACAGCGCCAAATCGTCCCGATGGATCAGAACGGCCCGACCGGGATAGCCAAGTGTCAGTTCAATCTCAGAGGACTTGCGCCCTTTGATCGCGTCGGCCTCTTGCGCGGTGTAGCGGCTTAGACCCTGCGCAAGCCGCCGGGATTGGGGATCCATAATCGCGACGGGATCACCGCGGTCAAAATCACCAGTCACTTCGACTATACCCGCAGGCAGAAGGCTTTTGCCATTTTCAAGGGCGCGCGCCGCGCCCGAGTCTACTACGATTTCCCCGCGCGGTTTCATCGCCGATATCCAGCGTTTGCGCGCTGCGTGAGGGTCGACCGTCGCCGTAAACCACGTGCAATTTGCGCCGTTCTCAAGTGTTTTCAGAGGGTTCAGTGGCGATCCTTCGGTGATGGCCATTGTGCAGCCTGCAGCAGTTGCCATTTTAGCTGCCAACAATTTGGTCTTCATGCCCCCTTTAGACAGACCGGACCCGGCATCACCCGCCATCTCTTCAATTTCCGGGGTAATATTCTCGATCACGTCGAACCGCGTGGCCGTGGCATCCTCAGACGGGTTGCCTGAATAAAACCCGTCAACGTCAGAAAGAAGGATCAACTGATCCGCACCGACAGTCACTGCGATCTGAGCCGCCAGTCGGTCATTGTCGCCATATCTGATTTCGTCTGTGGCGACCGTGTCGTTTTCGTTGACAATGGGGACAACACCCAAGCCCAACAGGGTTTCAAGCGTCGCGCGCGAATTCAGGTAACGACGTCGATCTTCACTGTCTTCCAGCGTTACAAGAACTTGCGCTGTCGTTATGTCGTGGGGTGTCAAAGCTTCTTCATAGGCGCGGGCAAGGCGGATCTGTCCGACCGCCGCTGCAGCCTGAGATTGTTCCAACGGCAAGTCCTGTACCGCGAGACCCAGAACACCCCGACCCAACGCGATCGAGCCAGAGGACACGAGGATCATATCTGTGCCCTGCCCTTTAAGCCACGCCACGTCCTGCGCAAGGGAGTGCAGCCATTCCGACCGCAAAAGACCACTTGTCCGGTCGACAAGCAGCGCCGACCCGATTTTGACAACAAGACGTTTTGCGGCCTTCAGGGTTGCCAAGGCTGCGCCTCCTCAACGGGCTTTTGACGAACCCGATTGTCATCTATCTGGCCGCGCAAGGCGCGAAGAACTTCTGTCACACCCAGATGAGCCACTCCGGACATTGTCATGACAGGGCCACCGACTGCATTCTGCAATTCGGCCAAAGCCTCATCGCGTTCTTCATTATCCAGGGCGTCGATTTTATTGAGTACGGTGATCCGAGGTTTCTCGGCCAACTCACCGCCATAGGCTTCAAGTTCGTGAATGATGGTGCGGTAGTCCTCGGCGACAGTTTCCGATGTACCATCAACCAGATGCAGCAACACGGCACAGCGTTCGACATGGCCGAGGAAACGGTCTCCAATCCCGCGCCCCTCATGGGCACCTTCGATCAGGCCGGGGATGTCAGCGACAACGAATTCCACGTTGTCTACGCCTACAACACCCAGATTGGGGTGCAGAGTCGTAAACGGGTAATCGGCAATCTTGGGTCGCGCGTTTGATGTGGCGGCCAGAAAGGTCGACTTGCCTGCGTTGGGCATTCCCAGCAGACCCACATCGGCAATCAGCTTGAGCCGCAGCCAGATGGTGCGGTCGATCCCCGCCTGCCCCGGATTGGCCCGGCGCGGAGCCTGGTTGGTGGCCGATTTGAAATGCAGGTTGCCAAAGCCGCCGTTGCCACCCTTGGCCAACAGCACACGCTGACCCACCTCGGTCAGGTCACAGATGACGGTCTCTTCGTCCTCGTCCAGAATCTCGGTCCCGACAGGTACGCGCAGCACGATGTCATCGCCATCCTTGCCGGTCCGTTGTTGGCCGCGGCCGGGCTGGCCGTTCTTGGCAAAGAAATGCTGCTGATAGCGGAAGTCGATCAGCGTGTTCAGGCTGTCCACGACCTCAACCCAGACGGAGCCGCCCTTGCCGCCATCGCCGCCATCAGGGCCGCCATATTCGATGTATTTTTCGCGCCGAAAGCTGACGCAGCCGCCCCCACCGGCCCCGGACCGGATGTAGACCTTTGCAAGATCGAGAAATTTCATGACTGTCCCCTACTGCAAAGGCCCCATCGGCCACAAGTCAGAGTTTCTTGGTATATGTCCAGGTGGGCACATTAGCGTCGCGCGCCACCGAATAGCTTTCTGCATCGCCCAGATATTCGAACCCGCAATGTGTCAGTACCCGCGCCGAGGCCGGGTTATCCTGAAACACGCTGGCGAACATATTGGCGTTCTCAAGCGGGTTGGCGTTAACCAGGGCTTCGACGGCCAGCGAGGCAATGCCAGTATTCCAATAGATCGGCGCAACCCAATAGCCGACTTCGGACTGGTTGCGGTCCAGACGCGTTAACGAGATCAGGCCGATAAGTTCGGGCCCGCCATCTTTGGTTGCGTCCATGGCCCAAACATCTTCGTCCCGCTCTTCGGACATAGCGCGTGTCACAAAGGCTTCGGTCGAGCCCGGAGGCAGCGGATGCGGAATTGTCGTGGTCATACGCGCGACCCGTTCGTCGCCTGCGTAGTGCTCAATGAGACCCATATCCGACCGACGCAATGGGCGCAGGTCGAACCGCTCGGTTTCTATGACCGGCTGATTTATGATTGCCTCAAGTTTCATGAGTGCGTTCCTCCTCCGAACAACACGTAAATTGCAGACGCAACAGCAAAACCAATTAACGTCCACATCAGATATTTGCGGCCCAGACGATCTTCAACCGCATGGGCAATCCGTCCCCGAAACAGGGGCGGTATGGTGCTTGCTGCGTTTGTCATCGGGCTCATAGTTCAAAACTGTGTTAAAAACGAGAAAGGGGACCGGCATTTTCTGCCGGTCCCCCATTTATTTCTAAACCTTTAGGGTTTCGGCTTACTCTGCGGCCTCCGCCACTGGCAGGACCGAAATAAATGTGCGGTTCTTGAGTCCCTTGTGGAACTTCACGGCGCCATCAACAGTTGCAAAGATGGTGTGATCTTTGCCCATGCCCACGCCTTCGCCCGGCCAGAACTTGGTGCCGCGCTGACGCACGATGATGTTGCCTGCGATGGCCGCCTGACCACCATACAGTTTCACGCCAAGGCGGCGACCAGCTGAGTCGCGACCGTTACGGGAGGAACCGCCAGCTTTTTTATGTGCCATTCTCTCTCTCCTTAGCCTTGAGCCAGCTCTTTGGCTTGCTCAACCCATTCGGGTTTCACTTTGATGGTGTCGATAGCAGCAATCTGCTCGTCCGACAAGGCGGCCAGAGCGGCAAAGCTCTCGATACCTGCGTCGTTCAGCTTTTTGGCAGCGGCAGGGCCGACACCGTTCAGCTTGGTCAGATCGTCGGCAGCAGCCGCAACGGCGGGTGCTTCTGCTTTGGCTTCAGCTTTCTTGGCAGGCTTTGCAGCAGGTGCCGCTTCGCCGGCCGGTGCCGAACCGGTAGCCGCTTTGATGCCCGACTTGTCAGCGCCTGACGCCAGAATGTCGGTGATTTTGACCAGTGTCAGTTTCTGACGGTGGCCAACGGTACGCTTCGAGCTGTGCTTACGACGGCGCTTGACGAACTTGATGACCTTGTCACCTTTGATCTGTTCGATCACTTCGGCCTGTACGCCTGCGCCTTCAACGAAAGGTGCACCAACAACCGGAGCGTCACCGCCCAGCATCAGAACATCGTTGAATTGAACTTTTTCACCTGCGTCGGCAGCCAGCTTTTCAACGCGGAGGATATCACCCGCCTGAACCTTGTACTGCTTGCCGCCAGTCTTGAGGACCGCAAACATGCGTCTTTCCTTTTCCAAACCGCGTTCTGTGGTCCCCGTTTGGGTGTTGCTGGCTTTCGCCACCTCGAACAGCGCGCCCTTTTCGGGCTGTGTGACGACCCGTGGAACCAAGCCCTTTGGGTCAATAATAACGAGACCCGGCGCGGAAGAACCGGCCGGGATGCGCGCTTATTTACGGAATGGGACGGAAAGTCAACATCAAAAGCGAGGTTACAGATCTGAACCCCTTAGGGCCTGCGAAACGGCCAGTCCAAGTCGGTAATATATCTGATCATACATCCGGTCGAAACTGTCAAAAAACGCTTTATTCACAGCCCGCCCGGTCTGCGTTCGTGAAAAGGCTATGTTCTCGCGCATCTCGCTTTCATCCAATGGCTGGTATGCCATCAACAGAAAAGAAAACAGCCAAGTTTCGGTTTCTCTGGCGATGTTGTCTTTTTCAGCAAGCAACTGGGCCAGCAGTTCCGCGTCATCTCCGCCGACATCTTCGTTCAGACCCCGGAAAAAGTTGAAATCTGCACTGATCGCGCTTTGAACGTTTTGATCGACCAGATCGTTAACCTCGATGTATTCGTCAACAAGCTGAAAAAGCGTGTTGTCCTCATCGCTGTTAAAGTAGCTGTCCTTTGCCATTTCCAGGATGGCGTCATCCTGTATCGCCGACCGGGCCGAGTTTTCGAGCGAGATCACAGCCTGCCCCAGATCGCTTTCAAAGAACACGATTGCGCGGTCCAATTCGGACTCGGTCAAGCTGTCGACGAAGACGCTGGATATTTGGTCGTGCATCCAGTCTTTGTTGTAAATGCTATCCAGCTGATCGTTGAAATAAGCGCCGCCGGCATTGCCCAGAAGAGTTTCATTCAGATCATGCGCGTGCACGTGACCTTCGTCTCGTAGAATGCTGATCACCTGATCCAGCCTGATGGCCGACATCAGACGGTCGACCTTTTCGTCCGCAATTCCCTGAGCGGCCCAAAAGGTCAATATCAAAAAGGTGAACAGCCCGCGCATCAGATATCCTGCGCCGGATGCAAGTCCGCCATTCGTGCGGCCAGCACCTCGAATTTCATGGCCATGATTTCATATTGGATCGCGTTCAACAGCTCATAGACTTCTTGCATCAGCGGCTGTTCGAGAGCGTCGGCATATGCAATGACCTCGTCATCGGAAAAATCCTGGTATGTGTAGGCGGCCCCTGCCAATGCAGAAAGCTGCAGGGCCTGTCGCATCCCCGCTTCGTTCTGTTTCATTAGCGCACGCAGGTCGTCTGCCCCCATCTGCAGGTCAATGACACCCGAGGCGCTGGCCGCCAACAGGAACCTGACTTGTATTTCTTGCAAGGCACGCAAAGCGGTGCCGCTGGAGTCAATGGCACTATTCATGCGCTTTAGTTCTTCGACACGTTGAGAGCCCTGCTGAATCAGCCCCGATACTATCTCTTGGCCTTCGCGATCCTTGGCGTCATCATCTTCCACCAAATGTGATGCGTTTTCAGCTTCGACCAGTCTTTGGCCGAGGTCTGAGGCATAGAATTCCACCGCGTGGTTCAAAGCATCGTCACTCAGCGTTTGCTCAAGGATTGAGACCGCAGTTTCATGCATGTCCTCGGTGTCAAACACCTCTTCGGTCAACCTCGACCAATCTGAGCCGAACCCATCTGGGTCTATACCCAGCATTCGCGGTGCCGATGCAGACGCCAACGCGATGCTTTCAAGGGCGACATCAAATCCAGTCGTGGTTAGAAAAGCCTCTATCCGGTCACGTTCGGCTGCCATAGCGGACAGCGGGAACGCGAAAAGCGTGAGCAAAAGCAGACAGAGCGGTAAAACGGTGGTGCGATAGAAGTGTCTCATGCCAACAGAGCCTAGGTGTTTTATGGCGTCTGGCAATGGAAAATCCCGTCATAGTGAATTTGGGGAATTTTCTGCTTGCACCCCTGCGCGTTCCTCACTAAATCCCCCCCTCACAGACCCCCGCGGAGAGGTGCCGGAGTGGTCGAACGGGGCGGTCTCGAAAACCGTTGTGGGTGCAAGCCCACCCAGGGTTCGAATCCCTGTCTCTCCGCCACTATCCCTTTTCAAATGTGCGTTGTGGCCATTTTCGTTAAACTTCGAGTGTTTTGAAGCGAACATTTTTTGCGGCCGCTCTACTCGTTTGTATCGAGAAGGACGAGAAAATCTGAAGTCGCGCTAAGAAAGCGAAAAACTGCCATCAACGGCGGATGGGTCGACGGCAGTTTGGATTTGTGTTGAAACACTTTGAGGGATCAAAGACCGGTAGACGGCTCAAAGCTATGCAGTTCGAAGGTTCTTTTTCCCTCAGCGCTGAATTTATGGACGGCATCGCCCACGCGCAGAACTGTCATGCAGCGGTAACGGCCATTGTCCGCTGCCATTGATACGCAAACTCGGTCGGTATCGGTAATGGCAAAGCTTCCGGCACCACTCCAACCGCCATTCGTCAACTCTCCGGTAATGACGTTATTGGGGTCATAAAAGAAGCGGAATGTCTTTTCTCCGGCGGTTGCGGTGACCGTGTTGCCAATCAAGAGTTCGGCAATCTGATCCGCATTCAGACGTTCACCGCCCTCGCCTAGTGCCTTTTCTAAATCTGTTTCTGCAAATGCCCCGCTGCCTGCGAAAATAAGGGCCGTTGCCGCGCAAAATGTTAAAAACCGTTTCATGTCCTGTCTCCTGTGTCGCTGGGGGCGTTAAAGGGAGGATGCGCCCCATCAGAAGGTTATTTCCGCATGGTTGGACAGGCTTGATCGAAAGCTGATTTTTTCTGACATCCATATGACAATTCGCAAACTTCGTTGAGCGAGAGGCATTTCAGTGTGTAAATTGCAGTATGTATCGTTTTTTGGATTTCCAGCTTGATCCCACACAAGGGTTGAGCCGCCTTGGGGAACCGGTCGCTTTAGAGCCGCAAGCCCTTCAGCTGCTGGAGTTATTGGTCGAAAACCGCGAGCGGATTGTCAGTAAGCAAGACATTATCGACGAGATTTGGGATGGGGCTGCTATCACGGATGCAGCCCTGAACACACGTATTCGGTCTGTGCGCAAAGCGTTGGGCGACTCTGCCGCAAGCGCTGAGTATATAAAAACCTACCCAAAACGCGGTTTTCAATTCGTAGCCCCGGTTGCCGAGGGCGAAGAACTGCAGGAGCCCGCCCCGAAACTACAAAGCCGTGGCATTCTTGTCGCCGGGGCTTTGCTGGTTCTGGCTATAGTCCTGATGTCGTTCTCCATATTCGCGGATCGACAGAGGTTGCCCGACACAGGGAAACCCGCCTTGGCCGTCGTACGGTTTGACAACATTGGTGAGGGAAAAACCGGTCAGTATTTTGTCGATGGCCTGACCGACGACCTGATTGCGCATCTTTCGCGAAACCGGGACCTATTCGTGGTCTCAAGTGCGACGATGTTGTCTTACGCTGAAGATCAGTCCAACCCGATCGAGATCGCCCGCGATCTTGGCGTCGGTTACGTTGTACGTGGAAGCGTTCGACGCGCGGATAACCAACTTCGCGTCAGCGGCGAACTTGTCGATGTGGACAGCGCCGAAACCATCTGGGCTGAAGTGTTCGATCGGCAAATGACCGATGTCTTCGACGTTCAGGACGAAATCAGTCAGGCAATCGCAGGGCAGTTATTACCCGAGATCATCCAGTCAGATCAGGCAAGATCACAGAAAAAGCCCACCGAGGATATGGATGCCTGGGACATTTATCTCCGCGGTCGGGCGCAACAGTCCGTATTCTCGCAAGACGCGCAGCGGGAAGCAGTGGAGTTCGCGCTAGAGGCCATCGCGGCTGATCCGGGCTTCGCGGCGGCATACAGCCTTTTGGCCCGCGCTTTGGGGACCATTTTCTTCTTTCAGTGGTCAGAATCCCCTCAGGACACGTTGATCGCCGCGACCGAAGCGGCAAAACGCGCGATTGAGTTGGATGATCAGGATGCACAGGCCCACGCCGCTTTGGGCTACATTTACCGTTTTACCGGCGAGGCTGATCCGGCCATTGCGAATCTTGAACGTGCTGTCGCTCTGAACCCCAATGATGCCCGCATTCGGTTAGAGATGGCGCATACATACGATTGGTTTCGCATGCAGGAAAAAGCCCTACCCGAGATTGAGATGGCGATCAGGTTAAGCCCGCGCGATCCCATGTTGCAGAACATGTTTTTCTATAAGGGTCATATACTCTTCCACCTCGGGCGGTACGAAGAAGCGCTGGAAGCCTCACGCCAACTCGGTGCGGTTGCAACCAGCAAAACATGGCGTCTGTTCCATCACCTTCTAAGTGCCGCGAACCTGGCAGAACTCGGCAAGACCGAAGAGGCGCAAAAAGCCGTTAACGACGCGTTAGAGATTAACCCAAAGCTCTCTATTTCTGCGATGCGACGGCAATTTGCGGGTTCCAAGAACCACCCTGAGAACAGAAGAATTTGGTTGGCCAGTTTGCAAAGTGCCGGCGTGCCTGAGTAAGCCCCGAACAGCAAAGCCTCCAAATCAATAAGACGCACGGACCAAAGTCTTTTGGCGGGCTCAAAACGCCGTTGATCCCAGCTCATTTCCCAACCGTTTTATGACGCAGCGTTCGACAATGGCGTGTTCTTGCCAAACGTTTTTCCCGGATAGGCGTAGTGCAGCCCATTTCCCTATTGTGCCGCGAACCCGAGGGATTTCCCCTTTGTTTGTCAATAACCTTGGAACACCTCAAAGCTGTGCATTTTTAGCAGGAGACACGCATGTCGCGCACAATTGTCCTAGGTGTTATCGTCGCCGGTCTCGGAGCCGGTCTCTATTATTATCTTACCCAACCCGAGCCCACGCCAGCCGAACAGATTCAATCGGCGGCGCAGGATACAGGCGACGCAGTAGGTGATGCGGTCGACTCGGTGGTTGAACAGGCCTCTGAGGCGAGTGAGCAAGCTGGTCAGGCAGCCACCGAATTGGCAGATCAAGCCGCTGACGAAGTCGCGTCCTTGGCCAATCAAGGACAGGATCTGTTGAATTCGTGGATCGAGGACGGCTCGCTTGCGGTTCAGAATTTCGATTATGAAACCTTGATGACCTCGGTGCAGGAGAGTGAACTGACCGAAAGTCTTAAAACCCAGGCTTTGGCAATCCTGGAGGATATCAAGACCTCACCAGAGACTATTTCCGAAAAGCTTTTGGAACTTCGGGCGCTGTTGTCCCAGCAATGAACACGTGACGGCCGTCACCAAGGTGGCGGCCGCTGCTGAGGTGCGGAATTCCCATGTCCCCACGTAACAACGCATCCACATTGACCTTCCTGTAAGCATTTGTTTGGCTGAACGTATTTAGAAACTGAGCAGTTTTCCCGTGCCACACATTTTTTTTTGTGCTTCGCTTGAACGCGATCGGTTCGAGTAAATAAGGACGCAAAATGACCACGCTACCCTCAACAATGCGCGCCATTATTCAAACACATGATGGCTATTCCGGTACTGCGACAGGTCCGTCCATCGAAAACGCAGCGGATTGGTTGGCCGAAGCAACGATCCCCGTGCCGACACCCGGGCCTGGTCAAGTCCTGATCAGAATGCGGGCCGCGTCTGTCAACCCGTCTGACCTGCACTTCGTTAAGGGCGAATATGGGCAACCCCGCGTCAAAGGCGCACCTGCCGGTTTTGAGGGGTGCGGAGATGTCGTCGCAACCGGTTCAGGGGCCGAGGCGCTGCAAGGTCAACGCGTGGCCTTTGTGGCTGCAGGCTCCGGTGCATGGGCCGAGTATGTTTTGACGCAAGCCCTGATGTGCATACCCCTTCGTCCTGACATCTCGGACGAGGATGGGTCCGCGCAGATTGTCAATCCAATGACAGCGATGGCAATGGTTGATATCGCCAAAGGCGCAGGCGATGCGTTTATCGTTTCTGCGGCGACCAGTCAGTTGGGTAAGCTGATGTGCAGTCTTGGGCGGGATATGGGATTGAAACCTATCGCTCTGGTGCGGCGCGCGAGCGCGGTCGAAAACCTGAAAGACCACGGAGCCCACGCCGTACTGGATACATCAGACCCTGACATGCTGTCCAATTTTCGAGCGCTCAGCACTCAGTTGAAACCACGTGTTTTCCTTGATGCGGTCGCGGACCAGATCTCGGAGCAGATATTCTGTGCTATGCCGAACGAGGCACGTTGGATTTGTTATGGAAAGTTAAGCCCCGAATTGCCGACACTGACGCAAACAGGCCAGTTGATTTTCATGGGCAAAAGGATCGAAGGCTTTTGGCTAACAAAGTGGATGATGTCGACACCACCGAATGACCAGATGCGTGTTGTGGGCGAAGTGCAGGCTCGGTTCGCCGATGGGCGATGGAAAACTGATGTGTCGGAACGGCTTACATTGAGAAATGTAATATCAGATTTGGCTGACGCACTGAAAAAGAGTGACGGAAAGGTGATTATCACGCCATAGTGAGGAACAGGCGGAGGGTGATTTAAGCCTCCGGTTCCAAGCAAGTCGGAAAAACCGACATCGGGAGGTGAATTTGGATAATGCGCAGCTGCTGATCAGCGGGCTGGCAAATGGCTGTGTCTATGGCTTGATCGCGCTTGGCTTTGTTCTGATCTACAAGGCGACCGAGGCTGTGAACTTTGCGCAGGGCGATTTCATGATGCTCGGCGCCTTTGTGACGATTGGACTGACGAATACCGAATATATGGGATTGCCATTCTGGCTGGCCTTGCCGGTATCTCTGTCGATTATGGGCGCTTTGGGGTATCTGCTGGACAGGTTGATTATTCGACAGCTGTTCGGGCAAAGTCAGACCGCGGTCGTGATACTGACCATTGCTTTGGGTTTCGTTATCCGTTTTGGCGCTGGCCTGATATGGGGGCACGAGCCGCAAACCTTGCAAAACCCTCTGGCCGGTAAGGACGTGCGATTTGGCGGCCTCGTCTTGGGGATGGAGGACGTCGCGGTCATTATTGTCACCGTCCTGCTTACTTGGGGTTTGTACGTCTTTTTCAGCCGCACCAAACTTGGATTGGCAATGCAGGGTGCATCGCAAAACCAACTTGCAGCATACTACATGGGCATTCCGGTTAAGCGCGTTCAGGGGTTCATTTGGGCACTGGCCGGGGTAGTGGCCGGAATTGCCGGGATTCTGTTTGCGGCGAAAGGATCAGTCGATCCAACCACTGGCCTACTGGGTATCAAAGCGTTCGCCGCCGCAGTAATTGGCGGCTTTGGCAGTCTGCCCGGCGCGCTTGCCGGAGGGTTAATCGTCGGCGTCATCGAACCCTTTGCCAGCCGCTACATTGCAGCAGGCTACAGTCAGGTTGCGCCCTACGCGCTGTTGCTTGCCGTTTTGATCTTTCGCCCGAACGGGTTGTTCAGCCAGGTTCGGGTCAAGAAAGTTTAACCACATGCGGATTATCTTCAAAACCACTTACATGCAGGATATCCGCCCTTGGAAAGACGGGTACCAGCTAACGCTTTACCTTATCTTACTGGCAATTGTTGCAGCCGCGCCGTGGTGGTTGGATGACTTTTATCTGGGTGAACTGACCAACGTTTTGATATGGGCAATCGCAGGGTTGGGGTTAATGATCCTAACAGGCCATACGGGACAGGTCAGTCTTGGGCATGCCGCTTTTCTGGCTTTCGGCTGTTACGCAAACGTCATTCTGATCGAGGCTGGCGTACCCTTTCTGGTTGCTTTTCCACTGGCTGGCATATTGACCGGTATCGCTGGCGTCACGGTGGCCGTCCCTGCCCTTCGGCTGCACGGCATTTACCTGGCGATCTTTACAATGGCCCTGTCGATCCTGATGGACGATGTGATTGTGTTGGCTGAACCGATTACCGGAGGCGTGGCTGGCAAATTTATGGGTGGCGTCCAGATCTTTGGAACACTGGTTGATCGCTGGGGAACGCCTGTACAGTTCTTTTGGCTTGTTTTAGCCGTCGCTGTCTTGGTGACGCTTGGCTATATCAATCTACTGCGCGCACCGCTGGGGCGTAGTTTTATCGCCGTTCGCGACTCTGAGGTGTCGGCGCAGGCGATGGGTGTAGACATTGCACGGACCAAGATGATCTCATTTGCGCTGTCTTGCGCGGTTACTGGCTGGGCGGGTGCGCTGATGGGAATGTACGCCGGCGCATTCAACAACGAAACCTTCAGCGTCGTCATTTCAATTCAACTGCTTATGATGATCGTAATCGGAGGATTGGGATCGATCCACGGCGCATTTCTGGGGGCCATTGTCATCGGGTTTCTACCCCAGTTCTTATCCATTTCGAAGGAATACGTGGGCGCTGTATTCGGGGGGAACACCGTTGCCATTCCGGGGTTGGAGTTTGGTATGTTCGGAATGATCCTAATCGCCTTCATCCTGTTTGAACCGATGGGAATGTACGGTCGCTGGCTCAAAATCCGCACCTGGTTCGAGCTGTTCCCGTTCTACCGCAAAGACATGTTCAAGCGGCAAAAGTCCTACCTCAAGACGGATCGCCTGAGATGAGTTTGTTGGAGTTTGAAAATGTCACCCTAAGGTTCGGTGGATTAACGGCAGTGAATGACCTGTCATTCTCGGTTCAGGCCGGTGAGGTTTTTGCCATTGTCGGACCCAACGGTGCCGGAAAATCCACGGTCTTTAATCTGATCTCCCGGTTTTACGACCCGGCTGCAGGCTCGATCCGCTTTGACGGGCACAACCTGTTGCAGGTTAAACCTTCGGCGGTCGCCGCCTTAGGCGTGGCGCGTACATTCCAAAACATCGAATTGTTCGAGCATGCAACCGTCCTGCAAAACCTATTGGTTGGACGGCATCGCCACCGGAAAACCAACCTGTTCTCCGAAGTACTATTCCTGCCATCGGTACGACGGCAAGAGATCGAAAGCCGCGAAAAAGTCGAGGAAATTATCGACTTTCTCGACCTGCAGCCCTATCGCGACAAGATGATCTCGGGCTTGCCTTACGGCGTCCGAAAGGTGGTCGAAGTTGCGCGCGCGCTGGCGACCGAGCCAAAGCTTTTGTTGTTGGACGAACCAGCTTCGGGCCTTTCTGTTGAAGAGACGACAGACATGCGCTGGTGGATTGACGATATTCGGCGGCAAATGGGTATCACCGTGCTGATGGTCGAGCACGACATGGGTCTTGTCTCAGGCGTGTCAGATCGTGTTCTGGCCATGGCCGACGGTGCGATGCTGGCGCTTGGAACACCCGCTGAGGTTCAGTCTCATCCAGCCGTGGTCGAGGCCTATCTTGGGAAAGCATCATGAGCGAGCCCATTTTGACCATTCGAAACATCGAAAGCTTTTATGGTCCGATCATGGCCATTCGCGGCGTGTCACTTGACGTTCGTCCCGGGCAGATCGTGTCAATCCTTGGTGCCAATGGTGCAGGCAAGACGACCCTGATGAAGACCGTGTCAGGCGTTATGGACCCCGAAAAAGGAAAAATCGTCTTTGAAGGTGTGGAAATCCAGGGTTCGGAGCCACACCGGGTAGTTCAGAGGGGGATAGTCCACGTTCCCGAAGGGCGCGAAATGTTCCCGCTGCTGACTGTGGATGAAAACCTAAGCCTTGGGGCCTATACCTCGAACGATATAGGTCAGATTGACCATGATCGGGATCTTGTGTTCTCGTACTTTCCAATCCTGAAAGAGCGGCGGAACCAAGAAGCAGGGACGCTTTCGGGCGGTCAGCAGCAGATGCTGGCAATTGGTCGGGGACTGATGGCAAACCCAAAGATCATGCTGCTGGATGAACCTTCGCTGGGATTGTCCCCCCTGCTTGTTCAAGAGATCTTTAGTATTCTCAAACGTCTGAATGACGAGCAGAATATGACCATGATGCTGGTCGAACAAAACGCCAATGCCGCGCTACAACTGGCGCACCATGGCTATGTGATGGAAGTCGGACGCATCGTAATGGATGGTGCCGCCGATGTTCTGATGCAGTCTGAAGACATCCAGAACTTTTATCTTGGTGTTCAGGAAGAAGGATCCCGAGAAAACCGCCGCTGGAAACGTAAGAAGACGTGGAGGTGAGTTTTTGAACATCAGCACCCTGCACCCTCAGAAAAAAATCAATGGCGTTCAGTTTAATGCGACGCCGGGACAGCGGCCAGTACTGGTTGATGAATGTGCTACGATCGGCCAGCTTTTTCAAAAGCGCTGCGCAGAGCTTGGGAATCGAACGGCGCATCGTGAAAAGGACTTCGGCATATGGAAGTCCTATTCGTGGGCCGTCTATTGGCAACACGCCCAGTGGATCGGTCTGGCCCTTCGTAAGCTGGGGTTGCAGCGGGGCGAAGTCGTCTCAATCCTTTCCGAGGACCGTAAGGAATGGGCGTGGTTTGACATGGGTATTCAGTGCGTCGGCGGCATCGCGTCGGGCGTGTACACCACGGATTCCGCAAGCCAGCTTCGATATCTCATCAATGACAGCGACAGCCGTTTTCTTGTGGTCGAAAACGAAGAGCAACTGGACAAGTTCTTCGAGATCGAAGGCGAAGTACCGGGGCTGTTGGGCGTTATAATTCTTGAAGACGAAGGGTTGCACGATCTGAAACACGACCGCTGTATGATGATCGAAGCGCTCTATGATATCGGACGGCAGGCCCAAGCCGAGGAACCCAACAGGTTCGAGGCCGAGATCGCACTGACATCGCCGCAGGATACAGCCCTTTTGGTCTATACCTCTGGTACAACCGGAATGCCCAAGGGAGCGATGCTGAGCAATGAGAATATTCTGGCGGGGATCGAAGCCGGCGCACATTCCCTCCCGACGTTTGAAACAGACGAGCAACTTTGTTTTCTGCCCCTCTGTCATATTCTGGAACGCGACGTTTCCGTCTATTTCCCGCTAGCCGGAAAATGCACGGTGAATTTCGCCGAAAGCCCGGAAACAGTGTTTTCCAATCTGCAGGAAGTTTCACCAACAACATTCACTGCGGTGCCGAGGGTCTGGGAAAAGATCTATTCCCAGGTACAGATCATGCTGCAGGACGCCACTTCGACCGGTCGAGCTGCCTTTGAAATGGCGTTGAAAGCCGGTTTTGCGCGGGCAGAATACATCAACGCAGGCAAACCCGTGCCTGCAGCCGCTGCGGCGCAGTTCTGGCTGTGGGATCGGTTGGTTTTGCGCAACCTGCGGCGGATGCTGGGAATGGATAAATTGCGTCGCGGAGGAACTGGCGCAGCCCCGATTTCGACCGAGTTGCTGAAATGGTATTGGGCCATTGGGGTGCCTTTAATCGAAGGTTTCGGGATGACCGAGACGTCCGGCCTTGCGACGCTGAACACCATCGAAAACAACCGTATAGGCTCAATCGGGCGCGCAGTTGCCGGAACCGAGGTGCGGATTTCTGATGAGGGCGAAATCCAGATCAAGGGTCTGAACGTGTTTCAGGGGTATTGGCGCAATAACGCGAAAACCGCCGAGACCTTTACGGCAGACGGTTGGCTGCGAACCGGCGATATGGGCCAGATCGACAACGAAGGTTTCGTCACGATCACCGGCCGCTTGAAGGATGTTATCATCACAGCGGGTGGAAAAAACATAACCCCGGCCGAGATCGAAAGCCGTCTTAAGTTCAGTCAGTATATCTCGGACGCTGTCCTGATCGGTGATAAACGCAAGTTCCTGACGGCGTTGATTATGATAGATCAGGAAAATGTCGAAAAATTCGCGCAGGACAGAAAAATCCCGTTTTCGAATTTTGCGTCCTTGTGTGCTGCGCAAGAAATCCGAGCTCTGATTGAAGCCGAGGTTGCGACGGTCAACAGAGACTTCGCACGTGTTGAGCAGATCAAAGACTTTCGCCTGATCGACGTTCTTTTGACAGCGGACGACGACGAACTGACAGCTACAATGAAGCTGAAGCGCAGCTTTGTCGAAAACAAGCACGGACATCTTATTGAAGACATGTACAAATAGTTAGGGGTTTTACCCAAAGGGAGGAAAAAATGAGGATTTTGATCAAACGCTTGGCCGCAGCGACAGCCTTGACCGCGACGGCGACACTGGCCAATGCCCAGACGCAAGGCGTGTCCGATGATGAAATCGTTATCGGTTCAGTCAATGATCTAAGCGGTATTTTTGCTGCTGTCGGAGTCCCCGCGACCAAAGGTGCAAACGTCGTATTTGACCGTGTTAACGCCGAAGGTGGCGTACATGGGCGCACCATTCGTTTTGTTGTGGAAGATAACGGCTATCAAATGCCCCGCGCTATGCAGGGCTATAACAAGCTGCTGAACCGCGACAAGGTTTTTGCGATGATGCAATCGCTTGGTACGCCGATGAACCTGGCCGGGTTTAAGTTACTGGACCCGAAGGGCATTCCGAACGTCGCTCCACTGACCGCTGCACGTCAGATGCTGCAAGAGCCGATGAACAACAAGTTCACATCGTTCTCGACCTACTACGATCAAAGCCGGGTTGGCGTGAAATATCTGGCTGACCAATTCGGTTCGCAAAAAGTCTGCACAATGTATCTGCCCACTGACTTCGGGGAAGAAATTCTGGAAGGCAGCAAGGCCGGCGCGGAAGACGCCGGGATCGAATTTACGGCTGAAACCACCCACAAACCAGATGAGACCGACTTTGTAGGCTCACTCAGTAAGCTCAAAGAAGAAGGGTGCGATATCGTCACGATGGCGTTGGGCGTGCGCCAGGCCATAACCGTCGTCGGTACGGCTAAGAAAATGGGTCTGGAAGACATGAAGTTTCTGGGAACTTCGGCCAGCTTCCTGACCGTCGTCGCGCAAGTACCCGGTGGTGTTACCGACGGCTTTTACGCGGCAGCCTCATGGCAAGACCTTTGGGCGCGCGCGGATGAACCTGCTCCGGCTGCGTTCATCGAAGAATACAAAGCCGCAACGGGCGAAGATCCGGTGGGCTTCGCGATGCTGGGATATTCGGCGGCTGAGATGATGGTCAAAGCGCTAGAGGCCGCAGGCCCGGACCTGACACATGAAAGCTTTATCGCTGCGATGGAGTCCTTAAATTACACCGATGAATTGGTCGGTAATGAGATCACTTATGGCCCTAACGACCATCAAGGAGCAGACTCTGTTTACGTCAGTGTGGTGGAAAACGGAGCGTGGAAAAAAGTGTACGAAGAATAATCACTGCAAAGAAAAAGGGCCCGCAAATGCGAGCCCTTTCCAATTTGGTTTCCGCAGCGATTAACGCTTCGAGAACTGGAACGAACGACGCGCTTTGCGCTTACCGTATTTCTTACGTTCCACAACGCGGCTGTCGCGGGTCAGGAAGCCAGCGGCTTTCAGCGCGCCACGCAGCGAGGGATCGTACAGTTGCAGCGCTTTCGAGATGCCGTGTTTGACCGCACCGGCTTGACCGGTCAGACCACCGCCTTTGACGGTTGCAACAACGTCGAACTCACCTTCTACACCGGCAACCTGGAACGGCTGGCGCAGGATCAGCTGCAGAACGGGACGAGCGAAGTACTTGTCCTGGTCTTTGCCGTTCACGGTGACCTTGCCGGAACCCGGCTTGATCCAAACGCGGGCAACAGCGTCTTTACGTTTGCCGGTGGCGTAGGAGCGGCCCAGCTCGTCACGGACGGGCTCGCGTGCGATGACTTCTTCAGCCACGGTTTCAACGCCTGCGACGGCGCTCAGCTCTTCGAGAGTATTGATCTGATCAGCCATCGGTCATTAGCTCCGGGTGTTTTTCTTGTTCATGGACTTCACGTCCAGAACTTCGGGCGCTTGCGCCTCATGGGGATGCTCGGCACCAGCGTAAACGCGCAGGTTGGTCATCTGCTTGCGCGCCAGACGGTTGCCCGGCAGCATGCGCTTGACCGCTTGGGTCACGACGCGCTCGGGGTGGGCACCTTCCAGGATTTGCTGTTTGGTGCGCGACTTGATGCCGCCCGGGTGGCCAGTGTGCCAGTAGAAGTTTTCTTCGCGCTTCTTGCCGGTCATCTGGATTTTGTCAGCGTTGATCACGATGACATTGTCGCCCATGTCCATGTTCGGGGTGAACGACGCTTTGTGCTTGCCACGCAGGCGCATGGCGACGATTGAGGCAAGACGGCCCAGAACAACGCCCTCGGCGTCGATCAGGATCCATTTCTTGTCGATGTCTGCAGGTGTTGCAGAAAAGGTTTTCATGGCAGGATAGTCCTGTTTGATGTGAAAGACCGCGCCAGCGGAGCGGCCCGAATTCGATGGAGCGTATTTAGAGGCGTGCGTGGCGCGCGTCAACAACCCTAATGTCTTTTAAATTATTTAAAAACAACAGCTTAAAAAATAGGTATTATTTTACCCCAACTTTATACGCTTATTTGTTCAGGAGGATTGTCTAACAACCTACGCAGCTTTTGCATCGCATCCTCGAACCGTTCCAGCGACACATGCCCATTCATCGCTATGCGAACCGCATTTGGGGCACGTCCGTCCCGCAAAGCGAACTCATCAGCCGAGCGCAGTTGAATGCCCTCGCGCTCGGCAGCCCTGCTGAACGCGGCGGCGCGCCAGCCAGAGGGAAGGTTCAGCCACACAAAGGGTACGTCCGGTGCCCAATTCAGATCAAAGCCACCCAACGCGTTAACTGTCACGCGGACATAATCGCCCATACGTTCGCGCACATCCCGCGCGATCTGGCGCGTTCTGGGGTCGGATAAAAGCAATCGCGTCAGCTCGGCCAAGGGCTGCGCGAGACCGAAGTACCCGTATTCGGCAGAACGGCGCAGGTCTCCGCTACGTTCGCGAGGGGCGATAGCAAATCCGACACGCAAGGCCGGCGTCAGTGTTTTCGAGATCGACGAGACATGCCATCCCCGTTCCGGTGCCAGGGCACGATAACTGGGTTCGCGCGCGTCCCCTATGCGATAGCAATCGTCTTCGATGATTTGCAGGTCAAAGCGGCGGGCCACGTCTACCACTTCTTTCCTGCGTTCCAACGGTGTGTGCGCCCCCGTCGGGTTCTGCACCTCGGGTGAGACACAGACCGCCTGGGCGGGCGTTTGACGCAGCACATGCTCCATCGCCTTGGGGTCAATGCCCCACTTGTCCATCTTTACGCCAACAACATCCGCACGCATCAGTTCCCCTGCCCGTCTGAACCCTGCATAGGACAGGTCTTCGACCAGCACGACCGGTTTCGGCCCGCGCAGGATAGTTTGGAACACAAGGCACAGTCCGTTCTGGCCTCCATGCGTCAGAACCACGTCATCGTGAGACACCGCGCCCAACGGCAGATTTGACAGCCACTCCACCACCGCCTGCCGCATCGGTTTGTACGCATCTCGGGTCGGATAATTCAGGAACAGTCCCGGATCAGCTTGTGAGACCTTTTGCAGACACTCCCGGATCAAAGACACCTGCCCCATATCCGCCAGACGCGGACTGAAAAGGCTAACATTGGCGTTGTACTTGTCATCGCGCAGATGCAATTGCCGTGCCCACACATCATCCAGAATGGGTGATTTGGGGGGCGCAACAAATGTACCACGCCCGACCTCGGCCTGTAGCAAACCTTCGTCAGTTAGAATCGTGTAGGCCCGCGCAACGGTCCCTGGTGTGATTTGTAGTCGATACGCCAATTCTCTTACCGGAGGCAGCTTGGTCCCAACCTCCAGTAATTTGTTATCAATGGCTTTTCTGATTGTGTCGGCCACCAATGTGTACTTGGGGCCCTTGGATTTTGGCAGCGACTCCGGCCAAATTGTATCCATTACAATTCTTCCTTTGATTTTGACACAATCCTGAATGTATCAAACATGTGTACCGAACATTTATGCTTTGTGTCAATACAATTTGAAAGGATACCCATCATGACACGCCCAATGCACACACCCGCCCTCATGTTGCTGAACGACAGCCCACGGCTGCCGCTGATCGCTTCGCTGGCCGTGCGTTTTGCGGCGACAGTCACAAAGTGGGAACGCCAGCGACGCAGTCGTGTGAATTTGTCAAAACTGGATGATCGTTTGCTGCGGGATGTCGGGTTGACCCGATATCAGGCCAATCGCGAAGTAAATCGGCCATTCTGGCACGACTAAGAAATCCCCAGTCCCATTCGGGACCTCTTCCTGGGCCGGGCTTGTCCCGGCCACTTTTTTTACCCAAAAGCAGCAGCCGCTGACCCTTCGGGCGGCAATGAGTATGTCATAGTCGCGCGCGCCACGGGCTTGTCCGATCCGTCCGAGTACATAAGCACGTCGCCAACCGCCAGCGACTTGCCCAGTTTCAACAGCCTGCATTGTGCAATCATGTCCCGATCGCCATCCGGTTTACGCATGAAATCCATCGAACATCCCGTGGTAACCGCAAGGGATTGCCGACCTTTCCGCGCCAGAATGATCGCGTAAACGCAGACATCAGCCAGTCCGAACATCGAGGGGCCAGACACTGTTCCACCGGGGCGAAGATGTCTGTCTTCGACCACAAGCCGCATTGTGATGGTGTCTTCGCTCAGCTCTTCGACGACAAAGTCTCGATGCACCTGTGGGAACACTTGTTTCAGGTAGTCCGCCAACTCTTGGCGGTTCAACGCTAATGACATACTTCCCCTCCTCGATCTGCCGACCTAGAGTTGGCCCACATCAGATCGGAGGGCAAGATGGGAATTCTGGAACGTAGCGACGCAAACGCGGTCGCCAGGATCAAGATGAACGCACCGGATCGTCTGAATGCCCTAAGCGATGAAATGCTGGCAGCTTTACAGGCTGAATTCGATGCTTTGCGCGATGATCCTTCGATCCGTGCCGTTATCCTTTCCGGCGAAGGCAAAGCGTTTTGTGCGGGCCACGACCTGAAACAGATGACGGCCGGACGACAAAGCGAGGATGGCGGCAAGGCTTATTTCCAGGATCTGTTTGCGCGCTGCGCCAAAATGATGCTGTCGGTCCAGTCCCTGCCCCAACCTGTCATCGCTCAGGTTCATGGGATCGCGACCGCCGCTGGCTGTCAATTGGTCGCCACATGTGATCTGGCCGTCGCTGCCGAGGGGACAAAGTTCGGCGTAAACGGTGTGAATATTGGCCTGTTCTGTTCAACGCCGATGGTAGCCCTAAGTCGCAACATCCCCCGCAAGCAGGCGTTCGAAATGCTGACGACGGGGGATTTTATCTCGGCCGAGCGCGCGTCTGAACTTGGGTTGGTTAATCGGGTCGTCCCTGAGATGCTGCTGGAGCACGAAACACAGGCGCTTGCAGATCAGTTGGCCAAAAAGCTGGGGTCCGCAGTCAAAATTGGCAAACAGGCGTTCTATCAGCAGCTGGATATGCCCATCGAACAAGCCTACGCCTATACCGGAGAGGTTATGGCGCAGAACATGTTGCATCGGGATACAGAAGAAGGGATTTCGGCGTTTATCGAAAAACGACCGCCAAATTGGCAGCAATAGGTCAAATGTAATGTGTTTTTTTCGCCACTGTTCGTATTTTGGACTTTCCAAAAGGGCAACACTGTGGCAATGCTGAGACAAGGCTAAGGCCTTGGATACTCTTTTGGGTCGCCGTGGGCGGAAGGTCCCTCCAGCTGGTTTCTCTCACCGGCGTCGACATTCCCGCAGCGGCGACCCCAAAATTCCCTAAAATTTAATAGAACCAGACGCATTGGTTTGCGTTGCGCTTTCCTGTGCCCTATGTGGCAGCGCATGACACAGAAATTGCATATCGTGGGCGGCGGCATGGCCGGGTCCGAGGCAGCCTGGCAGGCGGCGGAAATGGGTGTGGATGTGGTGATCCACGAAATGAGGCCCCAAGTCGGCACCTTTGCGCACCAAACAGGAAACCTGGCCGAGATGGTATGTTCGAACTCGTTCCGCTCGGACGATGACGAACAAAACGCCGTGGGCTTGTTGCATTGGGAAATGCGCGCAGCCCATGGCCTGATTATGACCACAGCAGATGCCCACCGTTTGCCTGCCGGTGGCGCGCTTGCCGTCGACCGTGATCCTTTTGCGGAATCCGTCACCGCAAAGCTGCGCGCGCACCCACGTGTCGAGATTACGGGCGAAGAGGTTACGACCCTGCCGGAAGAGGGTCACTGGATCATTGCGACCGGGCCGCTGACATCCTCAGCCCTGGGTGAAGCTATTCGCGCTGAAACCGGCGCGGACGCCTTAGCCTTTTTCGATGCCATCGCGCCGATTGTATATGCCGAAAGCATCGACATGAGCCAAGCATGGATGCAGTCGCGCTATGACAAGGGTGAAACCGAAGAGGAACGCACGGCCTATCTGAACTGTCCTATGGATCGTGATCAGTACGAAGCGTTCATTGACGCGCTGTTGGCTGCCGACAAGACAGAGTTTCACGAGGGTGAAACCGCAGGCTACTTCGACGGGTGTCTACCGATCGAGGTTATGTCCGAGCGAGGGCGTGAGACCTTGCGCCATGGCCCCATGAAACCTGTTGGGTTAACCAACCCGCATCAGCCAGACGTGAAACCCTATGCCGTGGTTCAGCTGCGGCGGGACAATGCATTGGGAACATTGTTCAATATTGTTGGTTTCCAGACCAAGATGAAATACGGCGCTCAGACCGAAGTGTTCCGCATGATCCCCGGTTTGGAGAATGCCAGTTTCGCCCGTCTTGGGGGCATTCACCGCAATACCTTTATCAACTCCCCTACTCTGCTGGACGCGCAGATGCGCCTGAAGTCGAAGCCAAATATCCGGTTCGCAGGTCAGATCACAGGTGTTGAGGGGTATGTTGAAAGCGCTGCCATGGGCTTGCTTGCTGGGCGTCTGGCAGCCGCGGAAATCTTGGGGCTTACGTTGCCTGAGGTTCCGCAGGACAGTGCGATGGGTGCCCTAATCCACCACATTACCGGCGGTGCAGAAGCCAAAACGTTTCAGCCGATGAACGTGAACTTCGGCCTGTTCCGTCCGGTCGATGGTTTGAAAGGCGGACGTCGTGGCCGAAAAGACCGGTACAAAGCCTATACGGACCGTGCAAAATCCGAGTGGAATAACTGGTTAACGCATTGCTGACTGGACGCAGACAGGGCCAGCGGCTTAACATCGAAGCATGACAGATAAATTTCTCGACGATGTCTACAAGCTGAGCACACCCGAAGCCACCCGCGAACACTTTCGAAAATGGGCCGCCTCTTACGACTCTGAGGTGGGATCTAATGGATACGTCACGCCCACCCGTGTCGCCGATGCACTATGGTCCAAGCTACCGCAGCCTACAAAGCCTATTCTTGATTATGGATGCGGTACCGGATTGTCGGGCGAAGCCCTGAGGGCGGCTGGGTTTCAGGTGATCGACGGGATGGACCCGACCCAGGAAATGCTGGATGGCGCCGCGACCAAAGGGATTTATCGGGACCTGATCCTGTTTGATCTGGAAAACAAAACCCCAGTGAAACAAGGCGCATATGATGTAATTGCAGCGGTCGGTGTGATCGGTGCCGGGGCTGCTCCGCCAGAGGTGTTTGACATGCTGATGCATGCGTTGCCCAAGAGCGGGATTCTGGCTTTCTCGTTTAACGATCATACACTTAAGGATCACTCGTATACGACCCGTCTGAATGATTGGCTTGATATGGGCGCAGCGCGGCTGCTATTTCGGGAATACGGTCCTCACCTGCCGGGTGCGGGACTTAATTCCGACGTCTATATTGTTGAAAAAGCGTGACATTCACCACAAGGTTCGCTCCATCTCCGACCGGTCCGCTGCATCTGGGGCATGCGTATTCCGCCATGCTTGCCAGCGATATGGCAGCGGCCAATAACGGCTCTTTCCTGCTCAGGATCGAAGATATCGACCAGTCACGGTCTCGCCTGAAGTGGGAGGAAGAGATCTACAGTGATCTGGAATGGCTTGGCCTGACTTGGCCGCGCCCCGTGATGCGCCAATCTGAAAGGCTGGCCGCATACGACGAAGCGTTGCAGCGGCTTTGGGCGCAAGAATTGCTGTACCCATGCACTTGCAATCGACGAGATATCGCCGCAGCGATCAGCGCCCCGCAGGAAGGCGCGCCATTACATGGCCCTGACGGATTAATTTACCCCGGCACATGCCGCCACAAGACAGCCCGGATCGGCCCTATGCCGCAGAATATCCCGCTGCGGCTTGATATTGAAGCGGCCATTGACCAAGCGGATCACCTGTTTGGCCAGCATGCCGAAAACAAAGCCGGCTTTACCGAAACAGGAATGGGCCCTGGGGGAGAATCTGGTTGGATTTCCTTCAGTTGTTTGGAGCTTCAGACCACAATAGGTGATGTCGTCCTGTGTAGGCGCGGCATGGGAACGTCCTATCACCTTTCCGTCGTGTTGGATGACGCGCAGCAGGAAATCACTCACGTAGTTCGCGGTCAGGATTTGTTTGAGGCAACGCGCATTCATGTGCTGCTGCAAGCTCTGCTCAACCTAACCACGCCCGTTTATCATCATCACAAACTGGTGCGTGACGATGCAGGTAAACGGCTGGCTAAACGAGACGATGCCAGGGCTATTTCAAAGTACCGCTTTGACGGGATCAGCGCTCAAGAAATTCGGTCAATGTTGGGTTTAAATCATCGGTGACATGAGCTCGACCTCTTCACCGTCGCGGACAGCGGTGTAGAAACAACTGCGCCGATTGGTGTGGCAGGCAGGACCGGTTTGGCGCACAACCAGCAACAGGCAATCACGGTCACAGTCCACACGCAGATCAACCAGCTCCTGCACATGACCCGAGCTTTCACCCTTCACCCAAAATGCCTGACGCGAACGCGACCAATAGGTCACTCGCTTTGATGTCAGCGTTTTCGAAACGGCCTGTACGTTCATCCATGCCATCATCAGAACTTCGCCAGTGGCCTCATCCTGTGCAATGGCCGGAATTAAGCCTGCGTCATTATACTTTAGTGTTAAGGGGTCGAACGTGACTGTCGCAGACATGCTAAAAACCTTTTGCATCCGGGTGGATGCTCACTATGTATGGGGAACAGTCAACGAGGGAAAGCCATGTCCGGCGAAAACGACCTGATCAAGCTATACTCTGGCCGCATTTTGGCGCTGGCTTCTGATATTCCTCATTTGGAACGGCTTGATAACCCGGACGCGACGGTAAAAAAACGCTCTCCATTATGTGGATCCACGGTGACTGTAGACGTCAAGGTTGAAGACGGTCGAATCTCGGCCTTTGGTCAGGACGTGAAAGCTTGTGCCCTGGGTCAGGCTTCGGCCTCTGTCGTTGGCAGCGCTATTATCGGCGCGACGCGGGCTCAGGTGGAAACCGCGCGGGATCAGCTTTCAGCGATGCTGAAAAAGGATGGCCCTGCCCCGGATGCGCCGTTTGACGGGTTGGAAGTCCTGATGCCCGCACGCGACTACAAAAACCGGCACGCATCCATTCTATTGGCGATGGACGCCACGGCCGAAGCAATGGAACAGGCCGAACAGGCAAATTGCGCCTGAGCGTGGCGTTTTTTCGTGAACCAGTCTAACCTCCTGTGAAATCAGGGGAGTGACCGGTTTGAACAATCTTCTCGAACACTTCGTGACGCTTTGGGTCGTAATAGATCCAATCGGCACAATCCCAGTTTTCATTGCGGTCACGGCAGGCCTCGAGGCCGCAGCCAGACGGAAGATGGCGCTGGTCGCATCGATCATCAGTGCCGGGGTTCTTCTGTTCTTCCTGGTGTTTGGTCAGTTACTGATCGAGGCATTGGATATCGGCCTGAATTCATTTCAGGTGGCCGGTGGAATAATTCTGTTCTTGTTCGCGCTGACCATGATCTTTGGGGAAAGCAAACAGGATCTTGAGCGAAAAGCGGCCAAAGACGATCAAAAGGACAAGCTGCATCAACACAATCCTGCAATCTTTCCTCTGGCTGTGCCTTCGTTGGCGTCACCTGGTGCTATGCTGGCCGTGGTGATCTTGACAGACAACAACCGATATAGCCTGGCGGATCAGGGCATCACGGCGTTGGTCATGATTTCAGTTGTTGCGGTGGCTTTTGTTTTAATGCTCTTGGCAGAGCCGATCATCAGGCTGATCGGTCATTCGGGGGCCGCCATCATCAGCCGCGTCATGGGAATGATATTAGCGTCGGTTGCGGTGAACTCGGTACTGTCGGCGATGCTGGAAATCATGAAAACTGGTCAGTTATAAAAAAAACCGCCGCACCTTCCGGGCGAAAGGGCGGCGGCAGTCTATGCGTGTCTCATGTGGGGTCCGGAATACCGCATGAGGCCGAGGCATGGCCCCCTCAAGGGAATTGGGACAGGCAGGTCACCCTTGACTGATATGGGGATGACAGAGCGGCTTGATCGGCATGAGATCGCAGGCAGAAAGGGTCAGAACACTCCGGGTACGTGAAGGGCAACCATCAAAATCACAACCAGAGAAACCGCACCCGCAGCATCCTGCAACAAAGTTGCTTGCGAGCGACTGATAGCGGTCTTGATCTGTGTCAGCATGGGTCACCTCCGGTCAGAGAATTAATCCTTTGTTGACCTTTTGTTCTCATATTTTTCCGAGTCGGTAAAGAACTTTATGAGAACATTTGCGAACTTTTTACTTAACCCACTGATATCAAACGTATCGCTTGATCCTGTTTCATAAGCCAAAGCAGTGTGCGAACGGCCTGTCCCCTTGCTGAACTCAGTTTTGGGTCTTTGCTCAACAGTGTTCTCGCGTCGGTTTGTGCAATGGCCATAAGGCTCGCCTGACGCTCGAGATCAGCAATCTTAAATTTGGGCAAACCGGATTGCGCTGTTCCGATCAGATCTCCGGCGCCGCGCATTTGCAGATCGGTTTCCGATATCTTGAAGCCGTCTTCAGTTTCCCTTAGCACTTCCAGCCTTTTGCGCCCGCCTTCACTTAGCGGGGGCTGGTACATCAACAGACAAGTGGAATCCGCGCTGCCCCGTCCCACACGCCCGCGTAGCTGATGCAATTGAGCCAGCCCAAAGATTTCTGCGCGCTCGATCACCATGATCGAAGCATTGGGTACATTGACCCCAACCTCGATCACAGTAGTTGCGACCAGTACCTTGGTTTGCCCCTCCTGAAATGCGCTCATCGCTGCGTCCTTATCCGCGGGGGGCATCTGCCCGTGAACCAGACCCACAACACCGTCTCCTAGAACAGCGCGTAGGCGTTTGAAACGCTCTTCGGCCGCGGTCAGGTCGGACACTTCGGATTCGTCGACCAGCGGACAAACCCAATAGCATTGACGGCCCTCGTCAATAGCTCGTCTTAGATGCGCAACGACTTCATCCATGCGTTCGGTGCTAATGACAGCCGTTTTTATCGGTTTCCGCCCCGGAGGTTTCTCGTCCAGAATCGAAACATCCATGTCCCCATATTGGGCCAACGCAAGGCTGCGAGGTATCGGCGTGGCAGTCATGACCAAAACGTCCGCACCCTGCCCTTTTTCGGATAATTCCATGCGCTGGCGCACGCCAAAGCGGTGTTGTTCGTCCACGATAGCCAGACGAAGCCCATTAAATTCGACATCACTTTGAAATACCGCATGTGTCCCAACAAGGATGTGAATGTCACCTCGTTTCAGGGCGGCCAGTTTGGCGCGCCGCTCTGCGCCTTTGTCACGGCCAGTCAAAATCTCAAGGACGACGCCTGCGTCTTCGGCCAGTGGGCGTAACCCTTCCAGGTGTTGGCGCGCGAGTATTTCCGTCGGCGCCATCATGACACCCTGACCACCCGCTTCGACAGCTATCAGCAACGCCATGAACGCAACCAGAGTTTTACCTGCGCCTACATCACCTTGCAGCAGCCTGTTCATGCGATGCTGCGATGCCATGTCTTTCGAGATATCGTCTATCGCGCGGGTCTGGGCACCAGTTGGGCGATAAGGAAGGCTAGACAGGACTTTAGCTTGCAATGCACCTGTACCGACGCTGACCAATCCACGGGCCTTGCGTTCCCTCTGTCTTGCCAAGGCCAATGTCACCTGATGGGCAAACAACTCATCATACGCCAGTCTTTGACGCGAAATCGCGTGCGCAGATACGTCGTCAGCCCCTTTTGGGTTATGCGCAGATAAAATCGCTTCGTGCCAGCTTGGCCAGCCTTGTTGCAGAACCTGTGTTGGGTCGATCCATTCTTCAAGCGCAGGCGACTTTGACAGTGCACTTCGCGCAGCTTTGAATGCAGTTTTCTGGGTAACCCCTTGGGTCAAATGATAAACCGGCTCAAACTCTGGAATATCTCCTGCGTTCTCAACCGGAAGCATATGGTCTGGATGAACCATCTGGGCGAGCCCATCAAACAGTTCGAGTTTGCCGGAAATGACACGCCGCGAACCTTCAGGAAGAAGCTTTTTCAGGTAATCACCTCTGGCGTGGAAGAAAACCAGTTGAAAGTCAGACTGCGCGTCTTCGACATGGATCCTATACGCGCCGCCCTTGTTACGTGCAGGACGATGTGCGCCAACCGTGACTTCGACCGTTAGGGTCGTTGGCAAGTCGACGCCCTGTATCGTATCACGTCGACGGCGATCGACGACGGCATAAGGCAGGCTGAACAGGACGTCCCGAGGGGTCTCGATCCCCGTCTGCGCCATGATCTGAGCGATCTTTGGACCGACACCGTCCAACGTCTCAAGTCGCGCAAACAGCGGAAACAAAAGCTCAGGACGTCCACTCATGCCGTGCCTATCAGGTGCAACCACCCGTCTTCGTCCAAGGTTTCAATGCCGAGTTCAGCGGCTTTTTTGGCCTTTGACCCTGCTCCGGGCCCCGCAACCAAAATATCCGTCTTCTTGCTGACCGACCCTGATACTTTGGCGCCCAATGCTTCGGCACGGGCTTTCGCCTCGGCGCGGGTCATTTTTTCCAGCGTTCCAGTGAAAACGACGGTTTTTCCCGCTACAGGGCTTCCCGATGTGTCCGGGCGCTTGGCCTCTTGTACATTGAGTTGATCTACAAGTGCGTCAATCATCTCGCGTTCTGCGTCTTGTGCAAACGCCGAAACCAAGGCGCGCGCCATAACTTCACCGACGCCGTCTATGGCCAGCAAGTCGTCCCATTCTGGCCCTTCGAAGGCGGCGGCAGCGGTTACTGCGCGTTCAAACTCACCCCATTCACCATAGTGGTTCGCCACGAGGTTCGAGGCCGCTTCGCCCATGTGGCGGATGCCAAGTGCAAACAGAAGTCGGCCGAACGGGATATCGCGCTTCTCGTCGATGGCACTCCACAGGTTTCCAGCACTTTGGGCACCCCATCCTTTACGGTTCGCGAGTTTGTTCAGATTTGCAGCATCTCGGGTCTGGAGGGTAAAAATGTCGAACGGCGTTTTGATCGGCAAGTCGGGGTCTTCGTAGAACATTTCAATCTGTTTGGCCCCGAGCCCCTCAATGTCGAACGCTTTGCGAGATACGAAGTGCTTCAGCTTTTCAACGGCTTGTGCTGGACAAATAATGCCACCAGTGCATCGACGTACGGCGTCACCTTCTTCGCGTACAGCGTCGCTGTGACACTCTGGGCAAGTCACGGGAAACACGAAAGGCGTTGCCGATTGAGGGCGCTTGGAGGTGTCAACGTCTGCCAGTTTTGGGATGACATCGCCTGCCCGATAAACCTGTACCCAATCGCCAACACGGATATCCTTGCCATCACGGATAGGAACCCCTTTGGCATCCATGCCCGCGATATAGTCTTCGTTGTGCAACGTGGCGTTCGACACAACCACCCCTCCAACCGTCACTGGGTGAAGGCGAGCCACCGGGCTAAGCGCACCTGTGCGTCCAACTTGGATATCGATGGCTTCAAGGCGTGTCCACGCCAGCTCGGCCGGGAACTTATGCGCAATCGCCCATCGTGGTGTGGTTGACCGAAACCCCAAGCGGGATTGAAGTGACAGGTCATCCACTTTGTAGACGACGCCGTCAATATCATAACCCAACGTGGAACGTTGCGCCTCAATCCCACGATAATGCGCCAGCAGTTGCTCGGGCGTTTCGCAACGTTCTGTCAGCGGGTTGGTCGAGAATCCTAACGTTTTTAATCTTTCAATCGCGCCAGACTGTGTGTCCGCCAAAGGCTGCGATAGCTCCCCCCAAGCATAGGCAAAAAACTTTAGAGGCCGAGAACGGGTAATAGAGGCATCAAGTTGTCGCAAAGAACCTGCTGCGGCGTTTCTGGGGTTAGCAAAGGTCTTTTCCCCAGCTTCTGCCTGCCTTGCGTTCAGGGCGTCGAAATCCGCGTGTGACATATAAACTTCACCCCGAACTTCCAGCACGTCCGGTGCATTTTCAAGCTCTTGTGGAATATCACCGATCGTTCGTGCGTTCTGGGTTACGTTTTCTCCGACTTCACCGTCACCTCGGGTGGCGGCCTGAACCAGTTTTCCCTTTTCGTATCGAAGAGATAGCGAAAGCCCATCAATCTTTGGCTCGGCCGTAAACGCCAGCGGTGCTGCTTCGTCCATACCCAGGTATTTCCGAATGGACTTTGCGAAGTCTTTGACGTCTTCATCTTCGAACGCATTTCCCAGGGAAAGCATGCGAACGGCATGTGAGACCTTTGAAAACCCGTCTGACGCCCTCGCCCCCACCTTGTCCGAGGGGCTGTCTGCACGTTTCAGATCCGGAAAACGGCTTTCGATGGCGGAGTTTCTCGCCTTCAGCGCGTCGTATTCTGCGTCCGAGATTTCCGGCGCATCTTCAGCATGGTAAAGGCGATTTGCGCGCGAAAGCTGACCCGCAAGATACGCGAGCTCTTCTCGCGCCTGTTCTTTAGTCAGCTCTGAAACCGGTATTGGATTGCTCATGGCCTCGCCCTGTCACGTATTCTTGGACCTCAGTGATAGGGCGAGGTCATGGTCAGGTCCAGATGTGCTGTTTCGTGAGTGAGGGGGTTACACCGGACCAAAGCAACCAGGAGCAGTAGAAAGTTCAGGCTCCTACGGCGATACGACGCGCATCCACGCTGTTTGCCTGAGGATCGCGCAGCACATAGCCCCTGCCCCAAACAGTTTCGATATAGTTGTCACCGCCGGTCGCGTTGCTGAGCTTCTTCCGCAATTTACAAATAAACACGTCGATGATTTTCAGTTCTGGCTCATCCATGCCGCCGTATAGGTGATTGAGGAACATTTCCTTGGTGAGTGTTGTCCCCTTTCTGAGGCTTAGCAACTCGAGCATCTGGTACTCTTTGCCAGTCAGGTGGACTGTTTTGCCCTCAACCTCGACAGTCTTTGCGTCAAGGTTCACCGCCACACGGCCTGTGTGAATGATCGACTGGGAATGCCCTTTGGACCGGCGAATAATGGCGTGGATTCGCGCGACCAATTCCTCGCGATGGAAAGGTTTCGTCATGTAGTCGTCAGCGCCGAAGCCAAAGCCTTTGATCTTACTTTCGGTATCATCGGCTCCGGAGAGAATCAGAATAGGTGTTTCTACTCGTGCGATACGCAACTGCCGCAGAACCTCATGACCATTCATATCGGGTAGGTTCAAGTCCAATAGAATAAGGTCATAGTCGTAGAGTTTGGCGAGGTCTATTCCCTCTTCACCCAAGTCTGTCGCGTAGACGTTGAGGTTTGCGTGCGTCAACATCAATTCGATGCTTTTGGATGTCGTTGGATCATCCTCGACAAGTAGTATGCGCATTCACTGCTCCAATTCGGTTCAATTTACCAATTCAAATTGAGCCTGCGTAAAAATGGTTAATCTGACGTTACCGTTGAATCGTTTATTCACTTTCATCTTTAGGTTGTCGATATTTTTTTAGCGCCGTTGCCTTCAAAGCATCCGTTCCGTGTTCGGCAACTGCTGAAACCCACGAGTTGAACTCTTCATCGCTGAGGCCGTAACGCTTTTTCGCATCCGATAAGCTGATCAGCCCATAAAGAACGCCGCGGACGACAATGACCTTACGTGATGCCACCCAACGGGTCGTGTCGTCCGGCGGAAGGTCTGCACGCGATAAAACTGTTCCATCCGGCAGAGTTACGGATCTTGGGCCTTCAACTTTGTGCAAATACATCGTTCATACCTTTCCAGTTACCACAAAGCTGACCCGAGCCTACTTAATGTGCGGTGAAACCGCCTCTTGAGAGTGTGTAGAATTTTCCTATATTCTGCCGGTCTTTCTTAACCCGCACTGGAATCGTCATGGCACTCGATACCGAGACACCGCTGAACTCGCTTGGCTTCGCCAAACCGCCCGCTGAGACACGGGTGGTCGTAGCCATGTCCGGAGGCGTGGACAGTTCTGTTGTGGCCGCTCATCTGGCCGATCAGGGCTATGATGTAGTGGGCGTGACGCTCCAGCTTTACGACCACGGTGCGGCGTTGGCCAAGAAAGGCGCATGTTGCGCGGGGATCGACATCCACGATGCGCGGCGCGTGGCGGAGGAGCGCGGCTTTCCCCATTACGTGTTGGACTATGAGAACATCTTCAAAGATGCCGTGATTGACGAATTCGCCGATAGTTATCTGGCGGGCGCGACCCCTGTCCCCTGCATACGTTGCAATGAGCGGGTAAAGTTCAAGGATCTGTTGGAAACGGCCAAGGACCTCGAGGCCGACTGCATGGCCACCGGACATTACATCCAACGCAAGATGGGCTCCAACGGCCCGGAATTGCATAGCGCTGAAGACGCAAACCGGGATCAATCCTATTTCCTGTTTTCGACAACGCCCGAGCAACTGGATTTCCTGCGCTTTCCGCTGGGTCACCTGCCGTCAAAAGACGCAACGCGCGAGATGGCGGCGCAATATGGGTTGGCAGTCGCTGACAAGCCGGACAGTCAGGACATTTGTTTTGTGCCGAACGGAAACTATGCCAGCGTGATTGAAAAGCTTCGGCCAGGTGCGGCCGAGCCGGGCGAGATCGTCCATGCCGACGGTCGCGTTTTGGCACAGCACAACGGCGTTATTCACTATACAATCGGTCAGCGCCGTGGCCTTGGTATCGGTGGTCTAAGCGAGCCACTTTACGTGGTCAAACTGGACGTCGACAAAAAGCAGGTGGTTGTCGGCCCAAAAGATCTTTTGGCGACGCGTACAATTCCTGTGCGTGAAATCAACTGGCTTGGCGATGCTCCGTTCACCTCGCAAAAAGAATGGCACGTTTCGGTCAAAGTCCGATCAACCCGTCCACCGCGCGAAGCAATCGTAAGGCCTCTGTCAGACACGACGGCCGAAGTTGAACTGTTTACCCCGGAAGAAGGCGTGTCACCCGGTCAGGCCTGTGTGTTTTACGCGTCAGAGGGTAGTCGCATCTTTGGTGGTGGATGGATCTGGCGCGGGTATTGAGCGCAGGAACATCTTGGGCAGCGCGCCTAAAAAACGTAGAACTCAAAGAACGTCAGTGGGCGTGTTCACCAGAATATATAACCCGACCGAGATCATTACGTATGGAGTAAAACGCTCGAGCCTTGCAAAGCGTGGGGCGAGGCTTTGGGCGCGCGGCGCTCCTACCAACGCGATGATTGCCAGTGCTGCAATCGCCAACCCGGCGCCGATCAAAGCAGCCAAACGGAATGGCGCGGTTGAATCCGCCATCAACGGAGTCATCGCAGCCAACGTGTCGATGGACAGGCTTAGAAACAAGACGAGAATGGAAGAAGTATCACTGCGGTCCTGAACATCAGCGGTATGATCTTGTGTGTATTGGTGCCAAAGGCCCCGCAGCCCCAAAACCAACGGAATGATACCCAGATAACCGATCCATGTCAGAAAGCCGCTTTGGCTAAGGCCGCTCGCTATGGCCAACGAAGCGAGCAAAACGCAAATCTGAGCTGCGGCAAACCCGGCCACGGCCCGGCGCGCGTTGCTGACCATGACCAAGCCGAACAGTACCACCAGATTGTCGAGATTGGTCGAAATCGTCACAATAGACGCGGACAGTGCAAACAGAATTTGTTCCAGCATTGGCTAGGACATTCTTTGCAAAACGGCTCGGGCAGCGCGCAGTCCGGGTGCCTCACCACCACGGCCCAGACGCTCCATCGTAAGATCCATTGCGTGGCGTTGTGCCTGTGGATCCTTGGCGACTTCACCCAAGGCCGCCGCAATGCGCTCGGGATGGCAATCGTCCAACAGGCATTCAGGGACTGTACGGGTTTCAGAGACAAGGTTTACCAAGGTGACCGTATCTAGCTTGACCATCCGCTCAGCCATTTTCTGGGTCAGCCAGCTTAGACGGTATGCGATCACCATTGGCGTCGCTTGCGCGGCCAGTTCAAGGGAAACAGTACCCGATGCCGCCAGAGCTAAATCAGCGGCCGCAAAAGCGGCGCGTTTAACGCGCGCGGCCTCGTCTGATTTCAAAGCGCGAGTGTCTACTATGACTGGCGATCCCGGCCAGGACTTACAGTGTTCTGAAACGGCCTCGACCATATGAGCCACCGTCGGCACAACGACCCGTGTATTCGGATGATCGTTTATGTACAAACGCAAAGCATCGCCGAAGACAGGCGCCAGCCTGTCGACTTCTCCGCGGCGGGATCCGGGTAGTGCCAGCACAATCGGTGCATCACCCAGACCATACGTCTGACGAAAGGCGCGAATGTCCTCGTCTGCAGCTGCGGGTTCGCTGGCGACGGGATGGCCGACAAAATCGCACTCCATCCCTGCCCGCTCCATATAGGGTGGCTCGAACGGTAATAGGGCCAGAACATGGTCAATCACCTTGGCCATTTTGTCCGCCCGTCCCGGTCGCCAGGCCCATACGCTGGGGGCCACGTAGTGAACTGTCCGGATGTCGCTTTGGGCTTTGACCAGCTTTGCAACGCGTAGCGAAAAATCAGGGCTGTCAATTGTGATCAGGACATCGGGCTTGGTTTCGAGAACGGCCTGCGCTGTCTCGGATATTCGACGTTTAAGATGGAAGAATTTCGGCAGAACCTCGACCAAACCTATGACTGACAACTCCGCCATCGGAAAGCGACTGACCAGTCCCTGTGCCTGCATCAGCGGCCCCCCGACGCCATCAAAGATCACGTCAGGATGAAGTTCTTGCAAACCCTGCATTAAAGCGCCGCCCAAACGGTCGCCCGATGGTTCACCGGCGACCAGAAAGACACGCATCAATTCGACCGCTCGCGTACGTAAAGGAAGATACCTAAACGGTTGCATTCCTCGATGACGCGGTCTTTTTGCAGAACCAATACACCGCCCTTTTCGACGACAATGCCTGACAATCCTGCAGCCACGACACTGGCGGGCGTGTCCGGCCCAATCGCTGGCAAATCCGCACGGCGGTCTTGTCCGGGCTTGGGTCCTTTGAACAAAATACCGCCACCGGCGTCGGGCCGTTGAGTCAACGATTGCAGCATCCAGGCCGTTCCATAAATGCTTTCCACCGCCAGCGCCTGACCCTTTGATACCGCGCAAGCTTGCCCGATATCTGCGGCCCCCATACCAATTAATATGCCGGCAGCACGGTCCGCGTCTGACAGGTCGCCTGCGGAAGGTTGCGCCCCGGTCAGGCATCCGAGCGGCGGCAATAGGCCAGGCGCAATCTCGTGAGCGGCACGCATCGTCAGGCCCGCGTCCTCGAATATGCCTATAACTGCGCGCAAGGCACCGTCGTCACCTGACGTCATCGCTTTTTGAATGATGGGCACCAGCGGCAAAGTTGCGGCATCAATACGCGTCGGATCGACCGCAGGACGCCGAACGGCACCTGCCAGACAAAGGTCTGTAATGCCCCGAGTCTGAAGGTCTGCGATGAATGAACCAAGATGCTCCAACGGAAATACAATATCGGCGGCAACCGACTCAGGTTCAAACCCTTCCATTGCACAGATCAGCGGTCGCTCTTGCAATTGCGCGACCACTTCACCGGGCAGAACACCTGTTCCAGCAATCAAGGCCAGCATCGGATCACTTCCTAGGGGTAAGGAACGAGCGGTCCGATTGACCGGTCACGAAATCCACGATTCGCTGGACATAGTCGCTCTCGTTGTCGGCACCGACCCTTTGCGCGCGCTCCATAAAGGTCCCCTCGCCGGTCGAGAGCTCTTTGAAGGCAGCCCGCAAGGCCGAGATATCCTCGCGCGATACACCGCGCCGTTTGAGGCCGACAAGGTTCAGGCCATCAAGTTCCCCGCGCGGTGCCTGGACAAGGCCGTAGGGAATGACATCATTCGGTACCATGGTCAGCGCCCCGATAATCGCGCCCCGGCCAACACGTACCCATTGGTGCAATCCCGAAATACCGCCCACAATAACATCGTCTTCGATAATGCAGTGGCCAGCAGCACCAGCATGATTCACCATGATCACCCTGTTCCCGATCTGCACATCATGGGCCACATGCACACCGGCCATAAACAAGCAATCATCGCCGATCCGCGTGACACCACCGCCACCCTTGGTTCCGGTGTTTATCGTTACATGTTCGCGAATACGGTTGCGTTTGCCGATTTCCAGCTTGGTGTCTTCACCGCCAAACTTAAGATCCTGCGGGATTTCACCGATGACCGAGAAATTGAAGATGATTGTTTCTTCGCCGACAGAGGTCTCACCCGTGACGACCACATGTGATTTTAACTCGACCCGGTCCGCCAGTTTTACTTTGCTACCAACATAACAGAACGGTCCGATGACGCAGTCTTCACCAATCTGCGCGCCATCTTCGACAATTGCGCTTGGATGGATACCGCTCATGTTGTCTTTTCCATGTCCCAATCGACATAGGCGGAAAATTCGGCTTCCGCGGCAACTTCACCGTCAACGGTCGCGCGCCCACTGAACTTGAAGATCTTGCCACCCTTTTTGCCGCGTACGGTTTCGACATGCATTTCCAGTACGTCGCCGGGAACAACCTTGCGGCGGAATTTGCACTTGTCGATATTCATGAAATAGATGAGCAGCTCGCTGTCGATCACGTCCATTCCAACGCCCAGCATGACACCCGCAGTCTGCGCCATGGCCTCAACGATTGTGACGCCGGGCATAATTGGCGTCCCGGGGAAGTGCCCTTGGAAGTGGGGCTCATTCATCGTGACGTTCTTAATACCGACAGCAGAATGATACCCGGAAATGTCCACGACTTTATCGACCAGCAGAAACGGGTAACGATGCGGCAATATCCGCTGGATCAGCTGAATGTCTGCGCTTTTGGTTTCCGTGGTCATCTTGTCTTTGTCCTGCTATGGATTTCTCGTTGAGGCGTGGTTAGCAACACCGCGCCCCAAGGGCAAGCAAACCTATTGTTCGGTTCTGTTTTCCAGGGCGCTTCCGTCCCCGATCCTTTCGTTGATCCGTGCGATAGCGATGTCAGTCACATCTGTTCGGTCCGAGCTTAGAAAGACGCTGGACCGTTCAATGATAACCGTAGCACTCGACTCACGCAGAAGGTCAATCAACACCGGCTGGATCGTTTCGAAGAAAAACTGCTGCGCTTCTTCGTTACGACGTGCCAAAGCGTCCAGTTTGGCCCGCTGTCCATCTCGTTGAGATTGCACTTTTTGATCGAAGGCCTCTGCCAATGGCCGAAATTCTTCGGGAGACAACTGCGCGCGCTGTTCAGTGAGTTCTTTTTCTTCTTTACTAAGCTCGGCCACGATCCGTTCGTTTTCTTCCGATAGCAATGCGCCTTCGGCTTCAATCTCACCCAAGACCCTCCGACCGAAAGCCGAGTCTGCGTAAAGCCTCTCACTGGAGATCGTCAGCACTGATGTTTGCGGGATGCCCAGTTGTTGCGCCTGAGCGGGCACCGCACAAAGGGCAACCAGAAAAACATGCAGGGCCCACAAAGGGCCCTGTAGACTGGACTTTAGAAAGCCGCCCATGAATGGCTCAGAACCGGGCCTGAATAGTCAGGTCAAAGTTCTGCTCTTGGTCAAAGTCTTCTTTCACCAAAGCCTTGGAGAAGTTGAAGCGCAGCGGCCCGAAAGGCGTATCCCAAAGAACTGAGACACCGATCACATGGCGGATCGAGCCATCCTCACCCACGATATCAGCGCCCGCAGTGTTTACGTCATCGAGGTTGTAGAGGTTGCCAACGTCATAGAAGAGACCACCGCGGAGCCCAAGTTCCTCTGGCAGGCCCAAGGGGAAGTCCGCTTCAAAGCGAGCCACCCAGAAATAGTTGCCGCCGATCGCATCATCCTGACCGTTTGACAGGTCGCGAGGTCCGATCCCCGAAGGTTCAAACCCACGGAATGTGTTGGGTCCCAATACAAAGCGGTCAATCGTCCTGCTAAAGTCGTCACCTGTCCAACGCAGCGCGCCAAGTTCCAGCGACGCACGCAGAACAACTTCTTCGTTCAGAACGCGCTGCTGGGCAATGGCACGAGCAGTGGTTCGGTAGAATTCATTGTCCCCACCCAACCCTGCGGCATCAACACCGACTTCGAAGAGAACACCTGCATTTGGGTTCAGGCCACCTAGACGGCTGTCGTAAACATAGGAAACACCCAGTGAGCTGGCAGTCCGCTCACCTTGAGCGATTTCAGAAGCAATTACGGCTCCGTTGACCTCACCGCTTTGTTGAGTCATTTCGCTCTCTTCCCAGTTGTAGCGTAGGCGCAAGGAAGAAAGCTCACCAATGGCATAGCTGAGTTGCGGGTTAAAGAAGAGGCGTTCAGTGTCGAAACTTGCAAAGCTTGAGTTGGTGGTTGCTAGTCCCAAACCTAAGTCAAAGCGCAATCTGCGCCCCAGCAGAAACGGCTCGGTAAAGTTAAGAGTGTATTGTTCCGCATCCTGCGCGGTCGATAGGTTCAGGCCGATAGTTTGACCACGTCCCAAAAAGTTGGATTCGCTCAAGCCGACTGCGATCCCGAAGCCGTCCGAGACCGAGAAACTACCGCCAAGGCTCAAAGAACCTGTCGGCTGTTCTTCTACGTCGACATCCACGATAACTTGGCTCGGGCTCGATCCTTCGCGCGGCTCTACATCCGCAGACGCAAAGAACCCAAGGGCGCGGATACGTTCTGCAGCCTGCCGGATTTCACGCGGGTTGAAGGGATCACCCTCAACAGTGTCAAACTGACGTCGGATGACACGGTCCAATGTCGTTGTGTTGCCCTCAATATCAATCCGCTCAACAAAAATGCGAGGGCCTCTGGTCAGAACAAATTCGACGTCCAGCGTAAGATCGCGTGCGTTCCGGGTAACCCGAGGCTCCACTCGCAGGAAATCCACGCCCTGTTTGATACCCAGACGTTCCTGGCGCGCGATGGAATTCTCGACCAAGGACGGGGTATATGTGACACCGGGCTTAATTTTCAAAGCTGCTTGATACTCTGCAGCGTTCACACCGGGGATCTCGCTGACGGTTGTGATATTACCAAACGAGAACTTCTGCCCTTCTGTGATGTTCATCACCAGGAAGAACGCGTCACGCTCTTGCGTGAACTCCACATTGGTGCTGTTGACGCGGAAGTCTACATAACCGCGCGACAGGTAGAAATCACGGATAACCTGTTTGTCGAATTCAATCCGGTCGGCGATGAACGTGTCACCCCGAAAGAAGGTCCGAAGTACGTTTGCCTGTTTGGTTTCAAGAACACGGCGCAGTCGACGGTCTGAAAACGCGCGGTTTCCAACAAAACTGACGCGCTCGATTTCGATGGTCGTTCCTTCGGCAACTTCAAAGACCAAGTCGACGCGGTTATCGCTCCGGCGGATGATCCGCGGGATAACCGTCGCAGACACACGACCCTGCGCTGAATATATCTGCGCGATCAGATCTGCGTCGGCTTCCGCGACTTGCGGAGTAAACACGCGGCGCGGCTGAGACGAGATAGCTTCGATCAGGACATCGTCTTTGACGCGTCTGTTTCCTTCGATGCTAATCTGATTGATCGTTGGGTATTCCTGGACCTCAATCAGCAAGGTGCTGCCCTGAGGTGTCAGTTCGACTGTTTCAAAAAGACCACTGTCAAGCAAACGCTGAAAGGCGTCATTCAATTCGCCAGCGGAAACGGTCTGCCCCGGTTGGATACCTGTTTGCGAAATAATCGTCGCAGTTTCGATCCTCTGGTTTCCGTCAACATCGAACGAGTTGATGGTAAAATTCTGCGCCTGTGCTGCTTGCGGTGCAGCAATAAAACCAACCATAAACACAAAAGAAACTGCGGATAGCGCGCGCCACAAAATGTTGTTTGCTCGCTTCTGCCCCCCGCAGGATGTGCCTGCGCCTCGCCTATCAGTCATATTTTTCTCTACCCAAAATATTAGGACTTTAATGGTGAGTAGCGAGATTAATTTACCTTGTCAAAAGGCCAAAAAAGGAAAGCGGCCGAGTCGGCCGCTTACTGACGTTTTTATTTGCCGCCGAGAATCACATGGTCAGCAAAAAGGCGCATCCCAACATGGCCAGAGCGGTGGCCCCGAAAAACAGAATCGAGTCCCAATTCAGCACAAATAAGAAGCTGAAGCTTTTGTACGACTTTTTCAGCGCTCGTGTCATAGCAACCTCTAGGGCGTTATAAGTTCAAGACGAAGATAACGTCCAAATGAGGCAGGATTTGGGCTACAACGCGCAGTCTGTGCCTTATTTAGCAAAACAGATCATTGGTCACTGAGAATACCATCAGTCCGAGGATCAACGAGACGCCTATACCCATCAATACCCGCAGTACCCCGTCGCTTGGTGGCTTACCTGCCACGGCTTCATAGGCGTAAAACAAAAGATGTCCGCCGTCTAAAGCCGGTATCGGGAACAGGTTTAGAAGCCCAACAGCCGTAGACAACACGGCGATGAAAAAGATAAAGTTCTGTGCACCTTGGCTGGCCATGGCACCAGAAGTCTCAGCAATTCCAATCGGTCCTGACATGTTACAAGTGCTGATCGCACCCGTGATCATGTGCCACAGACCCGACAATGAGCCATCGACAATTCGAAGGGTCTGGCGAACGCCACCCGTGAACGACTCTACAAAACCGGCTGGGACGGTCTCGGGTTCCAGCATCATTCCACCGACAATACCAATGCGCCAATGGGTGACAAAACCGCCGTCGCTCTGTGGCTCGTCGGTTCTACGCGGTACGAGTGCAAACTCCAAATCGGCCCCATCGCGCCAGACGTCCAGCAAAAGAGCTTTGCCGTCGGATCCTTCGACGAACTCTTTTAACTGATCAAACGCGAAAATAGGTTCACCATTCACTGCAGAGATCACGTCACCTTGCTTTAGGTCGATATCCATGGCTGCACTGCGTGGCACAACTTGTTGGATTAAAGCAGGAAATAGCCATGGCCCGGTTGCGTCCAACGTCTCGCCATCGCGTAAAACGGTGTAATCAAGAACCGGTTGCATCGGCAACGCATCAACGAACTCGGACCACGATTCATCTTGATCAAAGTCAGGCAATGGCACACCGGCGATGGCAACGATTTCGTCCCCTTCCCGCAGTTCCTGAACCGTTCCCGGCAACGGGTAAAGCTTTCCAATAGTGAGCGGGTCTTTGGTCACGCCTTGCGACAGAAAAATCAGACCGAAGACAAGGATCGACATCGCGAAATTAAACGCCGGGCCTGCTGCAACTGTTGCTGCGCGGGCCCAAAGAGGTGCTCCATGCATTGTGCGGCGCAACTGTTCCGGAGTCTGTTGCGAAATTTCTGACATCGCTGCCTCGTCCTTGCCCGAAGCGGCGTTCGCATCTCCCAGAAACTTGACGTATCCCCCAAACGGCAAGGCCGCGATTTGCCACCGCGTACCGCGTTTGTCGACGCGGCTCCACAAAACAGGCCCGAAACCTATCGAAAATACTTCGGCATGAATGCCTGACCAGCGGCCAACGATGTAATGTCCGTACTCATGCACCGCCACGATCGCGGACAACGCGATAACAAACGCTGCTATCGTATAGAGCAAATTGCCAAATTGAGGGATCAGAGAAAGTACGTCCAAAGTTTTATCCTGCTCGTTGGGCTACGGCCTCATCCACCCACATCCGTGCCAAATGGTCCGTTTGCAGTATGTTATCAAGTGTGAGAGGCGCATCAATCACACTATTTTCACCTTCAAACCGGTTCAGAACGATCTCAACCATCTCGGCCATTTCAAGAAACCGGATTTTCTTGGCAATAAAATGATCCAGCGCGCGTTCCTTTGCTGCGTTGAACACAGCACCGGAAAGACCGCCCTGCTCCATCACGTGGCGCGCGAGCCTTAAGGCCGGGTACCGCGCTTCGTCCGGTTGGTGGAACCGAAGCTGACCAAGCTTGGCGAGGTCCAGGCGTTCAACCGGTAAGTCGTTTCGGTCAGGCCAGTTGAGCGCATACCCAATGGCATGCCGCATGTCCGGGGCGCCCATATGCGCCATCACCGCGCCATCGTTGAAGCCCACCAATGCATGAACGATGGATTCGGGGTGAACAACGACTTCTATTTGGTCCGGGGAAACGCCGAAAAACTCTTTTGTTTCTATGACCTCGAGCGCCTTGTTGAACATCGACGCACTATCGATTGTGATGCGTTGCCCCATATTCCAGTTCGGATGGTTGGAGGCTTGTTCAACCGTGGCCGAAGCCAGATCTGACAATGGCCAGTCGCGGAAAGCACCGCCACTGGCGGTGATAATGATCCGTTCGACCGTATCGAGATTTTCTCCGTTGAGCGCCTGAAACACCGCGGAATGCTCACTGTCCACGGGTAACAAACGTGCCTCAAACTTTTGTGCGGTTTCGAGGACCAAAGCGCCTGCGCAGACTAAGGTTTCCTTGTTCGCAAGGGCTAGTGTTGCCCCTTGCTTCAGCGCCTCTAGCCCCGGTGGCAAGCCAGCGGCACCAACGATTGCAGACATAACCCAATCTGCGGGCCGAGCGGCAGCTTCGGTCAGCGCAGTGGCGCCTGCGGCGACTTCAACATTGCTGCCAGCCAAGGCTTCCCGCAAGTCGTCCAAGCGGTCTTCGTGGGCAGTAACGGCAATCTGTGCATTCAGACGGCGTGCGTCTCGAGCGAGTTGCTCAATATTCGCGCCACCAGTCAATGCAACGACGTCATAGGCATCAGGGGCTCGGTCAATCAAATCCAGAGTGTTCTGCCCGATCGAACCCGTAGAACCTAAAATCGTTACTCTGCGCATTACATCGTCCCTGGCGCATATAGCAATCCGGCAATCAGTACGAACAAGGCGGCGCCCATCATACCGTCGAACCGATCCAGGAACCCTCCGTGACCGGGAATAAGGTTAGAGCTGTCTTTCACGCCGAATTTACGTTTAGTCGCACTTTCAACGATGTCGCCTGCCTGACTGGCCATAGAAGCCAACACAGAGACAACCACAAACAAAAACCCAAAACCGGCATAAACCGCAAAAACAGCACCGACCAATGCAGCGGCAGCCCATCCTCCGGCAGTGCCGGACCACGTCTTCTTGGGGCTGACCTTGGGCCAAAACTTTGGGCCGCCAACGGCCTTGCCTACAAAATAACCAGCAACATCAGTGGCAACGACCACTGAAATCAACCACACCATCCAGCCGAACCCCATGTTCTCTCGGATGGAAATAAAGCCCAAACCAGCGGCTGCGATCCAAATCGCAAAGAGCGCATAGGTTCCCTTCGCACGGCTCACCTGCCCGGCCCCGACCAACGCAGGCGCAAGTAAAAATGGCAGTTTGTACAAGGGTGGTAGATGGAAGCTTAGCACCACAGCAACACCGGTCAAAATGGAAAGCTGGATCGCAATGCCTGGTTTGTCTGGGTCAATCATGCGAACCAGTTCCCAGGTCATCAAACCGCACGCGACGGCAATAAACGCCTCGAACCACAGCCCGCCGAGCCAAACTTCGATCGCTCCGATCGCGACGAGAACGGCGGCAGACAGAACACGCGCGGTAAGGTCAGACCATCGGCCTTCGCTCATGCTGGAACCGCTCCGTAGCGCCGCTCGCGGCTTCCGAAGTTGCGGCACAGGCGGCCCAGCTCTTCGGCGGTAAAGTCGGGCCAAAGCGTATCGATGAACTCGTATTCGGAATAGGCCGACTGCCAAAGCAGAAAGTTCGATATCCGAGCCTCACCGCTTGTACGGATCACCAAATCCGGATCAGGAAGAACATGTGTATCCAGATATTTAGGGAGGGTTTCTTCATCTACCTCTTCAGGCTTCAAGCGCCCTTCCGCTACATCCTTGGCGAGGCGCTTGGTTGCGCGCGCAACTTCATCCCGCCCGCCGTAGTTCAGCGCAATGGTCAGGTGCACCAGATCATTGTCCTTAGTGGCATCCTCAAGCGTGTCCATTAGGTCCACTAACTTGGCGTCAAGGCGCACGCGATCGCCAATAAACCGCACGCGGACGCCATTTTTAGTCAAGTTTGCGGTTTCCTTAATGATGTATCTACGAAAAAGACTCATCAATCCGGCAACTTCCGCCTGAGTGCGTTTCCAGTTCTCGGTGGAAAAAGCAAAAACGGTCAGGTACTTAATGCCGAGTTCCGGACAGGCTTCGACAACGTCCCGTACGCGGCGAGCACCGGCCTGATGCCCAAATAGCCTGGGGCGACCACGCGCCTGTGCCCAACGCCCGTTGCCATCCATAATAATGGCAACGTGATGCGGGCCATCGATCGGGGCCGTATGCGCAGTATCGGGCATTTTCTCGCTCAGACCTGCATAATCTCGGATTGCTTGGTTTCTAGCGCGGCGTCCACAGCTTTGATCATCTCGTCGGTCAGATCCTGAACTTCGCTTTCCCAGAGCTTTTGATCGTCCTCAGACATCCCATCCGCCTTGGCTTTCTTGATCTGGTCCATGCCGTCCCGACGGACGTTTCTGATCGAAACCCGCGCATGTTCAGCATATTGCCCCGCAACTTTACCAAGCTCGCGGCGACGTTCTTCGTTAAGCTCGGGGATCGGCAGCATGATAATGGTGCCGTTTAGTTGAGGGTTGATCCCCAGACCGCTTTCCCGAATGGCTTTTTCCACTTTGCCGACGAGACCCTTGTCCCAGACATTGACAGTCACCATTCGTGGCTCGGGTACGTTAACCGTACCAACTTGGTTGATGGGCGTCATCGATCCATAGGCATCAACCATGACCGGTTCCAGCATCGAAGCTGATGCCCGCCCCGTTCGCAAAGACGCGAACTCGGTCTTGAGATTGGCCATCGCGCCATCCATGCGGCGCTTCAGATCGTCGGTGTCCAGTTCAAAATCGTCAGACATTCTGCTCACTCCCCGTCTTCCGGTGCTGTTTGCAAGGCTCATAAGCCATCACAATCGGGATGTATAGCAATAGTGATCGGGAAATGCGCCAATGACCAGAGCTGTTTCCGGCATTTTCGCGGTCATTCGTAGGCAAAGAGATCGGCCGCAGCGTGGCTCGGCCGATCTACAGACTTGGTTTAGGTTCAGGCGTTTACGTCCACAACGACACGGCCTTTGACCTGTCCTTTCAGGATATCTGCACCCAATTGTGGCAAATCGCTGAGGCCAGCGGGGTGAACCATGGCCTCAAGCTTGTCCATCGGCAGGTCCGTGGCGACACGTTTCCATGCGCGCACCCGGTTGTCGAAGGGCTGCATCACGCTGTCGATGCCCAGCAGATTCACGCCGCGCAGAAGGAAGGGAATAACTGTTGCCGGCAACCCAGCGCCTCCGGCAAGGCCAACTGCGGAAACGGACGCGCCGTATTTCATCTGCCCCAGTACGCGGGCCAGCATTTCACCGCCGACCGCGTCCACACAGCCTGCCCAGGTTTCACTTTCAAGCGGACGTTTGACCGTTTCGTTAAGGTCATCGCGCGGCACAATTGTTGTTGCACCAAGCGACTTGAGATATTCACCAGCTTCTGCGCGACCTGTCACAGCTGCAACCTCATAGCCCAGATTTGCAAGGATCGCCGTTGCAACCGAGCCGACGCCGCCTGCGGCACCCGTCACAAGAACCGGTCCATGATCGGGCTTAAGACCATGATCTTCCAGTGCCATAACGGCCAACATTGCAGTAAATCCGGCGGTTCCCACTGCCATCGCCTGACGTGTATCCAGCCCTTCCGGAAGCGGAACCAACCAGTCGGCCAAAGCGTTGGCCTTTTGTGAATAGCCGCCCCAATGCGCCTCACCCACGCGCCAACCTGTCAGAACAACCTTGTCACCCGGTTTATAACGATCATCCGAGGACGCTTCGACCGTACCGCTGTAATCGATACCCGGAACATGCGGATAGTTGCGAACCAATCCGCCCCCTTTCGGAGACATGCATAGTCCGTCCTTGTAGTTGACCGTGGAATACTCGACGGCAACGGTGACCTCTCCATTTGGCAAATCATCGACCGACAGTTGCTTGACCGATGGGCTGGCCAAGCCAGTTTCTTCATCCTTGTCCATGACCAGTGCATTGAACATCACAATATTCCTTTCGTTATCAACAGATCACAGCTCAAAGCGGAGGTGATCAGATCCAGAATTTTTCTCGCACAATCGCGTTTCGCATCCCGTCAGGAGTTTCCACTTCGACCCGCGTACCTGCGTCCCAATGACTGAGGCGCAGCATTCCGATCGAAACGTTGGTTTCGAAATCCGGCGACCACGCGGCCGAAGTCACATGCCCCACCCGCTTACCGCCAGCAAATACCGGCCAAGGCCGGTCACAGGGCGGAACCGCGTCACCATCTATGGCGATCGGTCGAATTTGTTGGACCGGCCCTTCCTTTGCGACACGCAGCAATGCGTCCCGACCGATGCAGCCAATCGCTGTATGGGTGTTGCAAAACTTACCCAATCCGCATTCATGTGGAGTATTGTCGTCTGTCATGTCATTGCCATAAGACAATAAACCGCCTTCGATCCGTTCGATCAGGTTTGGACAACCCGCGCGTACGTTCAGGTCTTCGCCGGCTTTGAATAAGGCGTTCCAAAGCGGCATCCCAATGTCGGATCCTTCTACGTAGATTTCAAACCCACCTTGCTTTGAGTACCCCGATCGGGCGACTGCAAGATCCCGGCCCTCGAACTCGAACATATCGAATTTGAAGAAGCGGATATCCCGAACTCTTTCGCCGAATACTCGCGACATTAGCTCGTCCGCCTTCGGGCCTTGGACGGCAAGTGGTGACACATCGGGTTCATCCACCAGAACGTCCAGCCTATAGCCATTGGCGATGCCTTTAACCCAAAGCAGTAAGTCACTGTCGGCAATAGAAATCCACCAGCGATCCTCGGACAGTTTAACCGCGACTGGATCGTTCAACATCCCACCGGTTTCGTCCACAATCGGAACGTAGTAACACTGCCCCGGCAACATGCCACGCAGATCGCGGGGTGTCAGCATCTGCATAAGACGTGCTGCATCCGGACCGCGCAGTTCAACCTGCCGCTCGCACGCGACGTCCCAAACCTGAACATGGGACTTGAGATGGCGGTAGTCGGCCTCAACCGACTCGAAGACCGTCGGCAGCAACATACGGTTGTACACCGTAAAGGCCTTAACCCCCGCGGCTTGCACACCCTCGGAAAACGGTGTTCGACGTAACCGGCGCGAAAACGATACCTGTGCCACTCAGACCTCCTGCGGCAGAAAAACCAGATCACTGACCGGGGCCGCCGATCCTGTTTCGGTCAACATCTGATGAAGCTGACCGCGATGATGTGTCTGGTGGTTGAAAAAGTGCATTACGCATTGCGCATAAGGCTTTGTTACATCGTCTTGTTTTGCAGCCGAGAACCATGTGAATGAGCCTGAAAGTTCGCCGTCATTCAATGTACTCACCCAGTGTTCAATACGGCTGTCGATCGTATCGCGCAGCGGCAACCATTCGCTTAGTTCAGCGCAAAGTGTCTTGCTTTCGGGTATTCCGCCCACTGGCGCCTCACCTTTGTCAAACCGGGATATCCAGATCCAATCGCCCCACAAAAGATGGTTCGCCGTACCAAGGATCGAGCCAAAAAATGCGCCTCGCTCGCAAGTTAGCTCCTCGGGCGAAAGTGCCGAAAGAAAACCTTTCAACTGACTGTTCTGCCAGCGATTATAGCGCGCCATTTCTTGTGCATAGGCCGCGGTTATCATTACTTGGGTCCGTGCCAGTCAATCGGGCAAATCTCGGCTGATTTGCCGCCAAAGTCCCAAACCCGGCCATAGTCGCGCACCTTGGATTTTGTACCGCGCGCAACGATGATGTCGGGCCCCATCCAGTATTTTGAGTTGGTTACCATAACGGGGTGATCGGCATCTTTACCGCTGAGCATCTCGATTTCACCCTGAATTTTACGTCCGATCATGATGCGGCGCTTATTGCCATCGCGTTCGATCTGAACCGGTGCCCGCTCGGCACCGATGATCTCGCTGACCAGCATGGTGAACAGGCCAGTTGTACCGCCTGCCTGACCACTGAAAATCTGCAAAAGACCGTTATAGGCTTTGCCGCTGGCACGTTCGTCGACATAGGCGGCAACTTTCCACTGACCTTCGCCCATACGCCCCGGAATATCCACCAATAGACCAACGTTCAGACCAGACAGGTCTTCGCCTTCAAAGTGGCCCTCATCAACGATAACGCCCATCCAAGCATGGCAATGCCCTTCGGTCGGAGGGTGCGCACCCAATGACACAACGCAGGGACAGAACACGTCGCAGGAACAGTTCAGGATCAACTCACCCTTGATCGCCCATTCTGTCGGGCTCATCTCGCGCCTTTTGGGGTTTGGCATACGGCTGTCGATACGTTGGCTGATCGGCAAGCGGTCCGCCTCTGGTTTTCTGTTTTTAGCCATGAAGTTATCCTCCGTAAGCAAAGGGATAGATGAGCAGGACAAGACCACCTGCGATAAGTGCAAAACCCAGCGGTCGCGTGAGCGCATGACCGATTTGGGGAAGTTTTTCGAGAACCATAAACAGCGTGGCAAGGCCCATCCACAGAAGGCTCATAACACCGCCAACAAAGCCCAGAACCATAAAGCCCCAGCAGCAGCCTACGCAAAATGCGCCCAGCCTCAGTCCCATTTTCACACCGCCGATAAACCCGGTCTTCCAATGACCCAGAAAGTAGTTCATCGGGGCATGACAGACGCCGTGGCAAACCTCTTTCGCGCGGGTGAATTGAAATGCGCCAACGGCGATCATCAGACCTCCGGCTACAAATCCGGACTTGGCAACACCCAGCATGTCCACCACGCCACCAAATAGCAGAACAAGCTGAACACCGGTGATCAACGCGGCGAACCCGACCCAGACAATGAAGTAACCCGACAGAACGCCCAGCCACCCTGCCCGCGTTCCATTTGCGCTACGGATGAGGTCGTCATAGCTGCGCAAGGTCGGAACAAGCGTGGGCAGCATCATAGCTGCCATCATTATCGCCCACATCCAGAACAATGGGCCGAACTCTGCCATCGGCATGTACATGTCCATACGGGGGTCCATCGCAGCCATGGCTTGCCCCATGGGACCAGGTCTGCCGATCCAATCCAGGTCCATGTTGCGGCTCATGGTGAACATGACCCACCACGCCCAAAGGATCAGGGCGTAAAACCCCAGCCACAAGCCACTGCGTAAAACAGCGCGACTCATTTGCTCCTCCCGACTCAGTTCTTGCTTTTCAAATGTCAGACTTTTAAATGTCAGACAAATAAAAACGTACCTACGGTTCCAGGAATATGAAAATTGACCCGCAAAAACCCGCTGATCTTTCGGCGCAGATCGCGCAAGCCATTCGCGACGCGATTATCTCGGGCAGATTGATTGTCGATGAACGTCTTCCGTCGGAATCTGAACTTGCCGATCAGTTTCAGGTGTCCCGTCCTACTGTGCGAGAGGCGTTAAAGAGGCTTGCCGCTCAATCCCTGATCCGGACGCAACGGGGCGCGACCGGTGGGGCTTTCGTGAACCGCTTGAATTTTGAAGACGCGTATTCCCAACAAATCACCACGTCTACGCTGTTGCTGTCGATGAATGCTGTCAGCTTCGATACAGCATGCGAGGCGCGCTATGCGCTGGAACGGGCCTGCGCGCCCCTATCCGCAAAAAGGCGTACGGCTGACCAACTGGCCACCATGAGAGCTGAGATCTTTCGTCAAGCGCAGCCCGGACTGACGGATGAGGCGTTCTGCGCGTCCGACGTTGCATTCCACCGTGCGTTGGTGGACGGCGCGGGAAATCCTGTTCTGTCCTATCAACTGGCCGGTGCTGTTGAGGCGATGCAGCCGCTGATGAACATGATCACCTTTACAGCCCGCTCTCGCGAAGAGATCATCGCGCTGCACACTCAAATTGCCGATGCCCTAGAAACCGGCGACGCTGCCTTGGTTGATGAAACGCTGGTAAAGCTTGAAAAGTACACCAGAAAACTAGCTATAGATGTGGCTGAGAAGCGCCGTAAGGCGACCTGACGAGGATCAGATGGTTTCGACATTAAACATCATTGCTGCCCTTCTTACGATCGCATTTGGACTATTTGGTTTTCTCGCACCTGCCTGGACGGCGGCCTCGTTGGATTTGGCGCCAACAAACAGCAACATGGGCCTAAGCGAGATGAGGGCATCTGTCGGCGGCCTTTTTGTGGTTACTGGCATCGCTGTCATTTGGCTCAACGCGCCTATGGCATATACAATGCTAGGCGTTGTGTACGCAGGCGCAGCGCTTGGGCGGTTTGTCTCGGTTGTTCTGGACAACCCGCCTCTGGTCAAAGCGGCGACTTTTGGCGGAATCGAATTGGTTCTTGCGCTTTGGCTGATACTGGCAAACTTTAGTAGAACCAGCTAAATTTCTGAAATCGAATGATATTCATCAAATCAATTCCGGAATTGCATCCCATCATTGGCTACCCTATATAAGTTATGTCCTTCGGGACTATGGACATAAACGCGCTCGTAATAAGCGGATCGGACCCGGGGGCGGTACCCGGCGGCTCCACCATAAATCTGCTGGACGTATCCTTCGTTTGGGGATCGCTTTCAGTATCGGGGGGCCGAAACAGGATCGACGAACGTCTAAAGGGGTTAGCTTTGTCTCGGCTGTCTGCCACCGTTACCGGCGAAAATAGTACAATTGCAAACGACAATCGTGCTCCGGTTGCAGTTGCTGCGTAAGCAGTAACAAGACCGAAACTTAAGCCCTTACGCCTAGCCGCGTAAGGCGGGGTTCGCAGGTACCTGGCAACAGAAACCTGCATTTCCCTTCAGTCATGTTCGGCAATTTTCGCGCTTGTTCAGAGTTTGTTCACTCCTATTGCGCATGCTTTCCGTAAAAGTCAGGAGGGCCGAGATGTCACACGCGGAAGTGCTCAGGGAATGGTATTCCGAAGTTTGGGAAAAAGGCGATACGGATGCCATCGACAGGTATTTTGCACCCGAAGTAATGACCGAAGGGCTAATCCCCGAAATGCAGGTTGGAGCTGACGAGTTTCGTGATTTAGTTATGGCTTTCCGACACATCCTTGGTGACATTGAAGTGAACTTGCCGAAAGTAATTGAAGATGGCGATTGGGTTTCCGCTATTATCCATCTCAGCACCACTCGTGCCGACAACGGGGCCCCACTTCAGGCAACCGGCAGCATCATCGGGCGCATCAAAAATGGCCGCGTGGTCGAAGCGTATAACCAGTTCGACTTCATTTCTCTGTTCGAACAACTCGGTCAGTTCCCGCAAGACACTTTGCCCATTTGCATGACAGGTCAAAGGCTGGATTGGGCGTGACAACTTGCGGGTCATTCAGCCAGCTTAACATCAGCCTGATTAACTTGGTGTAGGGAAGCAAATCCAGGCTTTTTGTGGGAAAACCATCGTTCTTGCTTGCCCTCTGACGCATACAGGTCAAAACGAAGGGGAAGAACCTGCAAACTGATTGATGGATCCTAAGCCATGGCGCCTACTGCTTCGGAATTGATGAGGGTCTTCGGTCGTATAGGCCTGTTATCCTTCGGAGGGCCGGCAGCACAGATTTCCCTGATGCAGCAAGAACTGGTGGAAAAACGTGACTGGTTGGACGAACAGACGTTTCTAAGAGCCTTGTCCTTGTGCATGTTGCTGCCAGGTCCCGAAGCCATGCAACTGGCCACATACGCAGGTTGGCGTTTGCGCGGTATTCAAGGGGGGCTGATCGCGGGCGGGCTTTTCGTTATTCCAGGCGCGGTCGTCATCGCTGTACTGGTTGGGCTTTACGCCGCTTTCGGCACCCTGCCCCTTGTCCAAGCCGGTTTTTTGGGCGTCAAAGCCACGGTCATTGTCATCGTCTTACAGGCGTTGAATAACCTTGCGCGCAAAGCCATGACGAGTGCTGAGCACTACGCATTAGCGGGCTTGAGCTTTCTGTCAATCTTTGCCCTTAACCTTCCGTTCCCTTTTATCATTTTGGTTGCCGGCATATGGGGTGCTTACCGTTTCAGCGCAGCAAACTCCCCAGCTATTCCCCCCACGACCACAAAGCCGCGTGACCAGTTTCGAACTGGCGTGCTGTGTCTGACACTTTGGTTAGTTCCTCTGGTTGTGCTGAGTATCTCGGGTCACAAATTGCTTGCAGATATTGGTTGGTTCTTTGCGCGCCTTGCGGTGGTTACTTTTGGAGGGGCATACGCCGTACTGGCCTACATGACCCAAACTGTCGTGGACAAATATCAATGGGTCAGCACAGCACAGATGATTGACGCGTTAGGCCTAGCCGAGACGACGCCCGGGCCGTTGATTTTGGTGACCCAGTTCGTCGCCATGTTGGCGGGACAATTGAGCGGAGGCCCGTGGTTGGCCGTTGCCGCTGGTCTTGTGGCGCTTTGGGCAACTTTCGTGCCCTGTTTTCTGTGGATTTTCATAGCCGCTCCGCATTTGGATCAGTTAGGAAAACGCCCTAGCCTGGCTGCCGCATTGAACGGAATTACAGCCGCCGTCGTTGGCGTGATTCTCAATTTGTCTGTGTGGTTTGGCTTGAACGTGATCTTTCATCGAGTTTCGGAAAAAACATGGTGGATGTTCACTTACCCTTGGCCCAGCTTGTCAAATTTAAACCTGAGCGCAGTTTGCCTAACTGTGATCGCTTGGGTGTTGATATTTAAGTTCAAATTTGGCATGGCGCTGACGCTGGCTGTTATGGCTGCGGCGGGGATCGGTTTTCACGTTCTATGAACAATCCCAGTACTCTCGGACTTTCGTTTCCAGCGAAATCCCTTATGCTGGAGGCACCAATTTTGAGGATGACACATGTCGCAGGACATTGATTACGGGAACCTGATGCACACGGCGATGCGTGGGCTTATTAAGACGGTTCTGACAAGCGTTTCGAAAAACGGCCTGCCGGGCGCGCATCATTTTTTTATTACCTTTGACACACGGCAAGACGGGGTCGAATTGGCCGATTGGCTACGTGAAAGATACCCCGACGAAATGACGATCGTGATGCAGCATTGGTTCGAAAATCTTGAAGTCGGTGAAACCGGTTTTGCCATAACGCTGAATTTCGGCGACGCGCCAGAGCCACTTTATATCCCCTATACAGCTATCAAGACATTCGTGGACCCGTCTGTAGAATTTGGACTTCGTTTCGAAAGCCCAGAGGATGAAACCGAAGAGCTCGAGCTTGAAGAAGAGCCGATTGAGGTAGAAGTTCAGGACGACCAACATGATGCGGATGTCGTGTCGCTGGACAGTTTCCGGAAATAATCTGCCTTCGTGGTCGGGCTAAACGCTTATTCGCGCTTAAGAAACGTGTCCACGGATCGCGATTTCACTCCATTGCGAAAACGCGAGAACGACAGGTTCAACCCTCCTTCGGCTAGGGTTCGGTCGAATTGCTGGAGCTCATAGCCCCCCCGGTCGTCTATGAATAACGAAAACACGGTCAGCGTATCACCCTCTATCCGCCCCCAGACAAAAGGTTCACCAAGCATCGGATCCAAGGGTACTTCATGCCCGAACACGTTCCGTTTCATCGCAGCAGAGTATACGTCAGATCGTTCTGATTGCCGAAAGTCTATCGAAAACGACTGTTCTTTGACCCGTCCGTCCTCTTTGTACGTGGTTGTTTTCCAACTGACGTTAAAACCGTCCTTGGTAGGATGGATCGAAACACTCATGTCCCGGGGCATTTCGCTTCCGTCGGTATCCACCACATTTGCAGAGCCCACGTAGTCCCCGACAAAGGGTTCAATTACACTTGCGCGCGCTGATGGGCTGAATAGCGCGAAGCTCAGCAATACACCTAAAAACAAAGTGCTTAGTTTCAGGGCGTGTCTCCGTTGAAATAGCAGCACAGTACCCTCCACAATCTCTTTATGGATATTGTAGCTCACCTGCGGTCGCACACAATGGGGCCGAGGTGATTAAGCAAAAGAAAAATGTCGCGATTGCCGATCTATACCTTTCAGAGGCTTAAGTTTAAGGTGCGCGCAACTGGCCGATTGCATGGCGGCGTTGCTGCAGGTAAACGGCATGCGACTGTATACAAGACGGAGTGACCGATGTCTCAGACCCGCACCGAATCCGACAGCTTTGGCCCGCTCGAGGTTCCTTCTGATAAATACTGGGGGGCCCAAACTCAGCGTTCGATCATGAATTTTCCCATTGGTTGGGAAAAACAGCCTGTGGCGATCGTTCGCGCGCTTGGTGTCATCAAGAAAGCCTGCGCAATGGAAAACAAGGCGACGGGTAAATTGGATGCCAGGATCGCAGACGCCGTTATTCAGGCCGCTGGCGAAGTGTTTGAGGGCAAGTTCGATGATAACTTCCCTCTGGTCGTGTGGCAGACCGGGTCCGGAACTCAATCCAACATGAACTCGAACGAAGTGATCGCGAACCGGGCTATTGAGATTTTGGGTGGCGTAATTGGTTCAAAAGACCCGGTGCACCCCAATGATCACTGCAATATGGGGCAATCGTCGAACGACACCTTCCCGACCGCAATGCATATCGCCACAGCGATGAGCATACGCGACGTGTTGCTGCCAGGTTTGGAAAAACTGGCCACTGGTCTGGAGCAAAAATCCGATGAGTTCAAAGACATTATCAAGATCGGCCGGACCCACACGCAAGACGCCACGCCACTGACATTGGGACAGGAATTTGGGGGGTATGCACACCAAATTCGTCAAGGTATCGCGCGCGTCAAAGCAGCGATGCCGGGAATTTATGAATTGGCTCAGGGCGGCACGGCTGTCGGCACAGGTCTAAACACCCAAAATGGTTGGGGTGAAGCCGTTGCAGCGAATATGGCAGAGATTACGGGTCTGCCCTTCGTCACCGCGCCAAACAAATTCGAAGCGCTGGCTGCTCATGATGCAATGGTGTTTTTGTCCGGAGCTTTGGCAACCATTGCAGGTAGCTGTTACAAAATCGCTAACGATATCCGCCTGTTAGGATCGGGTCCTCGCTCCGGTTTGGGAGAGTTGATCCTCCCGGAAAATGAACCGGGATCCTCGATTATGCCAGGCAAGGTGAACCCAACCCAGGCCGAAGCGCTGACGCAGGTTGCCGCTCATGTCATGGGCAATGACGCAGCAATTAAATTTGCTGGCAGCCAGGGGCATTTTGAGCTGAACGTCTACAACCCAATGATGTCCTATAACCTTCTTCAGTCCATTCAACTGCTGGGCGACGCTGCAGACAGCTTTACCGAACGGATGTTGCTGGGCATTCAGGCAAACGAGCCGCGGATTGAAAAGCTGATGAAAGAGTCGCTCATGCTGGTCACTGCGCTTGCTCCGACAATCGGTTACGACAACGCGACGACGGTTGCAAAAACGGCTCATAAAAACGGCACCACATTGAAAGAAGAAGCCATCGCGCTGGGATTTGTGGACGAAGAAACGTTTGACGCCGTCGTACGACCCGAACAGATGATTGGGCCCAAAGATTAATGGGTAAGCCGGTTAACCTAAACCGGTACCGAAAGGAAAAAGCGCGGGCTCAGAAAAAAGCCCGCGCCGACGAAAATGCGATCTCTTTTGGACGCAGCAAGGTGGAAAAAGACGCGGTCAGAAAGCAGCAGGACAGACAGCGCAAAGACCTCGATAACCACGAGTTAGACGAATGAGTGGTCGGCCGGTTAAGCGTTCGCTGACTCTGAAAGGTCACCGAACATCTGTGTCATTAGAAGATGAATTCTGGCAGGCGTTTCGGGATATTGCAAAGCACAAAGATATACCAATCAACGTGCTAGCTGCACAAATTGATGTTGAGCGCGGACCCGATATTGGCCTTGCTTCCGCGATACGCGTTTTTGTTTTGAATTGGTATCGTTCGTGAATTCGACAGTTGCGCGTTCGGTTCAGCTCTACGTAGGCTGTATGGGAACGAAAAGGGTACAATCATGAGTCAAACAGTGCTTGGACCAGACGGTAAACCGCGCTGTTCCTGGTGCCAGGCCGCACCGGAATTCTTTGCCTATCACGACAACGAATGGGGCTATCCGGTTGCAGACGATCAGCGTTTGTTCGAAAAACTGTGCTTAGAAAGCTTTCAGTCTGGTCTCAGTTGGCGCACGATCCTGTCAAAGCGCGAAAACTTTCGCAAAGCCTTTGAGGGCTTTAACATCGACGCCGTTGCGCAATTTGATGAACACGACATTGAACGCTTGTTGCAAGATGTAGGGATCGTACGACACCGTGGAAAAATCGAAGCGGTGATCAATAACGCACGCCGCGCGCAGGAATTGATAGCCCAGGAAGGATCGCTTGCATCCTATGTCTGGCGATACGAAAGCGAGACCCCACCTGCCCCGCAATCTGTATCAACCTCGGCCGAATCCATTGCGATGTCGAAGGATTTGAAAAAACGGGGATGGAAATTCGTAGGTCCCACAACCATTTTTGCCTTTATGCAGGCAATGGGTCTGATCAACGACCACGCCTTGGGATGTGTTATGCGCGAAAAAGCGGCGCAGATGCGCCGCGATTTCCAAAAACCACAGTGAGTTCTGTTAGACGGAGGCGCTGTAAATCTTATCGATGTTACCAGCCAACGCAGCGTTGAATTCTGCGTCTGACTGTTGTTTCGACAAACCTTCGGTCAAGGCACGCGAGAAGGACGCGATCATTTTTTCGTTCTGATCCAACAACTCACAAGCCTGTTGTGTTGAATAACCACCCGACAGAGCAACGACACGAACCACACGCGGGTGATCCGCCACTTCGTCATACAGGTTGGCCTTGGACGGGATGGTCAGCTTTAGCATGACATCCTGATCATCATCCAGTTGGTCGAGGTTCTTCAGAATTTCTGCCTTCAGGATATCTTCAGCCTCGGCCTTAGTGGATGAATTGATGTCTACTTCAGGCTCAATGATGGGAACCATTCCTGCAGCAACGACCTCACGCGCAACATCAAACTGCTGGGCCACCACAGCGGCGATCCCGTCGGCATTTGCTTCGTGAATGACCGAGCGTTCTTTGGTGCCAAACACACCTTCAGCTTTAGCGAGCGTTTCAGCCAAGCCTGGGATCGGCTTCATCAACTGAACGCCGTTCGCCTCGTCTTCCAAGCCCTTGTCTATTTTGAGAAACGGAACGATTCCCTTCACGGACCAAAGAAAATCGGCAACTTTCCGGCCATCAATCTCTTCACCCAGCGTACGTTCGAACAGGATAGCGCCGATAACCTTGTTCTTGGTAAACCCGTCGCCGAGGATAATACGGGCCCGCATTTTTTGAATTTCGCCGAACATCTCTTCGTCCGAGCCGTATTCGGATGCCTCTACCCCGTAAAGCGCCAGCGCCTTTGGCGTCGAACCACCACTTTGATCCAAAGCGGCGATGAAACCTGCACCATTGGACATTTGTTCGCGCTGTTCTGATTTGGACATCTTATATTCCCGTTCGAAATGATTCCGCTGTTTTCAACCGCATACAGCAACGCGCATTTGGATGGTAGTTTGTTAGCGCTCAACCAATCGCAACCAAATTCCATCCTCAGAACGAACGGTTAGATGCGCGACAGGCGACGGCGTTTTGCCGGCCACGCGCTCAAACCTAAAGTTTCGAAGCAAAGTGGATAAGATCAAAGGCCCCTCCACCATGGCAAATCCGGCACCGGGGCATACCCGTGCACCGGCTGAAAATGGGATATAAGCCTCTCTTTGGCATTTCTTCCCGTTTTTTGTGCCCCACCTTTCGGGGTCGAACGCATCCGGCTGATCCCACATCCGTTCATGCCGGTGCAGGTGCCACGGGCTGATGACGATCTGGGCACCTTTGGGAACGGCGCGATCTCTGAATCGCTCTGGGCACGTCGCCTCTCGTACCATCATCGGAACTGGTGGGTAGAGACGTAACGCTTCTCGAAAAACATCACGGCTGAGCTTAAGTTGCGACACACCCGTCGCCGGGGCACCAGACACTTGTACCGCTTCCTCGGCAATTTTTTCCTGCCATTCAGGGTATTGCGCCATCAGGTACAACGTCCAAGCCAGCGCCGAAGCACTGGTTTCATGGCCGGCCAAAAAGAAGATGGCGACTTGATCGATCATCTCATCCGTATCAAAGCAGCGCCCGGTTTCGGGGTCCGGAGTTGTCATGATCTTGGTTGCCAGATCATCCGGAGCATTACCACTGGCGATCAATTCAGCACGCTCCTCGGTAAGGGTTTTGATCAATGCGCGGATTTCTTTGGCATTCTTGCGTGTGCGCCGCGAGTGCAAGCGCGGTAAGCATTGAGGCAATGGAATAAACGCCGCGATATTGAGCAACGGCTGTTCTCGCTGGTACGTACGAAACCGGTGAAACACCTGTGTGGCAACGTCATGATCAATCGGAACCGAAAACAACGTGCGAAAAATAACGTCGGCCGCAGCATGGCTGGTTAGTTCTTCGCACTCGACCTCGGTCCCCGTCAGTGCGCGTAGCCTGTTCACCATCGCCTCGGCCGCGCTTTGCATCGCGGGGAATGTGTCTTTCAATCGCCCGCCTTCGAAAGCAGGATCAATAATTCTGCGTTGCCTTTCCCAGGTCGCACCGTTGGTCAAAAACACGGACTCCCCCAGCAATGGCCGCAACCCTTCGCTGATGCGGTTGGATTTCGGGAACCGATTTGGGTTTTTCCTCAGCACCTCTTCAATGAGTTTGGGTTCGTTGATCAGAAACGACCGGAAGAACGGCGTCCGAAACTCTGCCATCCACGCCCGATACAATCGTTGAGGTTGCGCAGACAGGATGTCCCTTCGAAACAGCTTCAGGTACCGCCAAAGCGAGACTTTATCCGGGCGTACAGGTGGTTTCGGCGGCGTCACGGCGCAATCGACCGGTATTTGGATACGGCCTTATCGATACGTGATTTCGAAGGCGCGCGACCGTAGAAGCGGTGTCCGAGTGTTTCAGGTCCGGCGGTAATTCGAAAATAATCGTATGACCCGACCCGATCGAATGCGCAAAGATACTGAAAATGTATCCGGAAAAAACGCCAGCGCAGCTCTTTCCAGCGTTCGGCGGACAAGGTTTGGGTAAAAGCAGCCGACAAGACCAATGGCCATTTCTTACGCTCGGTCGCGACACCGCTGACCGCGACCGGGTCACACAGGGCAAAGGCACATCCGTCGCCCGGCGCGGATACATCGACCCAGGTAATATTGTCATGCTCGGATAGGTATTGCAGGTCGTTCCGAAGCGCATGCGCCTTGGGCAAAAAAGAAACCATAGGTGTCACCTGACCCAGCGACAAAAAAGACAACGCGGGGGTGGCCTTAGTCGGCGGCGTGGCACGCAGCACATCAGCTAAGACCCTTACTCCAAGATGAGCGCCTGAGCTGTGCCCTACAACCAAAACTTCGTCGATTTCTTCGCTTAGCGCATCTGCTATCAAAGCGCTGAACTCGGACAGTCTTTCGCGCAACTCAACTGACATCTCTCCGTTTTGAGCAGCTGAATACGCATAGTCTTGCATCAGGTAGTAAGCGAACAACCGGTTGTCGATTCTGCGAAACCAATAAAGCAACGCGTAGGCCGCCAGAAAGCCTGGGACAATCGCCGCTAGGGCCAAATAGGGTTGCAGCAGCGCTGTGACAAACCACACCAAACCCAAGGAAAGAGCCAGCTGTGCCAACAGCATTCCGACCGGGTATAATGCGGCTATGACAGGCCCTTTGCGCAAGCGCATCAATCGCGCCAATGCGCCACTAGAGATATAGATCCACGCAGTCCGAAACAGCTGAACATAAGTGCGTGGGATCGACACCGCCATGCTGTCTCGTACAAGATCAGACCAGACGAGAACGTCGATATCGGTGTGAACCTCGGTGTTGTCCTGTGTGGATTGCACGCGCCAACCGTAAGGACCATCGCCAGTTTTGGCAGAGACCGAAATACTGTACCCAGATGTCGACGCCTGCACTGCGCTTTCGGTGCGATATAATTCACGGTACCGACGCGGATGGATCGGGTCATAACCGGGTATGTAAAACACCCGGCGCCTTCGTACCTTGGTTGGATTGTTCTGGCTGCTCATTCACTTACCTTCTGCTGCGCAGGTTAGCGCAGCGTTATCGGCAAGGTAAGTCAGATCAGCGCGTTAGCCAAAATTTGCCAGTGCCGGGAAGGTCTCCAACAGCCAAAAGCTAAACTCAGTAAAGAGGCCAGTGATCAGCATGATTCCAACGAACAGCAAAAGCCCGCCCATCACTTTCTCAATCGTGGCCATGTGAGGCTTGATCTTGTTCATGAACTTCATTGAACGGTTCAGGAACATCGCCGCCAGCAGGAATGGAATACCCAAACCTGCAGCGTAAACGCCCAGAAGCAACGTTCCTCTGGCTACCGAGGCTTCAGACGCTGCCAACGAAAGGATCGCACCCAGTTGCGGGCCGATACATGGTGTCCAACCAAATGCGAAAGCCAGCCCCAGAATATACGCACCGAACACAGATCCACCGGAATCACCAGTTTCAATGCGTGCTTCGCGGTCCAGAAACGGGATGCGGAAGACGTTCAGAAAATGCAGACCGAACACGATGACCACTGCGCCGGACAGTTTTGCGAACAAAACCTGATTCTGCAGAACAAACGCCCCAAAGGCCGAAGCGGTGAAGCCCAGCAAAAGGAAAACCGTGGACAACCCAAGCACAAAGAACAACGCGGTGAGCGTCGCCTTGCGGCGCGCTTGAGCCTGATCCTGCATCTCGTTAATCGATACACCGCTCATATACGCCAGATAGGGCGGAACGATGGGCAGAACGCAGGGTGACAGAAAGCTGATCAGCCCTCCGAGCATTGCGATGAACATGGCAGGTAGCAGGCCTGCGTCTATGATATCTATTCCGAACATGTTTCAGCACATATGTTATGAAGCGGGCCGCGTCACGGGGCCATTCAGTCACATCCTCGTGGTTGCACGCTGGACACCAACCCAAAGTGGAAATATCTGGTCCTTATGTCAAATCCATCCGAAACACTTGATGCATTAGGGCTTCTTTGTCCCCTACCCGTGTTAAAAGCGCGTAAACGTCTTAAATCGATGCCCGAAGGTGCATTGTTGCGCCTACTCGCAGACGATCCTGCCGCAGTGGTCGATGTCCCACATTTTTGTACTGAAAGCGGGCATCGCCTCATCTCTCAAGAAGAAGAGAACGGTCACCAGATCTATACGATTCAAAAGACCGGATAAGCACTGGCAGTTTAAAAAAGGCGGACCGAATGGCCCGCCTTTGTGTTTACTGTCCCAATGACCACCAACCTCGTCTTTTCGGCTTGGCTGGTTCTTCTGCAACGACCTCGAGAACAGGTTCCTCAGCCACAGGCTCGGCAACGGCTTCTTCCACAGCGGGCTCTGGTTCTGGTTCGGCTGCGTCCTCGGCAACGGGCGCGGCCTCTTCTTCTTGCGTTTCCTCCACCGCATCCGAAGTATCAGACGTCACTTCGTCGCCTGCGTCCGCCTTAGCGGCAACCTCTTCTTCGGCAGGAACTTCGGCCGCTTCGGTTTCAGGCTGCGATGCTGCATCTTCGTCCGAAGGCTGGTCTTCACCGGTCGAATCTTCGGTGGATGCAGCTTCTACATCATCCGCCTTTTCTTCTTTTTTCTTACGGCGCGGAGCGCGTCGACGCTTTGGCTTGGTGGCAACCTCTTCTTCGGCTGCCTCCTGCACATCGGCTTCTGCGGGTGTCTCTTCAACAGCCGCCTCTTCCGACGTTTCGGTTTCGTCGGCGTTCACCTCTGTTGCGTCACCGTTGCCATTGCTTTTCTTACGACGCCGACGCCGACGCTTACGTTTGGGCTTGCTTTCCTCTTCAGCCTGAGGGGCGTCGTCTTCGACTTTTTCCTCTTCATCGGCATCCACCAAATCCATCAGAGAGGCGTCGACCGATACGACCGGTGCACTTGCTTCAGGAACAATCCTGCTGGCTGTCTTGAACTTCTCCATGGAGAAGTCCGGGCTGACCAGATGCACGTCACCCTCGATCCGAACCGACAAACCATACCGACCTTCAATCTGAGCGATATGTTCACGCTTCTGGTTCATAAGGAAATTGGCAATGCTGACGGGGCAGCGGATCAATACCTCACGCGACCGACGGCGCGTCCCTTCTTCTTCGATCTGACGCAGTATACTCAGCGCCATGTTGTCGTCAGAACGGATCAGACCAGTGCCATGGCACGACGGGCAAGGCTGGGTCGTCGCCTCAAGCATTCCCGGGCGCAAGCGCTGTCGGCTCATTTCAAGCAGACCAAAGCCCGAAATCCGCCCGACCTGAATTCGTGCCCGGTCGGTTTTCAGCTTTTCCTTCAGACGCTTTTCAACGGCCGAGTTATTTTTGCGCTCGTCCATGTCGATAAAGTCGATGACGATCAAACCGGCCAAATCGCGCAGCCGCAATTGCCGCGCAACTTCCTCGGCAGCCTCGAGGTTGGTCTTTAACGCCGTATCCTCGATCGAGCCTTCCTTGGTTGCCCGACCTGAGTTCACGTCGATTGCGACCAGTGCTTCGGTCACGCCGATCACGATATACCCACCAGACTTGAGCTGGACGGTTGGGTTGAACATACCGGCAAGATAGCTTTCGACCTGATAGCGCGCGAAAAGAGGCAAAGAATCTTCGTACCGTTTCACGTTCTTCGCGTGCGACGGCATGATCATTTTCATGAAGTCTTTGGCGATGCGATAGCCCGCCTCGCCTTCAACCAGAACCTCGTCGATATCGCGGTTATAAAGATCACGGATCGACCGCTTGATCAGGTCACCTTCCTCGTAGATCTTCGCAGGTGCGATAGACTTCAGTGTTAGTTCGCGGATCTGTTCCCACATCCGCTGCAGATATTCGTAGTCTCGCTTGATCTCGGACTTGGTGCGTTTGGCCCCGGCCGTTCGAATGATCAGACCTGCGCCGGTTGGCACATCTATATCGGCGGCGATTTCCTTTAGCTTTTTCCGATCCGGGGCGTTGGTGATCTTGCGGCTGATGCCACCACCACGCGCGGTATTCGGCATCAGAACGCAATAACGTCCCGCCAGCGACAGATAGGTGGTCAGAGCGGCACCTTTGTTCCCACGCTCTTCCTTCACAACCTGAACCAGAAGAACCTGCCGAACCTTTATGACCTCTTGTATCTTATACCGGCGCGGACGGGGTTTGCGCGGAGGGCGAATGTCCTCGCTGTCATCCTCGTCAGCGACAGATTCAATCGAATCGTCCTTTGCGGCAGCATCTGCGCGTTCTTCGGCTTCCTCGTCGGTTTCGGTCCCAGTTTTGGCTTCAACCTCGTCGGTCGCCGCCTCATCTGCCGAAGTTTCTTCTCCAGCTGCTTCATCGCTTTCGGAAGTGTCCTCGACGGCGGCCACTTCGACCTGCGGCTCAACGTCCTCAGCAACCGGAGCTTCGACTTCGGTATCACTGCCCGCTTCGTCTTCGACAGCAGATGACTGCTCCGCGTCGTCGCCCACAATTTCATCACTCGACGAAACGTCGGCAGCTTCATCAGCGGCGACGTCGTCCTCAGGTTCCTCTACCGGTGTCTCGGCAACCAGATCCACGGGCGATGTGCCTTCGGGGACCGACAGGTCTGCCGCTTCATCGCTGTCATCCAGGTCGATAGTTTCCATCCCGGAGGGTTCTTGCGAAACCTCCATCGTTTCAACGACATCGTCCGTTTTCACATCCGCCGCCTTGGTCCGCGAGCGTGAACGGCGTTTCTTTGGCTTGGCTTCTTCCGCCTCATCCCGAGCTTTCATCGCCTCGGCATAAGCCCGCTCTTCTTCCATAAGCGCTTCACGGTCAGCAACTGGGATTTGGTAATAGTCCGGATGAATTTCTGAAAACGCCAGAAAACCATGACGGTTTCCGCCATAGTCAACAAAGGCCGCCTGCAAGGACGGCTCGACCCGAGTAACCTTTGCTAGATAGATGTTGCCAGCAAGCTGGCGTTTGTTTTCAGACTCAAAATCGAATTCCTCGACCTTGTTTCCGTCAACCACCACAACGCGGGTTTCCTCCGCGTGGGTGGCATCGATAAGCATTTTCTTAGCCATGTTTCCTTGGTGCACCGCGCCAAACGCGTTGTCCTTACCCATCCTGGAGGACAGGCGCTTTTGGGATGGTGTCTTGTATGGGCGATTTCGGACGGCGCGCGGCAGGGTCTGGCGCTTTGGCCCCCTGCCCTCAAACTCAATCGTTGCGCGCGCGTCATCGCGGTTCTTCTCCGACAGGCATTTTTAAAGCTGCCTGCCCATTTATTCCTTTCACCCGCATCCGCGGGTTCAGGCGTTCAACTGCCCCTATTCGGGGCACAATCGGTCTGCTTGGCCAGCGTGGGACTTTTGTCACCACCCGCGGCGTCGCAGCGAAACTCAAAGATCGGGACTTGTGGGCGCAAAAAAGCCCAGCCCGTTCGGACACAATAAAAGCAGTCCTGTGGAAAAGACAATGGGCAAACTGCATACCGCCGCACGAACGCAGTCGGGATCCTTCATCTGGCCCAAAATATCCCGGGGGTGAATTGAGCCAAAGGCTCAAGAGGGGGCTGGCCCCCTCCTCTACAGATAATCCGAGCGCTGAAGTCCGTACTTAGCCATTTTCTCGTTCAGCGTACGCCGCGGCAGGCACAGCTCATCCATGACCGAAGCAATCGAGCCCTTGTGCCGCCGCATCGTGTTATCGATCAACATGCGTTCAAACGCTTCGACATATTCCTTAAGCGGCTTGCCTTCAGTCGTCATAACGGGCTGCATTTCTTCATGGTCTGACATCAGCAACGACGCTATCGTCCCGGACCCACGCCGCGACTGCAGCACTGCCCGCTCGGCAATATTGATCAACTGCCGCACATTACCAGGCCACGGTGCTTGAAGTAACTGTGCCGCCTCTTGCGCACTGACCTGAGGGGCGTCACACCCATATTCCTCGGCGAATTGTTCGCTGAGGCGAGTGAACAAAGTTAGGATATCCTCCCCACGCTGACGCAACGGAGGCATCGTAATCCGCAACGCAGCAAGGCGATAAAACAAGTCCGGGCGTAAAACATCCTCACTGGTTTTGCCCGCTTCTTGCAAATTCGAGATCGCAATGATCCTTGTTTCAGCGGGTGTCCCCTGATCATTCATCACGCTCAACAGCCGTGCCTGCAGGGTATCACTCAAGGCCTCGATATCTTCCAGAACCAGCGTTCCGCCCCGCGCTTCCTCTATCGCAGGTAGTTGCGCATCTTCCGGCATCATCGGGCCGAACAGACGCTTGGAAAGTGCCTCTTCCTCCAGCGCCGCACAGGACACCAGAACGAATTTCTTACCTGCCCGGCTTCCGACCGCATGCAGCGCATGAGCCACCAGCGTCTTGCCTGTTCCGGTTTCACCGTCAATCAGCACGTGTCCGTCGGCTTGTCCCAGATCCAGAATATCTTCGCGCAAGCGCTCCATTACCGGGCTCGCGCCGATCAGTTTGTTCATGATCTGCGTGCCGTCGGACAATTCACGCCGCAAGGCCCGGTTGTCCAGCGTCAGACGTCGCGCATTACTGGCGCGTTTTGCCAATTCGGACATGCGATCCGGGTTGAACGGTTTTTCAAGAAAATCGAATGCACCGACACGCATGGCTTCCACCGCCATCGGAACATCCCCGTGCCCGGTGATCATGATCACCGGCAAAGTGCTATCAGCACCCATCAGTTTCTTGAGCAATTGAATGCCATCCATCCCCGGCATCTTGATGTCAGAAATGACAATTCCGGGATACTCGGGCCCCAAAACCTTGAGCGCATCCTCGGCGCTCGAAAAGGTTTCAGTGTCGTACCCCGACAGAGCAAGCCATTGGCTGATCGACTGGCGCATGTCCTGTTCGTCATCCACAATGGCAATTTTCATGGCCTGTGCCATAGTCTTTCCTCGTTATTCCGCAGCCTCTAGGCCGTCACTTCCCAGTATCGGCAGCTGCACTTCAAACACCGCACCACCGTTCGGGCTGTTGCGCGCGGTCAGACGACCGCCATGGTCGTTCACGATCCCGGACGAGATGGCAAGCCCCAGTCCGACCCCGTCGCCAGGCTGCTTGGTCGTGTAAAACGGCTCAAACAGGTTTTCGATGTCTTCGATCCCGTGCCCGTTATCCCTTACAGTCAACACCGCTTTGTCACCGGCAGCCAGAATTATTTCGACGTCTGGCTCTGATACTGATTTGGTGGCGTCCAAAGCATTGCGCAAGAGGTTCACCATAACCTGCTCGATACGCATCCGATCACCCATCGTGATCACGGGTTCTTCGGGCAATATCTGAGTGATCTTGACCTGTCGTTGGCGCAGCTGAGGTTCCATCATCGACAGGGCCGAGGCTAGCGCTTCACCAAGATTTACAGGGGAAAACGCATCTGCGCCCTTGCGCGCATAAGACTTGAGCTGCCGGGTGATGGCGCCCATCCTCTCGATCAGGCCATCAATTCGACCAAAGCTCGCCAAGGCTTCTTCCGGACGGTTCCGGCGCAGCAAAAGTCTTGCCCCTGCCAGGTAGGTTTTCATTGCAGCCAGAGGTTGATTCAGCTCATGGCTGACGGCAGCCGACATTTCCCCCAACGCGGCGAGTTTCGAGCTCTGAGCAAGCGTTTGTTCGGCGACTTCCAGCGTTTTCTCGACCCGTTCACGTTCAGCAATTTCCCGCTGTAGTCTTGCGTTCAATGCGCGAAGCTCTGCCGACTCGCGTTGGAACAAAGCCATGCGGAACGTCGCCCGACGGCTCAGCGCATAGAACGCAAGCGCCAAGAGAATCGCAAAGCCCATAATTTCCAAGGCGATGACGCTGTTGACCTTTTCGCGGATCGACGAATACGTCGTGAACGATGTCATCTTCCAACCCCGGAACGGAATACGCGTTTCCAGCCGCATAACCGCCTCGCCCTTCAGGTACGCATCCGGGGGCAAAGCCGTCCAGTCGGTGGTCGCCCGAATTGCGCGCTCAATTGCACCCTCAGGTGGCTGGCGTTGCATTGCTGCGGTTTCTTCCAGCCCCCGCCACTTGGGCTCGGTCGATAGAATGATCGTCCCAGTACTGTCTGCAACCATGACCGCGTCCGAAATACCGGCCCAGGCGCGTTCGAACTTTTGCAGATCAACCTCAACGACGATAACACCCAAAGTGTCCGAGCCGGCATCCATGCGCCGCGAATAGACAAAGCTGTAACCACCCGCCTCTTTCTGGATTACAGAGAAGATTGTTGAATTGGCTCTGACCGCATCCACGTAATAAGGCGAATTTCGGTGCGCTTCGCCTAAACGGTTTCTGTCCGTTGCAGCAACGGTCCGGCCATCCCCATCCAACAGCATCAGAGAGGCCGCGCCGATTTCTTCGACAAACGATATAAGTCTTTGTGTGGAAAGCGTATAATCGCTGGATTGAAGCGCAGAGATCAGCGTTGGATCGCGCGACAGCAATTGCGGAACGATCGAGTTTCTGCGCAGCTCGCTCAGCAGGTTCCCGGAATACAAAGCCAGCCGCAGTTCAGCTCTGTTACGTGTCGATTCAGTGAACCGATCCGTCAGTAAACGGTTCGTCACCCATATCGTCGCGACGGTAGCGATCAGCAGGATCGAAACCGCTATGCGCAGGCGCCAACCGAGTGGCGCCCCGCGGAAAGGTTTTGTTAAAAAAGACCAGTCTGAATTGGTATCGGAACTCATCCCCGAAAACTACGCGGGCCGTTCCGTAACCTCAAGTCACGCCGGCGCAAGAACGCCTGACAATGCGCGGAACAATGCCGTCCCATCCGTGCCGCCATGGCCATGATCCGCTGCCCGTTCTGGATGTGGCATCATCCCGAGAACGCGGCGGTTTTCCGACAATATCCCGGCAATGTCCCCGACAGAGCCATTTGGATTCTCGGTATAGGTGAACGCGATCCTGTCTTGATCCTGAAGTGAGGACAATGTCGCGTCATCGGCAAAATAGTTTCCATCATGATGTGCAATCGGCACGCCGATCACGTCACCTGCATTGTACCCTTGGGTAAAGGCGCTGTCGCTGGTCTGAACCTTCAGGCCTACAGTTTTGCAGATGTACTTCAGCCCCGCGTTCCGCAGCAATGCGCCGGGCAAAATTCCGGTTTCGGTCAGAATTTGGAAGCCGTTGCAAATTCCAACGGCATAGCCGCCGCGTTCTGTATGTTCGACCACAGCCTTACAGATCGGAGAATGAGCAGCGATCGCCCCACAGCGCAAATAATCGCCATACGAGAACCCACCCGGAACTCCGACAATGTCGACCCCATCCGGCAAAGCCGCATCTTTGTGCCAGACCATATCGACCTGAAACCCGGCCTGTTCGAAGGCCACTGCAAGGTCCCGGTCACAGTTTGAACCGGGGAAAACGATGACGGCTGCGCGCATATGCGGACCCTCCTACGAGATAAAATCGGTTACCACGGCGACGCCGGGCGGCGTTGGGTGGTCAAAGGCGGCGAGTTCCTCGCTCACCTCATTCAGTGATATTTTACGTGTCACCAACGGGCTCAGGTCGACATTGCCCCCGGATATCAGCGACAACAAAGACGGATAACGCCAGCTTGGCATACCGCGGGTGCCGTAAATGGCCAACTGGCCGGAATACAGTGCGTCCATGGGCAAGGACATGTTCGTATGCTGCCCGGCTGGCATTCCGATCTGGACCATACGGCCCAGCTTGCGCAGGGACTTCATGGCGGCAACTGTCGTCGTTTCAAAACCCAAAGCCTCGATCGCGACGTGGGCGCCGCCGCCCGTGATCTCTTTTACAGCTTCAGGTGCATCCATTGTCGCGGCGTTCACGACCGCATCCGCTCCAAGGCTTTTGGCATAGGCTAGCTTTTCGTCGACAATGTCGACCACAACCACCCGTGCCCCAAGCGCTTTCCCCAGCAGCAGGGTCGAGATCCCTACACCACCCCCGCCAAAGATGGCCAACCACTCACCGCCCTGTATCTGCGCGCGGCCGATCAGGGCTTGCCATGCGGTCGTCACGCGACAGCCCAGAGCAGCCGCAATTTCAGGCGCCATGGTTTCCGGCAGAACTGTCAGGTTCGCATCGGCATGCGCGACAGCAATGTATTCAGCAAACGCTCCGTCACAGGTGAAGCCCGGGACAACTTGTTTTGAGCAGATCGTTTGATGCCCTTGCGCGCAGTCAGGACAATGACCACAAGCCAGAATGAAAGGAGCGATCACCCGGTCGCCGACCCTCCAGCGGTCAACCCTTGCCCCAACGGCGATGACTTCGCCGCAGAACTCGTGGCCTGGGGTCATCGGCAAAACAACATCCGGGTCCGAGCCCGACCACGCATGCCAGTCTGACCGGCACACTCCACAGGCCAGTACCCGCACAACAACGCCGTCTTCGCCCGGTTCCGGATCGGGAACCGCCATCAGCTCAAGAGGCTGACGGTAAGTGATCAGACGCGCTGCCCGCATCAGGTTAAACCAGTTCGATCTCGTAGCGTTCGATCACGGTATTTGCCAACAGCTTTTCGCACATCTCGGTGATATCAGCTACGGTTGCACCATCGGACAGTTCCAAATCAATGACCTTGCCCTGACGAACCCCTTCGACCTGATCAAAGCCCATGGCACCCAATGCGTGGCGTACCGCCTCGCCCTGCGGGTCAAGAACCCCATTCTTGAGCATCACATGCACACGTGCTTTCATTCCTGCAACTCCAACCATTGGCCTGGAATTCAGGCCCTGTTCCGTTGCGCGGGGGATAACGCGACAAAAGGCTTTCGACAACCCTTGTCTTAACGCAGTTTGCCGCAGGAATGGGCGCGAATGGCACAAAAAAACGCCACTCAACCGAGTGGCGTTTTCATAGCAGAATTTTCGGACCAGCGATCAGTTGATCAACGTAGGCTTTGTCACGTTGGTTTGGGGCAAAACACCCAAACGGCGCGCGACCTCGGAATAGGCATCCGTCAGGCTGCCTAGATCGCGCCGGAACACGTCCTTATCCAACTTCTGCCCGCTTTCGATGTCCCACAGGCGGCAGCTGTCGGGGCTGATTTCGTCCGCCACGATCAAACGCTGGAAATCGCCCTCGAACACGCGACCGATTTCGATTTTGAAGTCGACCAGACGGATACCTACAGCCAGCATCATGCCGCTCATGAAGTCGTTCACGCGCAGCGCAAGGCTCAAGATATCATCCATGTCCTGCTGACTTGCCCATCCGAACGCTGCGATGTGTTCTTCGGTCACCAGAGGATCACCCAGTGAGTCGTCTTTGTAGCAATATTCCACGATCGGACGCGGCAATTGCGTACCTTCGGCGATCCCAAGACGCTTTGACATGGACCCGGCAGCATAGTTGCGCACGATAACCTCAAGCGGCACGATCTCGCAGCTTCGGACCAGTTGTTCGCGCATATTCAAGCGGCGAATGAAATGAGTCGGCACACCGATCTGGTTCAGGCCCGTCATGAAGAACTCGCTCAGGCGGTTGTTTAGAACACCTTTGCCGTCAATGACGTCTTTCTTTTCCGCATTAAAAGCGGTGGCGTCGTCCTTGAAATACTGCACAATTGTGCCCGGCTCGGGGCCTTCGTACAGAATCTTGGCCTTGCCTTCATAGATTTTCTTGCGACGCGCCATAAGCGACCCTTCCAGACTGACGAGCGGGGGATTTCCCTGCTTCTTGGCGCTCTCATAGTCCAAGGCCCCGGTTCCCGCAAGTTCAGTAGACCGAGAGGGTTTGACGCAGCGCAAATCCCTTGCACCTGAGAGATGCAATAGTCATATCATGAATCAAGAAGATGTAATCCAAGAGGTCCCCAACCAATGACCACGTTTGACGAACGCGAAAACGCTTTTGAAGCCAAGTTCGCTCATGATGAGGAAATGCAGTTCAAAGCTCAGGCGCGCTGCAACAAGCTTTTGGGCCTATGGGCCGCGGAAAAGCTGGGTAAAGCCGGTGCCGACGCCGAAGAATATGCGAAAACTGTCGTGATCGCGGACATGGAAGAAGCCGGGCACGAAGATGTCGTCCGCAAAGTTTCGGGCGATCTTGGTGCTTTGTCCTCTGACGACGAGATTCGTGCCAAAATGGCCGAGCTTCTGCCCGAGGCCAAAGCGCAGGTTTTGACCGAGGCTGAATAAGGTCAAAATGCCCACCTCATGATCTTCATGAGATTTATGAATTTGATTTGATGCCCCGGTCGTGAGACACGGGGCGTCTTAGTTTTTATCGTCTGTGACGACTGTTTTGGAAAACTTGAATGACAAACGCGCTTAGTAAACTCCTGGAAACCAAAGACGCTATACTGGCCGACGGTGCTACGGGAACAAACCTTTTCAATATGGGTTTGCAATCGGGTGACGCTCCTGAACTTTGGAATGTTGATGCACCAGATAAAATTCGCGCATTGTATCAAGGCTCAGTTGACGCAGGCAGCGATCTTTTCCTGACCAACACGTTTGGCGGTACAGCTGCGCGTTTGAAATTGCATGACGCGCATACACGGGTCGGGGAACTGAACCGCATTGGCGCTGAACTTGGACGCGAAGTGGCCGACAAGGCCGGTCGGACCGTTGTTGTTGCGGGTTCTGTCGGTCCCACAGGTGAAATCATGGAACCTGTGGGTGCCCTGTCCCACGCAGGTGCGGTTGAAATGTTCCAGGAACAGGCCGAGGCCCTCAAAGAAGGCGGGGCTGATGTTCTTTGGTTGGAAACCATCAGCGCGCCAGAAGAATTCCGCGCAGCTGCCGAAGCCTTTGCAATGGCTGACATGCCCTGGTGCGGAACCATGAGCTTTGACACGGCTGGGCGCACCATGATGGGTGTAACCTCAGCAGATTTGGCGCAGCTGGTCGAGACGCTGCCAAACCCACCGCTGGCTTTTGGCGCGAATTGCGGGACTGGTGCATCGGATATCTTGCGCACGGTGCTGGGCTTTGCCGCTCAGGGTACCGAACGCCCGGTGATTTCCAAAGGCAATGCGGGCATTCCAAAATACGTCAATGGCCATATCCACTATGACGGCACGCCTGAGTTGATGGGCCAATATGCTGCAATGGCCCGTGATGCGGGCGCCACCATTATCGGCGGTTGCTGCGGCACAATGCCGGATCACTTGCGCAAAATGCGCGAGGCGCTGGACACGACCGAGCGTGGCGCGCGTCCGACATTGGATCAGATCACGGATGCGCTGGGGCCGTTTTCCTCGGCTTCAGACGGGACCGAAGAGGGTGCCGCGCCCGAACGCCGAACACGTCGCCGTCGTCGCGCTTAACGATCAGCGCCCCTCGAATTTCGGGGGGCGTTTTTGCATGAACGCAACCACACCTTCTGCGAAATCGCGTGTCCGTCCGCACTCACCCTGCAAATGCGCTTCGATCTCTAACTGCTGCGGCAGTGATTTTTCGTACGTCCCACGGATCGCTTTTTTGATGGCACTGAACCCCGCGGTCGGGCCTTTGGCTAGGTATGCGGCGCGCTGGCGCCAGTGTGCGTCGAACGCGTCATCGGCAACGGCTTCCCAGATCAGGCCCCAATCGTCGGCCTGTCGGGCGCTGATTTTCTCAGCAAACAGGGCGGCACCCATTGCTTTGGCAAACCCCATCTGTCGGGGCATGAACCACGTCCCACCCGCATCAGGCAGCAAACCCAATTGCGCAAAAGCCTGCATGAAATAGGCGCTTTCCGCCGCAATCACGATATCTGCGCTAAGTGCGAGGTTGGCACCCGCACCGGCAGCAGGCCCATTGACCGCGGCAATTGTAGGAACCGGACAGTTGTAAATCGTTTCGAGCATGGGCTCATACTCATCCCGCAGCGTACGCTCCAGATCGATTTTTCCCGTGCTCGAAGCATCACCCAAGTCCTGACCCGAGCAAAACGCCTTCCCTGACCCGGTCAGCACGACCGCGCGTGCATTTTGCGCCGCGTGTTTCATCGCATGGGTCACTTCGGCCCTCATCTGCGCGGTCATGGCGTTCATTTTGTCGGGCCGATTCAACGTCACAACAGCCAGATCGTCCGCGATATCAAGCAGAAGAGTTTCGTAGTCCATTTGCGCCTCCCCCGGGGTCAGTCTTTGAGGTGACCCTGACGCAAACTGACCATAAGGGAAAGACCGACCAAGGGTCAGTCTTTGAGAATTTGCTCTAATCGCTTCTTTTCGGCGTCGCTGAGCGTATCGGATTCACCCGAATGTTCCGCATTTGACCGCTTTCGTAGAAAGTTCCACCCCATCGCAGCCGCGATCAACAACATGATGGGCCCGGCCAGCCACAACACAATGTTGGACCCGGACACGCTTGGTTTCAGCAAAACATATTCGCCATAACGGGCGACGATGAAATCTATTGCTTCTTCGTCGGTATCCCCAGCAACAAGGCGTTCGCGTAGCAAAAGGCGCAGATCACGCGCCAGATCGGCATTGCTTTCGTCAATGCTCTCGTTCCGGCAAACGAGGCAACGCAAACCGGTGCTCAGATCGCGGGCGCGCTGTTCCAAAGCTGGGTCGTCCAGGATCTCGTCAGGCTGTACTGCAAAAACCGGCGAAGCGATCAACGCCAGGATCAAGATCAGGCGCTTCATTCCGCGGGCACTCCGCCAGCAGGTGTCTTGCGCGCACCAGCCGCAACACGGAACCTGCGGTCAGACAAGCTCAGGCAACCGCCAAGGGCCATCAGGATACACCCGCCCCAGATCCAATTGGCCAACGGCTTGATGTAGGTTCGAATGACCCACCCACCATCGGCTTGCTGGTCGCCGATCACGACATACAAGTCGCGAAGGAATTTATAGTCGATCGCTGCCTCGGTGGTGGGCATGCGGGCAACCGGGTAATCCCTTTTCTCGGGGTGCAGCGAACCGATTTGGCGTTCGTTCTGCTCAACCCGAACATCAGCCATAGTCGAAAAGTAATTCGGCCCTTCGACCCGGCGCACATCTTCAAGCGTAAGAGTGAACTGACCAACTGTAAAAGGCTGGCCGGGTTGCGCGACACGAATGTCTTCCACTTCCCACGCGGTCAGCCCGGCGATGGCGAACATCGTCACGCCAAGCCCGCTATGCGCGACAGCTTTACCCCAGTCTGCACCCGGCAACCGGAACAGGCGTTGCAGGTTTCCTTTTCGCCCGGTGCGGCTCCACAAGTCCACGATTGCGCCGAAGGTGATCCAAGCGCCAAGGAACAAACCGACAGGCCCCAACGCGCTGCGTCCTGTTTGCATCGCCCAGACCAACAGGGCCAGCGCAACGGCAAGTATGAAGGCATAACGCAGCGAATGAACTGCTTTCCCGATCTTTCCGCGCTTCCACGGCATCATCGCTCCAACTGGCAGAACAATACCCAGCGCGATCATGAACGGTGTAAACGCCGCGTTGAAAAACGGAGGACCAACCGACAACTTCCGGTCAAAAGCCATCTCGGCCACCATGGGCCAAAGCGTGCCAAAGAATACAACGAAACAGCTGACAGCCAGAAGGATGTTGTTCAACACCAACGCGCTTTCGCGGCTGACCATTCCGAATACGCCCTTGGCTTCCATCGCCTGGGCACGCGCTGCAAACAAGGTCAGTGCACCACCGATGAAAACGACCAGAATTAGCAGGATGAAAACCCCGCGTTCAGGATCGTTGGCAAAGGCATGAACCGATGTCAGCAAGCCTGAGCGAACGATGAACGTACCAATGAGTGAAAAGCCAAAGGCGATGATCGCCAACAGAATGGTCCAGCTTTTCAGAGCTTCGCGTTTTTCAACCACAATGGCCGAATGCAACAAGGCTGCGGCGAGTAGCCAAGGCATGAACGACGCGTTCTCGACCGGGTCCCAGAACCAGAAACCACCCCAGCCAAGCTCGTAATAAGCCCACCACGACCCAAGCGCGATCCCGATCGTTAGGAACACCCAAGCCGCCAACGTCCAGGGTCGCACCCAACGGCCCCACGCTGCGTCCACGCGTCCTTCAATTAAGGCCGCGACGGCAAAGCTGAAGGCCATGCTCAGGCCGACATACCCCAAATACAAGAACGGTGGATGGAACGCCAAGCCGGGGTCTTGCAGCAGGGGGTTAAGGTCCTGACCGTCAAAGGGGGCAACGACCAGGCGATCAAATGGGTTAGAGGTGAACAGAATAAACGCATAGAACGCGACACCCACAGCTGCCTGGACCGCAAGGACCCTCGCCTTGAGAGTAGGTGGCAATCCCGCCCCAAATATCGCTGCCATCCCGCCAAATAATGCGACGATGAGAACCCACAACAGCATCGAGCCTTCGTGGTTCCCCCAGGTACCACTGAACTTGTACAGCATCGGTTTGGCGGAATGGCTGTTTTCAACCACCACCCGCAGAGAAAAATCCGAAGTCACGAACGCCCACACCAACGCGCCAAAAGAAAACGCCACCAATGCCAGCTGGGCAATCGCGGCCGTTTCCCCGAATGTCATCCAGCCCGACCAACGTTTGGCGGCCCCGATCAACGGAACCACCGACTGAACGATCGCAACAAGAAATGCGAGAATAAGGGCGAAGTGTCCAAGCTCTGTAACCATGGCTTGGGATATAGTCCTGTAGGGCGTCGATCACCAATAACTTTCGCCTCAACGGACAGCACAAAGTGTCGCGGGTTATGCCCTCCGTTCACGCCGCCAGTCTTCCAGCGCTGGATTAGAGTCCGGTTTGGTAACACTTTCCGCCAAAACAACATCCGTGCCAGTATCGGCAGTGCCGACAAACTCTGCCCGCAAATTCTGGAGTGATTGCAGGTTTTGCAAAACCATCGGTACGCGTTCAATCGAAGTTCCGATCTCGCGTTGAAAATCCTGCATTTTTGCCTGATGACGCGCGCCGAAATAGAATGAAACAATCACCCCAAGAAGCCACCACAAAGGCTCTGGCACCAATGCAATTCCCTGCATGCGGGATGCAAACCACAACGGGTCCACCATCGCCGCTACAAACAAGCCCAAGGTTCCCAGTGCAAGTGCAGGTCGGGGCAAACGGTTCAAACCATCTATGAACCGGTCATAGACACCTTTTCCGGCATGGTTGAACTCGGCGCTGAACTGCAACAGCGCTTGTTGGCGCAACGACAAATCCCGCTGGGCACCTTTTTCAGTGTTTTCGCGAAACACTTCTGCGGTTTCGCGGACGACGTTACGACCATCGCCAAACAAGAAACTTAGGAAACCTGAAATCAATCCCATCCCGAAACCCTTTGTCTAAATTCCGCTTCACTAAGGTGATACTTTTCCGAGATGAACTCCTCTGCCCGCCGTATCCACCCGCCCTTTCCACCGGCCCGTGTCCGGGCATATTTTCGAGAGTTCGGTCGCCGGTCTGCCAAACGGAAATAGTAGTTTCGACGCGCAACCCCATAAGCATCCCTAAGCGACATGGGATGTGGCTTGGACGCGTCAGCACAGGCCTGGGCTGTCTGCGGGCCGATCATACCGTCAACGACAACCGCAAAACCCATATCTTTCAGCAGTTTTTGCAGTATTCGAACGGCCTGATTTCCGGCGTTTACGTACATATCGAATACCGACGGTTGCGCTGCCTTCGGCAGAAGATCGAGCCGAGGTCGGTAGAAGTAATGCGATACGAAAAGTCCCACGGCCTGAGACTTGCTGAGCATTTCAACATCGGCCGCCGTGACCTGCCCGTCGCCGGTTAAATCCAAACCCAATCGCCGCATCGTATGGATTGTCACGCCATATTTCGTTGCCCCACCCGGGTCGTCAGGATCATCAACAAACCCGCCTTCCCGCGATACTATTTCATTGGCCAATTGCCGGACTGTATGCATTGAAACCTCTGTGTTGAGCCGCACAAAGGCTGAAAGAAAAGAATTAAAGTGCTCCAACAGAAACGGGCGCTGCCCTGTTCAAAAAGGCAACGCCCTAAAAAAACAAGTTTTCTAGCGGATCAGCCTTCGTCGGCCTCTTTGTAAACACCCTGCTCTTTCAAGGCGTCTACGACCTCTTTCGGCATGTAGGTTTCATCGTGTTTCGCTAGTATTTCAGTGGCTTCAAACACGCCGTTTACGTAGCTGCCCGTGCCCACCATACCTTGGTTTTCAGTGAACAGATCCGGCAAAACGCCGGTAAATGCTACAGGCACGCTTTCTCCGCCGTCGGTTACAACGAAACGAACCGTTTCGCCCTGCCCTCGAACGATCGAACCTTCTTCGACCAGACCGCCAATCCGGAACACTTCGGTCGGCTTAGGAGGTTCAGCGATGACTTCGCTTGGTGAACGGAAGAAATTGATCCCGTCCTTTAGCGCGATGCCAATAAACGCCGTCGAGGCTACAAGGGCGACAACAGCCACCAATATGATTTGGACGCGACGGCGTTTCTTGAGCGTTTTCATGTCATCCTCACGGAAACAGAGGGGCCATCATCAGGCCAGCGGTTTCAGTTTCACCTAACATCAGGTTAGCATTCTGCAAGGCTTGCCCACTGCTACCTTTTGTCAGGTTATCCAATGCACCGATCACTATGGCGCGACGTTCGATACGGTCGCCGACTACGCCTATGTGGCAATAGTTCGAGCCGCGAACATGATGGGTCGACGGCGTCTCACCAAAAGGGAGCATCTGGATAAATGGTTCGTGCTCATAGGTTTTCGCCAGTGTATCATAGACGCTGGCTGGGTCACCTTTGACGTAAGTCGTAGCAAGAATCCCGCGATTGGCGGGTACAAGGTGAGGTGTAAACTGAACATGCACCGGACGCCCGGCTAGGGCTGAAAACTCCTGATCGAATTCGCCCAGATGACGGTGCGTTCCGCCAACAGCATAGGCGTTGTAGCCTTCGCTCAACTCGGCGTGCAGCAGGTTTTCCTTGAGCGACCGGCCCGCGCCTGACACCGCGCATTTCAAGTCCAGAATGATATCGTCCAGGTCAATTACACCCGCTGTGATTAGAGGTCGAAGGACGTATTGTCCGGTTGCTGCGTTACAGCCCGTTCCTGCGACCAGCCGCGCGGCGCGGATGTCTTCGCGGTAGAATTCAGTCAGACCGTAAACCGCCTCGTCCTGCTGATCCAAAGCGGCGTGGGCGTTCCCATACCACTTTTCGTACTCGGCAGGATCGTTCAGTCGGAAATCTGCGGACAAGTCGACGATCTTCAAGTTTCGGGGAAGGTCACGAATAACCTCCTGGCTGGTTTTGTGCGGTAAGGCGCAAAAGCACAGGTCAATCTGCGAAAAGTCGATCTCAGAGATTTTGCACAGGTCTGGCAGTTGCATGTGGCGCAGATGGGGAAAAACCTGCGCCATCGATTGGCCAGCTTTTCTTTCAGCCGCAAGAGCCCTGATTTCCATATTCGGATGTTCGGCGATCAGCCGCACCAACTCGACCCCGGTGTAACCGGACGCGCCTAAGATTGCGATTTTGTGGGTCATGTCAGACCTCTATTCTAGTGTGCCACATGATTTGACCGCCTATGCGACGGTTTTTGAACTACGGGAACGGATGGACGTCGTCCTTGACCTAGGTCAGACCGCTTTGAAGGTGATCTTTCGTCGGAGGAACTGCGTGGCCCGGTCGCTTACGACATCGGGCTTTCCTGTCGTCAGAAATCCGCCAGCGCCCTGCCCTAACATATTTGGGTGGCGCTTTAGATAGTCTCCAAGGCTTTCGGCAACCAAGTCTCCCTGGCTGAAAACCTGAACTTCATCTCCCAACGCCTGCTGGAACGTTTCGGCCATCAGCGGATAATGCGTGCATCCCAGAATAGCAGCCTGAGGCTCGGGCATCTTGCGCTTGAGCGCATCAACGTGACTGCGCACCAAGGCTTCGGCCAAGATCATGTCGCCGTCTTCGATCGCATCGACGACCCCACCACAGGCCTGTGCTTCGACATCAACGCCGATCGCCCGGAACGCAAGTTCACGTTGAAACGCTCGACTTGAAACAGTCGCAGGTGTGGCGAACAAGGCTACGTGTTTCACGGCCACTTCGCGCGGCGGGCTGTTGTCACCCCATTGCCGTTCGGTCAAAGCTTCGATCAGCGGAACGAACACGCCCAACACGCGCTTGCCTTCTGGAACACCTTCTTCCTGCATACGGCGCAACGCCGCCGCACTGGCCGTGTTGCAGGCCAGAATCACCAGATCACACCCACGGGACCATAGATCATTTACCGCGCCGCGCGTTAATCCGTAGATGTCTTCAGCATCACGCACACCGTATGGCGCATGCGCACTGTCCGCATAGTACAGAAAATCCACCTCAGGCAGATGCTTCTGCGCGGCGTCCAATACGGTCAGACCGCCCAGCCCTGAATCAAAAATACCTACTGCCATTTGCCCCTTCAGGCGCGATGCCGTTCCTCGAATTCATAGCCGTAATCATAAGACTTCAACGGCTTCGGAGACAGCTCATACGTGGCTTTGCGAAGGAAATCCATCATCTTGCGCGTATCCTTGGCCAAAGGATCCAAGACGTCGCGGTCGATCGGATTTCCAATCACCACTTTAACCGGCGTATCGACGCGTTTTTTGAACTCTTTTATCAGCAGGCCCATCCGCAGCGTGTTGTGCAAATGACTGGCGATCTGAAACAAGCGCGACGTATGACCGTCAAAAAATACTGGAACGACGGTCGCGTTCGATTTTGCCACCATCCGGGCGGTGAAACCGCGCCAACCCGGGTCCATTGGATACGAGAAGGGTTTCACACCTGTACTGACAGTTCCGCCGGGGAATATTCCAATGGCGCCACCATCGCTCAGATAGTTCAAGGCCGTTTTCCGTGTCTCCAGGTTTTGCTTCATTGCCTCTTTTGTTTCATCGAACGAAATCGGCAGGATAATTTTGTTCAAGTCCTCGGCTTTTCTAAACACGTGGTTGGCCAGAATCCTGAAATCACCACGCGCTTGCGACAGGATATGCCCCATCATCATCCCATCCAGAATCCCATAAGGATGGTTGGCGATCAGAATAAGCGGCCCGGTCTTGGGAATATTCGACAACGAACCGCTGACGATATCCAATGAAAGCCCATACCGCTCGACCATAACGGCCCAAAAATCGCGGCCCTGAGCGACCTCTTCTTCGTACCCGTCAGCACGTTTAATCAGACGCATGCGGCCCGTCGTGTTCTCCATCAGCTTGATGACCATTCTGCCGCCTTTTGTCTCGGCGGAATAGGCATACGAGATGTCACGTGCGACATGGCGGCGCGAGGGCATTGGAGTCTCCAGATATTGTGCCTGCAAAATAGGTGTAAGAGACGATTTTGCCTAGTGATCGTGACAGAGTTGTGACGATTTACTCGGCAGCTGCCTGCAAATCCGGCCCTCCGTTTCGTATTACGGTCAAAAGCTCTTCTCGGCGTTTTGCCGCTTTGGCTTCGTTGTCCTTCAGCACTGGGCCGAACCCGCGTATGTCCAAAGGCAGTTGCGCCAAGGCAATGACGGCATCACGTGTCTGGTCAGAGATAAAAGGCATAATCTCTTTCAGGTCGCGTTCATATTGCTTGATCAGAGCCCGTTCCATACGACGTTCGGCACTGTAGCCAAAGATATCCAGCGGTGTGCCGCGCAAAACCTTGAGCTTGCTCATCAATTTCAACGGGCCTTGCATCCACTCTCCGTAAGACCGTTTACGTGGACGACCGTCAGTACCTGTTCCACCCAGGATTGGTGGCGCAAGATGAAACGTCATTTTGAAGTCGCCATCGAATTCCGCAGCCGCTTTTTCCCGTGTCGACAGCAACAAACGCGCCACTTCGTATTCATCCTTATAGGACAACAACTTATGATACCCTTTCGCAACGGCATCGCGGATTTCGACATCATCAAACGCTTCGACAAGCTTGCGATACCGTTTGGCCAACCGACCACTTTGGTAAGCCTTCAGATGATCCGCGCGGAATGCGATACGCTGTTCCGGCGTTTGGGGGAGTTCGGTGACGTTTGGCTGCAAAACCTCGCGCACCTTTTCTGGGTGCAACACGGCCCAGCGACCGATATCAAACGCGCGTTTGTTACGTTCAACCGCCGTTCCATTCAGTTCTATAGCAGCAATTACGGCATCATGGCTGATCGGCAGCAACCCTCGCTGCCACGCGGCCCCAAAGACCATCATGTTCGAATAGATCGAGTCCCCCATCACAGCGCGCGCAAGGTCGGTTGCATCGAACAACGAAACATCGTCTTTGAGCCGTGCCTGTAACGCAAGCTCTAGCCGGTCACCCGGTATTCTGAACTTGGTATCGCGCGTGAAATCGCCGGTAACCGTTTCGTGGCTGTTCACGACGGCACCTGTTTGTCCGGCCCGCGTCAAGCCAAGCGTCTTTGCACCCGCCGACACGACAAGATCGCCGCCGATTAGCGCATGAGCCTCACCCGTTGCTACGCGAATGGCGCTGATGTCTTCAGGTCGGTTCGCAAGACGGCAATGGATATGCACTGCCCCGCCTTTTTGAGCCAAACCGGCCATCTCCATCATGCCAGCCCCTTTCCCGTCAATTTGGGCCGCCTGTGCAAGTACAGCACCCAGTGTGACAACCCCGGTGCCGCCAATCCCCGTAATGACAACATTGTGGGTACCGTCGATCTGCGGCAGAACTGGCGCGGGTAAATCCGGCAGGTCGATATTGGTTGTTGCCTCTTTGCGGATTTTCGCCCCCTCCAGCGTCACGAAAGACGGGCAAAACCCTTTGAGGCAAGAGAAATCCTTGTTGCAGCTTGATTGGTCGATCGCGCGTTTTCGGCCAAGCTCGGTCTCTTTGGGAACGATTGACATGCAATTCGACTGAGTTCCACAATCACCGCAGCCTTCGCATATGTCAGTATTGATAAACACGCGTTTGTCGGGATCAGGGAACGTTCCACGCTTGCGCCTGCGCCGCTTTTCTGCCGCGCAGGTCTGGATGTACACAATGACCGAGACTCCCTCGACCTCACGCAGCTTTTCCTGAACATGCATCAATTCAGCACGTTCAAAAGTTTCGATACCTGAGGGCAGAGCCTTGAAATTCACATCTTCTTTTTCGTCATAGACGACTACCACGTCTTTGACGCCCATGGCTTTGACCTCGGCCACGATGCGTTCGGCGGTCAGGTCACCTTCGTTCCCTTGCCCACCTGTCATAGCAACAGCGTCATTAAAGAGGATCTTGAACGTAATATTGGTGCCAGCAGACAAAGCAGCCCGTATCGCCTGCACGCCCGAGTGGTTATAGGTTCCATCGCCGAGGTTCTGGAACACATGCTTGGTTTTTGAAAACGGCGCCTCGCCAATCCAGTTGGCCCCTTCACCCCCCATCTGCGTAAAGCCAGAGGTGTTCCGATCCATCCACTGGACCATATAGTGGCATCCGATGCCTGCATAAGCCCGGCTACCGTCCGGGACTTTTGTCGAACTATTATGCGGACAGCCTGAACAGAAATACGGAAGTCGCGTCGCGATCTCTTCGGCGTTGTCGGCCCGCCGTGCCTCGGTCAGTTTTTCTAGACCTGCCCGCACACCATCCGTGTCGCGACCTTCTTCGATCAGAATTCCCCCCAGCTTTTCCGCGATCATGTTGGGATCAAGGGCACCACGCGTTGGGAACAGCTCTTCACGGTGCAGCGTGCCAGCCCCGCCCTTGTACCAACCATAAACACGCCGACCACGCCGATCGTCGAAAATGGCCTCTTTGACCTGAACCTCAATCAGCTTGCGCTTTTCCTCAACGATAACAATTAGATCAAGACCCTCGGCCCAGTCGTGAAAGCCCGCCATGTCCAAGGGAAATGTCTGCCCAATCTTGTAGGTCGTGATACCCAGACGTTCAGCTTCGGTGGCGTCAATATTTAAAAGCGACAGCGCATGGGTAAGATCCAGCCAGTTTTTACCGGCCGCAACGAAACCGATCTTTGCACCGCGTTTGCCCCATACGCGCTTGTCCATCTTGTTGGCATGCGAAAACGTCTCGGCCGCAAACCGCTTGTAGTCGATAATACGCCCTTCCTGCAGGTGGGGCGTGTCGCCTAACCGAATATTCAAACCACCTTCGGGCATGTCGAATTCAGGTACGGTTACCTTCATGCGCTCAGGGCTTCCATCCACAACCGAGGTCACCTCGATCGTGTCTTTCATAGTCTTTAGCCCCACCCAAACACCCGCAAAACGGCTGAGCGCAAATCCATAAATCCCGTAATCCAGTATCTCTTGCACACCCGCCGGACTGACGACAGGCATGTACATGTCGACCAGTGACCATTCGGATTGATGTAAGACGGTCGAACTTTCGCCAGTATGGTCATCGCCCATCGCCATCAGCACGCCACCGTGCTCGGCCGTTCCGGCCATGTTGGCGTGGCGCATCACGTCGCCGGAACGATCCACCCCCGGACCTTTTCCGTACCAAAGACCGAAAACACCATCGTACAGGCCATCTCCGCGCAAACCTGCCTGCTGGCTGCCCCACAGCGCCGTCGCAGCAAGATCCTCATTCAACCCAAACTGAAAGGTCACATCGCTTTCAGCCAACTGCTTTTGCGCGCGCATCATCTGTTGATCGACCGCGCCCAAGGGCGATCCACGGTACCCGGTCACAAGACCAGCAGTGTTCAACCCCAGCTTTCGATCTCTGGCTTTCTGCATCAACATCAGGCGCACAAGCGCCTGCGTGCCGTTCAATAAGACCGGGCTTTTTTCCAGGTCGAACCTGTCGTTCAGACTTATATGTGGCTGACTCATCAGACGTCTCCCCTCGTCAGATCAGTGTGCTTCATTTATGAACATAATAGGTCATCATTTCTGACCTGCATAGAGTTTATCCACTGAATCATAAGGATTTCAGCCTTTGATTATGGAAGTTATCACCTATTTCATATAGGCGTTCCGAAGGATAACGAAAGTTGCGGCAATGGATTGGGACAAGCTTAGGATATTTCACGCGGTCGCGGATGCGGGCAGCCTGACACACGCTGGTGACAAGCTGAATCTGTCGCAATCCGCCGTCAGTCGGCAAATTCGGGCACTGGAAGAATCCCTTGATTCGACCTTGTTCCACCGGCACGCGCGCGGCCTGATCCTGACAGAACAGGGTGAGCTTTTGTTCGATGCGACTTCGGCCATGTCAAAACGCCTCGACGCAGCAGCTGCCAGAATTCGGGACAGCGAAGAAGAAGTGTTTGGTGTTCTGCGCGTTACCACAACTTTTGGTTTCGGAACGCTCTGGCTCGCACCGCGTTTGCCGAAACTTTATGAGCAATACCCAGACCTTAACATCGACCTGATGCTGGAAGAACGGGTCCTTGACCTGCCGATGCGCGAGGCCGACGTCGCAATCCGCATGAAAGAACCCAGCCAGGCCGACTTGGTTCGAAAACGGCTGATGACGGTGCAGATGCAGCTCTATGCCACGCAGGAATATCTTGACGGTGGCGCTGGCCATCCAAAGACTCTGGAAGACATCGCGAAACATCGTCTGATTTGCCAAACACCGGCTGCACCACAGGTTGGTGCCAGCGCCGCAATGGTCCGCCATCTGATGACGTACAACCCTGGCTCTCTGTTGACGGTGAACAACTATTTCGGGGTGCTTCAAGGCGTGCTTCACAATTTGGGCATCGGTGTTTTGCCAGACTATGTGACACAGGATTTCTCGCATCTGGTGCCCATCTTGTCAGACATAGAAACGGCTGACGTACCGGTATACCTCGCGTACCCCGAGGAACTGCGCCATTCCAAACGCGTCGCAGCCTTCAGGGACTTTGTCCAGGATGAGATCATTGCGCAGCGCAAACAGCTGAAGCAAATGGGAAAACTCTAGCTATGCGCCCTAAGCATAGCGGACATGCCGAAACTACAGCCTGTTAAATCTTGATCGTTAACAAACTGATCCCTAAATGAGCACTCGAAGGCGGTGATGCTGAAACGCTCATCATCTTCATACCTCCCTGTTGGACTACGGCCGAGCTTAGTGCTCGGCCTTTTTTTTGGCTTTGCGTTCAGAAGCCCGTTTCAACACGACGAAACATCTGGGAAAATCCGATACTTATCCCTATGATCACGAAAAAATTATCAAGACGCATGATCGAGGACAGATTCGATGTTTCACCCCATCCGCCTTTTACTGGCGTTGATTTTGGCCGTTATTGTAGCAGGTCCTGTTACCGCTCAGGAAACAGGCACCCCTACGCCGGTCACCATCCCGGAGAATTTAACGCCCGAGCAGGTCGATGATCTTGTTGCCAGAATGTCTGACGATCAAGTGCGCGCCATCCTGCTGGACCGTCTGGACGCTGTTGCTGAACAACGCGCCGCAGAACAGGCAAACGTCGAAGACCCACTTACGGAAATAAGTGAAATCTGGGCCGAGATGGTCGGCTCTTGGACCCATGTCCTGACAACCATACCGAATATATTCTCGGCTCAGGTCGTCGCATTCAGCAACTTTTCGACCACTTTCGGAGAAACCGGCGTATTTGTTTTGTTCGGATTGGTTTTGTCGGTTCTAATCGCCGGGTTTGCGGCAGAAAAACTGTTCAACCTGTTGACCCGCAAGTGGCACGAAACATCGAAAGTCGGCGATGAAGGTGACCTTTGGGGCGCCGTCAACTACCTGTTCCGCCGCTTTTGCCGCGAAATCGCTGGACTTGTGGTGTTCTACGTCGTGATCCGCGCTTTGGGGCGCGCAGTACTGACGCAAGAGCAGATCACCTATGCCGCACCTTTCGTGTTCTATCTGATCTGGATTCCGCGTCTTGGTGCTGCTGTTTCACGCTTCCTGCTGGCCCCAAAACAGCCCAAATACCGTTTGGTTAACACCGACGATCACTGGGCGCAGTATTTGCACCGAAATCTGATTGGCCTCTTGTTCCTGATCGGGTTCACCTTGTTCCTGATCCATTTCAACGACCTGAATGGCGTTACCGGAGAAGACACGCGCATCATCTTCTGGTTCAACGCGGCCATTCATATTTACATCGGCCTGATCGCGTGGACAGCACGCGAAGGCTTGTCGCAAATGATGTTGGGGACCGATCCAGACTACAGTCAGTTCGACGAACAAGTCGCCCACTACTACCCCTACTTCGCAATTGGTGTATCAGCCGCCAGTTGGGTTCTGGTTGAGTTCCTTGTCGCTCAACGGGATCCAACCACGATTGCGCTGTTGGTCAAAGGCGCACATTTCACCACGATGTTCTGGCTGTTGATCGCGCCCGCGCTGGATACGTTGATCCGCGGCCTTGTACGTCACCTGCAGCCCCCCATGCTGGGCGAAGGCCCGATTGCCGAGCAGGCCTATAAGTCGACCAAACGCAGTTACATTCGCATCGGTCGCGTATTGGCTGGCATTCTGGTGATCCTGATGATTGCGAATGCCTGGGACCTAGACTTGCGAGAAATCGCAGGAGGCGGCGATGAGTCCGGCAGCCGTCTGATCCAATTCTTCATTATCATTGCGGTGGGCTACATTCTGAACGAAGTCGTATCGCTCTGGATTAACCGCCGCCTTGCCAAAGAGATGACCGCCTCTGGGCAGAGCCCAGACGAAGAAGCCGGCGAAGGTGGCGGCGCGGGTGGTTCGCGTCTGGCCACTGTTTTACCCCTTCTGCGGGTTACGGCTCAGATTGCTATAGCTGTGATCTTCATACTTCTTGCGCTAGGCGCGCTGGGTCTGGACATCACGCCGCTTTTGGCCGGTGCCGGTATCCTGGGCCTCGCCATTGGCTTTGGTGCTCAGAAACTGGTGTCGGACATCGTGGGGGGTATTTTCTTCCTGATCGATGACGCGTTCCGGGTGGGTGAGTATGTCGACGTTGGCGGAACGACCGGAACTGTCGAAAAAATCTCAATCCGGTCAATGCAGCTGCGCCATCACCGCGGCCCGGTCCACACCATTCCTTACGGCGAGATTCAGAAGTTGACCAACTATAGTCGCGACTGGGTCATCATGAAGCTTAAGTTCACAGTGCCCTTCGACACCGACCCCAACAAGGTTAAGAAAATCTTCAAGAAGATCGGTGCCGAGATGATGGAAGACGAACTGCACAAGGACGGATTCCTGCAGCCCTTCAAGTCGCAAGGTGTGTTCGATTTTGACGACGTGGGCATGATCATCCGCGGCAAATTCATGGCCAAGCCAGGCAAGCAGTTCACCCTTCGTAAGGAAATCTTCAACCGCGTCAAAGCGGCCTTTAAGGAAAACGGGATCGACTTTGCCCGCCGTGAAGTTCGTGTGGCGATTCCGGGGTTAGAAGAAGCGGAGCACATCACCGATCAACAAAAGGCAGCTATCGGCGCGGCGGCCAGCGACGCCGTTAATCAGGGCCAGGGCCCAGCCCAAGGTTAATTCCATACACCGCACCCAAAATGGTATTGGGTGCGGTTCAAACCCCCTAATTTTCCGTGCTTTTGACCTCTGCGGTGTCTTGACCCTTCCCACGGGCGCGCCCTTGCCCTAAAAGGCGCGAAATCTCGGCCCCTTTGGACACAGGACAAACGATGCAAGAGCCCGCCATCACCCCGGATCTGATTGCTGAACATGGGCTCAAGCCCGAAGAATACGACATGATCCTCGAGATCATCGGGCGCGAGCCGACCTTTACAGAGCTGGGCATTTTCTCAGCGATGTGGAACGAGCACTGCTCGTATAAATCCTCCAAGAAATGGCTGCGCACTCTGCCGACCGCTGGCCCTCAGGTTATTTGCGGTCCCGGTGAAAACGCCGGGGTTGTAGACATCGGCGACGGTCAGGCCGTTGTCTTCAAGATGGAAAGCCACAACCACCCCTCATACATCGAACCCTACCAAGGTGCCGCAACCGGTGTCGGCGGGATTTTGCGTGACGTGTTCACCATGGGTGCGCGGCCCATCGCCTCAATGAACGCCCTGTCCTTTGGGGAACCCGGTCACCACAAAACCCGTCAGTTGGTCAACGGCGTTGTTGAAGGAATTGGCGGCTATGGCAACTGTTTCGGTGTGCCGTGCGTTGGTGGCGAGGTTCGCTTCCACCCAGCCTATAACGGCAACTGCCTAGTAAACGCATTTGCCGCTGGCCTGGCTGACAGCGATAAGATTTTCTACTCAGCCGCATCGGGCGTTGGTATGCCGGTCGTCTATCTGGGTGCCAAAACCGGCCGCGATGGCGTGGGCGGCGCGACCATGGCCTCGGCCGAATTCGACGACACGATCGAAGAAAAGCGCCCTACCGTTCAGGTCGGCGACCCGTTCACCGAAAAGCGACTGATGGAGGCGACGCTGGAGTTGATGCAGACCGGTGCCGTAATCTCGATCCAGGATATGGGCGCTGCAGGCCTGACCTGTTCCGCCGTTGAGATGGGTGATAAGGGCGGTCTTGGTGTGCGCCTTGATCTGGAAAACGTTCCCCAGCGCGAAGAAAACATGACCGCCTATGAAATGATGCTGTCGGAATCTCAGGAACGGATGTTGATGGTCCTCAAGCCCGAGCTTGAAGCCGAAGCCCGCGCCGTGTTCGAAAAATGGGATCTGGACTTCGCCATCGTCGGCGAAACGATTGCCGAGGATCGTTTCCTCATCGTCCATAATGGCGAGGTCAAAGCCGATCTGGTCCTGTCGAAACTCTCGTCAACCGCGCCCGAGTACGACCGCCCATGGGTCGAAACGCCTGCCGCCGAGGAATTGGCCGAGGTTCCTAAGATTGATCCGATCGACGGCCTGCGCGCCCTGCTCTCTTCGCCCAACTATGCAGGCAAGCAGTGGGTGTACGAGCAATATGACACCATGGTCATGGCCGACACAGCCCGCACTCCGGGTTTGGGTGCTGGCATGGTCCGCGTGCATGGCACAGACAAAGCACTGGCTTTCACCAGCGACGTCACACCGCGTTACGTCCGTGCGAACCCGATTGAAGGCGGTAAACAGGCAGTTGCCGAGGCTTACCGCAACTTGACAGCGGTCGGCGCCAAGCCCTTGGCAACCACTGACAACCTGAACTTCGGTAACCCCGAAAAGCCCGAGATCATGGGCCAGTTCGTCGGCGCGATTAAAGGCATTGGCGAGGCTGTCGCCGCTCTGGACATGCCCATCGTTTCTGGCAACGTCTCGCTTTATAACGAGACCGACGGTCAGGCGATCCTGCCGACCCCGACCATTGGCGCGGTGGGCCTGCTTGCCCACACCGATGAGATCATCGGCAATGAGGTCCGCGAAGGCCATGTCGCGCTGGTTATTGGCGAAACGAAGGGCCATCTGGGCCAGTCCGCCCTGCTGGCCGAGGTGTTCAACCGTGAAGACGGTGACGCCCCCCACGTTGATCTGGAGGCTGAAAAGCGCAACGGCGACTTCATCCGTGCCAACCGCGAGATGATCAAGGCGTGTACCGATCTGGGCGATGGCGGCCTTGCACTGGCAGCGTTCGAACTGGCCGAGGCAGCTGGGGTTGGTGTGCATCTTGATGATGCGTCAACCGACTTTCTGTTTGGCGAAGATCAGGCACGCTATCTGGTAGCCTGCAACTTTGATCAGGCCGAAGCGTTGATGATCGCGGCCGGCCAAGCTGGTGTTCCATTGGTTTCTGTCGGGCGTTTCACCGGCGAAAACGTGCGGATCGGTAGTTCCGAGGCCCCTCTGTCCGAAATGACTTCCACTTTCCGCAACAGTTTTGCTGAGGCTGTCGCTTAAAACCTCATCATAGGTTGGCTAAAAAACCTGCGCTTTGCCGAGCGCAGGTTTTGTCGTTTTGCAGCTCCGTTCACACCCTTGCGCGCCTCGCGTTGGCGCTCTACATCTTGGGAAAGACTTTCAGGAGTAACCTACATGCCGATGAGCGCCCACGAAATCGAACACCTGCTGCGCGAAGCCTTTCCGGATGCGGAAATACAGGTTGGCGGCAGCGACGGCGTACATATGTCCGCCATGGTCGTGGATGAAAGTTTTCGCGGTAAAAACCGTGTTCAGCAACAGCGCGCAGTTTATGCGGCCTTGAAAGGCAAGATGGATGGCCCAGATGGAGAGCTGCACGCATTGGCGCTGACTACTAAAGTGCCGGAGTAACCTGACAATCTACGGCTCAGTTGCGGCATACGGCATATTACTTGTCTTGTTCGGCCTAGTGGTCCTAATCGGCTCTCCCGGACTGGTTATTTACTACATGCGAAAACGACGTGGTAAGACGCGGTCCGATCCTCCGCCAGATTAGCCTGTCTCGTTATGTCCAAAGTTGGCTGTATTGACAGTTGTCGCGGCCCTGATCGAAGCCTATGTGAAATAAAACAGAAAAAGAAACTCAGCTAATATGCGCGCGGATCTTGAAAAGCTAAGCAATACTAGCGGTATCGAACGCTATGGTCTCGACCAACTCACGCCAGCGCAAGCTGAACACAGCCAGCTACAGGAAGAAAGATAGACCCAAGGGTTTGTCAAAGGATGAAACCAACACCCCGGACGCGGGGAAAAAGGAAACGCAAAATGACCGATGTGAAAACCCAGATCGACGAAACCGTCAAAGCCAACGATGTGGTGCTGTACATGAAAGGCACCAAGGAAATGCCGCAATGTGGTTTCTCATCCCGCGTGGCTGGTGTTCTGAATTACATGGGCGTTGATTACACCGACGTGAATGTTCTGGCCGACGAAGAGGTCCGTCAGGGCATCAAAGACTATTCTGATTGGCCGACCGTTCCGCAGCTTTACGTCAAAGGCGAATTCGTAGGCGGATGCGACATCATCACCGAGATGACCTTGTCCGGCGAGCTGGACACGTTGTTTGACGACAGTGGCGTCGGCTACAACAAGGATGCAGCCGACAAAATTCGCGAAGCCAACGCCTGATTAACGGCTGGAACAGTTCTCAAGAACGATATCTTCACTGGCGGCATCACCGGCCGCCAGGAAGCTGACCGTTGCGTCCCAACCTTTCGACCTAAGGATGTAACGCCCATTCGGTCCGGTGGATTCGTAGCGTATCCCAGATCCACTTACGGTTTGCTGCAATGCCACAAGTTGGTTATCGACCATCATTGCAGCGGCGCTTGTTCCGTCCGGCGCGTTGAAATACGCCACTTGCAACTGGACCCCACCGTCGCAGTTGAAGGTAACGGGCAGAATATCCATCTGGGCCCACGCTGATGTAGCGAAAACACCCGTGCACAGCCCCACAACACATGCTGTCCGCTGGATCATCCGTTCGATTTCTCTTCGACAACCGAGGCCAGCGCTTCGGCACGCGCCGCAAGTTCGGCAAGTGTATCCGTCACCGATGGAGGAACGACAGCAACTTCGACCCTTTCAGGTGCAGGCTGCGGCTTGTTTTGCAAAGCTTGAACCTCTGCCTGAGCTTGAGCCAGTTGCCCTTCCAGCGAGCGGATTTTGTCTTCCGTCGCGGCGGTCTTGTCTGCCAGCATAAGGCCCGCCATCAGCAGCATCCTGGACTCTGGCATCCGTCCGATCTGGTCAGACAGGACTTGCGCCTCATCATCCAATAATTTGGCCGCAGCTTGCAGAAAAACCTCTTCACCGTCCTGGCACGATACATCAAAGCCGCGCCCGCCGATTTGAATGGTAACTTCGGGCATTACTCTACCTCTCCTTCAGCCAGCTTCGCTTGCGATAACAAGGGCTCCAATCGCGCAAGAACGGCATGGGCTTCGGCTGCATCCGTCGCCTGCGCCGCACGCGTCGCTTCCAATTCGGCTACCGTGGCACGGTTCAACAACTCAGCATCCGTCATTCCGTTTTCCGATGCCGCGCGCAGCTCATCCACGGATTGGCGCAATTGTTCGTTTGCCTTGCGCATGCGCTGCAAGTCGTCATCTAGGCGAGACATTGCTGCCCCGTGGCTGCTGCGTTCTGCGCGAAGCATCTCTAGCTCTGCGCTAAGCTCAGCGACACGCTCACTATCCGCAAGTTCGGATTTCAACCGCGTGTTTTCGGTTTGAAGGGCCTCAGCAGCGGTGGCGATACTCTTCAGTTGATCGTTTTCAGCCCGAAGCGCATTCACCTCGTCCTGATTTTCGAGCGCGGCCTTTGCCTCTGCTAACTCAGATCGCGCCGCCTCAACCGCAGCAAGTTTCGCGGTCGCCTCGGCCAACTGTTCGCGCAGTATGCCTGTTTCAGGGCTTTCGGTGGGTACGTTTCGAAGCTTTTCCATATCGGCGCGCATGGCGTCGACTTCTTGCTCGTGACGCAGCTTAAGCGTTTTCAGCCGCTCTTCTAGTTGAGCGTTCGCAACCCGTTCGTCATCCAATGCCGCGCGCAGCGTCTCATCTTCACCGGCTTCGACCGGCGCCGCGTTTTGCAAGGCATCGACCCCGGTTCCGATCCGCTCCATCGCAGCGATAATACGGCGCTGTAATTCTTCGATCTGGCTCATGCCCCTGCCACCTCTTGTCCAAGGTCCCTTGTACTGTGGTTTGTACGAATCAATTTAATCCACGTATTGGCCTAGTCTAACCCAATGCCGTAGAAAATACCCACTGTTTGCTTTCAACCACTTGGAATGCGTTCTTGAACCTCAATCGCATCGTAACCCCCAGTTCTGCTTGCACTTTGGGGACTGAATGGTATTGAGCGCGCAATCTGCCCTTAATCCAAAGGAACAACGCCCGTGGACCTGACTGCGCTGCGCAATGCAAACCCCGAACATTGGGACAAAGCTGCGGCCATCCGCACCCTGACCCTGGACGCCGTCGCCGCCGCCAATTCCGGCCATTCCGGCATGCCAATGGGCATGGCTGATGTTGCCACCGTTCTGTTTGAGAAGCACCTGAAATTCGACGCCTCGGCCCCAAGCTGGCCAGATCGCGACCGGTTCATCCTGTCCGCCGGTCACGGCTCGATGCTGATCTATTCGTTGCTGTATCTCACAGGTCATTCGGACGTCACGCTGGACGAGATCAAGAACTTCCGCCAGCTGGGTGCCAAAACCGCAGGTCACCCCGAGAATTTCCTGGTCGACGGGATCGAGACCACCACCGGCCCGCTGGGTCAGGGCATTTCGAACGCTGTAGGCTTTGCCATGGCCGAAGAGATTCAGCGCGCGCATTACGGTAAGAAAGTCGTCGATCACTACACTTACGTGATCGCAGGCGATGGTTGTTTGATGGAAGGTGTCAGCCAAGAGGCGATCACTCTGGCCGGGCGCCATGAACTAAGCAAGCTGATCGTTTTCTGGGACAACAACAACATCACCATCGACGGCACTGTCGACATCGCCGACCGCACCGATCAGGTGCGCCGTTTCGCGGCCTCGGGCTGGCATGTAATCGAGATCGACGGCCATGATCCACAGGCGATTGATGCAGCCATCGTACAGGCGAAAAAGTCAAACAAGCCGACCATGATTGCCTGCGAAAGCCACATCGCTCTGGGTCACGCGGCGCAGGATACGTCGAAAGGCCACGGTGCGCTGACCGATCAAGACCAGTTGAAAGCCGCCAAAGAAGGCTATGGCTGGCCTCATGACGCGTTCGAGATTCCTGCGAATGTGAAAGCCGCGTGGGAAGCGATTGGTGCGCGCGGTGCTGCCGAACGTGCCGCTTGGGAAGAACGCTTTGCGCAACTGTCCGAGCGCAAACAGGCCGAGTTCAACCGCGCCTATGCGTTTGAGGCACCCAAGAAACTGGCTGGTGCGATCCGTTCGTTCAAGAAACAGATGTCCGAGGATCAGCCCAAGCTGGCCACCCGCGCCTCGTCCGAGAAGGTTCTGAACGTCGTGAACCCGATCATGACCGAAACCGTGGGCGGCTCGGCTGACCTGACCGGTTCGAACAACACCAAATCGGCCGATATGGGTGTGTTCCTGCCGGAAAATCGCAAGGGCCGCTACATCCATTACGGGATCCGGGAACACGGCATGGCCGCTGCGATGAACGGCATGGCGTTGCACGGTGGCATCCGCCCTTATGGCGGGACCTTCATGGCCTTCACCGACTATGCCCGCCCGTCCATGCGTCTAGCCGCGCTGATGAAAATCCCGTCGGTCTTCGTGATGACCCACGACTCGATCGGTCTGGGCGAAGACGGTCCGACCCACCAGCCGGTCGAACATCTGGCCATCAGCCGCGCAACACCCAACACCTATGTGTTCCGCCCCGCTGACACTGTTGAAACGGCTGAAGCGTGGGAACTGGCGCTGACCTTCAAGGAAAGCCCATCTGTCCTGTCGTTGACCCGTCAGGGCGTTCCGACCGTGCGCAAGGATCACAAGACCAAAAACTTGGTTGCCCAAGGTGCCTATGTTCTGGCCGAGGCTGAAGGCAAACGTCAGGCCATCCTGATTGCAACGGGTTCTGAGGTGTCGCTGGCGATGGAAGCCAAAGCGATGCTTGAAGCTGACGGCATCGGCACTCGCGTCGTTTCCATGCCCTGTATGGAGCTGTTCGCTGAACAAGACGAAGCCTACCGCAAACGCGTTCTGCCCGCTGGAGCCGTCCGCGTTGGCATCGAGGCCGCCGTGCGCGCCGGTGGCTGGGATCGTTGGCTGCTGGGTGAGCGTGGCCGCGAAGCCAAGGCAGGCTTTATCGGCATGTCCAGCTTTGGCGCGTCCGCCCCCGCAGGTGAGCTTTACAAGCACTTCGGCATCACTGCCGAAGCAACCGTGGCCAAAGTCAAAGAACTGCTGGGTTGATCATCAGCTTATGTTTCTGGAAAGGCGGCCCATTGTGGTCGCCTTTTTTTGTTGCCGCGGACATCTGTCACAGAACGGTGACAAGGCGTGAGCCACCCTGCCCTGTCCCTATGGTCAATTCAACTTAACTGCAGGCAGTTCGACTAAACACAGGGAATTGTGCCATGAAACTCCGCGCTGCGCTTTGCGCCGTCACGCTCGCTACCGCAACTTCAGCTTTTGCCGGTGACTTTGCATCCAAGGATGAAATCCAAAACGCCATGAGTGACCATACCTATCAGGGTGGGATGCTTTCAGGGGCATTCACGGAATACTACGCTGCGGATGGTACCATTAAAGGCGACGGCTACACCGGAAAGTGGAAGGCGACGGATAGCGGTATGTGTTTCCAATATGGCGCCGACCCGGAAAACTGTTGGGACCTTAAAATCGAAGGGGCCGCAGTCACATTGTTCAAGGACGGCAAAGTTGACGGTGCGGGCGTCGTCGTATCCGGCAATCCAAACGCGTTCTAAGCACCACGCCGCGCCGCTCAACTTGGCGGCGCGGTCACACAATGTGGTCAATGCGGCTTGAGCAGTTTGGTCGCCACCGGAATCAGAACCAAACCCCACGCCAGACCAAACACACCATCCATTGTGGCCTTGGCTATCCATTCCACCGCTGCGCTGTACTGTGCCGAAACCGCCAGCCCTATCGCATGCGCCCAATCGTGGACGTGGTGGCCCAACCAACCAAAACCCAGCACTTCAAGCCCGTGGATAATGATCGATCCACCGACCCAGAGCATTGCCGCAGTCCCAACAATTGACAGCACCTTCATCACGATTGGCATCGCTTTGACCAGACCGCGTCCTGTCCCGCGACCAATCGGTGTCGGCGCGTTTTGGGCGAGAAACAGGCCCACGTCGTCCATCTTGACGATCAACGCAACCGAGCCATAGACCGCCACTGTTACTCCAACACCGACGACCGCCAATGTCGCCGCCTGCATCCAAAAGTTCGGCGCTTCAATGGCGGCAAGTGCGATCGTCATGATTTCGGCCGACAGGATGAAATCTGTTTTGATGGCGCCTTTGACCTTCTGCTCCTCCAGGTGGCCGGGGTCTCGGATTTTCATATCCGCGTCGATAACGTGGCTTCCGTGGGGAAACAGCACATGGAAAATCTTTTCAGCCCCTTCAAAACACAAATATGATCCCCCTAGCATCAAAAGCGGAGTGATCAGCCACGGCGCAAAATTGGCCAGCAGCAAAGCGACCGGCAGCAATAGAATGATCTTGTTAAAGATCGACCCGCGCGCAATGCGCCAGATGATGGGAAGCTCGCGCGCTGGTGCGAAACCCTGAACGTATTTTGGCGTCACAGCCGCGTCGTCGATGATCACGCCGGCCGTCTTTGCCCCTGCCTTGCCGGCAGCAGCTACTACGTCATCCACTGAGGTTGCGGCAACTTTTGCAATCCCGGCAACATCATCCAACAGCGCCAAAAGACCGCTCATGGCAATTCCTTTCTATCCACCTGTCGCACGCGTGACCCTACCTGATCGGACAGCTAGCGCAAGCGTTAGCGCAATCGGCAGAGGTTTGCGCTAACACGTTAAAAATATGTCACTTTTGGGCTTTTGGGAATGCTTGGGGGCCGCTATATGGCCCTAAGAGCAAGCGCATTTTGGAGACGTCAGATGACCATCAAGGTCGGCATCAATGGTTTTGGCCGTATCGGCCGCTGCACGCTGTCGCATATCGCGGCTTCTGCCCGTAACGACATCGAAGTGATCAAGGTCAACGCAACCGGCCCGCTCGAGACAACAGCTCATCTGTTGAAATACGACAGCATTCACGGTCGCTTTCCGCGTGACGTGTCCATCGAAGGCAACACGATGGATCTGGGCCGCGGTCCGATGCAGATGTTTTCGACCTATGACATGAACGAGCTGGACTGGGAAGGCTGCGACGTCGTTCTGGAATGCACGGGCAAATTCAACGATGGTCTGAAAGCCAAGACACACCTGGAACGTGGTGCACACAAGGTGTTGCTGTCCGCTCCGGGCAAAAACGTCGACAAAACGATCGTCTATGGCGTCAACCATAACAGCCTGTCGGCAGATGATCGTATGGTATCGAACGGGTCGTGCACGACCAACTGCCTTGCTCCGCTTGCTAAGGTGCTGGACGAAGGTATCGGCATCGAACACGGCATCATGACAACGATCCACGCCTATACCGGCGACCAGCCGACACTGGACCGTCGCCATAGCGACCTGTACCGCGCGCGCGCCGCTGCCATGTCGATGATTCCGACGTCCACCGGTGCAGCAAAGGCACTGGGTGAAGTCCTTCCAAACCTCAAGGGACGCTTGGACGGCTCGGCCATTCGGGTGCCTACCCCGAACGTGTCGGCAGTCGACCTGACTTTCCGCGCGGGGCGCGATGTGACTGTTGACGAAGTGAACGCCATCGTTCGCGACGCTTCACAAGGTCCAATGCAGCGTGTTCTTGGCTATGAGCCTGCACCGCTTGTTTCCACAGACTTCAACCATACCGAAGAAAGCTCGATCTTCGCACCTGACCAAACCCGCGTTGTGAATGACCGCATGGTCCGCGTTCTAGCCTGGTACGACAACGAGTGGGCATTCTCGGTTCGCATGGCAGATGTCGCGGTTGCAATGGGTCGCCTTAACTAAGACGCCACCGAATTCTTGAACCTATTCGCCCGCTCAGGTTATCTGAGCGGGCGTTTTTATTCGGGACCACCATGACCAATCAAATAGCTATCTGGCTGGGCCTTCTGATCCTTGGTGGCTTTATTCTGGATTTCGCCATTTTCGGCACCGAGCATTTTATCTTTTTAGGTAAAAAGCTTTACGCGTTTTTGGACTGGCTCGCGTTCTGGCGCTGACATAGGTTTTTCTTGACTTTTTCATCAATCCCGCTTTGTTAGCGCTAACCAGATTTTGGCCACTACCCGCACGGAGAAGACCATGACATTGAAGCTGGCGATTAACGGATTTGGACGTATTGGCCGCGGAGTTCTGCGCGCGCTGACAGAGACCGGTCGAACAGATGTAGAAATCGTTGCCATCAATGACCTGGCAAAGCCCGAGATGAACGCTCATCTGTTCGAGTTTGACAGTGTTCACGGAAGATACTCCAAACCCGTTACGCTGACAGATGCGGGTCTGGATGTCGGCGCGGGTCCGATCCGGCTGACCAGCGAACGCGATCCTGAAAAACTGGATTGGTCCGACGTAGATGTCGTTTTGGAATGCACCGGCGTTTTCAGAACACGCGAAGCCGCGTATCGCCATTTTGAAAACGGTGCAAAAAAGGTTCTAATCTCCGCGCCAGCGCGCGGTGATGGTGCTGTGAAAACTGTCGTTTTTGGGGTGAACGATAACGAACTGACCGCTGAGGACACAGTTGTATCGAATGCCTCTTGCACTACGAACTGCCTATCGCCTGTCGCAGCAGCTTTGGACAGTGGCTTGGGAATCGTTCATGGCAATATGACAACGATCCACGCCTACACCGCCAGCCAACCCGTCCACGACACTGCAGGAAAAGATCCGTATCTGTCCCGTGCGGCTGCCTTGTCGATGATCCCAACGACAACAGGCGCTGCATCAGCGGTTGGCTTGGTTTTACCGCAACTCTCTGGAAAACTCACTGGTCAGGCAATTCGTGTTCCGACGTCCAATGTCTCGGTTGTTGATTTGGTGGCAGAAGTATCCCGCCCGACCACGGAAGAAGAGGTTAACGCCCTTTTTATTGAGGCCGCAGCACAGATGCCGGGTGTCTTGGCTGCAGAAAACCGCCCGTTGATCTCGGTCGACTTCAACCACGACGCCCACAGTTCAACCGTGTCGTTGCCCGAAACGAAGGTGACAGACGGCACGTTGGTGCGCGTTCTTGCCTGGTACGACAATGAGTGGGGTTTCTCGAACCGTATGCTGGATACCGCTGCGAAAATGGGTGCCCTAACCTAGCCTCTCGCGCAAAGCTGTGTTGACGCTGGGCGTGACGAACTTCGACACGTCTCCGTTCAAACGCGCGATCTCTTTAACCAGCTTTGACGCAATCGCCTGATGCCGTGCCTCTGCCATGAGGAAAACGGTTTCGATCGAGTCGTCCAGCGCGCGGTTCATCCCAACCATCTGAAATTCATACTCGAAATCGGCCACAGCCCGCAGGCCACGCACGATGATTTGCGCCCCAACATCGCGGGCGCAATCGATCAGCAGGTTTTCGAAAGGATGGGCAACAATCTCGGTTCCCGTCTGTTTTGTCAGATGGGCGCATTCAGCCTCGATCATCGCGACACGCTCTTCCAAGGTGAACAAAGGTCCCTTATCCCGGTTGATGGCGACCCCGATCACGAGCTTATCCACCAAGGCAGCCGCACGTCGAATGATGTCGATATGACCCAAGGTGATTGGATCAAAAGTTCCGGGATATAATCCAACCCTCATCGCGACCTCCTGCGCAACAAAATTTCTGCGCAAGCAAACACAACTCTGCGGCAGGTTCAATAGACGGGTGCGTCGCCACCTGGAATTAGTGACCCATAATCATTGTTTCGAGCGCTTCTTTTTCCATCGCCAATTCAGACAGCTGCGCTTTTACGACATCGCCCAATGTAACGATTCCGATCAATTTACCCTCTTCGACAATCGGCATATGGCGAAAACGCCCTTCAGTCATTCGGCTCAGAACGTCCTGGACCGAGTCCTGCCGTGTCGCAGTAACCAGATCGCGGGTCATATATGCGCTGACAGGCTGGCTAAGGCATCCGCTGCCACTGGCAGCCAATTCGCGTACGATATCACGTTCCGATAGGATACCGGATGCTGTTTCGCCGCCATCTTCGGACACCACGACCGTACCGATCCGCTTTTCCGCAAGAATTTTGGACGCGTCGGACACAGTCATATCCGGGTTGACCGTTTCAACCCCTTCGGTGGCCTTGGATTTCAGAATGGCCTGAACAAGCATATACGTAACCTCCGAAATAACTGTCTGTTTTACAAAGCGTTGCCGGAATGTTTGAATGTGTCAAGGTGAAGCTTCGGCTTCAAGCCGCTCAACTTCTTCCCGAATACCAATGGTTAACGCCTGTGCAAAACGATTCAGCCGTTCATTTCGCTGATCACCCTGATGTCGAACCAGATGAAAGCTGCGCGTCAAACTCACCTGTTCTGTCAGGATTTTTTTCAGACTTGGGTGAAAAGGCAGCGTGAAATCATGAGCCATGCAAATACCTGATCCAAGCGAAACCTGACGCAATTGCACAGACACCGAATTCGATGCAAGCGCGACACGGTCAACTCCGATATCCACAAGGTAGTCGAGTTCCCGGTCAAAAATCATGTCTGGGATATAGCCGATCATCCTGTGGCCGTTCAGATCGTTTGGTTTTGTTATACCAGTGCGGTTCGCCAAATAGTCTTTGCTGGCGACAAGGTGCAATTTGTAGTCTGTGATTTTCTGCACCACCAATCGACCTGCGGTTGGCGCGCTGACTGTCACGGCCATGTCTGCTTCGCGACGAGACAGGTTAATCACCCGTGGCAGCGCCAGAATTTGAATATCCAGATCGGGATTCGCATCGCAGATTTTTTCGCAAACCTGCGGCAGTAGGTAATTGGCACACCCATCTGGTGCACCGATCCTAATCTGCCCGCTCAGGGTTTTTGAAGAGCCTGCCATAGCCCCTGCAGCCGAACGCATCGCCTCTTCTGCCTTAAGGCCGTGGTCCAATAACCGCTCACCAGCCGATGTGAGTACATAACCGAGCTGCGATTTCGTGAACAAAGATGTATCCAGCGACGCCTCAAGCCGCGCGATCCTTCGCCCAACAGTGGCTGGATCGATCTTCAGCTGACGCCCTGCCGCCGAAAGGCTTTCTTCGCGGGCGACGGCCAGAAACACCCTCATGTCATCCCAGTTAGGAGTCACGCACCACCCTTTGCATTTTTGCAAAACATCTTTGGGAAATTGCCTCTGTTCACAGGATTTATGCAAGCCTATTCTGCGCTCAAAATTACCGGAGGAATTCGCAATGACCGAACTGTCCCACTTCATCAACGGTGAAAACGTCGCTGGCACATCCGGCCGTTTTGACGATGTATTCAACCCGGCCACTGGCGAAGTGCAGTATAAATGCCCGATGGCCAGCGCTGCAGAGACGACAGCCGCGATTGAAAGCGCCGCTGCAGCGCAACCAGAATGGGGTGCGACCAACCCGCAAAGACGCGCTCGTGTCATGATGGCGATGGTTCACCTGATGAATCGTGACATGGACAAATTGGCCGAAGCACTAAGCCGCGAGCACGGCAAAACAATCCCCGATGCCAAGGGGGATCTTCAGCGCGGGCTGGAAGTTATCGAATACTGCATTGGCGCACCGCAGATGCTGAAAGGCGAATACACCGATAGCGCTGGCCCTGGAATCGACATGTACTCGATGCGTCAACCGCTGGGCGTTGTGGCGTCGATCATGCCCTTTAACTTCCCGGCCATGATGCCGCTGTGGCACGTGGGTCCGGCGCTTGCCTGCGGTAACGCAGTGGTTCTTAAACCGTCCGAGCGTGATCCTTCTGTTCCATTGATGCTGGCCGAACTGTTTATAGAGGCCGGCCTTCCAAAAGGCGTGTTCCAAGTCGTAAATGGCGACAAAGAGGCCGTCGATACGTTGTTGGATAGCGAAGTCATTCAGGGCGTGTCCTTTGTCGGATCGACCCCGATTGCGCAATACATCTATTCCCGCGCCACAGCGAACGGCAAACGCGCACAGTGTTTCGGCGGTGCCAAAAACCATATGATCGTCATGCCCGACGCAGATATGGATCAGGCCGCGGACGCATTGGTTGGTGCGGGCTTTGGGGCCGCAGGTGAACGCTGCATGGCTGTTTCCGTCGCTGTCCCAGTCGGAGAAGAGACCGCCGACGCGCTGATCGAAAAGCTGGTACCCCGTATCGAAAAGCTAAAAGTTGGCCCTTATACTGCTGGCGATGACGTCGACATGGGTCCGGTTGTAACCGGTGCTGCCAAAGAGCGCATCCTTGGTCTGATCAATTCTGGCGTCGAACAAGGTGCCAAACTGGTCGTGGATAATCGGGACTTTAGCTTGCAGGGCTACGAGGACGGCTTCTTTGTCGGGCCTCACCTCTTTGATCATGTCACCCCGGACATGGACATCTACAAGCAAGAGATTTTTGGCCCGGTTCTGTCGACAGTCCGCGCAGGTTCTTACGAAGAAGCGCTGAAACTGGCGATGGACCACGAATACGGAAACGGCACCGCTATTTTCACCCGCGACGGTGACACAGCCCGTGACTTTGCCAGCCGCATTAACATTGGGATGGTCGGTATTAACGTGCCGATCCCGGTTCCGCTGGCCTACCACACCTTTGGCGGCTGGAAGAAATCTATGTTCGGCGACTTGAACCAGCACGGACCAGACAGCTTCAAGTTTTACACCCGCACCAAAACCGTGACGGCCCGCTGGCCATCAGGCATCAAAGAAGGCGGTGAGTTCAACTTCAAAGCCATGGACTAAGTCTTTTCGACACCAGAAACCGGCCCCTGTGGGCCGGTTTTTTCGGCGGCGACCTGCCAAAACCCACGTTTTTGTGAGCCTCACGATAAATTCAGACTGCAACATCTTTAAAAAGCGGGTCTTTCCCAATATTTTTAGGCTAAATTAAGCTCGAGCAGTTTCTGATCCGGAGGCGAAATTGTCTAATCCTCGTATCACCCGTCGCTCTGCCTTGTTGGGGGCAGCATCCTTTTTGGCGACACCTGCGCTTGTCCGCGCGCAAAGCACTGATGCTTTCCCGCAATCCGAAGATGCGATCAGCACGCAACTTCCGGTGCGTCGTAACGTATCGTCCTTTTCTCAGCAGAACTGGCAGGATCATTTTGATGAGCTAGGTGCCGGTTGCCTGCTGGCAGATATCACAAGCCGCGCCGTGCATTACTGGGGGCCCGACGGGACGTACAAACTGTACCCCAGTTCTGTTCCGATGAGCGAAGAGTTGACCAAGCGCGGATATACCGAAGTTGTCCGCAAACGCGAGCACCCTAGCTGGACGCCCACCGCGTCCATGCGTGAGCGTGATCCATCCCTGCCGATCCGGATGGAAGGCGGAGACCCGGGTAACCCGCTGGGTACACGCGCGATGTATCTGGGATGGCCGGCTTACTTGGTGCATGGCACCCACGATACGCGCAAGATTGGACGGCAAAGCTCGTCCGGGTGCATCGGACTTTATAATCAGCACGTCGAGGAATTGTATCCTCTGGTCCAGATCGGAACCCAAGTCCGTCTGGTCTGACAAAAAAGCCCCGGCCGCAAGGACCGGGGCTTTTTTGTTAATATCAATCTTATTCCGGCAAGATTACCGAGTCGACGACGTGGATCACACCGTTGCTTGTCTCAATATCGGCCTGCACAACTTCGGCATCGTTCACCTTGACGCCGCGCTTGGCGTTGACGCTCAGACGGTCGCCCTGAACCGTCAGAACCTTGGCGCGTTTACCAGCGATGTCACCGGACATCACCTTCGCAGGCACAACGTGATAGGTCAGGATCTCGACCAGCTGATCTTTGTTTTCCGGCAGAAGCAGGGTTTCAACTGTACCTTCAGGCAGAGCCGCGAATGCCTCATCAGTGGGGGCAAAAACTGTGAACGGGCCATCACCCTTCAGGGTTTCGACCAGACCTGCGGCCTGCACTGCGGCAACCAGAGTGTTGAACGACCCTGCAGACACGGCTGTGTCGACGATGTCGGCAGCTTGTGCTTTGACGGGCAGTGTTAGTGCAAGTGCGGCGGCGGCGCCCATGAGTGTGCGACGGAACATGGCTGTAACTCCTCTCCAGCTTGTTATGAAAAGGGTTACGGACCTATCGTCGCACCGGATCACATTGATATCAATTTTCTTTGATCTGCACCCAGATACTCTGCGCCCTGCCGTCCCTTAAGAATGGTAGCGCATCGACTGCATCGGGGCGGTCCTGCTGCAGGTAGTATCCGGGCCAAAGCATTGAAAACGCGCCAGATTGCAAAAGCGCATGTAGCATGTATTGCTCGCCCCAGCCGGGGCAGTCATAGAAAAAACGTTTCGGGTATTCATACGGTAAAAAAACATCGTGCACGTGGATCACCACCCCCGGTTTCAGGGTAGGAATGATGCGGCAGAACAGATGCGCGACATCATTGCTCATGCGGACAACGTGGCTGGAGTCGATAAAGAGAACATCCCCAGCCTCAAGCTGGTCGAACACCGCAGGATCAACCTCTTCCAACCGCTTTTGCTCGAATTGATCCACGACATGGGCGATATCTGCGCGCGGATACGGATCAATTGCCGTGATCTTTGTGTCCAGCCCGCCGTCAATAATCGCTTGCCGTGTGACGCGGGTCGAGTTTCCACAGCCGACCTCGATCACTCTTTTGGGCTGAAACCGCCGGATCATGAGATAAAGCGCATCAGCGTCAGGGCTATCGTAGTATCCGTTTTCCGCTCGGTACCCAGTTTTATTCCGCTGCGGATCCTTTAGCGCGGCCAAAGCATCGGCGTTTTCGGCATATTCCGAAACCAGCGGGGCAATATCAAACGCCTCCATCCCCGGTGACAACGCATATGCTGGTTTGGTCAATCCACCTGCTTTTTCGAATGCCTCCAGCCGGGCGCGCTCATCGTTTTCGACGATCTTGTCGACAAGCTTTACACCCAGCTCGTCCAATGCGGCGTTGATCTTTGGGAATTTCCTGGGTTTCACGCACGGACTCCGGGTTTTGACAGATACCTGCATGCTGCATATCGCTGTGGCCGGGGGGTTCGCAAGCTAAACACTTGGCAAGAAGTTGAATTCCGTATTCACTGTTCGGAATACAGCAGCGAGGGTCGCCATGCAGCAGGAATACACGCTGGGCATCGAAGAAGAGTATCTTCTGGTCGATCGCGATACGCTTGAACTGGCCGAGGCACCCGCGGCTTTGATGGAAGCGTGTCAAAACGATTTCCAAGGTCAGGTCAGCCCCGAATTCCTGCAATGCCAGATCGAAGTGGGCACCCGCCCCCATCCGACAATCGGCTCAGCGCGGGAAGACCTGAAACGTTTGCGCAGCTGCGTGGCCCAGCGTGCCGCCGAATACAACCTCGCGCCGATCGCCGTATCCTGTCACCCGTTCGCAGATTGGAAAAAACAGCATCATACGCGAAAAGACCGCTACGATGCGTTGCATCATGCGTTGGGTGGAGTGGCGCGGCGCATGCTGATTTGCGGTATGCATGTCCATATCGGCATCGAGGACCCTGCCCTGCGCGCAGATTTGATGCCGCAATTATCCTATTTCCTGCCCCATCTTTTGGCTCTGTCCACATCTTCCCCTTATTGGAACGGCGAAGATACTGGCCTTTCATCCTATCGGCTGACCGTTTTTGACAACCTGCCGCGCACAGGGTTGCCGCCAGTACATGCCAGTTGGGGCGATTATGAACGCACCACAGGTATTCTGGTCGAGCTAGGCGTCATAGAAGACACGTCCAAAATCTGGTGGGATCTGCGCCCTTCGCATCGCTTTCCGACCTTGGAAACCCGGATCATGGACGTACAGCCCCGATTGGAACACGCCCTGTCCCTTGCAGCCATGGTGCAGGCACTGACGCGCATGCTGATGCGCTTGAAAGACCGAAATTTGCGGTGGCGCCACTACGATCAGTTTTTGATCGGCGAAAACCGGTGGCGGGCCCAAAGATACGGTGTTGGCGAAGGCATGATCGACTTTGGAGACCGATCCATCAAACCCATGCCCGAACTCATTGGTGAATTGATGGGTATGCTGGCCGAAGATACTGAGGCGCTGGGTACCATGACCGAGCTGGCCCGGCTCCAGCAGATTGCGCAAAACGGAACCTCGGCAACACGTCAACGACGCGTGTACGCCGAAGCCGCAGCGCGCGGAGAAGACCCCGGCAGAGCGGTCGTCCGGCATCTGATTGATGAGTTCCACCACGACTTGTGAGGCCTGATCCTAAACCGCGGACTCTCGCGCTGTGGCAATTGCTGAGCGTGCAAAATTTCTGTAAGGATTAAGAAATAAACACTCGTTCAATTCGACCGGCGACGTGGGAGGCAAGATATGGATTTCGCCCTGACCGAAGAGCAGACAGCGATCTTCGACATGGCATACGACTTTGCGCAAGAACACATCGCCCCGTTTGCCCGCCAATGGGAAGAAGACGGCACAATCCCCAAAGATCTATGGCCGCGCGTGGGCGAGCTTGGGTTCGGTGGCTTGTATGTACCCGAGACCAACGGCGGCTCGGGCTTGTCCCGACTTGATGCAACGATGGTTTTTGAGGCGTTGTCGATGGCCTGTCCGTCTGTTGCGGCCTTTCTGTCCATTCACAACATGTGCGCCAAAATGCTGGACAGCTTTGCCGGAGACGACCTCAAAGCCCGCGTCATGCCCGACGTGCTCAGCTTGAACACTGTGCTTAGCTACTGCCTGACGGAACCTGGGTCGGGCTCGGACGCTGCGGCATTGAAAACACGCGCGGACCGCACAAACCTCGGCTACACGCTGAACGGCAGTAAGGCGTTTATCTCTGGCGGTGGCTATTCCGACGCCTATGTCTGCATGGTTCGAACAGGACAAGACGGCCCAAAGGGGATTTCGACCGTTTACGTCGAAGACGGCACCCCAGGTCTAAGTTTTGGCGCGCTTGAGCAGAAGATGGGCTGGAAAAGCCAACCCACGGCGCAGGTGCAATTCGATGATTGTACCATCCCGGCCGAAAACCTTGTCGGCATCGAAGGCGACGGGTTCAAATACGCCATGATGGGCCTTGATGGTGGACGCTTGAATATCGCGTCATGCTCGCTTGGTGCGGCGCAGGCTGGTTTGAATATGACGTTGCAATACATGTCGGAACGCCGCGCCTTTGGTCAATCGATCGACCAGTTTCAGGCCTTGCAATTCCGTCTGGCCGATATGGAGATCGAGTTGCAGGCTGCGCGCACCTTTTTGCGACAGGCGGCATGGAAACTGGATCAAGAAGCTCCGGACGCAACAAAGTTCTGTGCCATGGCCAAGAAGTTCGTCACCGAAACCGGTTCTAAAGTCGTCGACCAATGTCTTCAGTTGCATGGCGGCTACGGATACCTTGCCGACTATGGCATCGAAAAACTGGTCCGCGACCTGCGGGTTCATCAGATCCTTGAGGGCACGAACGAGATCATGCGCGTGATCGTATCCCGGCAAATGATCGCCAACCGCTGAGGATCAGATGGCAGATATCGACATTCGAACCACGGGCCGCGCTGGGCGCATCACCCTCACTCGCCCGTCAGCTCTGAACGCTCTCAGTTACGATATGTGCATGGCTATTGATGCCACGCTGCGTAACTGGCGCGAAGACGATGCAATCGACCTGATCATTCTGGACGCCGAAGGTGAAAAGGCGTTTTGCGCAGGTGGCGACATCGCCGAATTATACGACACAGGGAAACAAGGTGACTTCACCTATGGCCGCACGTTCTGGCGCGACGAGTATCGGCTGAATGCCGTGATCTTCGAATACCCCAAACCAATCGTGAGCTTTTTGCAAGGTTTCACTATGGGCGGAGGCGTAGGTATCGGGTGCCACGGAAGCCATCGCGTTGTTGGCGAAAGCAGTCAGATCGCCCTTCCTGAATGTGGAATTGGGCTGGTTCCTGATGTCGGAAGCACCTTGATGCTTTCGCTCGCACCCGGTCGGATCGGAGAATACCTGGGAACAACCGGTTATCGGATGAACGCAAGTGACGCGATCTTCGCCGGGTTTGCCGATCATTACATACCACAGGCGAATTGGCCTGACCTAATCGAAATGCTTGAGGCTTCGGGTGATCTTGAGCATTTGGCCAGCCATGCAGAAATGCCGCAGGACGGTACCTTGGCAAGCATTCGAACCGATATAGATGCGTGTTTTGACGGCGAAACCTTGCAGGACGTGCTAAACACCTTGCGCCATTCCGACAAAGAGATCGCCGCGAATGCCTTAAAGCTTATGAACCGCAGTGCGCCGCTTTCGATGGCATGCACGATTGAGATACTCCATCGGCTGCGTTCAACCAACCTGAGCATCAGAAAAGCGCTTGAACTGGAATACCGGTTCACATTTCGCGCGATGGAACATGGCGATTTTCTGGAAGGCATCAGAGCACAGATCATCGACAAAGATCGCAACCCGCGATGGCGGTACAAAGATCAACCAGTGCCGGCTGTAGACGTTTCAAAAATGCTACAGCCATTGGGTAAGGATACCCTGACATTCGAGGAGGATTGAAATGAAAATCGGGTTTATCGGCCTCGGGAATATGGGAAACCCAATGGCCGCCAATCTGGCCAAAGCCGGACACGAGGTGACCGGTTTTGATATGGCAGATGTAAATGTCCCGGGTGTCAGAATGGCATCTTCCGGGGCCGAAGCGGCCGCCGGAGCGGACATTGTCATAACCATGTTGCCCAACGGACCAATCCTTCGCTCGGTCGCAGACGAGATCCTGCCTGCCATGGATTCCGGGTCTGTTTGGGTAGACTGTTCTACGGTGGATGTCGACAGCGCGCGCGCCGTTGCGGATCAGGCTAGCGCGGTTGGCGTGCAGGCCGTGGACGCTCCGGTGTCGGGCGGTATTGGCGGCGCCGCGGCCGGTACGCTGACCTTTATGGCCGGAGGGAGCGATGAAGCCTTTGCCAAGGCCGCCCCGCTGTTTGACATCATGGGGCAGAAAGCGGTGCACTGCGGAGTATCCGGCGCGGGGCAAGCCGCAAAGATCTGCAACAACATGATTTTGGGTGTCACCATGATCGCGACGTGCGAAGCGTTCGCGCTGGCTGACAAGCTTGGGCTGGACCGACAAAAGATGTTCGACGTCGTCAGCACGTCTTCGGGGTATAGCTGGACGATGAACGCCTATTGCCCTGCCCCGGGCGTTGGCCCTGCCAGCCCTGCGGATAATGACTATCAACCCGGTTTCGCTGCAGAACTCATGCTGAAAGACCTGCGTCTTAGCCAACAAGCTGCCGAAAGCTCGGATGCAGATACACCTATGGGTCAATCGGCAACCGAACTGTACGCCCGGTTTGTCGAGGAAGAAGATGGTCTGGGCAAGGATTTCTCGGCGATGTTGCCGCGCTTTGAAAAGCGTGGGCGAAGTTGACACAGCGCTCGGCGTGTTGTCGCCTATAGGGTTGACCCAAAAGCACCGCGTGCGCATGTAATGATCAAACCATATCGTTGTATTCGGAAAACATCATGTCGCGCGCGCTGCCTATCGCACTGTCCATATTGGCTCTGACCCTTAGCCCTGCAGCAGGGATTGCAGGTAATGGAAAAGGGCATAGCAAACACAGTGACAAAGTGTTCCGTGTCGAACCTCAACTGGTAAAAGGCAAAGCCGGACACTGTCCGCCGGGCCTTGCCAAGAAAAACGTTCCCTGTGTCCCTCCTGGTCAGGCGAAGAAGCTCTACCGAAATGGGGACTTCATCAACCGCGATTACCGTTGGATCAATGACCCCTATCGCTATGGGCTGCAACGCGGCGGTAGCTATATTCGCGCGGGCGATTACGTCTATCGCGTTGATCCAGAGACACGGAAAGTGCTGAACCTGATCGGTGCCGTCGCTGATATCCTTTATTGAGAAACGCAGACCTGCGGCCAACGAGCCACAGAATTTGTTGGATTGAACCGCGTTTGCGCAACTATGGCGGTAGCTCCTAACTTTTGACGCAATTTAGCGTCACCACGATTCTCGTTATTACGAGGATTGAATATGAACAGCGAAGCCACGATATTTGAGTTCCGCGGCCCGTGGAATGTTCCGATACAGTTTAGTCAAAGCTTGATTTTCCTGGTTCTGATCGTTGTTGGGTTTAACTTTGATCCAGACAGCCTGCCCTACGCGCTTGGATTTGTGGCCATTTTACTTGCCTCAATCCTTCTGCATGAATTGGGTCACGCTTGGGGCTGCCTTGTTCAGGGTATTCCCGTCAAACGCGTGGTCCTTTGGGGCGGCGGCGGGTTTTGCGAGCATGCACGATCAACCTCATCCTATGAAGACGAACTGATTGTTGCGATGGGCCCCATCGTGAACCTTTCCCTGTGGGCAATTTGTTCACTGTTGGAGCCGATGGTTGCCTCGCCCCAGCTTGGATGGGTATTGGCCGTGGCAGCCGAACTGAACTTGTGGCTAACCGTATTCAACATGCTGCCATTGATGCCGCTGGATGGAGGGCGTCTGCTTCATGCCGGCTTGAACAGAGTTGTTACCCCCGGCATCGCAACCCGTATCTCGGGCTTTGTGGGCCTGGTCGGTGTTCTTCTTTGGCTGCCACTGATGTTCTTTGCCTACTACTATTTCGGCTTTGTTTTTCTGTTTTTCCCGCCGTTATTGCTTCATTGGCACATGCTCAGATACGCCCACTATTAGGCTAAGAAACAACAGCTGCGGCAGGACTCATTCTGCCGCAACCTGCTCAGGATTAAGCATTTGCTTGAGGTAGCGCCCAGTGTGGCTGCGCTCGACCAGAGCAACCTCTTCCGGGGTGCCGGTCGCAACGATTTCACCGCCGCCATCACCACCCTCGGGACCAATATCAATGATGTGGTCAGCCGTTTTAACCACGTCCAGGTTATGCTCAATCACGACGACGGTGTTTCCCTGATCAACGAGTTCATGCAGAACTTCCAACAGCTTACGGACGTCTTCGAAATGTAGTCCTGTGGTTGGCTCATCCAGGATGTACAATGTCCGACCCGTCGAACGTTTAGACAATTCCTTGGACAGCTTCACCCGCTGCGCCTCGCCCCCCGACAGGGTCGTGGCTTGCTGGCCTACCTTGATGTAACCCAAACCGACGCGCGCCAGTGCATCCATTTTATCCCGGATCGATGGCACTGCCTTGAAGAACTCTTGTGCATCTTCGACTGTCATATCAAGAACATCGGCGATGGACTTACCCTTGAATTTGATCTCAAGTGTTTCACGGTTATACCGCGCGCCTTTGCACGTTTCACAGGTGACATAGACATCAGGCAAAAAGTGCATTTCGATCTTGATGACGCCATCACCCTGGCACGCCTCGCATCTACCGCCTTTGACGTTAAAGCTGAAACGACCGGGTTTGTAGCCACGTGCCTTAGCTTCGGGCAATCCCGCAAACCAATCCCGGATTGGGGTGAAGGCACCAGTGTAAGTTGCTGGATTTGAACGCGGAGTCCGCCCGATTGGGCGTTGGTCAATATCTATAACTTTGTCCAGATGCTCTAACCCCTTGATGGTTTCACACGGGGCCGGAGTTTGCCGCGCGCCGTTCAGACGCATCGAAGCCGTTTTGAACAACGTTTCGATGGTCAAAGTTGATTTTCCACCACCGGAAACCCCGGTCACGCACACGAATTTCCCAAGCGGGAATTCGGCCGAAACGTTCTTGAGGTTGTTGCCCGTAGCTTTGACGACTTTGACTTTCTTTTTGTTACCTTTTCGGCGATCCGCCGGTACCGAGATTTCTCTGGTACCCGACAGATACTGACCGGTCATCGACGCCGCATCCGCTGCGATTTCACTTGGTGTTCCTTTGCTCACCACTTGTCCGCCATGCACACCAGCGCCGGGGCCAATATCAAAAACGTAATCGGCCTCGCGGATAGCTTCTTCGTCGTGCTCGACCACAATCACCGTGTTGCCCTGATCGCGAAGGTTCTTCAGCGTTCCAAGCAGCCGGTCATTGTCGCGCTGGTGCAGACCTATCGATGGTTCGTCCAACACATATAGAACGCCAGTCAAACCTGAGCCGATTTGGCTGGCCAAGCGAATTCGCTGGCTTTCACCACCCGAAAGCGTCCCGCTTGAGCGAGACAGTGTAAGATATTCCAAACCAACGTTATTCAGAAAACCCAAACGCTCGCGTATTTCCTTGAGAATGGCACGCGCGATCTCATTCTTCTGGGTGCTAAGATGGTTCGGAGCCTGTTCAACCCAGTGCAGAGCGTCTTTGATCGACATTTGAACAACTTCGCCTACATGCAGCCCAGCGATCTTTACCGCAAGCGCTTCGGGCCGCAACCGGAACCCATGGCACGCCCCGCAAGGGCGATTGTTTTGATAGCGTTCGAATTCTTCGCGAATCCAGGCGCTATCTGTCTCACGATAGCGCCGTTCCATATTCGGGATCACGCCTTCAAAGTTGCGCGTTACCTGATAAACGCGGCCACCTTCGTCATAGCGGAACTGTATCTCTTCGTCGCCTGAACCACGCAGGAATACCTGCTGGACCTTTTCAGGCAGATCTTTCCACGCAGTGTTCTTGTCGAATTCGTAGTGCCGGGCAATCGCTTCGATCGTCTGCAGAAAATACGGAGACTTCCCCTTGCGCCACGGCGCCAAGGCGCCGTCATACAACTTAAGTGTCTGGTCGGGAACGACTAGGCGTTCGTCAAAAAACAGTTCCACCCCTAACCCGTCACAATCCGGGCAAGCGCCGAACGGAGCGTTAAAGGAAAAGAGGCGCGGTTCAATCTCCGGGATCGTAAAGCCGCTTACCGGGCAGGCAAAGTTTTCGCTGAACGTAATCCGCTCGGGGTCGCCTTCGCGTGGCGCGGTTTCAAGGATGGCGATCCCATCCGCCAGATCCAACGCCGTTCGCAGGCTATCCGCCAGCCGGGTTTCCATACCCTCACGCACAACCAGACGATCCACGACCACATCAATGTCATGGCGGAACTTCTTGTCCAGCGTGGGCGGTTCGTCCAATTCATAGAACTCTCCATCCACCTTTACGCGTTGGAAACCCTGTTTACGGAGCTCTAGGAACTCTTTCTTGTATTCCCCTTTGCGGTCGCGAACGATCGGGGCCAGCAGATAGCCACGAGTGCCCTCCTCCATGGCCATGATGCGATCCACCATGTCCTGAACCTGCTGGGCTTCAATCGGCAACCCTGTGGCCGGGCTGTACGGGGTTCCCGCACGCGCAAAAAGCAGTCGCAGATAGTCGTAAATCTCGGTCACGGTTCCTACGGTCGAACGTGGGTTCTTAGAAGTCGTCTTTTGTTCGATCGAAATTGCCGGGGACAAGCCGCTGATATGATCCACATCGGGCTTTTCCATCATATCCAGGAACTGGCGCGCATAGGCCGACAGGCTTTCGACATAGCGACGCTGACCCTCGGCATAGATGGTATCAAACGCGAGGGACGACTTACCCGACCCGGACAGCCCCGTGATAACCACCAACTGGTCCCGTGGGATATCTACGTCGATACCTTTGAGGTTATGCTCGCGCGCTCCGCGCACCTCAATATTCTTCAGCTCAGCCATGCTTGGCCCCCAAAACACAAGTGTCCTAGAAATAGGCGAGCGGCACTGAGTCTCCAACAGAAAAGTTAGAACGAATAGTGAACAATCAGTTTATTGCCGATCTCTACTGACAAATTTCATCACGATTGTCGTTTTGTCATGCAGGGATCGTTTAAAACTGAAGATTGAGAAGAAAATGGCGCGGTTGACGGGGCTCGAACCCGCGACCCCCGGCGTGACAGGCCGGTACTCTAACCAACTGAGCTACAACCGCGCATCTATTTTCGTGGCCTTTGACCTGGACCAAGGATGGCAGCGATGGCGCGGTTGACGGGGCTCGAACCCGCGACCCCCGGCGTGACAGGCCGGTACTCTAACCAACTGAGCTACAACCGCCCGCTGCACGTTCGTCGCTGAACGTTTGGGTGTATTATGGCTAGGCTCGGGCAGCGTCAAGCGGCGTTTTGAAGTTTTTTCCGAATTCCGGAATTTTACGCAGTGCGTGATTGAATGGCGTGATGCGTACCGACCTGCACACTTGATATAGGCATTGGTTTTCGGGGGCTTCGAAGGCCCAGGCCCAGCACGTGAATATTCGAATGTGTTTACCTAGCAACAGGATAGGAAATTTCCGGCCAACCGATACACCCTGGAGAGGAATCACCATAAGGCTGCGCCCGCTGATCAGGTCTCAATTCAGAACCTGAAGCAACAAAACCAAAAACGGAGCAGAAACGTGAATAAACTGTTTATTTGCAGCGCATTAATTGCATCTTTTAGTGTAGGAACTGCGCAAGCTGTCGAAATTTCCGGTGGCTACATTGATTTAGGCTATTCGACTTTCACTGATACCGACCTCGGGGATGTCTACAACCTGAACGGTTCAGGTGAGCTGGCTTTCTCACGCGCATTCAGCGCGCAATTGGACCTGGGAGCATACCGCTTTCAGGACTTTGGTGAAACTGCCACAAACTGGACAGTACACGGCAACTGGCACACAAGCGGAAACGCCTCTTTCGGTGCATTCTGTGGCCAAGAGGATCTGGACGAAGCTGACTTTGATTTCTACGGAATCGAAGCCGGATTTGACGCCGGCCCCGCCGAGATCGAAGGTTACCTGGGCCGTCATGACCTAAGCAATGTCTCTGATCTCGACGGAACTATTTTCGGTATCGCGGCCAAGACTGACCTGAATGACAATTGGGAACTAAACGCCAGTTTTGACATCGTGGACAATTTCATCGGCGCACTGGATTATAACCTGTTTGCCCTTGGTGCTACGTATGCCGCTGCTGACAATGCTGAGGTTTACGGCAAAGTCGGTGTCGCCCATATCTCTTCACCGCTGGTCTCTGGCAGCTCGAATGAGGCCTATATCAACGTAGGTGTACGTGTGAACTTTGGCAACGAACGCGGAACGACATTTGGACGCCGCGGCGTTCTGGCCAGATTGCCGGGTCTGCCGGGATAACAAACAATGCGCCCCGAAACCTTCGGGGCGCGTTTTGCCTGATGTCTTTGTGAACATATCGACCCTGTCTTGCGCAGCAAAAAGTCTCGCGCTAAGAAGCCGGCTCATGGGTGATTAGCTCAGTGGTAGAGCGCTTCGTTCACATCGAAGATGTCAGGAGTTCAAATCTCTTATCACCCACCATTCCCCTCTTGGCCGGACTAGTCTCACTACCGATGAAGTGCGTGTGTGATAGAACTATGGGCGAGACGAAAGTCCCGCCCACAGTTTTCTGAAATTAGTGGGTAGTCGCCGCCGCACCCGAGCTGTCGGATGTCTTAGCCGCTGCGGCAGCCGCTTCTTCAGCCGCTTCGTCCCATTCGATCGCTTCGGGTTCACGAACCAATGCCTGCTTCAGCACCTCGGATACATGGGTCACCGGAATAATCTCTAGCCCTTCCTTCACATTGTCGGGAATATCGGCCAGATCCTTTTCGTTTTCCTCGGGGATGAGCACAGTCTTGATCCCACCACGCAGAGCCGCCAGCAGCTTTTCTTTAAGGCCACCGATCGGCATCGCGTTACCACGCAGTGACACCTCTCCCGTCATGGCTATATCCTTACGAACCGGGATTCCGGTCAGCACGGACACGATGGATGTCACCATCGCCAGACCGGCACTCGGTCCGTCCTTGGGCGTTGCCCCGTCCGGAACGTGTACGTGAATATCCAACGTGTCGAACTTGGGCGGCTTTACCCCAATCTGCGGAGAGATCGACCGCACATAGGACGAAGCTGCATCAATGGATTCCTTCATCACGTCGCCCAGTTTACCCGTGGTCTTCATCCGACCTTTTCCAGGTAATTTCAGCGCCTCGATGTGCAGCAGGTCACCACCGACCGAAGTCCACGCCAGACCGGTCACAACACCTACCTGATCGTCCTGTTCCGCCAAACCATAGCGGAACTTGGGCACGCCAAGGAACTCATCCAAGTTATCGGACGTCACCGTAACGGATTCGGCCTCTTTCTTGATGATCTTGGTCAGCGACTTCCGCGCCACCTTGGCGATCTCACGCTCAAGATTCCGCACACCCGCCTCACGGGTATAGGTGCGGATGATGGACTGCAGCGCGTCATCGGTCAGTTCAAATTCCTTGGCTTTGAGGCCGTGGTTTTTGACCTGTTTGCTGATCAGGTGCTGCTTGGCGATCTCGGACTTTTCCTCTTCGGTGTAACCGGCCAGCGGGATGATCTCCATCCGGTCCAGCAGAGGCCCAGGCATGTTATAGCTGTTCGACGTGGTCAGGAACATCACGTTGGACAGGTCGTATTCAACTTCAAGGTAGTGGTCCATGAAAGTGCTGTTCTGTTCCGGGTCCAACACCTCGAGCATGGCCGAGGCCGGGTCGCCACGGAAATCCTGCCCCATCTTGTCGATTTCATCCAACAAGATCAGCGGGTTCGTGGTTTTCGCCTTTTTCAGCGCTTGAATGATCTTACCGGGCATCGAGCCGATGTAAGTCCGGCGGTGACCCCGAATCTCGGATTCGTCGCGCACGCCACCAAGCGAGATGCGAATGAACTCACGCCCGGTCGCCTTGGCAACCGACTTACCCAGCGAAGTTTTACCCACACCCGGAGGGCCGACAAGGCACAGGATCGGGCCTTTCAGCTTTTTCGAGCGCTGCTGGACCGCCAGATACTCAACGATCCGCTCTTTGACCTTCTCAAGCCCATAGTGATCGGCATCCAGAATGTCTTGCGCGCGACCCAGGTCCTTTTTGACACGCGATTTCGTGCCCCACGGCAAGGCGAGGATCCAATCCAGATAGTTTCGCACCACGGTGGCTTCGGCCGACATGGGCGACATGTTCTTGAGCTTTTTCAGCTCGCCCTCAGCCTTCTCGCGCGCTTCCTTGGACAGCTTGGTCTCAGTGATCTTAGCTTCCAGTTCGGCAACTTCGTTGCTGCCGTCCTCGCCATCGCCAAGCTCCTTCTGAATGGCTTTCATCTGCTCATTCAGATAATACTCGCGCTGCGTCTTCTCCATCTGGGATTTGACGCGTGTCTTGATCTTTTTCTCGACCTGAAGCACCGACATCTCGCCCTGCATCAGGCCATAGACCTTTTCCAGCCGCTCACTGACCGAAAGCGTCTCAAGCAGCTCCTGCTTTTGCTCAACCTCAATGCCCAAGTGACCGGACACAAGATCAGCCAGTTTTGCGGGCTCTGTGGTCTCACCCACGGCGGTCAACGCCTCTTCGGGGATGTTCTTGCGGACTTTGGCGTAACGCTCGAACTCGTCCGCGACAGTGCGCAAAAGTGCCTCGGTCGTGGTCACATCGCCGGGTATCTCGGTCAGATATTCCGCGCGTGCCTCAAAGAACTCTTCGTTTTCCAGAAACTCGGTGATCTGCACACGTGCTTGCCCTTCGACCAGCACCTTCACAGTGCCGTCCGGCAATTTCAGCAACTGCAAAACGTTTGCCAGAACACCGGACCGGTAAATCCCGTCCTCGACCGGATCATCGTCGCCCGGATCAATCTGGCTGGACAGCAGAATCTGCTTGTCGTCCTGCATCACTTCTTCCAGTGCGCGGACGGATTTTTCCCGGCCCACAAACAGCGGCACGATCATATGTGGGAACACCACGATATCGCGCAGCGGCAGTACAGGGTACGAGGAATTAAGAGGCTCTTGCATGCTCTATCCTTATCATTCGCAAGACGGCACCGGTCCCTTCTAGAGGCAACGCCTGACCGTCTCCTGTTTGGACGATAAAGGTGGGGTGTGATGGCCCCATTTCAACCTCATCGCCATGTGTCGTGATCTAGAATGACCCGACAGTCTAGCAACTACAAGACGTCCTAACAAAACTTACACCAGAATTCGTGTCCAAGCGCCCGCTACCAAACTGTCGCAAAATCTTTTCTGCTAAGGTATTCCTTGATTTTTTCATAGCGATCTACCGCACTTCGCGATCGCCTCGCACGTCGGCGTAGCAATATTGGTTGAAACTCATTCCCCCAGACCGCTTCTCTAAGGGTGGCCGCCTCTGTATCTAGCCCGTTATGTTTCAGAAACTCTTCCATAGCGCTTGAGTAATATTCGTCCATCAGAAACAGAGCTCCGTTCCATGGCTTATTTCTACCCGAAAAATGCACGATACGTGGATTGACGGCCCAAGCGAGGAACCCGTCACCTTTATGCATTTGCCAATTCCAACTTGGAGGCAATTCGCGCCAATTCGCAGAAAGCGCGTAGTTCAATGCAGTCTGATCCGCGTAGACAAGGGTTTTCCCATGTTCCATCAGAAAGTTTACAGCCTTTTCGGCAATACCTTGAGACAGAAACTCTTTGCTATTTGCGACTAGAAAGCCCGAGTTGAAATAGTTCTGCTCTTGCCCCGCCACCAAATGATCAGCGTCCCGGATGACGTCGCAGTCGCTCATCGACCAATATTGCGCATCTCTAACAGCAGCCATCGGCTTGCCTTCAAAGTCAAAGTTCCGAAGCTCGTTGAGGTCGCCCCAACGCAGGAACATATCGACATCACAATACACGACACGCACGTATTTTGGGCACAGCTCTTCAAGTGCTGTAATTCGAAGTAAAGAAGTCAATGTAAAACGTCGAGTTGTCTTGAATTTTTCGAATGGAATTACGCTTTTATCCTTTACGACGACATTAACGTCTGACGAGAGAATTTTCTCCAATTCTGTAGGTAAAGGCTGATTGGAATAAAAAAAACAATCCAACGAACCGCCGTGGAATTGTAAAACTCGGTTCAAAAAGAAAACAGCCTGCCAAGCGAGATTTTCATCCGCGCAAACGACAAGTGCCATTCTGCTTTCACCTGCTGCGGATTCGCCCATGGATTCGGGTTTTTGTTTACGCTCAGTGCCAAATTTCATCGCATGAAACCAGGTTTTGTGACTGTTGAATCAGTGTCGCTCAATATCGCCTTGCGCACGTTGCGCATGGAAATCATCCTGCCACAGATCAAATGATCCTGCGGATATTGCACTTCGCATACCCTCCATAATTTCTTGAAAGTAATGAAGGTTATGCCATGTCAGAAGCATGCCTGAGATCATCTCGTTGGCGCGGAAAACGTGATGCAAGTAGGCCCGAGAATAGTGCGAACACGCCGGGCATGTACATTTTTCATCCAGAGGCCTGGGATCGTCAGCGTGGCGGGCGTTTTTGATGTTCACGACGCCATAACGTGTAAAAACCTGCCCCGTCCGCCCCGATCGAGACGGCAAGACACAATCCATCATATCTATACCCCGGGCAACCGCACCGACGATATCATCAGGTTTGCCGACCCCCATCAGGTAGCGCGGTTTGTCTTGCGGCAGCATATCAGGGGCGAAATCCAGGACGCTAAACATGGCCTCCTGACCCTCTCCAACGGCCAGACCGCCGACAGCGTACCCTTCAAACCCGACCTCCTTAAGTGATTGGGCGGACTCCTCACGAAAATCCTGTTCTAGCCCACCTTGTTGAATACCAAACAAAGCATGCCCCGGCCGATCACCGAACGCATCGCGCGAACGCTGCGCCCACCGCATTGACAGACGCATCGACTCGGCAATGCGATCCCGATCCGCGGGCAAAGCAGGGCATTCGTCAAAACACATCACGATATCTGACCCAAGCAAGCGCTGGATTTCCATAGAACGTTCAGGTGTAAGCTCATGTTTCGACCCATCAATATGGGATTTGAAGGTCACGCCTTTTTCCGTCAATTTGCGCAACCCGGCCAGCGACATGACCTGAAACCCACCCGAGTCCGTCAGGATCGGACGCTCCCAATTCATGAACTTATGCAATCCACCCAGACGGTCGATCCTTTCGGCCGTCGGACGCAACATCAGGTGGTAAGTATTGCCCAGCAGAATGTCCGCGCCAGTTTCCCGCACGCTTTCGGGCATCATTGCCTTAACGGTCGCTGCCGTTCCAACCGGCATGAAAGCGGGCGTTCGCACATCGCCACGTGGTGTACGAATTACACCGGTCCGGGCTTTGCCGTCTGTGGCTTTCAGATCAAATGAAAAACGGTCGGTCATTGGGGCCTCAGGGTATCAGAACCGGCCAGCATTTGCCTTATCTGAGTGCCTATTGCAACCCGTCACGCAAGTGATGCGACCCGTCTCGTAAACAGGTCGACGACCCCCGCCCCGTCGACATCGCGACAAACGCGGACCGCAGGGCGTGTCGCGTCAACACGTGTTGCACCAAACTCTGGGCCATCTGTAACAACACAAATACCGGTTTCAACCATATCAAACATCGCTGCATGTGTGCAGGCGATTACCGCTGTTGAGTCGTGCAAGCCGCATCCATCCAAACCGCTGACTTCTTTGTAGAAACGCAGGTAGAACTTGGAAATATCTCGAATAAAACCGCCGATTTCAGGTGCCTGTAACGCCAAAGCCTCGAAATCGGCCGGTTTGTAGAGCGTCTTTAGCGTCACATCCAAGCCCACCAAAACCGTTTCTGGCGGAGCTGCGAAAACCTCATCCGCCGCCTGGACGTCATGGTAAATATTCGCCTCGGCGTGGTCTGTGACGTTGCCGCGACAAAACACAGCGCCACCCATAATGACCAACCGTTTGATATTGGACGAAAACTGAGAATCCAAACGCATCGCGGCGGCGACATTGGTCAATGGACCCACTGCACAAACAACCAGTTCGCCCTTATGCGCTCTGGCCATTTCAACCAGGTATTCCGCTGCTTTCAACAGATGATTTTCACCGATCTGAGGGATATCGACCACGTCACCGAACCCTTCGGGCCCATGCACGCGATCAGATGGTATGTGAGTATCCTTGCCCTGCGCGGCCTTTGCACCTTCGGCGACCGAAGCGGGCGATCCAAGTTTATGCAGTAAAAACCGGGCATTGCGGCTGTATTGATGCACGTGTGTGTTGCCGAAGACCGTTGTTAGCCCAAGCAAGTCTATCTCGGGCGCGGCAACGGCATAGACAATCGCCATCGCGTCGTCGATACCGGGATCTGTGTCGATAATCAGTTTCATCCCTGCCCGATAGCGCAATCAACCAGGGATGCAAAGCAGCCACATTTAGCTGTTTCCCCAACACATACACAGGTTCAAAGACTTGCATCACCAGCTATTCCATCCATACCTGAGTTGAAAATGGGCGATTCAATACCCAAATGTATACTATAGTACACAATAAACGAGGACAGATATGACTGAAGACCAGATAATAGGATTGCTTTCGTCGAATATCATCTACCTGCTAGCGGCGGTCTTGATCGTCGTTGTGATTTTCAAAGGCATAAAAATCGTGCCGCAGTCGGAAAAATATGTGGTCGAACGGTTTGGGCGCCTTCACTCGGTACTTGGCCCCGGCATCAACTTTATCGTCCCTTTTCTTGATGTTGCGCGTCACAAGATATCCATCCTTGAACGCCAGTTGCCGAACGCCACGCAAGACGCGATCACCAAGGACAACGTTCTTGTTCAAATCGACACATCGGTTTTCTACCGAATTCTCGAGCCTGAAAAGACCGTTTACCGTATCCGCGACGTTGATGGCGCCATCGCGACCACCGTTGCAGGTATTGTCCGTGCAGAAATTGGTAAGATGGATCTGGACGAAGTTCAGTCGAACCGCGCGCAGTTGATCACCCGCATTCAGGAAAGCGTAGAAACCGCCGTGGATGATTGGGGTATCCAAGTGACGCGCGCCGAAATTCTGGATGTTAACCTTGATCAGGCAACGCGTGATGCGATGTTGCAACAGTTGAACGCTGAACGTGCCCGCCGTGCCCAGGTGACAGAAGCCGAAGGACAGAAACGCTCGGTCGAGTTGCAGGCGGATGCCGAACTCTACGCCGCGGAACAATCTGCTAAAGCCCGTCGGATTGAGGCCGAGGCCGAAGCCTACGCAACTGGCGTTGTCGCCAAAGCGATTCAGGACAACGGCATTGAGGCTGCGCAATATCAAGTTGCGCTGAAACAAGTCGAAGCCCTTAACGCCTTGGGTAATGGTGATGGTGCACAAACAATCGTCCTACCCGCAAATGCGCTTGAGGCGTTTGGCGATGCGTTCAAAATGCTGAGGGGAGGAAAATAATGGCCGATCCGTTCTGGCTGACATGGTGGATCTGGCTGGCGGCTGCTTTGGCGCTGGGAATTCTGGAAATCGTCCTGCCAGGGTTCATCTTCCTCGGGTTTGCCATCGGGGCCGCCATAACGGGCCTGTTGCTGGTCATTCCGGGAATTACTCCGTCACTGCCGGTTCTGCTTTTGATCTTTGCGGTATTGTCGCTAGTTGCATGGCTGGCCCTGCGTCGAATGTTTTCCTTGCCTCATGGTCAGGTGAAGACATTCAAGCACGACATCAACGAATAAATCCGTCGGCGCCCTCAATGGGCGCCACGGCACTACTGGACGCTGCCCGTGGCTTTCCCTATATAAAAGCTCAGGAAACAGACCCGAGGCACGAATGACTCACCCGAGTGAACAGTTTGAAGGCACACCACTGATCGCGCCTTCGACCATTGAACACCCGCTGTATGACGCAGTGGTAGAGGCTTGCCGCACCGTCTATGACCCTGAAATACCGGTGAATATCTACGATCTGGGCCTGATCTACACGATAGACATCGCTCAGGACAATGCGGTCAAGGTGATCATGACGCTCACGGCTCCGGGCTGCCCGGTTGCCGGCGAAATGCCGGGCTGGATCGTCGAGGCAATTGAACCGGTTGCCGGCGTTAAAGATGTTGACGTAGAACTGACTTGGGAGCCCCCCTGGGGCATGGAGATGATGTCAGACGAAGCGCGTCTAGAACTGGGATTCATGTAAACCCAGCCGCGACACACAAGATTTCTTTGAAAAACCGCTGCCACCGTGCAGCGGTTTTTTAGTTTTTAGGGGTCATTCTACCCCGCAAGTGGTCCTGATTTCGTCAGCTCTTTGGTCGAGCTGCTTTACGTAATCCCCTGAAAGCATGGATAACCTTTTCTTCTCGGTCCCCGTTACAAGGCCCAACAACGCCCCGGCTGGTGTAATGGCGGCTACACTTTCCACCTGTTGATCCTGCGCGTGTTTTCGTTCTGCCGCTATGGCGCGCAAATCACCTTCGGCCGTTGCGCAATTGACTGGGTGACGCTTGTCCTCACTCGCGGCATTTACGGCGGTGCCAGTTAAGGAAAAAAGGACAAGCAAATGTAATATTGTTATTTTTCTAAATCCTGCGTGCATGATTGCCTCCTGTGTCTTCAGAAAATGCTCGATATTTACTAGGCTAGGACGCGCAGGCTTCATAAGGCAAGCAAAGTTAAATCGACGACCACCGACATTTGCCTGACCGTAAAAGTTAGGTAAGAAGCCCTGCTATGACTTGAGACTGTCGCCTCGCCCCACTAAGTTATGTGTGACGCGCGACAACGGAGATCACCATGTTCGGCATTCCCGGCAAACAAGCCGTGACGATGACGCCTAAAGCGGCAGCTCAAATCGTACGCCTGATGGAAACGGGCGGACACGCGGGCCTGCGCATTGGCGTAAAAAAAGGTGGCTGCGCGGGTATGGAATATACCATGGACTATGTCGACGAAGCGGATGCCAACGACGAGGTGGTCGAGCAAGATGGCGCACGCGTCATGATCGCGCCGATGGCCCAGATGTTTTTGTTCGGCACCGAGATCGACTACGAAGTGTCGCTACTGGAGTCGGGATTCAAGTTCAGAAATCCGAACGTCGTTGATGCCTGTGGCTGCGGTGAGTCGATCAAGTTTGATGAAAGCCTGTCGACCCAAGGCTAAGACGCTTTCAAATGGACGTATGTTTCGTTGAACCGGCGTGTCAGATGATCGCCCGCGCGGATAACCTTGTCCGCTTCAGGCGGGGCAACATTGGTGTCGTAAGACGGGTTGAAAAATAACGGCACCGAGATTCTTTCTTCATTCCCGCCGATTACCCGGTGAAGGGTCGCTTTGACCCGACCTGCTGTCCAAAACTCCAGCATCTCTCCGAAGTTAATAACATACGTGCCGGGCGACGCCGTGATTTGTTCCCAATGACCATCGGGCATCTTCACCTCGAGACCCGGTGTGCCGTCTGTCGCCAAAAGCGTAAGGCATCCGTAGTCGGTATGTGCGCCGATGCCAAAATCCCGAGAGCCAGCCCACGCAGGACGCTCGGGATAATAGTTTCCGCGTAACAAAGCCATCGGGGTTTCGAAAGCGCTGTCAAAACTATTCGCGCTACGGCCAAGGGCATATGCGATCGCTCGCAAAACGCGCATCGCAACCGCACAAGCATCTGTGTAATACGCCTGAACAACCTTCTGGAAATCGCTTGGGACCTTTGGCCAGAGATTGGGTGCATAGACGCTCAGCCCGCGATCAACATAGGCGTTGCCCGCTGGCAATTCATAGCCGCAATCGAAAACCTCTTTGAAATCTGGGTTTGCATTCGGGTCGACATGTTCAGACTGCGACGCCCCCCAACCCCGGTTTGAGCCGGTCGCCGCCATATCCACCCGCTTTTTCTCTGCGGCGGGTAAGTGAAAAAACTCTCGGTATGCGCCAATGACTTGTTGGCATCGGGCAGCATCGAGTCCGGTATAGGAAACCGTCAGGAAACCGACCTCGCTGATCGACTGCAGCAAACGAGCAACCTCGGTCGGGTCGCGTTGGTCCAGCTTGGATAGGTTCAGTTCGTTGATCATACCGGCCTCATTGATTGCATGGGATATCTGCCGTTTTGGGGCGTCTTCCGCAACCAGAATTGTCAGCACGCCTATGTGGTGTTATCCGGAGTGCAAACAACAGCTTATTTGGGGGTATCTATGATGCGGCGCAAGCTAGCGGCGGGAAATTGGAAGATGAACGGAACGTCTTCGGCCTTGGCAGAGCTCGACACTTTGGCCAAAGCCTTCCCTTCCACTTCGGTCGACGTTTTGATCTGCCCTCCCGCGACCTTGCTTCATCGTGCGGCTCAGACTGTTGGCAACTCCGGCATCTCGGTCGGCGGGCAGGATTGCCATGCGGCGGGATCAGGGGCGCATACCGGTGATGTCAGTGCCGAAATGTTGGTCGATGCAGGGGCCGATATGGTCATTTTGGGACACTCGGAACGGCGCGAAGACCACGGTGAACAGAACGAAGACGTTCGCGCCAAGGCACGGGCCGTAATGGATGCAGGTCTGAAAGCCATCATCTGCGTCGGTGAGAGCTTGGAACAGCGTGAGGCCGCAAATACGTTGGATATTATCGGCGGGCAAATGTCCGGATCGATTCCTGATCAATCCACAGGTGAAAACTTGATCGTGGCCTATGAGCCAATCTGGGCCATCGGAACCGGAAAAGTCCCGACATTGGACGAGATCGGTGAAGTGCATGATTTTATCCGCGCGCGGCTCGAGCGCCGCTTTGGCGAAGGTGTCGGGCGGTCGGTTCGCCTGCTTTACGGTGGCTCCGTCAAACCCAGCAACGCTGCTGAAATCTTCGCGGTTTCCAATGTCGACGGTGCACTGGTCGGCGGAGCAAGCCTGAAGGCTTCGGATTTCTCGGGCATCATTGAAGCATTGCAAAAGGCCTGAGCGTTCAGCTCAGGCCAGTTTCATTGTGACAAGACCGGCCAAAACCAACACGGCCGCAAAGACCCTTGTGGCGTTCAGGCTTTCGCCCAAAAACGTGACCCCGACCAAGAACGCACCCATAGCGCCAATACCGGTCCAGATTACGTAGGCAGTACCCAGTGGCAGTGTGCGCATTGCCATGGCCAAAAGACCAAATGAGCCGATCATTGACAGGCCCATCACCACAGTCGGCCAGAGCCGGGTAAAGCCTGCCGATTGCTTCATGGAAATTGCCCACACGATTTCAAGAAGACCAGCGAAGAGAAGATAAATCCAAGCCATGTCAGACCTCATATCCGTTCGGGTCGTCCCGAATGATTGCCCATGATGGGAAGGTCGTCCTTGGTCCTTACTTAAGGTCTCAAATTGATTTCACAATGTTTGAATGAAAAAACCGGGCAAGTCTCCCTGCCCGGCTCTGAATAGTTTTATCGTCGTCAGTTGGTTATGATCTCTGGCCCCATGAAGGTATTGGGCAGGAAAGTCGATATCCAGGGGATATACGTGACCATGATCAGGAAGACGAACAGCACGGCCAGGAATGGTAGTGCTGCCTTGACCACGCCCATCATTGGCATACCAGCGACGCCCGAGGTTACGAACAGGTTCAGCCCAACCGGAGGGGTAATCATCCCGATCTCCATATTCACCACCATGATGATGCCCAGATGGATCGGGTCGATGCCCAGCTCAATGGCAATCGGGAACACCAGCGGTGCGACGATGACCAGCAGGCCCGAAGGCTCCATGAACTGACCGCCAATCAGCAGAATAACGTTGACTACGATCAGGAAGGTCACCGGACCCAGACCCGCCGACAGCATGGCGCTGGCGATGTGTTGGGGCACCTGCTCATCCGTCAGAACGTGCTTCAGGATCAACGCGTTGGCGATCACAAACAGCAGTGTGACGGTCAGTTTGCCTGCCTCGAACAGCGTATGCTTGGTGTCAGGGTGGAAAAACGCAGTCACCAGCGCATAGGGTTTCTTCATCAGCGGCAGGTTCGGCGTGCCTTCTTCGGTGCTGAGCGGCCCCATGTCCTTGTAGACAAAGCTGGCGATCAGGAACGCGTAGACGGCGGCCACCGCTGCAGCCTCGGTCGGTGTAAAGATGCCCCCGTAGATACCGCCCAGAATGATGACGATCAGAAACAGGCCCCAACCGGCTTCACGCGCCGAGGTGAAGATTTCGCCCCAACCCTTCCAGTCGCCTTTGGGCAAGTTCTTTACCTTGGCCATGATGTAGATGGTGATCATCAACATCAGACCAGCCATCAGGCCCGGAATGACACCGGCAAGGAACATGCGTCCGACCGAAACCTCAACGGCGGCGGCGTAGACGACCATAACGATGGACGGCGGGATCAGAATGCCCAACGTACCCGCGTTACAAATCACACCTGCGGCGAATTCCTTGGAGTAACCCACCTGACGCATGCCCGCGATCACAATCGAACCGATCGCAACAACGGTCGCAGGGGACGACCCAGAAAGCGCGGCAAAGAGCATACAGGCAAACACGCCCGCAATAGCCAGACCACCGGGCAAATGCCCCACGCAAGCAATCGAGAACCGGATGATCCGACGGGCCACCCCTCCGGTCGTCATAAAGGACGACGCCAGAATGAAGAACGGGATCGCCAGCAGGGTAAAGTGCCCCTCGAACGCCTCGAACAGCGTGCCCGCAACCGAGGCCAAAGAGCTGTCGGAATAGATCAGCAAGAAAAGGGTCGAACTGAGGCCAAGCGCCACCGCAATCGGAACACCGATCAGCAGCAGGCCGATGACCATCGAGAATAGAAGTACGACGTCCATCAGTTATGCTCCCCTTGCTGAGCGCGGACTTCTTCGATCTCGTCCTCGACTTCATGGCTGGCAACCAGGCGGTCGGTTTCGCCGCGCCAGATTTGAACGGCAACCTGGCTGAACCGAAACACCAACAACACCATAGAAACTGGAAGAACCAGGTAAGGTATGACTTTGGGAAGTTTCTCGTATCCTTCGCCATAGTTGATCATGTCTTCCAGAAATCGCAGCGGAGCGACCATTGGGATATCGTCAACTTCGTAGAAACTCTGACTGCGCGCGCTGGTATCAAACCCCGTTGGGAACCAACGGCCCGAGGTGGGCGGCAAGTCTGCAAACACGGCCCAATAGTCATACGACCCTTTGAGCAGCAGCAGCGAGAACACCAGACAGCATGCCACCGCAATCAGCGCCAGAATACGGCGCGGTGCGGGTTGCAGCATGTTCAGTATCGCATCCACGCCCAGATGTGCGTGCTTTTTGACGGCATAAGAAGCACCCAAAAGCACCAACCAGCCAAAGGTGAAAACCGTCAGCTCCAGCGCCCACAGAATATTGGAGTTAAAGACAAACCGCGCGATCACGTTGGCAAATGTGACAACCGTCATAATGCCCAACAACAGCGCGATCATTGTCTCTTCGATATGGTCGACCAGCCCGCCTTGGCCGGGTTTCGCACCAGACATCTCTCTGTCCCCGCATTTTTTGTAGATGAGAGTAAAGGGTGGCGGGCCGTCTAGGCCCGCCCTGACCGCGCGTCGATAACTCCCCAGTCCCCCGACGCGCTGTCTGAACCGGGATCAGAACCCGGCGTTGATTGCTTGTGCAGCGTCGATCTTGTCCTGACCGACATCGCCCGCAAACTTGTCCCAAACGGGCTTCATGGTGTCGACCCACGCCTGACGTTGTTCCGGCGTCAGCTCGCGGATGGTTCCACCGGCGTCGATCACAGACTGTTTGGCGGCTTCATTCACAGAAAACGCTTCTTTGTTCCGTGTCTCGGTCACTTCGGACAAGATGGTCAGGAACTGTTCACGAACCTCTGGGTCCAGGCTGTCCAGCCAATCGACCGAGGTCACGACCAGATAGTCGATAATGCCGTGGTTCGTTTCGGTAATACCGTCCTGCACTTCAAAGAACTTCTTGCCGTAGATGTTCGACCAAGTGTTTTCCTGACCGTCCACAACACCCTGCTGCAGCGCACCGTATACTTCCGAGAATGCCATTTTCTGCGGGCTTCCACCGATGGCTTCCATTTGCGCCACCAGAACGTCAGAAGACTGCACGCGGAACTTCAAACCATCTGCATCCGACGGATCGACCAATGGTTTGTTCGCCGACATCTGCTTCATACCGTTGTGCCAGAACGCCAGCCCCTGCAGGCCGCGGCGCTGCATGCTGTCTTTCATCGCCTGACCTGCGTCCGAGGCCTGGAATGCGTCCACTGCGTCGATGTTCTTGAACATGAACGGCAGGTCAAACAGACGGAACTGTTTGGTGAACTTCTCGAACTTTGACAGTGACGGCGCGGCCAGTTGCACATCGCCTTGCAACATCGCCTCAAGCACTTTGTCATCGTTATACAAGGTCGAGTTCGGGAACACTTCCATGCACATGACGCCGTTCATTTCGTCATTCACCCGCTGCTCGAGCAAAGATGCGGCAATCCCCTTGGGGTGTTTGTCTGTATTGGTTACATGAGCGAACTTGACGACAATTTCACCGTCTTCGCAGGCAGCCATGCCAGCGGTGGCGGTCACTGTCAGCGCAACAGCGGTTGCGGCCGTTGTCAGGAATTTCATCAGTCTCTTCCTCCCAGACTTCATAGATAGATCTTCGAAGCGCTCAATGCGCCACATGACGGGGAGTGAACCGAATCGATATGTACCACTCAACTTTTTGTTGGCCATTGATGCACTCGGTCAATTTTTGATTAAAACATAATCACTTATAGGCAGGCATCCGGGATCAGGGCTCGCGCCAATGGGCACACAGTGCGGAAATCCACACATCCAATTCCAAATTTGTGCGGAATTTCGCACTGTTTGTGATTCGTCGCCTTAGAATCGGTTCGCAAAAATCTCAGCGCGCCCGCAGGCCGCGTCAGCGGGCTGCCCGGCCCGACGGCTTTAACTGCATGACAAGGCAGTAAAAGTCGGCGGGAGCCCCGACTACCTTCGATAGTCCTCTGGTCGAATTTTGTACCGGGCAAGCTTGTCGTAGAACGTCTTACGCGGCACTTTCAACGCTTTGGCCGCGTCCGAGGCCTTGCCGTTGTGGCGCCCCAACGCTGCGATCAATAACGAGCGTTCGACCTGCGCCATTTGCTCACTCAGCCCCAATTCGGTGGAATGCGCTCCCTCCTCTGGCATTCCCAGCACGAACCTCATGGCAGCGGACATAAGGGATCGCGCATTGCCCGGCCAATCCTGCGCCATCAAGGATGCCAGATGTTCCGAGTTAATTTCCGGAGGCGCAATTCCAGCCTGCTCTGCCGCCTGCGCCACATAGTGCCTGAATATCACTGGAATATCTTCGGGACGCTCAGACAAAGACGGTATGCGCACACGCATCACGTCCAGCCGGTAAAACAAATCGGCGTTGAATGCACCTTTCGACGAAAGTTCCGCCAGATCCGTCGTTGTTCCGGCCAGAATACGCGCCCCTATCCCCTGCTCGACCAATTCAAGCGCGGCATACTGGGTCGCTTGCGGCATTGCCGAAATTTCATCCAGAAACAAAGAGCCTCCGTCGGCCCCTTCGCAGATTTGGGTCAAATCCTGAACCGTCAATCCTGATGCAGGCCGCTTTACAAACGGGCCCTGTCCAAACGGCGACATCAGGTGGATGACTTCGGCCACCTTTGAAATACCACTACCTGCGGGACCTGTTACCAACACTTCGGCACCGGTCGGTGCAACCGTACGCACGCGATCCCGCAACGCTTCTGCCTGCGGAGATAGACCGAACAATAGCCGTGCTGCAGGATCACCGCGTTCCAATTCCTGTTTGACCGCGCGCTGCTCCAGCACTTGATTGCGCGCTGAGATCGCCCTTTCCAGCACCGCCAAAAGATCAGATGCAGCGCAGGGTTTCTCTAAAAAGTCGAACGCGCCTTTGCCCATGGCCTGAACAGCCATCGGAATATCACCTTCCCCGGTCAAAAGAATGACAGGCAATTCGGGATCGACCTCGTGCGCAAAGCTCAGCAGGTGAAAACCGTCCCGCCCGGGCATACGTATGTCTGACACGATCACACCGGGAAAATCCTCGCGAATATGGTCTTTGGCCGCCACAAACGAGCCCGCAGTGATCGGCGCATAGTCGGCAAGCTCTAGCGTCTGCGCCAAAGCCTCGCGAACAGCGGCATCGTCATCAACCAAAAGGACTTTACTGATCATGCGACCTCATCTTCGCGGTAATATTCCAGTTCAACCGTGAATTCTGCTCCGGGTTGAACGTTGGCGCCCCGAATATTTCCCCCAAAGCTTTGAACCAAACCATATGAGATCGAAAGCCCCAATCCCATCCCTTCGGAGGAGCCAACCGCCTTGGTTGTATAAAACGGCTCAAACAGCTTTTCGGTATTCTCGATCCCCGGTCCGATATCACGCACTGTGACCTCTAACTTGTCTGTCGTGCGTATCTCGATCCCAATACGCCGCTCCGCCTGTTGGCTCATGGCGTCAGCGGCATTGTTGATGAGGTTGACGAAGACCTGCACCAAGCGCACTTCACCGCCCCAGGCGAACACCGGCCCCGGCGGAGCTGTCCAATCCAGAGCAACGTTTTCCGTCTTTAGCCGTACCTCGGTTAGTTCCACAGCAGTTTCGATTACCTGAACCAAATCAACCTTTCCCATTGGTTCACTTTCGTTTCTCGCGAAAGCGCGCAAATTCTTGATAATCCGCGCCATTCGGGAGGCCATATCCGAGATACGCGTCAAGTTCTCGGATGCGCGTTCTTCGCGGCCTTTTGACAGGAACGCAGCGCCGTTATCTGCGAACTGCTGAATAGCCATAAGGGGTTGATTCAGCTCATGACTGATCCCCGCTGACATTTGACCCAACGCACTTAGCTTACCTGCCTGAATCAGCTCTTCCTGAGCTTGCTTCAGGGCGATCTCGGCCTCTTGCCGTTCGTGCACTTCGCGTTTCAATGCAGTATTCGCCGCGGTTAGCGCCTGCGTGCGTTGCGCCACTCGGCTTTCCAGTACGACATTGGCTTGCGCCAGCGCACGGCGCCGTTCCGTTGCCAAAAACAACAAAGCGCCGAATGCAAAACAGATGGCGGCAACCGCTGCGGCCTGCAGGCCTGCAAGGCGGCGCGCCGGTGCAACATCCACCAGCACCTCGGCCGTCATATCGATGACCGGTAAGTCCAGCGTCAAATGCAAAGCGCGTTCAGGAAGATAACGCCCCCAACCCAGTTGCCACAATTCATGATCACCAACAAAGCTGGACGCGAAATCAACCGCGTTGCCTTCTGGTGGCGATAGTCCTTGCTGGCCTTGCGCGCGCCTCCAGAACAAAAGGTCGGACCTGTTCGAGATAAAGACTACCCCGTCCGCATCCACAAAGAAAACGGCCTCGGTACTGCCGCGCCATGTCTGTTCAACATCCTGTACGTCCGCGACGACCATCAACGCGCCTGCAACCTGGCCGGCGGCATCAAAGGAAGGCGCTGCGTAGGTGTAGATACGAGCCTCGTTGCTGGGATCCACACCATGCGCACTGCCCAATGCGCCCTGCATCGCACGTTCGAAGGCTGGATGATCCGCCATGCTGCCCTGCGCGACCGGCTGCGCGGCAGCCAAAACCTGACCACGTTGATCTAGGTACATCATGTTTACCGCCGCCGTCTTATCGGCCACGTCCAGCAACATGGCCTGCGCAGTCTGACGTTGCGCCTCGGTTTCCAGAGAGCGCAAACCCGGATGCGTTGCCATCAAAACCGCCAGCTCCTGATAAACCTGCATCTGCGTGCTCAGACGGTCTGCGGCTAGCTCAAGGTCGGCCTCAGCCTTTTCGCTGAGCTGTGACAGCGCTTGTCGGTAGCCATACGACCACACCCCGGCGGACAGCGCTCCGACCGCCAGAAGAAAACTCAGGATGATCCAAACTCTTTGCATGACATAGGGTCTTGCATTCGACGCGCGGCATGGCAAGTCTGCGCCGCATGAAGACGGTCATTCAATCTCCGGTCGATCCGGATTTCGTTCAAAACCCCTACCCTTTTTATGACGACGCCAGATCATCCGGTGATCTCGTTTTCTGGGAGGAGTATCAGATGGTGGCGGCCGTCTCGCACAGGGCCGTACATTCCCTTTTGAAGGACCGTCGTTTCGGCCGTGAAATACCGCCCGAATTGATCACGGAAGGACCGGATCATATTGCACCCTGGTTGGCCGTCGAAGCCCATTCCCTGCTTGAGGCTGAACCCCCACGCCACACCCGCTTGCGGGCCTTGGTGTTGCGAGCTTTTACGTCACGCGCCGTAGCGCAGCTTGAGCCCTCGATCCACGCCCTCAGCCACGCGCTGATCGAAGAGTTCCCAACAGGGCCTTTCGATCTGCTTGAACATTACTGCACGCAGATCCCCGTCATAACCATTTGCCGCCTTCTGGGTGTACCCGAAGATATGTCTCCCAGCCTATTGCAATGGTCCCACGATATGGTGGCCATGTATCAGGCCAGCCGAACCCGTCACTCAGAGGACAACGCCGCAAAAGCTGCGAAAGAGTTCACGGCGTTTCTGACTAACTACATCGAAGATCGCCGCAGCGATCCCCGAGATGATTTGATCACACGTCTGATCGAAGCCGAACAAGATGGTGAAAAGCTCAGCCACGATGAGCTTGTTGCGACTTGCATCTTATTGCTGAACGCAGGTCACGAAGCCACGGTCCATTCGCTTGGAAATGGTGTGAAAACCATTTTGCAGACACCACAGGGGATCGCAGGGTTTCTTCAACATCCCATCGATCTGGCGGTTGAAGAAGTGCTGCGTTACGACCCGCCGCTGCACATGTTCACACGCTATACCTACGAAGAGACCGAAGCTTTCGGACATCGGTTTAAGCGCGGTGATCAGGTCGCATTACTGCTTGGTGCCGCGAACCGTGATCCTTCGGTCTGGAACAATCCCAATCGTTTTGATCCATCGCGGGTGATCGTGACCAATGCAAGCTTTGGAGGCGGCTTGCACTTTTGCGTCGGCGCACCGCTTGCGCGTCTTGAGATGAAAATCGCGTTGAGCGTGCTGTTCGACCGCTGCCCCAACCTGAGACTGGCCTCAGCACCGGAATACGCCAACAGTTATCACTTTCATGGTCTTACCCGGCTAATGGTCGAGGTCTAGTGCCTCTAGCCATTGGCCAGCGCGTTCAAAGGCAGCATTGTCGTGGACTTGATCTCTTCCATCGACAGCAAAGCGGTTACATTGTGAACGCGCACTTCTGAAATCAGGGTCTGGTAGAATTCATCATAGGCCCGGGCGTTTTTGACCCGAACTTTCAGGATGTAATCAATATCGCCCGCCAACCGATGAGCTTCCTGAACCTCGGGCCGATCACGCAGGGCCTTTAGGAACCGACGTTGCCAGTCAGCCTCATGCTCTGAGGTACGGATCAACACAAAGAATGTCGCCTCAAAACCCAGCGCTTCGGCATCCAATAGGACGGTCTGTTGACCGATGACGCCAGCCCCTTTCAGCTTGCGTATGCGATTCCAAACCGGGGTCTTGGAACTACCGACGCGGGCTGCTATTTCGTCCAGCGATTGACTGGCATCACGCTGCAGCTCAACCAGAATTTTCCGATCCGTATCATCAATCCGCACCGACATTCCAATTTTCCCTTCGTTTCGACACGCACGTTCCAAATCAGGAAATTGACGGAACGTATGTTCTTATTTAATCGCCCATATGGCGCAATACCGGGAATATTTCCTATATTACAGGTCAAGTCAAACGAACGGAACGACACATGCAGTTAACGCATTCATATGATGGCACAGGCCACGTCGACTTTGTCGGCGCGGGACCGGGCGATCCGGACTTGCTGACGCTCAAGGCACTGAACGCCTTTGGGCAGGCTGATGTCGTTCTGCATGACCGCCTGATCAGCGCCGAGGTGCTGGAACTGGCCGGGAAAACCGCCATTCTCGTAGATGTGGGCAAAGCGGGATTTGGTCCCTCGTGGAAGCAGGAAGACATTGACGCCCTGCTGGTCGACTACGCCGCGAAAGGCCACCGCGTTGTGCGCCTGAAGTCGGGCGACCCCACCGTATTCGCTCGTCTGGATGAAGAGATCGAAGCGGTCGAGGCCGCCGGTATCCCGTGGCAGATCGTACCGGGTATCACTGCAGCCTCAGCCGCTGTTGCTGGCATCGGTCAAAGTCTCACGCGTCGTGGCCGGAATTCTTCTGTCCGCTTCCTGACTGGGCATGACATGAAAGGCTTCGCCGATCATGACTGGGCCGCGCTGGCGCGTCCGGGTTCGGTTGCCGCGATTTACATGGGCAAGAAATCCGCACGGTTTATTCAGGGCCGCCTGATCATGCACGGTGCGGATCGCACCACGCCCATCACATTGGTCGAAAACGCATCGCGCCCGGACGAGCGTGTGCTGACAACCAATCTGGACCAGTTGCCCAACGATTTGAACGCCGCCGAAATGTACGGCCCGACCCTGACCTTTTACGGGCTGGAACCGCGCCAAGCGGCCAAAGCCCTGACCGAATTCAAGAAGGAGCACGCCTGATGGCCCGCGCTTTTACCCCCAAAGTCGTCACAGCCAACGATCTGTTGGAAGGTGACGTCATCTACCTGACCGCAGATGACCGTTGGTCGCGTGAGCTGGCTGAGGCCGAACTGATCACGGATGAAGCCCATGCGCAGGTTCGCCTGCTGGATGCCGAACGTCAGGCAAGCAAGATAGTCGGCGCGTATTTGGCCGATGCCGTAGCCGGCGCTAACGGCCCCGAACCCACCCATTTCCGGGAGGATTTCCGCCGGACTGGTCCGTCCAACTATGCCCATGGCAAACAGGAAACTTCCCCGCAGCCCCGGACCTGATCAAAGGCCCTCTCTCTCCCCTTTCAAGGCCCCAAAGTTCGGGGCTGCAACTAAGGACAGCTAATCATGTATCGCTACTCCGAGTTCGACACAGCATTTTTGGCAGAACGCAACGCACAGTTCCGTGCTCAGGTTGAGCGTCGTATCGACGGCTCTCTGACCGAAGATGAATTCAAACCCTTCCGCCTGATGAATGGCCTGTATCTGCAGTTGCACGCCTACATGCTGCGCGTCGCCATTCCTTATGGCACGCTGTCCAGCGCGCAGATGCGCCAACTGGCCTTGCTGGCCGAGAAGTGGGACAAGGGTTACGGCCATTTCACCACCCGTCAAAACATCCAGTACAACTGGCCCAAACTGAAAGACGTGCCGGATATGCTGGACGCGCTGGCCGAGGTTGGCATGCACGCCATCCAGACCTCGGGCAACACCATCCGTAACGTGACCGCCGACCACTTCGCTGGTGCCGCCGCAGATGAGGTCGCCGATCCGCGCCCCTATGCCGAACTGCTGCGCCAGTGGTCGACCGACCACCCGGAATTCCAGTTCATGCCGCGTAAGTTCAAGATTGCCATCACCGGCAGCGAAAACGACCGCGCTGTAATCAAAGCGCACGATATCGGCCTGCAACTGGTCGAGCGTGACGGCGTTCTGGGTGCCCGCGTGATCGTAGGTGGCGGTCTGGGCCGCACGCCCATGATCGGCAAGGAACTGTCCGACTTCGTCGCCTTTGACGACCTGCTGGCCTATCTTGAAGCCACCGTTTCGGTTTGGAACCAGATCGGCCGCCGCGACAATAAATATAAAGCGCGTATCAAGATCACCGTTCATGAAAACGGCATCGACACCATCCGCGCCAAGGTCAACGAGCGTTTTCTGCAAGTCCGCCCGCAGTTCAAAGGCGCCGACATGGCACTGCTGGAAGAGATCAAAGGCCACTTTGCGGCCCCAGCCTTCCGCGAAGCCTCGGTTGCGTCCTTTGAAAGTGCTTACACCAACGATCCGGTCTTCCGTTCGTGGGTCGATACCAACATCGCGCCGCACAAGAACGCCGACCACGCGATTGTCACGATCTCGATCAAAAAGCACGGCGCTACGCCTGGTGATGCGACCGCTGAACAGATGCGCGTGATGGCCGACCTGGCCGAAGAGTTCGCCTATGACGAGCTGCGCATCAGTCATGAGCAGAACGTGATCCTGCCGCATGTCCACAAGTCCGACCTGCCCGCGATCCACGCGAAGCTGAAGGAATACGAACTGGCCACTGCCAATATTGGCCTGATCAGCGACATCATCGCCTGCCCCGGAATGGACTACTGCGCTCTGGCCACGGCGCGCTCGATCCCGGTCGCCCAGCAGATCGCAACTCGTTTCGATGAGTTGAAGCTTGAGCATGATATCGGCCACCTGAAGATCAAGATCTCGGGCTGCATCAACGCGTGTGGTCACCACCACGTGGGTCATATCGGCATTCTGGGTCTGGATCGCGCTGGCGTCGAAAACTACCAGATCACGCTGGGTGGCGACGGCACCGAGACGGCGGCTATCGGTGATCGCACCGGTCCTGGCTTTGCCTATGATGAGATCGTCCCTGCCATCGAGCGGATCGTGAACACTTATCTGGAACAACGCGAAAGCCCCGAGGAAGAATTCCTGCAGACCTATCGTCGCGTCGGCATGGCGCCGTTCAAAGCAGCACTCTACCCCGAGGCTCGGGCGAATGCCGCTTGACCTGATCCAGACGGAGCTGGGCAAGGAAAGACGCGAACTGACCGAAAAGGTCGAGGCGCTCAATGCCCGGTTCCGGCACCACAGTGCACATGACGTGATGCATGGTGCCAACCAAGAGATCGAGGACCTGGCCCTTGTTTCCAGTTTTGGGGCCGAGTCTGTGGTGTTGCTGCATATGGCGGCGGTGGTCGACAAAATGACCCCCGTGCTGTTCATCGACACCCAGATGCTGTTTACGGAAACGCTGGAATACCAGCAGGAAGTCAGCGAGCGTCTGGGGCTTAAGAACGTCAAGATCATCCGGGCGGATGAAGAAGACGTGCAGCGCGAAGACCCCTATGGCGCCTTGCGCCTGCGGGACATGGATGCGTGCTGCAATCTGCGCAAGACCTTTCCGCTGCAACAGGCCCTGTCGGGTTATTGCGGTTGGATCACGGGACGAAAGCGGTTTCAGGCAGGCTCTCGCGCCGCGCTCGAGTTCTTTGAGGTCGAGGACGGAACGGGCCGGATCAAGGTCAACCCGCTGGCCCATTGGGCGCCCGAAGATGTGCGCGCCTATATGGTGGAAAACAACCTGCCTCGGCACCCGTTGGTGGCCAAAGGATATCCTTCGATCGGATGCGCGCCGTGCACATCTCCGGTCAAAGAAGGCGAAGACCCACGCGCCGGGCGTTGGCGCGACCAGAACAAAGAAGAATGCGGTATCCATTTTGTCGACGGCAAGATGGTACGCGCCGGAGAGAAAACATGAATGTAATCGTAACGGATGAGGGCTTTGCCCCCGACGACTGGACAGATGGGTTCGTCACGTTGGAAGACGCTGCGAACGATGTGGTCGCGCTGGATGTCAGCTCGGACACCGATCCAGATCAACTGTTTGAACGGTTGGGAAACGCGCGGATGGTGCGCGTTGACTTCCCGTCTTTCGCTGACGGCCGCGGCTTTACCATCGCGCGTACCCTGCGTTTGAAAGGCTACACCGGTCGCTTGCGCGCCAAAGGCCATGTACTGGCTGATCAGTTCACCATGGCCCGCCGCAGTGGCTTTGATGAGGTCGAAATCGATCACAATCTCGCCAGCCGCCAACCCGAAGATCAATGGTTGGCGCGGGCGAATTGGGAAGAAAACAACTACCAAGCGCGCCTACGCGGTTAACACCGCCTTTGCCAGCTAGCAACGAGAGGGGCAATTCGCCCCTTTTCCTGATGTGGATCAAAGATTAAACGGAGATGTCGGTTTAGCGAACCGGCAGTGAAACGATGACAGAGATGAAACCCGTGACCGAAGCAACCGCCGTTAAGGCCCCCGTCCTTCCGGACGCCCAGACCGTGACAGACGTCAAGCATTGGACCGACAGCCTGTTTTCTTTCAAGGTGTCGCGTCCCGCATCGCTGCGGTTCCGCTCGGGCGAGTTTGTCATGATCGGCCTTCTGGGCGATAACGGCAAGCCGCTGTTGCGCGCCTATTCGATTGCCTCGCCTTCATGGGACGAAGAGCTGGAGTTCTATTCGATCAAGGTGCAGGACGGCCCTCTGACCTCGAAGCTGCAGCACATCAAGGCAGGCGACCAGATCATTCTGCGCCCCAAGCCCGTTGGCACGCTGGTGCATGACGCTCTGCTGCCCGGAAAGCGCCTGTGGTTCTTTGCCACCGGCACCGGCTTTGCACCTTTTGCTTCGCTGCTGCGCGAACCTCAGACATATGAGGACTATGACGAAGTCATCATCACCCATACGTGCCGCGAAGTGGCCGAGTTGGAATATGGTCGGCAGCTGATTGAAAACATCCGACAGGATGAGATGCTGGCAGAGCTGATGGGCGAAGGCTTTGCAGACAAGATCCGCTACTACCCGACCACGACCCGGGAAGAGAGCCCCAAGATGGGCCGCATCACCAACCTGCTTAAAGACGGAACCGTCTTTGCAGATCTTGGCATCGAAGGCGGGATCAAACCTGAAACCGACCGTGCGATGGTATGTGGCTCTCTGGCGTTCAACCTGGATATCAAAGCGATCCTGGAAGAGTTCGGCCTGCGCGAAGGCGCAAACTCTGAGCCCAAGGAATTCGTGATTGAAAAGGCCTTTGTCGGCTAAACTGACTGCGCCGGTCTTCTGAATAGGCCTGACCGGCGCATAAACCTGCTGTGAATCCTGATTATTTCGACCTTTTCACCGCGGATGGCGCTTGAAACGGCGCGCCGGGCGGTCTAAATTTCGGGCTCGAATTTCTGCAATCATCAAAGGAATGAACCCATAGCTCGCAGACCTCACAACGCGCCGCCTCAGAGAGATACCGGCCCGCGTGTAAATGAAAGAATCCGTGCCCCCGAAATCCGCCTGATTGGTGCCGAAGGTGAAAACGTCGGGGTGGTTCATCCCGCCAAAGCCATGCAACTTGCTGCCGATGCCGGGCTTGACCTGGTAGAGATTTCGCCCAATGCGAACCCGCCGGTCTGCAAAATCATGGATTTTGGCAAGTTCAAGTACGAACAGCAGAAACGCGAAAGCGAAGCCCGCAAAAAGCAAAAGGTCATCGAGGTGAAAGAGGTCAAATTCCGACCCAACACCGATACGCATGACTATGACGTGAAGATGAAGAACGTCTTCAAGTTCCTTGAAAAGGGCGACAAGGTCAAAGTTACGCTGCGCTTTCGCGGACGGGAAATGGCGCACCAGAATTTGGGCCGTGAATTGCTGGAACGCGTCGCTGAAGACATCAAGGATTTGGGTAAGATTGAAAACATGCCAAAGATGGAAGGTCGTCAAATGATCATGATGATCGGACCGCTTCCTCAAAAATAACGGACCGCTTCTGCGATCATCCAAGCCTCCTTCGTGTTAAGGGGGCTTTTTTATTTGGTGGCGCGCGACTTTACCCAGTGAAACGAGTCGTGCAGATCGAACGCCAACGAGATCGTATCTACAGTCAGCAGCACGATCAAAAACGCAGCATATTCCGGTGACAGCGGTGCATCGCTGGCAAGAGCCAGAGAAATCACGAAGACCAAGGGCCCCCAGCACAATAAATGCGGCAGAGACATAGCTTTGCTCATACCCCGTGCGGCCAGCATTATTGGAATGTTCAGGGCCATTCCGGTAACGGCCAGAACGGCAATCAACTCACCGTGAGGTTGATCCAGAAACGCCAATGGCGCGAGATTGATTGGGACAAGTATCAAAGCAACCCAAACCTGAACCCATGTAGGGAGATTCCGAAAGCTCGACCATATATCACCAATCATTACCACTGTCCTAGTCAAAAATTTTTCCGTCATTGTATTGAGTTAAAACGGAAAGTCAGATCACAAGGGTGTTATATCACGCTAGATATCGCTTTGCCTAGCTTGCCAATTAATTCGTCCAATTGTGTGTCTTCAATGATGAAGGGTGGTGCAAGCAGAACGTGATCGCCCACACGTCCATCGCGAGTGCCTGACATCGGGTAACAGATCAGCCCTTCGTTCAAAGCTGCTTTCTTGATTTTCCCTGCAAGGCCCACACTCGGGTCAAACGGCGTTTTCTGACCGCGGTCAGCAACAAGTTCTATTCCCCGGAACAATCCACGGCCGCGAATGTCGCCAATATACGGGTGTTGACCGAATGCTGATTCAAGAGCCTGCTGCAATCGGTCCCCCATCATTCTGGCGCGCTCCGGCAGTTGCCGCTCTGTAAGTTCGCGCACGACCGCAAGCGCGGCGGCGGTCGCGACCGGGTGGCCGACATAGGTGTGTCCGTGCTGAAAGAACCCGGACCCGTCGCAGATCGCATCGTAGATTGCACCGGTGCACAACATTGCTCCGATAGGCTGGTACCCTGCCCCAAGACCCTTTGCGATGCACAGGATATCGGGCGAGACCCCCTCGTATTCACACGCAAAAAGGTAACCCGTGCGTCCCATTCCGCACATGACTTCGTCGAGTATCAGCAAAACACCGTATTGATCGCAAATTTCTCGGATACGCCTAAAATAGCCATCGACGGCAGGAACCGCACCCAGTGTCGCCCCGACAACGGGCTCGGCCATAAAGGCCATGACCGTTTCAGGACCCAAGCGCAAAATCTCGGTTTCCAACTCATTTGCGACACGCTGGCCGTATTCGAAACTGCTCTCGTCTTCTTGCTTTTCCGCGTATTCGTAACACGGCGCGATATGAGTCATTTCAATCAACATCGGCGCAAACTGGGCACGGCGCCAAGCATTACCGCCTGCAGACAAAGCACCTAAAGTGTTGCCATGATAGCTTTGGCGTCGGGCGATCACATGACGCCGTTCCGGCTGCCCCGTTTCCAGAAAATACTGACGCGCCAGTTTGATTGCCGCTTCGGTCGCTTCCGACCCGCCCGATACGAAATACACACGGTCCAAAGCGCCCGGGGTAAACTTAATAAGAAGTTCCGCCAATTCTTCAGCAGGTTCCGACGTCATAAAACCGGTATGGGCAAATGCTATTTTGGCGACTTGATCCTGAACCGCCTTTATCACAGCTGGATTCGAATGACCCAAACAGGACACGGCAGCATCACCACAATCCAGATAGCGTTTTCCCTGATCGTCGATCAAATAGGCTCCGTCACCGCCTGCTGCGATGGGCAGAACCGACTTGGTATGACGTGGAAAGACTTTGCTCATGTCCTAACCTCTCTCAAACTCACTGCCAAAGCGGCAACGGATGCAGCGTTGTCCGCCCAAGGGGTCTCCTGATAATCCGTCAAACTGTTTTCAAAGCCAACACGGACGTCTCCACCCCGGCTGGCGGCCAAATGCAAACACGCATGTTCCTGTGGGCCAAAAGCGCAAACCATCCAATTCGTGCCGGAGGCTGGAAACTGATCCAGCTCTTCAGGAGAGGAAGTCATGCGCTGAGTATACCCCCCCAAAACAAACAACCGATCCGTCTGACCGCGTCTCACTGTTCCGCTTTCCTGCCAATGCGACAGCCGCGTCAAATCCTGCGTGTCATAAAGAATATGCTGCACGCGAGTCCCCTGTTCTGCGCAGGCCCCGTAAACGTGGTCAGCCAATTCTGGTGATCTTGCAATTTCCCGAACAGCGATCGAAGCCCAGTTCGGTCGCACGTGGCGCAGACAATCCAACTGAGCGGCTACGTCGTATAGACCTGCCGCCTCGGTAGTGATTTGCACGTCCATTTCGGGGCAAGCTTCCCCCAAGGCGCTGATAGTTTCGCGGTATCGTCCCGCATCCAATGAATGCACGCCCTGTTCATCTCGTATGTGTAAATGAATTCCGTTTGCGCCTGCGCGAAAACAAGTTCTTGCCGTCTCGACAATTTCTTCCGTGCGTATTGGCAATCGAAGATGATCACGCGTAGACCGACGCGCCCCGTTCGGTGCAACCAGGATATACGGCTTCCTCGCCAAGACTTCAGATTGTTGGGCCTTCTGCATGACGAAAACTCTTCTTTGTTCCACAATCGCCTATCCAACAGGGGTTTCGTTTTGTATATTAAAAATCCATAACAAATGTTTTTTCATGAGCTACAGCGCAAACCAACTTATCGCCAAACTTCGAAAATCCATCGAACGGATGCCGCCTGCCCTACAGGCCGCGGCCAAATACGTGATAGATTATCCCGGCGACTTCGGCCTGGATCCCATTCGCATTACGTCTGAGAATATTGGCGTCAGCCCAAATGTACTTGTGCGCCTTGCACAGCACATGGGCTTTGAACGGTTCGAGGAATTTCGAGCGCCCTTTCGCCACGCTTTGGTCACCGACAAGGAAGAGGACTTAGGCAATGATTGGCTTAAGACGATGCATGAAGGCGACGCGTTTAGCCAAAAGCAGGCCAAGCTTGCGCAGAACGCACAAAACGTGACAATGCGTTCTCTGCGCCTGATGAGTCCCGCAAAAGTGGCGCAAGCATTGGGATACATCGAAACAGCACCACGGTGCTATGTTACAGCGACACGAGCCAGCTATGCCCTCGCCTATTACTTTGCCTATGCAGGACGGATGGCTCATCCCGGCATTCACCTTATCCCTAGGCATATGGGGTCTGCGATCGACGATCTATTAGACGCCGATCCCAGTGACTGTTTGCTGGCTATTACGATGCAGCCCTACTCGGCTGACACAATCGAAACCATGCGCTACGCGCTCAAAAAGAAGCTGAAAGTCATCCTTGTATCGGAAAGTGATGTAATCGCGCCGGGCATCCAACCGGATATTACATTCCAGATCAGCACCCAATCGCGCCACCATTTCTCCAGCTTTTCAGGTGCCGCCGCAGTCTTGGATTGCCTATTGGGTCATTTGTTCGATGCTGGTGGCGAGGAAGCGCGGGTGCGGATCGAACGCTACGAAAAAGCGCGCGAAGACACAGGTGCATATCTGCAGCCCGCCAAATTGCCCAGAATAGGCAAAAGATAATCCAAAAGCCCCGTTTGTTACATCGGGGCTTTTGAATGATTTAAGCGCAGGCTTGGATTGCGCGTTTAGTCATGACGCTGACGAGATGGGCGCGGTATTCTTTGCTGCCATGCAGATCGCCGATCATGTTGGCTGGGTTGATACGCAGGTCCATCAGCGCATCGGCGCGGAACTCTGTGTTCAGAGCCTGCTCTGCCTCGGACCAGCGGAACACGCCATCCTCGCTGGCACCGGTGACGGCAACGCGCACACCATCTGCGAACCGCGCCAGATAGACGCCGACCAATGCAAACCGAGACGCAGGCTGCAGGAACTTCTGATAGCTCGCCGCCTGCGGCACCG
>NZ_JBQFOK010000008.1:0-209793 GCF_056533365.1 Ruegeria sp. G5 | reverse complement strand
CTGCGGTCAGCGTCGTTTTACCATGGTCAACGTGGCCAATCGTGCCGATGTTGACGTGCGGTTTTGTACGCTCAAACTTTTCCTTTGCCATTCCTCAGGCGCCCTTTTGCAATTTGGGGGACCCTTGGTCCCGCGGTTACATCTGCGCGCGCGAGATATTTGGTTCGCAGGGGAAAATCAAGCACATCCTGCGGGAAAAGCCGTTTACGACGCTGGATTTTGCGTGAGTTCGCCAGAATCCAGCGGCTGGATCAGATCGGGACGCCGCTGGAACCAGCCGTTCTCCTGATGTTCTTCGGCCAGCCACTCTTCGACTCGGTCCGCAACCTTGAGCGCAAGGCCGCTCATTTGCTCTTCTTTGGTACGAGAATGCCCCGATCCCGCCAGGGCGCTTTCACCGGTTGTGTCTTCGAGAACCTGGAACTGTTTTCCTTTGGCCAGAAACTCTTTCTTGTTCACGTCATAGACGTTGACCAGCACGATCGCGGTACTTTTGGGATTATAGATCACCGGAATGCCGGGGGGCGCCAACATGTAGCCTTCAAGGCTGATACCAATATCATAGTCCTGTGCACCCTCATACCGGCCCAAGCGGATATCCACAGCATTCTGAATGGCCGCGGTCCATTCGTCCGGCGTGGCGTCGCGTGATACAGGCCCCTGAACGGCCTTGTCGGCAAAGGCGTAATTCACCCGAAGTTTGAACTCACCCAAGGACTCGGGCTCTTCATAGACCTGCGTCTGTGTGCAGGCGCCCAGCAGGGCCAGTCCGGTAATCAAGGTCAGAATGCGCAACATGGTATCGTCCCGATAGGCCTGTTTTTCTTTGATCTAGCGCACCTATGCGACTTGTGCCAAGCCGTATCCGCGAAATTCCCCGCCGACACGCGCATGATCACGAGAATTTATAGTCCCGCGGGAAGCCATATGGCGGCTTTTTCCCAACACCCGCCCGCTTTGCCAGCCATTGTGACATGTCGGCCTCGTGTCGGGTTTTGTCACCGCCCATAGACCACTTCAAGCCATCATCCCAATTAAACGTCGTCACGTCCGATAGCCCGCCATCCAGTTCCAGCGTGCCTTGTCGACCACGCGCCATATTATATTTCTGCAGACGCACGCCTTTTCCGCGCGTCATCTCAGGAAGCTCGGTGACCGGGAACACAAGGAACTTGCCGTTCTGAGACACGACCGCGACGTGGTCGCCATCAACCGGTTTGCAGATTACCGCCGCCTCGTCTCCTTTGACGTTCAGCACCTGTTTACCGTTACGGGTCTGTGCCAGCACCTCATCTTCCGGCACCATGAATCCGTTGCCAGCATCCGAGGCGACCAGAAGTTTGCGCCCGGGTGTGTGGATCAGAATATCGACGATCTGCGCTTCGTTGGGCAGGTCGACCATCAGGCGCAGCGGTTCACCCATGCCGCGCCCGCCGGGCAGATTGGCGGCGCTGACGGTGTAGAATCGACCATTCGACGCGAACACCAGCAGCCGATCCGTGGTTTCCGCGTGGAAGATAAACCGCGGGCCGTCGCCGTCCTTGAACTTCAATTCGCGCTTCAGGTCGATATGGCCGGTCATGGCGCGAATCCAGCCCATCTGAGAGCAGACGACCGTGATCGGTTCTTTGTCGATCATTGCCTCAAGCGGGACCTCTTCGACTTGCCCAGCTTCGGCAAACTGGGTCCGGCGGGCACCACCTTCGTAATCTTTGCCAAAGGTCTTCTTGGTCTCTTTGAGCTGTTCAGCGATTTTCGCCCACTGCAGTGCCGGATCGGCTAGCAGGTCTTCGAGGCCAGCGCGTTCCAGCATCAACTCGTCGCGCTCGCGCACCAGTTCCATCTCTTCCAGACGGCGTAGGCTGCGCAGGCGCATGTTGAGGATGGCGTCGACCTGAACCTCGGACAGTTCGCCCTCGCCCGGTTTGGGCGTGATGTAGTCGGATTCGTCCGTGGCGCGGACGTGATCGATGCCCCAATCCTCGCGCATCAGCGCGGCCTTGGGATCATCGTCATAGCGGATGATGTCGATGACACGGTCGAGGTTCAGGAAGGCGACGATAAAGCCCTCCAACACCTCTAGACGGTGGTCGATCTTACCCAGACGGTGACGCGAGCGGCGGATCAGAACCTCTTGCCGGTGATCGAGGAAGGCGCGCAGCACTTCCTTCATCGAACAGACCTTGGGCGTTACCCCGTCGATCAGCACGTTCATGTTCAGGCTGAACCGCACCTCGAGGTCCGAGTTGCGATAGAGCATCCCCATCAGTACCTCGGGGTCCACGTTCTTGGAGCGTGGTTCAAGGATCAGGCGGATGTCATCAGCGGATTCGTCACGGACATCGGCGAGGATCGGGATTTTCTTGGTCTGGATCAGTTCCGCGATCTTTTCGATCAGCTTGGATTTCTGAACCTGATAGGGGATCTCGGTAACGACGATCTGCCACTGGCCGCGGCCCAGATCCTCGACCTCGAACTTGCAGCGCAGACGGAAGGACCCGCGCCCGGTGCGATACGCCTGCGCGATATTCTCGGGTGGCTCGACAATCACGCCGCCAGTCGGGAAGTCCGGTCCGGGGACGTAGTTGAGCAGCGTGTCGTCGCGCGCATCCGGCGTTTTAATCAGATGCAGACAGGCATCGCATAGCTCGGCAATGTTATGTGGCGGAATATTCGTCGCCATGCCCACCGCGATACCGCTGGCGCCGTTCGCCAACAGGTTCGGAAACTGCGCAGGCAGCACCACCGGCTCGGTCAGCGTGCCGTCGTAGTTATCGCGGAAATCGACAGCGTCTTCGTTCAGACCCTCAAGCAGCGCCTCAGCCACGATGGTCATCCGCGCCTCGGTATATCGCGAGGCCGCCGGGTTATCGCCGTCGATATTGCCGAAATTCCCCTGCCCGTCGACTAGCGGGTAGCGCACGTTGAAATCCTGCGCCAGACGCGCCATCGCGTCGTAAATCGCGGCGTCGCCATGCGGGTGGTAGTTGCCCATCACGTCGCCCGAGATCTTGGCGGACTTACGGAATCCCCCCGTCGCGCTGAGTCGCAGCTCGCGCATCGCATAGAGGATTCGCCGGTGAACCGGTTTCAGGCCGTCCCGCGCATCCGGCAAAGCCCGGTGCATGATGGTGGACAGCGCATAGGTCAGATAGCGTTCGCCAATTGCGCGGCGCAGCGGTTCAGCTACCTCGCCCCCACCTTCGGGAGCCTCCATGTTGGGGTCGTCGATCGTATCGTTCATATATGATGTGATACGACGCAAGAGCGCCCGGGTAAAGCAAGCAGCGTATATTTTGCTGGGGACAAGTGGCGGTTTTTACAACACGGGGAGGCAACACCCCGATTTCCCCCAATCTTTCGACTCCACAGTACTGATATGGTATGCTCGCTGCCATTAGACTGCTGCTTTTTTTTCAGATTTACGATTTGCCTGGGGGATGCGCCATGACGCGCCTTATCATTATCAGTTTTGCTGCACTCGGCTGGTGCTTTTACATCATGAGCGGAGGGCCAGACTTTGAGCCGCGCGGCACACGCGCCGAGCAACCGGTTCGTGTCGCATCAACACCAAGTGTCACACCGATCGCAACCACACCAGCCGACGCGCTTGTAACCAACGTCGCAGCGCGTACGCCTGCTGTCCGCATCAAGCCGATCCAAGCGCAACCCCCCGCTGTCGAGCTTGTTGCAGAAACTGTCAGCCTCGAAGACCTTAAGGGGCTGTCCGTATTCGAAGACGAAACCGCCAACATAACTTTGGCGTCGCTGGAAGACGGGGTAACCGGCCTTCAGCAAGTCAGCCTGGACGAACCCGTAGACACGCCCGTTGCCCCGGTTGAATTTGAACCGAAAAAAGACATTCGCGAAATCTCGGGCACGCGCGTCAACATGCGCGACGGGCCGGGTACGATCTATCCGATTGTCGGCAAAGCCTCGATTGGGCAGCAGGTCGAAGTCCTGAGCGATTCTGGCACGGGTTGGCTACGTCTGCGCGTGTTGCCCGAGCAACAGGTTGGCTGGATTTCTGCTTCTTTGGTTAGAAAAGTCGCCGACTGACCCGCCGCAATGATTGTCCCGGCTGAGACCAAGCCCTAGCTATGGCGTAGGATCAGCTTCGGGAAAATCATGCAAAGAACCATCCTCATTACTGGCTGCTCGTCCGGCATTGGGCTGGACGCAGCCCACGGCATGCGCGCGCGCGGATGGCGCGTATTCGCCTCATGCCGACAGCAGCGTGATTGCGACAGGTTGCGCGCGCAGGGTTTTGAGAGCCCCCGCATCGACTATACCGACACCGAAAGCATCGAAACCGGGTTGGCCGAAGTTCTGACAGCAACCGGCGGGACGCTGGACGCCCTGTTCAACAATGGCGCGCACGGACTGCCCGGCGCGGTCGAAGACCTGCCGACGGATGGTCTGCGCGCGATTTTCGAGGCGAACTTTTTTGGCTGGCATGAGCTGACGCGGAGGGTCCTTCCGGTCATGCGCAACCAAGGACATGGCAGAATCGTACAAAACTCTTCGGTCTTGGGCCTTGTGGCGTATCCTTGGCGCGGTGCTTACGTCGCCACGAAATACGCGATCGAAGGTCTGACAGACACATTGCGGCTGGAACTGGCAGATACCGACATCAACGTCATCCTGATTGAGCCTGGCCCGATCACGTCCAAAATCCGCGAAAACTCGATCCCGTTTTTTGAGAAATTCATCAACTGGCAGAGCTCTGCCCTGCGCGACAGATACGAGTCCAACTTATTGAAGCGGCTATACGAATCTTCTGGCCCGGATCGCTTTGAACTACCCGCATCTGCCGTCACCGAAAAACTCGCGCATGCGGTTGAGTCCAAGCGCCCGCGCCCGCGCTACTATGTGACGACGCCCACCTACATCGCCGGATATCTGCGCCGCATACTGCCAACGCGTACAATCGACCGCATCCTGTCGGATGTCTGAGGCGAAATTACCCGTTCGCTTTTCGCGCCCATGGGGCTAGATGAGAGGCTAACGAAACACAAAACGCGGACGGTGTATTCATGGACCCTTTGATGGTCGTTTTGTTGCTGGCTATGGCGGCTGTTGTCGTCGTGCTGGTCATTGGCATATCGAATTTCGGGAAAGCCGGTAAAAGCGCCGCGCTTAAAAGCAACAAGATGATGCAGCTGCGGATTCTGTTTCAGTTCATTGCCGTGGTGCTGATCGTGCTCTACGTCTGGCTGCGCGGACAAGGAGGTCAATAAATGGTTGTTCTCAACAAAATCTACACACGTACCGGCGATGACGGAAAAACAGCGCTGGGTAATGGCGAACGCGTTGCCAAATACTCGGGCCGGGTAACCGCCTATGGCACAGTGGACGAGCTTAACGCATTTGTAGGCGTTGCGCGCACCGAAGCCGAGGGCGAGGTAGAGGCAGCGCTGGCCCGCATTCAGAATGACCTTTTTGATCTGGGTGCAGATTTCTGCCGTCCGGACATGGAAAAAGACGCCGAAGCGGACTTCCCACCCCTTCGCGTCGTCTCGGCACAGATTGACCGCCTCGAGGCCGAGATCGACCATATGAACGAGACCCTGGAACCGCTACGCAGCTTTATTTTGCCCGGCGGCTCGCGTCTGGCCGCACATCTTCATGTCTGTCGCACCGTATCCCGGCGCGCCGAGAGGTTGGCAGTTGAACTGACGAACATGGAACCGGTGAACGAAACGGCGGTGAAATATCTCAACCGCCTGAGCGATTGGTTCTTTGTTGCGGCGAGATGCGCCAACAATGATGGCCGCGATGATGTTTTGTGGGTTCCCGGTGCAAACCGCTGAACGGGCCCTGCGGGAAACAAAATTTCGTTCCCTAACGTAAAAAATGTCGAAACGCGACGTCCTCGCGACATGACGTGACGATTTTGCTCTGTTCCGGACCGGGCCGAGGCGCTATCTACACCCGCGAGAGCATTGGTGGAGTCGCATTGCGGCTTGCCGTTTTTGTAAGGAGCTTACGCAAAAATGAAGGTACTTGTGCCTGTCAAGCGCGTGATTGACTACAACGTGAAAGTTCGCGTCAAAGCGGATGGCAGCGGTGTTGATCTCGCCAATGTAAAAATGTCGATGAACCCGTTCGACGAGATTGCAGTGGAAGAGGCGATCCGGCTGAAAGAAGCGGGCAAGGCTGACGAAGTCGTTGCTGTTTCGATCGGCGTGAAGCAGGCGCAGGAGACACTGCGGACTGCTCTGGCCATGGGTGCGGACCGCGCGATCCTTGTTGTGGCTGCGGATGACGTCCACACGGATATTGAGCCTCTGGCCGTTGCGAAAATCCTGGCCAAAGTGGTCGAGGAAGAGCAGCCGGGCATCGTTCTGGCGGGCAAGCAGGCGATCGACAACGACATGAACGCCACCGGCCAGATGCTGTCGGCCCTGCTGGGCTGGTCGCAAGGCACCTTCGCGTCCGAGCTGGACATCGAAGGCGACAGCGCCAAGATCACCCGTGAGGTGGACGGCGGTCTGCAGACCATCACCGTCAAGATGCCGACCATCGTGACCGTTGACCTGCGCCTGAACGAGCCGCGCTATGCCTCGTTGCCGAACATCATGAAGGCGAAGAAAAAGCCGCTGGATGAGAAAACCGCCGCCGATTACGGCGTCGACGTCACTCCGCGTCTGGAAGTCGTCAAAACCGATGAGCCTGCGGCGCGCGCCGCTGGTATCGTCGTCGGCTCGGTTGATGAGCTGGTCTCGAAACTCAAAGAAGCGGGGGCTGTGTAATGGCTGTACTTCTGCTTGCCGAAGTCAACAATGGCGAACTGTCGCTGGACGCCACCGCCAAGGCCGTGTCCGCAGCGAAATCGCTGGGTGACGTAACCGTTCTGGCCGCGGGTGGGTCTGCCGCTGCTGCTGGTGAGGCTGCTGCCAAGATCGACGGTGTCTCGAAGGTTCTGGTTGCTGAAGACGAGTCGCTGGGCCACCGCCTGGCGGAATCGACCGCAGCGCTGATCGTGGGTCTGGCCGATGGGTATGAGCACATCGTTGCCCCAGCCACCACCGACGCCAAGAACGTCATGCCGCGCGTTGCTGCGCTGCTGGACGTGATGGTGATCTCGGATGCGTCCGGCGTGGTTGACGGCGCGACCTTCGAGCGTCCGATCTATGCGGGTAACGCAATTCAGACCGTGAAATCAAGCGACGCCAAGAAAGTCGTCACCATCCGGACTGCAAGCTTTGACGCTGCAGGCGAAGGTGGATCGGCTGCGGTTGAGACAATCTCGGTCGGTGAAAACCCAGGTCTGTCCGAATGGGTCGAGGATAAGGTTGCTGAAAGCGATCGTCCTGAACTGACTTCGGCTGGCGTTGTTGTTTCCGGTGGCCGTGGTGTCGGCTCGGAAGAGGACTTCAAGCTGATCGAAACACTGGCCGACAAACTGGGTGCCGCTGTTGGTGCCTCGCGCGCTGCCGTTGACTCGGGCTACGCACCCAACGACTGGCAGGTGGGCCAGACCGGTAAGGTTGTTGCACCGGACCTCTATGTCGCTGTCGGCATCTCGGGTGCAATCCAGCACTTGGCTGGCATGAAAGACTCGAAGGTCATTGTTGCGATCAACAAGGATGAAGAGGCACCGATCTTCCAGGTCGCGGACTTCGGCCTTGTCGCCGACCTGTTCCAGGCCGTGCCGGAATTGACTGAGAAACTCGGCTGATCACAGTCGAAGATTTTTCGTCGAAAAATCTCAGAAAGGCCCACGTCACCGCGGGCCTTTTTTTATTCAAGATCATTGATCGCCACGCTGAGTACAGAAGCTATGGAGCGATGAGCAGCGGGGCCGATCATGTGCTCGGCCATCGGCTGTTGCAACGTACCGAACAGCATATCCTCAAGCTCATCCGATTGGCCCGAAACAGCGACGGACGCTTCGACAAGCTTTGCACAAAACGGTCTGACTGCTTCCAGCATTTCTGGTCTAACGGACACTTCGGCTTCCTGCTCCAGTCGCACCTCTTGCGGCTGTTTCAGAACACGCAGATGCAACAGGATGATCGGCGTTTGAATACTTTGCGCCAGTGTTGTCACCTGCCTGGTCCAGTTTCTGCGCAATTCCTCGACCACAACTTCGAACCGGGCATCCTGATGCCTGTGTAAAAGTGTCATCAAATGATGCACAAAATTAACATCCGCAAAGTCAACTTCCGGATACAGCGATACCAACGCGTCGGTCGCAGTTAGGAACCTGTCGTTGCGCCGGGGGTGCACTTTGTAGAATCGATTCGATTGTCCCAAAATATCGGGCGCTTGCAGAACGCAAAGGTCTGCTCTGTCCAATAAAGACTGCAATCCTGTGTCGCCGCACAAGGCATCGACTCCACAAAACAAACTGCCAAAGTTCAGGCACCTCCTGTCCAACCTTTCTTCGAGAACCGTCGCGAATGGGCGATCAACAAATCGCCCAAACGTTTCAGTTCCACCTGCCACGGCGACATAAGGCTTTTCAGTTGACCGTTCCGGCCCGCGAAACCATAGGCGCGCCCCGTCGTATTGGCAGACTGTATCCTCGGGTCCCCCCGAGCCTGTTTGATGATAGCTCATAACACTCACCCAATTTTTCACCCAATTGCCACCTTGCAGCCGCAAGTCTTTAGAAAAGGCTAATGTGCGGATTTGAAGCAAATTGCATGGGCGCGTTGCCCTTGCCGCCCGCCCCCATCTACCGATACTGTCCCGGTATCCCGAGGCACAAAGGCACTTGAAAATGGATGTTAAATCAATCGGAGTGATTGGCGCAGGTCAAATGGGTAACGGTATTGCTCATGTTTTGGCCCTGGCGGAATATGACGTGCTGTTGAATGACGTCAGCCAGGATGCTCTTAACAGTGCCATGGCGACGATCGAGGGCAATCTGGCACGTCAGGCCTCTCGTGGGAAAATCTCGGATGAGGCAATGCAAGCTGCTTTGAAGCGCATTACAACTACGCTGGAGTTGCCTCAGCTTGGGCAGACAGATCTTGTAATCGAAGCCGCGACCGAGCGCGAGACGATTAAACAGGCTATTTTCGAAGACCTGCAACCCCATCTTCTGCCCCACACGATCCTGACCTCGAATACATCCTCAATTTCCATAACAAGGCTGGCGAGCCGCACGGACCGGCCGGAACGTTTCATGGGATTCCACTTCATGAATCCGGTCCCCGTCATGCAACTGGTCGAGCTGATCCGTGGCATTGCGACCGACGAGGAAACCTTTAGCGCCTGTAAGGCCGTTGTGGACCGGCTGGGGAAAACCGCCGCCAGCGCCGAGGACTTTCCTGCCTTTATCGTAAATCGAATTCTGATGCCGATGATCAATGAGGCCGTGTACACCCTGTATGAAGGCGTTGGAAACGTGCAATCAATTGATCAGTCAATGAAACTGGGGGCCAATCACCCGATGGGCCCACTGGAACTGGCGGACTTCATCGGGTTGGATACATGTTTGGCGATTATGAACGTTTTGCACGATGGGTTGGCCGATACAAAGTACCGCCCTTGTCCTTTGCTGACGAAATACGTTGAAGCTGGATGGTTGGGTCGCAAGACGCAACGTGGGTTTTACGATTACAGAGGCGACGCGCCAGTTCCCACGCGGTAGATCAGGGGGCCAGCCCCCTCGCCCGGATTAAATCCGGGCTCACCCCCGGGATATTTTTGGCCAGATGAAGATCCGGATCAGGGTTTGGGCGACTGCCCCAAATCCAACGTATGTTTCCGCAACCAGGTCATGAAACCCCGCGGGTCCCTCTCCAGCACCTGCATGTCTTCGTCCGAGATCGGCTCACCAATCACCGGAGATTGCGGTTTGTTGCAGGATCTTACGATTTCATGAAGCAGCAAGCCTTGACGCAAAATCGCTGAGAGTTTGTTCGCAATCTGGTAGGCGCGCGAGTTTCTACCCGGGAAAAAGATCGGAACCACCTGAGCGCCGGAGCGGCGGATCATCTTGGCGGTAAACACGTTCCATTCCCGCTCGATCGCCGGACCGAACCAATCGTCCGAAGACATCACGACGCCAGACGGGAACAGAGCGACAACGCCACCGTTTTTGAGATGCTCCATGGCCTTGCCACGCATCTCCAGCATTTTGGCCTGAGCTTCGGGGTCGTGGGGAAACGGAACGGGAATCATGAAAGACGTCGCGGCCTCGTCCAGCCCTGTAAGAACAGACCGGGTCAGGATGCGGTAATCACTGCGGACCCTGCCGATCAGCTCGGCCAATATCATTCCGTCCACCATACCATGCGGGTGATTTGCCACCACGACAACGGGACCTGTTTTGGGGATATGGGCAATCTGTTCTTCCGGTGTGGTCAGATCGATCCCCATCACCTCTAGAGCGCCGCCCCAGAACCGCTGTCCCCGGTAGTATTCGTTCTTCTTTTCGAACTTGTTGACCATCCGCAAAATGGTCAGCTTCCCGGTGCACCATTCGATCGCGCGAATGGCCGTCGAAGTCCAGGCATCGTCGAACGAGTTCGCGTAAGTCAGGGTTCTACGGTCGTAGATTTCACCCTGGTCGTCGACACCGTCTACAACCGGGCCCGTCTTGGTATCGTGCGTTGTTTCCGCCAATTCCTGGTCTTCCCGTTCTTCGTTTCGCGGCAGACGCTGTCAGAAGCCTTCCCCGAACTTATCGTTTACAAGGGTCTCTAACGCATCAGCCAACGCCTCAGCATCCGGTCCGGACGTCTCGACGTCAATAGTCGTTCCACGCGACGCTGCCAACATCAAAAGACCCATGATGCTATCACCCGACGCTGAGAGACCGTCTTTTGATACTTCTGCCTGCGCATCGAACCCCTCGACGACCTCAACCAGTTTGGCAGAGGCGCGGGCGTGCAAACCCTTTTCATTGATTATTTTCAAGCTTCGGGAAGTCATTCTTTATCAGTCCGGTCTTCGTCCAAGGTCACATTTTGCGCATTGATGTACTTGCGTCCAGCCTCCATCGCCTGACGCACGGCATCGCCGATTGGCAGGTGGCGGGTTTTAGCCAGTTTTATCAGCATAGGCAGATTTGCACCGTAAAGGATACGCCGGTCTTGCGGTGCACAGGCCCTGAGACTCAGATTCGACGGGCTGCCGCCGAACAAATCGGTCACCACAACCACGCCATCGCCCACGTCCACGCCATCGGCTGCAGCACAGATTTCGGCTTGTTTTGCATCACGGTCGTGATCCGCCTCGATTGAAATCGCGGCCAAGCCAGATTGTTTTCCGACCACATGTTGCATGGCAGACAGGTATTCCTGCGCCAACCCCCCATGTGCAACGATTACGATCCCGATCAATCCGGCCTCACATTCAAAGAACGACGTTCCATTTCGCGATGCCTAATTGCCACTTGCTGCCCCTGCTCTGCAAGTGCCTTTGCAACTGCTTCAGCAGTGGCAACCGATCTGTGTTGCCCCCCTGTGCAGCCAAAAGCCACTGACAGATGCGCTTTTCCTTCGGCACGGTAGGCCGGCAGCAAAACTTGCAGCAGGTCCACGACCCGGGTGAAAAACGGCGCATAGTTCGCGTCTGACTGCACATAGTGCGCGACATCGGGATTTCGACCATCTTCCGCACGCAGTTCCGGACGCCAGTATGGGTTCGCAAGAAAGCGGCAATCGAAAACCATATCCAACCCGCGGGGCAAACCCCGCTTGTAGGAAAAAGATTCGATGGACACCGCCAAATGTCTTCCGCCTTGCGGTGCAAACCAGCGTTCCACCTCTTCGCGCAACTGATGAACATTCAGGGGGCTGGTATCGATTAACGTATCGGCGATCTCACGAATGGGCGCCAATAATTCCTTTTCCTGGACAACCCCGGTTTCCGGACTGGCGTCGGTTGCGACCGGATGCCGTCGGCGTGTTTCAGAAAATCGTCTGAGCAACACTTCATCGCTGCAGTCCAAATACAAGGTCGTTAAATCCACGCGTTCCATTTGGCGTAGCTTGACGGCCAGTTCGATGAACCCGATCGTTGAAAAATCCCTGTTTCTGGCGTCTATACCCAGCGCCATTGGGCGATCGCTTTGCGGACCGTCCAGCAAACGTGTCAACAAGCCCATCGGAAGGTTGTCGATTGCCTCGAACCCAAGATCTTCCAGGACACGAATGGCGGTGGACCTGCCTGCGCCCGAAGGACCAGTTACCAATACGATACGCCGCTGAGGTGTTACGTGCTGGGCCATTGCGGATCTACGCGTCCTGTTTTTAACAATTGCATTAACGCTGCCGCCAAATTGGGGACACTCGCAGCCCTTAGCAAGGGAACAGTTTGCCTCAGGACCAAAGCAAATTCAGGTTCTGGCAGGCGCGATGTCATGGCTTGGTCCAAGTCGACCACGCAAGAAAGCGGGACAGGTCCAACCGCGTCGGCGCGTATCAGGCCAATGCCGCGCGCCTCGATCAAGCCGCCGATATTGGGGGCAGCATCTGCCGTGGCGACATCTCCTGCCATCTTCAGCGTAACACGGTCATCCGCGACGAGATCGGCCCCTAAAGCCATCATCTGCAATCCCAACGCGGATTTGCCTGTACCCGAGGCGCCAACAATCAGTAAACCGCACCCGCCAACGGCCACGCATGTTGCGTGTATAACTGCAGTTTCCAGGTTTTCTACATCGGCAAGGGGCTGGCCACCCATGGCTTATACAGGCAACCCAACGACAAATCTTGCCCCTAGCGGGTCCGAGGTGATGTCGGCCTCGGTCGGTCTGATGTTCTCAGCCCAGATCACGCCGCCATGGGCCTCGATGATCTGCTTGGAAATCGCAAGTCCCAGACCCGAGTTGTTCCCGAAATGCTCAGCGGGGCGTTGCGAGTAGAACCGCTTGAAGACCTTTGTCAGCGCCTGTTCGGGGATGCCCGGACCGGTGTCTTCGACCACGATCAGCACCCGATTTTCGCGCTGCCGCACCCAGACACGGATTGCGTCGCTGTCTTCGCAAAACGAAATCGCATTGGTGATCAGGTTAACGAAAACCTGCGCAAGCCGCGCCTCGAGACCATGGATCACAATTGGCTGGCTGGGCAGATCGGTAATATAGTCAATGCCCTTTGCACGCGCTTCTTCACCCAGATACTGACCGATATTGCCCAACAGTTTGAGCAGGTCAAATGGTTGCTCTTCTTCCTTGACCAGTTCAGCGTCCAGGCGGGACGCATTGGAAATATCACTGACCAGTCGATCCAGCCGGCGCACGTCATGTTCGATCACACCCAAAAGCTTTTCGCGCTGATCGTCGCGTTTGACCATGCGCAAGGTCCCAACCGCAGATTGGAGGCTGGCAAGTGGGTTCTTAATCTCGTGCGAGACATCGGCGGCAAACTGTTCGTTCGCGTCAATTCGATTGTAAAGCGCCGTGACCATGCCGCGCAGCGCCCGGCTCAGGCGGCCGATCTCATCGGGGCGGGCGCTCAAATCCGGGATACGGATGCGACCGGGGTTCATTCCCGCGCCCCTGTCCTTTCCGGTTTCTGCTGCAGACGCCAAATCAGCCAATGGGTTGGCGATCGTCGATGCCAGAACCAGACTCAGGCCGATAGATACTAAGAGCGCCACTACGAACATCTGCAGGATCCGCTCTTGCTCACGCCGCGCGAGCGCATCAATTTCTCCGGCTGGGCCCGAAATGGCAACCGCCCCGACCGGCACACCATCCAGAAGGATGGGAGAGGCCGCAACGATTACCGTCTGACCTGCTTCATCCTGAACTGCCTGCACCTGCGTCTGACCTTCAAACGCGGGCGGAATAATGTCCTGCACACGCTGTGCCAGGGTTGGTGCGGTGCTGGGATCATAGCTGTTGAACACACGAGACAGCCCGGTCCAGACCGCGTTCAACGCGTCGCTTATCAGGGTGCTGCCCGTTTGCACCTCGGCTTCAGATCGGAACAACACGGGCAGTTGTGATGACGCCTCTGCGCCGCGGGTCCACCCGGTCAGCGTACCAGCCGCATCATAAACGAAGACTTCTCCGCCCGGCGGCAGGCTCAGACCTGCCAGCGTTTCATCGACATTTAGCTCGCCCGTGTCTTGGGCCAAAGCATCAGATCCCTGGCGCAACTGTGCCTCAAACACATTGCTGACGAGCTGCGCGTTCACGACCAGATTTCGCGCAGTCTTTTGCACCTGTTCCTCGCGCGAGTCGTCCAGATACAACAAGCCAGCAACAAGGATCACCAAGGCGATCAGGTTGAACGTGACGATTTTCCGCGCCAGCGGCGATTCACGTAATGCAAATAGGTTTCGGCGGCGGCGCGATGCGCTCTGCTCGGCCGACTCGGGATCCTGCGGGATGACCCAATCATCCCCCAGTACGACATCGCCATCCCTGAATTCGTTGGCTTGATCCGTATCGCGCACGAGTTCCAACTACCCTTTCAGATTGGTATTATTCTTCGTTGTATCTGTAACCAATTCCATAGAGCGTTTCGATGGCCGAAAACTCAGAATCCGCGGCACGCATTTTCTTGCGCAAACGTTTGATATGGCTGTCGATCGTGCGGTCATCGACATAGACCTGATCGTCATAGGCCACGTCCATCAACTGATCCCTGCTTTTGACAAAACCCGGACGCTGCGCCAACGCCTGAAGCAAAAGGAACTCGGTCACGGTCAGCGACACGTCGGCACCCTTCCAGCTAACCGCATGGCGCAAAGGGTCCATACGCAGGTCGCCACGCTCCATCACTTTGGCATCACCGGTATTGGCAACTGTCGCATCGCCCGAGGTCGCCTCCTGCCGGCGCAGCAATGCGCGGATACGCTCGACCAGCAACCGCTGCGAGAACGGCTTTTTGACGTAGTCATCCGCGCCCATGCGCAAGCCGAGCACTTCGTCGATTTCATCATCCTTGGACGTTAGAAAAATCACCGGCATTTGCGTTTTCTGACGCAGGCGCTGCAACAAATCCATGCCGTCCATGCGTGGCATCTTAATGTCCAGAACAGCCATGTCCGGAAGCTTTTTGTTAAATGCGTCCAACGCTGCCTGTCCATCGTTGTACGTTTCGACCTCGAAACCCTCGGCTTCAAGCGTCATGGATACAGACGTCAGAATGTTTCTGTCGTCATCCACCAGTGCAATCTTTGACATCGGGTTAGCCCCTATTCCTGCTCACTCATGCAATATATCGTTATTAGTAGGGTATTTCTGGCGTTTTTGTGGCCGCGAATCAATCCGTATCTGCGAATCGTGCGTTTGTTGTCACACAGTTGCGGCAAAAAAGCCGTTAATGTTGCCAGAAAAGCGCCCCGGTTTCCGACAGGAAATGTTTGGTGGCGCTAAACTTGAACTTGGTTGCGCTAACTGCACCAAACCCTTCTGTTCATGCCCCAAACGACCGTGATAAGACCCGCACTGTCCGCCGGATTTTCCGGCATAATGCCCAAAAAGCGCACCTTGGCCCAACCGCCGCCGCGCCGCCACAGGAGAAGACACACATGACATCTGGACGGGTTAACCCGCAATTCCGCCTCGAAGATCAGGGCATCGAGGGTCTGGGCAATGTCTATTATAACTTCATGGAACCGGCGCTGATCGAAGAGGCGCTGAAGCGCGGTGAAGGTACACTTGGCAATGGCGGTGCATTTCTTGTCACAACCGGCAAGTTCACGGGCCGCTCGCCAAAGGACAAGCATGTTGTCCGCACCGATAGTGTCGCAGAGCATATCTGGTGGGAAAACAATGCCGAAATGAGCCCCGAGGGCTTTGAGGCGCTGTACGTGGATATGCTTGAGCATATGAAAGGTCGCGATTATTTCGTACAGGACCTGGTCGGTGGCGCTGACCCTGCCTATTCGATCAATGTTCGAATGGTAACCGAACTGGCCTGGCACAACCTGTTCATCCGCCACCTGTTGCGCCGTCCGGACCGCGAGGATCTGGACGAATTCACCGCAGACTTCACCGTCATCAACTGCCCCAGCTTTCAGGCCGACCCGGCCAAGCATGGCTGCCGCTCTGAGACTGTGATCGCGATGAATTTCGACCGCAAGCTGATCCTGATCGGCGGAACCGAATACGCGGGCGAGAACAAGAAGTCTGTCTTTACGCTGTTGAACTACATGCTGCCCGAAAAAGGCGTAATGCCGATGCACTGCTCGGCGAACCACGCCGTTGGCAACCCGGTTGATACGGCTGTGTTCTTTGGCCTGTCGGGTACCGGCAAGACCACCCTGTCAGCCGACCCCGCACGTACCTTGATTGGGGATGACGAACACGGCTGGTCAGATCGCGGCACCTTCAACTTTGAAGGCGGCTGTTATGCCAAGACGATCAACCTGAATGCCGAGGCCGAGCCTGAGATTTACGCGACCACCAGCAAGTTCGGAACCGTTATCGAGAACATGGTCTTCGATCCTGAGACCAAAGAACTGGATTTCGAAGACGACTCGTTGACTGCAAACATGCGCTGCGCCTACCCGCTGGAGTATATCTCGAACGCGTCAAAAAGCGCGCTGGGTGGCCATCCTAAGAATATCATCATGCTGACCTGCGATGCGTTCGGTGTTCTGCCTCCGATCGCGCGGCTGACGCCTGCGCAGGCCATGTATCACTTCCTTTCGGGCTTCACCTCTAAGGTTGCCGGCACGGAACGTGGTATTACGGAACCTCAGCCTACATTCTCGACCTGCTTTGGCGCGCCTTTCATGCCCCGCCGGCCGGAAGAATACGGTAACCTGTTGCGTGACAAGATCGCCCAGCACGGCGCGACCTGCTGGCTTGTTAACACAGGTTGGACGGGCGGTGCCTATGGTGTAGGCAGCCGGATGCCAATCCGGGCCACGCGCGCACTTTTGACGGCTGCGTTGGATGGATCGCTGCGCGACGCCGAATTCCGCAAGGATGCCAATTTCGGCTTTGACGTACCTGTTTCGGTACCGGGTGTTGCCGAGGTCCTGCTGGACCCGCGCCGCACTTGGGACGATCAGGCGGCTTTCGACAAGCAAGCCGAAAAACTGGTGCAGATGTTCGCCGAGAACTTCGAACAATATCTGCCGTTTATTGATGACGATATCAAAGCCGTCGCAATCGGCTGAACAAATCAAAGGGGCCGATAGCGGCCCCTTTTTCTTTGGCACATCACTGCAACGTGATCACGCTTAAGTTGTATATTACAAACTGTGAATACAAACCCGTTGCCCGATGTGTCGGATTGAGTTATCCCAACATGTCATTAATGTGACAAAGCCCGACGCTTGCGCGCCGGGCAGAAAGTGAAAAGACCTATGGGATGCTCGGGCGCACACTCACGAAACGCGGATCGAGCATCCTAATCAGATTGATAGTGTATTCTAAAGGGGATGAGTGTCAATATGAGACATGCCGGAAAACTCACAAACCGGCCAGTCTTGAATCGTCAGACATAGTTGGCGATTGGCACAAGAGACAACAGGTAACGATATGACGGAAATCTCGAAACTGACTGAACTGCGTAAACTCATGCAGAGCATGGAGCGCACGCTGGGACTGGAACAACTCTCTCCGGTTGAGCGCGACATTTATTACGCCGCCGAGGAATTGTCCAAATCAGATCAGGAAGTTCGCACCTTTGGCCTGATCGAGCACACCCTGGTACAAAGCGTTTCGCGTCCGACATTTTTCCGCGCCCTGAAGTCTTTGGTACAAAAGGGTTACCTTTCTCAAAGCGGTAGCGCCAACCGGGGTCGGTACATCGTTCATGCCCCCAAGTAATGCGCTTACGCCGCGCATTGACGGCTAAGCATCGTGCGCGGTTGGGCTTCTGACACTTTTTATGCCTCATTGGCCTACGTAGTGGCGTCATTCCTCACTTTCGAGATTCTGATGCCGCTTCAAAACGTGTTCTTTCCCGAATACCCAAGCCGGGCCAGCTTGCTGTTTCTGCCGCATGGCGTTCGCGTTCTATCCGCGTGGCTTTTGGGATGGCGCGCGATTTTTGCCCTATTGCCCGGTGTCTTTATTGTGTTTGCCGTCTTGGGTGGCTCGGATGTGTTTCTACCCAGCCGACTTATGGCAATCGCCATTGCAGTAACGACGGTACCAGCCGTGTTCTACGCCCTGAAATGGGCAGGATGGGATCTGTTTCCACGCGCTGACCGACGACCATGTTGGATTTGCATAATGGGCGTGGGCATTATTACGTCATTCCTTGTCTCTGGGCTGACCAATCTGGCCTTTGGCAGCGCGCGTGTCGAATATATCGCCTTTTTGATCGGAGATATTTCCGGCCTGTTTTTCCTGATGCTGGGCCTTTATTTCGCGTTTCGGTTTCTCGAACGCCGGGGTTAGCCAAACAAGCCGCGCCGCAACAGGTTACCGCCTGCAATCAAAAGCACCAAAAGTGTGAACTTTCGAAAACGGGCTTGATCAATGCCTGACTGCATCCGCAGCCCAACCCACATCCCGATCATTGCCGGAAAAATCATAAGGGCAGAAAACGGTGCTGTCTTTGTGTTGAGAACTCCGGACCCTGTATGGGCCAGAACCAAGGCAACAGCGCCCAAGCCGTAAATCACCCCCTGGACACGCATCTGAACATCTTTTGGCGTGTTCAAGGCCGTCAGGTAAGAAACAGTTGGCGGCCCCCATATTCCAGACATGCCGCCAACGAACCCGGCGATCGAGCCGATCAACGCCTCAATCTGCATAGACGGATGCTTTAGCGTGAGTTGCAGCCCCAACACCTGGATGAGGGCAAACACCGTGACGGGGACACCTATCAACAGCAGGAATGTCTTAGCCGGAACAAGGCTGACCAGCTGTGCGCCTAAAATCAGAAAGACAAAACCAACGATCAGGAACACTCGAAACTGTTTAGCCGCGTCGACCGCAGCGGCGAAGCCTTCGCGTAAAGCTTGGACACCGTTGGTTGCCAACGTTGGCAGGATCAAACCTGCAATAGCGAGCTCAGGCGGCAGAAACATACTCAGCCCCGAGACCATCACCATGGGCATCGCAAACCCAACCATTCCCTTGACCCAACCCGCGGCAAAAGCCACGCCCAGCGCAAGAAAAACATCTTGCAGGGAAAGGAACGAAAACACAGTCATGAACACGTCATACCACTCTGGTCGTTCTCTGCACTGCAAAATTGATCAAGAAATTTTCGAACTTTTTTGAATGATAATACGTATTTTTGTTGCGCTGCATGTGCAGCATGGTATGACCAGACGACCCAGAAAAGGACGTGATTCATGGCCCATGACGGACAGGATATGACACAGATGACAGCATCAGCGGTTTTGCCCGACCTTTTGACGATGACACGCGCCGCCGTGCCCGCCGTCGAGGCCGTGTTTGAGCGCGCGCGGGAATCGGTCCGCGATATGGTCACAGCGGATGGCCGGGTTTCCAGTGCTTTGATGGAAGCTCATCAAACCGCCGCGCACGGCTTGGCCTGGTTGGCAACCTACAACCAGTCGCTGCAGCAGATGCAACGCTGGGCCGAAGCGCTGGAAGCGGATGGTAAATTCGGTGAAATCGAACAATTGCTGCACCAAATAGCATTTGGCGAGTACTTGCACCAGGTCGCAGGCGGCATCCCGATGAATCAGGGCGAGGTTATTCGCCTGCAGGACATGGGGCTGGGATGGGACGCATTGTCCGGGTTCCAAAGTGCAGAAGTACAAGCGCTGATGGCCGGCGCCAATTCCCAAGCGGCCCGTACGCGCTTGGTCTCATTGATGGAGGATCAGGCCGGCGCAACCATGTTCGGCGCATCGGGGCTGGACGAGGAGCTGGAGATGATCCGCGACCAGTTCCGCCGTTACGCACAGGAAAAGGTAGAGCCGCACGCGCATGAATGGCACCTGAAAGACGAGTTGATCCCGATCGAAATCATCGAAGAGCTCGCGGAAATGGGTGTATTTGGCCTCACGATCCCCGAAGAATTCGGTGGGTTTGGTCTGTCCAAGGCCTCCATGTGTGTCGTGTCCGAAGAACTGTCGCGCGGCTATATCGGAGTGGGCTCTTTGGGGACCAGGTCCGAGATCGCCGCCGAACTGATCATCGCAGGCGGCACCGAAGACCAAAAAGCGCAATGGCTGCCCAAAATTGCCAGCGCAGAAATTCTTCCGACGGCCGTCTTTACCGAACCCAACACGGGCTCGGACCTTGGCAGCCTGCGGACGCGCGCAGTCAAGGATGAAAACGGTGATTATCAGGTCACCGGCAACAAAACGTGGATTACCCACGCTGCACGTACCCACGTAATGACCCTGTTGGCCCGTACAAATCCGGACACCACTGATCACCGTGGTCTGTCCATGTTCCTGGCCGAAAAAACGCCCGGAACTGACGATGACCCCTTTCCGACCCCCGGCATGACAGGTGGAGAGATCGAGGTGCTGGGCTACCGCGGCATGAAAGAGTACGAGCTGGGCTTTGATGGCTTCAAAGTCAAAGGCGAGAACCTTCTGGGCGGGGAGGAAGGCAAAGGCTTTAAGCAACTGATGGAGACCTTTGAATCGGCCCGCATCCAGACCGCAGCACGCGCCATCGGCGTGGCGCAAAGTGCGCTGGATATTGCGATGCAATATGCGCAAGACCGCAAACAGTTTGGCAAGTCTCTGATCAATTTCCCTCGGGTATCCGGCAAATTGGCAATGATGGCCGTCGAAATCATGATCGCTCGGCAACTGACCTATTTCTCGGCCTGGGAAAAAGATCATGGTCAGCGTTGCGATCTGGAAGCCGGGATGGCGAAACTGCTCGGCGCACGCGTTGCCTGGGCCGCCGCAGACAATGGACTGCAGATTCACGGCGGTAACGGTTTCGCGTTGGAGTACAAAATCAGCCGCGTCCTTTGCGATGCGCGTATTCTCAATATTTTCGAAGGGGCTGCCGAGATTCAGGCACAAGTCATTGCCCGACGCCTATTGGGCTGACACAAATCGGCACCCCTGTTTCCCAAACTTGAACCGGCGCTCGCGCCGGTTCTTTTTTGCGATGGCCAGATTTCTGTGCAGTTCGGGTTCAGTTGCTTTCTGTGTCACAGCTAACGTTTTCTTCACAAGCCATGAATCGCTTGTGTCTAAACTTCCCCCTATCCTCATTAAATGATTACCGATACATCACCCGCGCAGTCTTAACGCGTGAAAGCTTACCATGATCAAACCCCTCCTTGCTCTTATCGCCATAACCCTGACGTTCGTGCTGGGCGGCTGTTCCACTCCCCCGCCGACTGCAAGCCAAGCGGAAATTGATGAACTGGCTGTCGCCATTCGTTCATTGGGACCAAATGTTGACCCTGCCGAAGCACAACATGCTGCGCAAATTGCCTTCACGCATTCTCAGAACCTTGCTGTTGAATGGAAAGTCTCAGATCCAGCAATTATCCATAATGCTAAGGTTATCAACGGGTTCCGCGAAAAAGGCTTATGCAATGACTGGGCCGAGGCCATGACTGCCCGCCTGCGGCAGGAGAATTTTCGGACACTCGATCTGCATTGGGCCACATCCCCGCCGAGCGAATTCCGGATCATCCACCATTCAGCGCTCATTAGCGCCAAAGGTGACTCTATGTATGATGGGATTATCCTTGACCCCTGGCGGAACAGTGGCGCGTTGGTATGGGCACCGACGCGTGAAGATACAAGGTACAACTGGCGTCCCCGCGCCGAAGTGCGCGACGCGCTTCTGAGCAACTGACTGAAACTATTTCTTCGCACCAAGTCGCATAGGTTTCTTGCATGACACGGCTTTTCCTGACCCTTCCGTTGCTGGCATTGTTCCAATGCCAAAAGGACGAAACGGTCGCCGCCTATGGTGCCGCTGATCAGGAATGGTCACTGCAGGAAATCGACGGTCAACGCTTTGAAGCCAGCGCCCTCTTGCGTTTCCCGGAAGACGGCAAGATCGCTGGCAACGCACCTTGTAACAGCTACAGCGGTTCTTTGAACGCACCTTACCCATGGTTCGAGATCGCCGACCTGACGGCAACCCGTGCTGCTTGTGCAGGGTTGGAAGCAGAGGGTTTCTACTTTGCAGCGCTGATGGCGATGACCCAATCCGAAGTATCCGGCGACGTGCTGATCTTGCGCAACGAAGACGGGCACGAAATGGTTTTCAAAGCCGTCGAGTAAACCGCTCGACAAATCGCGACCGCGCTTCAGGTAGCGGGTGATGGCCTAAGGATGGCGCGACCCTGTGCTCCAGAAAATACCCGGTCGTCCGCAATGCATCGGCGATTTCAGTGTCCGGCGCGTGCCCTTCGCCGCGCAAACATGGGGGCAGTGGCAATAGCTTATCCGCCCATTCACCCGCACCCTGGGCGCTGACCGCCCGGCCCGTTTTAGGTGAGACATAAACGAGCCCGACAGTTGCGCCCGTTACCGCACAGGCTGAAAGATCAAGCCCGAACCCCAACTCCTCAAGCAGCGCCAATTCCCAACGGAGATACGCCAGCGGCCAGACCTCATCCTGCCCGAGCAGGTCCATCAACTGCTCGGTCTGCTTATAGATCGCCGGATGTGGTTCCCGTTCGGGCAAGCAAAAGGACAGCAACGAAACAACCGCATTCAAGCCTGCCAATGCCAGCCTCCCTGAAAAGGCGGCCGCTGCCCGCGATCGCAGGGGCTCAACCTGAAACGCTCCGATATGTTCCTCAAGCCGCGCACGCCACAACACGTCCAGTTGCGCACCCGGCTGCAAAATCGGCGCAACTTTACGGCTGGTCCCACCGCGCACGACACCGGCGTGGCGTCCGTGACCTTCGGTAAAGACCTCGATGATCGCCGCTGTCTCGCCGTGTTTGCGAGTGGTCAAAAGTATGCCGTGATCGCGCCAGTCCAAGTTTGGCTCCATTGTGCCACTAAAGTGGTTTCTAGGAAATCTTATGACTACTGCACGTGCAAGGTACAAACAGGATGACTTTGCCATGGCAAGTTTGCCCAGGCCGCAAATCCGGACGTGCAACCACGTCCCACCGAAAGCCAATGCACATAGGTTCGGAGTTATTCCAACCCTTCCTCATCCAAAAGGTGGCGTCCCTGCCGGTCTTCGACCTCAATCACCCAAAGGTCAGGATCAAAGCTGCGTTGTTTCGAAATGGTGGCGTCCACATCGGCCTCAGGACCGCTTGAAAGTTCGACCCATTTCCTTTCGCCACTCATCAGATCAAAGCTGCGTTGATAGGCGACCGCCTGACCATCCAGAGTGTTCAGCTTGACCAACACCGCACCGGCCGTGTCATCCCCATGCGCCACAACAAAGGCCGGAATCTCCTGAAACCGCAGCCGAGCCAGATAGGCATGCACCCAAAATTCCGCCGTCAGACGTGTCATTGAATCGCCCTGTCCATTGGGCGTAAGAATTTTCGACGAAAATTCTCGGCCCGCGTCATGCGTTGCCGTCTTTGAAGTCTAGCCCCATTTCCGAATAACGCTCGGATTCCTCAAGCCAGTTGGGGCGAACTTTGACCTGCAGAAACAGGTGAATCTTACGGTCGAGGAACTCTTCCAATTCGGCCCGGGCGGCTTGGCTCACGGCTTTAATCGTTTCCCCGCGTTTACCCAGAACAATGCCCTTGTGACCATCTCGCATGACATAGATGACCTGATCAATCTTGGCCGATCCGTCTTTGCGTTCCTCCCAGTTCTCGGTCTCAACCGTCAACTGGTAAGGCAATTCCTGATGCAGCCGCAGGGTCAGTTTCTCTCGCGTCATTTCTGCGGCGATCATCCGCAGGGGAAGGTCCGCAATCTGGTCTTCTGGATAAAGCCATGGACCTTCGGGCAGCTCGGATGCCAACCATTGTCTCAGGTCGTCAACCCCGTGGCCTTTCTCGGCGGAGATCATGAAAGTCTCAGTGAAAGGGTAACGCGTGTTCAAATCGCTGGTCAGCGCCAGCAGTTTTTCGGAAGGTACTTTGTCAATCTTGTTGATGGCCAGCGCCACCTTGCGACCCTGCCCAATCTCTTCAAGACCTTCCAGAATGCGTTCTACGCCTTCGGTGATACCCCGGTGGGCCTCGACCATAAGAACGACGATATCCGCATCCGCCGCCCCACCCCACGCGGCTGCGACCATAGCGCGGTCCAGGCGTCGGCGCGGCTTGAACAGGCCAGGCGTGTCTACAAACACCAACTGCGCGTCACCTTCCATCGCCACACCGCGAATGCGCGCGCGGGTTGTCTGCACCTTGTGCGTCACGATCGAGACCTTAGCCCCGACCATGCGGTTCAGAAGGGTGGATTTGCCTGCGTTGGGCTCTCCGATCAGAGCGATAAATCCGGCGCGTGTGGTCATGTGTCCTGCGATCCTGTTTGCAAGTGCGCACCCCTATAGCAGAAACATTGCGCGGGCCAGAGAGATTTGTCGCATTGCCGCCATGCAGCGAGAGTGCAAAAGACAAATAACGTGCCCAGCCGAACCGAGCCCGGCCACACCACCATTCACGAAAGACATAGAATGAACCGTCGAGAGTTTATTTTAGGCAGCGCTGCTGCCACCGGAGTACTGGGCGCAGGTGCAGTTGGCCTATCGGCGCGCCCTCAGGAGTTGACCATCCAAGCGGCAAGCTACGCCTTGCGCGAACAGATCACCAACGGGATGGTCAGTTTATCACCAAACGCGCCGCCTCCGGTTTTGTATGGCAAACAGGGTGAAGTCATGCGTCTGCCTGTGCGGAACGCTCTGCCTGACTACACAGCTATGCATTGGCATGGGTTGCGTATCCCCAATTCTATGGACGGAGTTCCCTATTTGACGCAGATGCCGATCGGACCAGACGAGGTGTTTGATTACGAGTTCACCCCGCCAGACGCAGGCACCTACTGGTATCATCCGCATTGCATGACAATGGACCAGATGGCGCACGGGCTGACAGGGGTACTGGTTGTCGCTGAGGCCGAAGACCCAGGTTTCGACGGTGAGCAGGTGGTCAATCTGCGTGATTTTCGCCTGGATGAGGCCGGGTCTTTTCTGCCCGCTTACACCGCTCGCGGTGCCGCGCGCTCTGGAACCTTCGGCAACGTTCAAACGGCAAACTGGCAGACAGCTGCAACCTATGACCTTCCAGCGGGCTCATTGGTTCGGTTGCGTGTCGTCAATACCGACACCACCCGGATCTACAAACTGCACCTTAAGGCTAAGGACGCGAAGATCATCGCCTGGGATGGCCATCCAGTCGCGGTCAGCGTTCCGATGCCCAACGCCGAGGATCCTTTACTGCTCGGCCCAGGTCAGCGCGTGGATTTTGCCCTGCGCATGCCCGACAGTGAGGGTGAAACCGTCGATGTGATCGCCAAATTCCCCGGTCAGCCACATCGCGACATGGTCCAATTGCGAGCAACAGGTAAAAACCAGAGACGTGACTTGCGAGAGTTGCAACCACTCGCCACCAACCCAACGGCCAAACCTGATCTGTCAAATGCCGAGCTACATGAGTTCGTATTCGGCTGGACACCTGAAGGCGGTGTTCCGGACAACGGATTCTGCGGTTCTTTGGGGTACAACTTCTGGTCGATAAACCGAACGCCATGGCCCGGAGATGCAGCCTCTGACCTCGGGCCATTGGCGACGTTGGAGATGGGCAAAAGCTATGTTCTGCGTTTACGCAACGAGTCTCCGAACCTGCACCCAATCCACCTGCACGGTTTGGTGTTTACCCCGCTGCGATCTAATCTGCGCACACTGCCACCTTTGCTGACGGATACGATGTTGCTGCTGAAAGACGAGGTGGTTGAGATTGCACTTGTTGCAGACAACCCGGGTGATTGGGCGTTCCATTGCCACGTGATCGAACACCAAAAAACGGGCTTAACAGGGTTTATTCGCGTCATCTGAGTTTCGGATCAGCTGCGCCGATCCGACCAGAAAGGGGGCCAGCCCCCTCGCCCGGATTTCATCCGGGCACACCCCCGGGATATTTCTGGCCAGATGAAGTCGGATCCGACTTAAATCCGCTGGTTATTTCGTTAGATCGTCCAGCAACGCCTTAGCCGCCGCTTGTTCGGCTTGACGCTTAGATCCGGCGGTTGCTTGCGCCTCTTTTCCGTTTTGCAGACGCGCTGCGATGGTGAAAACCGGTGCATGATCTGGCCCGCTGCGCTTTACCTCAATGTAAGCTGGTGGTTTTTGCCCACGGGCCTGCGCCCATTCCTGCAAAGACGTTTTTGCGTCGCGCGCATCTGCTTCGACATTGTGAATGCGCTCTCCCCACAAAGCGAGGATCACATCGCGGGCGGCCTCGAAGCCTGCATCGCGGTAGATTGCGGCAATGACAGCCTCCATTGCGTCACCCAGCAAGGCTTGCTTGCGGCGACCACCAGACAGCATTTCTGAGCGCCCCAGTTTTAACACCGCGCCCAGATCAACCTGTCGGGCCACATCGGCACAGGCCTCTTTTCGGACCAGAGCGTTGAAGCGGGGCGCAAGCTGGCCCTCGGTCGCCTTTTTGTCGGCTTCCAGCAAGGCGGTTGCCATAACAAGACCCAGAACGCGGTCGCCCAGAAATTCGAGGCGCTGATTGTCTGGTCGTGTCGGGGACGAAACAGACCCATGCGTCAGAGCGCGCAACAGCAATTCGGGGTTCTCAAACTCGTACCCCAAACGGTTTTGAAACGCTTTTATCTCGGCTGATAGCTTCAATTGACCGCCTTGAAAAAGCGATCACTGCGCCATGTCCAGAAGAACAGCATCGAACGGCCCGCAGACGAGAACATGATGCGATCTGCACGCCCGATCAGGTTCTCATAGGGCACATAGCCTACACCACCCGCGGATTGCGGCAGACGACTGTCGCTGGAGTTGTCGCGGTTATCGCCCATAAAGAAGTAATGCCCTTCGGGTACCGTGTAGATACCCGTGTTATCCGAAGCCTGATTACCGATATTGAGCACATCATAGGAAACGCCATTTGGCAGCGTCTCGATCACGCGCGATTTCTCGCAAATGGCACCAAACCCGACCGGTCCGTTTTCACAGCGCGGGCGCAAACCCTGCGGCCCCTGTGGCGCCGCGGTTTCGGTAAATACGCCGTCCGGTTGCTGAGGGATGGGCTCGCCGTTCAAAATGATCTGACCAGCCCGGATTTGAATGCGATCGCCCGGCAAACCGATCAGACGTTTGATAAAATCGCGTTCTGTGACTGGGTGGCGGAAAACGATGACGTCCCCGCGTTCAGGCTCACCGCCCCAAAGACGCGAATTGTCACCGCCCGGAAGCCAACCGCAAACATCCTTGGCGTCGATATTCAGGCCGACACTGGGAATGATCACACTGGGGCAAGAGGCGTAGGAATAACCATAGGCCATTTTGTTGACGAACAGAAAGTCACCGATCAACAGGGTTTGTTTCATCGATCCCGACGGAATCCAAAACGGCTGAAAGAACAGCGTGCGGAACACACCCGCGATCAACAACGCATAAACAATGGTCTTGATCGTCTCCCACACGGGATTTCCGGTTTTGACGTCCTCGGCCATACTGCTCTCCGGTCTTTGGTTTGTTGGGGTGCTACATGCGGGGCCTAAGGTGGCAAGTCAAGGCTGTGCCGTACCATCGTGAAGCGGGCGCGCCTCGATCACCACGAAGGCCTGCGCCCAGGGGTGATCGTCTGTCAGCGTAACATGGATGACCGCTTCGTGCCCGGTTGGTGTCATTTCCCTGAGGCGTTCGGCAGCCCACCCGGTTACGTGCATGATCGGCTGACCCGTTTTCAAGTTGGTCACCGACATATCCTTCCACGCGATCCCCATGCGCAAACCGGTGCCCAGCGCCTTGGAACACGCCTCTTTCGCGGCCCAGCGCTTGGCATAGGTACCTGCGGTATCGGCTCGCCGTTCGGCCTTGCGCTGTTCGATATCCGTGAAAACACGGTTCCGAAACCGGTCGCCAAACCGGTCGAGTGTACCTTGAATACGTTCTATATTTGCGAGGTCTGTGCCGATGCCGAGGATCATGTCGCGTTGTCTCTTAGCCGCTGCCTGACCATCGCCCGAAGCTCCATTTTCGTCGACAAACAGAACAGTGCGCTATTGGCAAAGAAAGCAAAACCAGCGGCATAGGCCATGACGCTACCCATTTGGTCAACGCTGTACCAATACATCAATAGTGCCATATGAACTGGCCCGATATTGCTTACCGCTAAAATTAGGTAGGCCGCAGCGTTCACGATAACAAATATCACGGTACCCGAAAGCGCAAAGAACAGCACCTCTCGGAGGTTTGGCATTCGGCTCATGGACCGTGCCGAAACTCGGCCCATTACCATCGCGGCAATGATCGCTGAGATGTATGGAATCCCCACATTCGCAAGATTTATCCCGGTCAAATGCCACAGAATAACAATGGCAATCGGCAACAAAAACCTGATCAGGACGAGTAAGACGCTGTAGCGCCAAAGGGTATCCGAGTTCATAGTCCCATCCTTGTTAGGTCACTCAATTACCCGCGCCTCATCCATCAGGCGGCGCATCTCGGCTATTGCTGGGGTCAGACCCAGGAATATGGCCTCACCAATCAGGAAGTGCCCGATATTCAACTCTCGGACTTCAGGGAAAGCTGCGACGGGCTGGACGGTGTCGTAAGTCAGACCGTGGCCTGCATGAACTTCAAGACCCAGCGAGTGAGCAAAAGTGGACATTTCACGCAGCGCCTCAAGCTCGCGATTGGCATGATCCATGTCCCCTTCGGCGAAGGCGTCGCAATAGGCCCCTGTGTGCAATTCGATAACCTCGGCGCCGATGCGATGTGCGGCCTCGATCTGGCGGCGGTCTGCAGCAATAAAGATGGACACCCGACATCCCGCATCGCGTAAAGGCGCAATGAAATGGGCCAGCTTGTTTTCCTCACGCGCGACCTCCAGCCCGCCTTCGGTGGTACGCTCTTCGCGTTTTTCGGGGACGATGCAAACGGCGTGAGGCTTATGCCGCAAGGCGATTTTCTGCATCTCGGGCGTTGCGGCCATCTCAAAGTTCAGAGGAACGGACAGGACCTCCATCAGACCGTCGATATCGGCATCTGAAATATGACGGCGGTCCTCGCGCAGATGGGCTGTGATACCGTCGGCACCAGCCTCTTCCGCCAGTTTTGCGGCGCGCAGTGGGTCTGGGTAAGCACCGCCGCGGGCATTCCGCACGGTGGCCACGTGGTCAATATTTACGCCCAATCGCAAAGGGTTCTCAGACATCGGTTGATTCCTTTCCCGAATTCTGGCCCGAGACTAGTGGTTTTGTGAGGGGAACGTCAGCCTCGCTTTCGGCCAAACGTTTGATTTCCTCAAATTTCGCTTTGATCTTGGCGCGCCGACGCTGCTGATAGGTGCGGATCAAAGGCAAGCTGAGATAGTGGCAAATAGCCCCGGCCAACAAACCGGGAAGTATGCCACCAATCAAATAAGGAAAGAACACCTCGTCATAGAAAATCCGCAAACCGTACCAATCGGCAACCCGGTCCGTAAACATGGCCAGAAAGTTGTCTTTCAGATCGCCCAGAGCATCAGCGAATTTACCCATCAAGCCGTGGGTATCACCTTCGCGAAACTCGGTGCCCAGCAGAAAATGACCGGTTTGCAGACAGATAACCCCGATGGGAACGTAGGTCAGTGGGTTCCCAAAGAATGTCCCGCTCAGGGCTGCAAGGATATTGCCGTTGATCATGCGCGCCAGAAAGGCGGCTATGAAAAAGTGGAACCCGTAAAACGGCGTGAACGCTGCAAATACGCCGGCACCAATTCCCCGCGCGATCCGCTCAGGCGAGTCCGGCAATCGGCGGACACGGTGTTTGACGTAGTGAAAAGCCCGGGTCCATCCACCCCGCGGATAGACGAATTCTGATGCGATCTGGACAGGCGAGCGTCGATCTCGGCGCTTGAAAACCACTCCTGATCACCCCTTCTCAACCAGCCGCCACGGCGGTCTTGGTCCTGTCTCTGAACCGTTCGACCGCTGCGACGTCGCTTTCCGCTTCGAGCATCAGCATCAGTGAGTGAAGCTGTTCCAGGTCGCGCAGTTCGACATTGATCAGCAATCGGTAAAAATCCGGTTTGCGGTCGACGAATTCGAGGTTCGAGATATTGGCCTTTTTCTCACCGATCAACGTGCAGATGCGTCCCAATACACCGGCATCATTCCCAATCGTCACATCGATCGTTGCGCCGTAAACGGCGGGGTGCGTCCCCGAATGCCAGTGCAGGTCGACCCACCGATCGGGCTCTCCTTCGAATTCGGACAGTCGATCACAGTCGATGGCATGCACGACAACGCCCTTGCCGCGATACGTAATTCCAACGATCCGCTCACCCGGCAGAGGCTGACAGCAAGGCGCGCGGTCAAACTTCTGACCGGGCTCAAGGCCGATCACCGCGCGGCGCAGCGGAATGGCGTCGCCCTCATCCTGCGTCAGTTCAGGATAAACAGCGCTGACCACATCATGAGCCGTCAACTCGGCACTACCCAACCGCGCAAGCAGTTCGTGGCGATCTTTGAGGCGCAAGTGTTTCGCAGCCGTATCCAACGCTTTTTCGGTTGCCTTGCGGCCGACATGTTCAAAACCCGATCGCGCCAGTTCCTTGCCGAGTTTGATGAACCGTTCCCGGTCTACTTCGCGCAGCGCACGACGAATGGCTGTGCGCGCCTTACCGGTGACCGCGATTTCAAGCCATGTGACCTGCGGTGTCTGGCCATCCGCAGTGATGACATCAACGGATTGCCCGTTCTTGATCCGCGTCCAAAGCGGAACCCGTATACCGTCCACTTTGGCGCCGACACAAGCGTGCCCGATACGCGTGTGGATTGCGTAGGCAAAATCAATCGGGGTCGCACCGCGCGGTAGCTTGACCACATCACCCTTTGGTGTGAAGCAAAACACCTGGTCCGAATACATCTCAAGCTTGACCGCCTCGAGGAAGTCTTCGTGGTCATCTTCGCTGTCGAATTGTTCGGTCAGGTTGGAAATCCACTTGGCCGGGTCAACGGCAAACGGGTTTTCAGATCGCACCCCATCGCGATAGGACCAGTGCGCCGCCACACCGGTTTCGGCCACGTCGTGCATCTGTCGCGTGCGGATCTGCACTTCGACCCGTTTGCCGTCGCGGCCAGACACAGTTGTATGGATCGAACGATATCCGTTGGATTTTGGCTGACTGATGTAATCTTTGAACCGACCAGGAACCGCGCGCCAGCGTTGGTGGATCGCGCCCAACGTCCGATAACAGTCTTCTTCGGTCTGAGTGATGATACGAAAGCCATAGATGTCGGACAAACGGGAAAAGCCCTGATCCTTTTCCTGCATCTTGCGCCAGATCGAATAGGGTTTCTTGGCGCGACCGAATACCTCTGCCTCGATACCGGCCTTTTCCAGCTCATGCCGCATATCGCCAGTGATCCGATGGATCACGTCCCCGGTTTCACGTTGCAAAGTGATAAAACGGCGAATGATCGACTGGCGACCTTCGGGGTTCAGCACGCGGAAGGCAAGGTCTTCCAATTCCTCGCGCATCCATTGCATCCCCATACGACCCGCAAGCGGCGCGTAGATATCCATCGTCTCGCGCGCCTTGACGACCTGCTTTTCAGGACGCATCGCCTTGATGGTACGCATATTGTGCAAACGGTCGGCCAGCTTGACCAGAATAACCCGAAGGTCCTTGGACATCGCCATGAACAGCTTGCGGAAATTCTCAGCTTGCTTGGTTTCACGACTGGACAGCTGAAGGTTGGTCAGCTTGGTGACGCCATCGACCAGCTTGGCAACTTCATCCCCGAACAACTCGGACACCTTGCCGTAGTTGGCCTTGGTGTCCTCGATCGTGTCATGCAACAGGGCGGTAATGATCGTAGCGTCATCCAGACGCTGTTCGGTCAGGATAGCGGCTACGGCAACAGGGTGGGTAAAGTAGGGTTCGCCCGAGTGGCGAAACTGGCCTTCATGCATCTGCTGCCCGAATTCATAAGCCCGGGCGATGCGGTCGGCATTTGTCTTTGGGTTGTAGTTGCGGACCAGCGCAATCAGATCGTCAGCAGAAATCATCCGGTCCGCACCTTCGTTCGAGGGGTTTACCCCTGGCCTTGAGCCTCCATCAGAGCGCGCAGCAGCTTTTCTTCGGACATATCGTCATCTGCAGGCTTGTCCGATTCCGCACCCATCAACAGTGCCATCTGATCTTCTTCTGGCTCGTCGATCTCAATCTGGGTCTGGTTGGCTTCGATCAGACGCTCGCGCAGCTCGTCGGCGCTTTGGGTTTCATCGGCAATCTCACGCAGAGACACGACCGGGTTTTTGTCGTTGTCACGATCGACGGTGATCTGGCCTCCGGCGGAAATCTCGCGCGCACGATGGGCGGCAAGCATTACCAATTCGAACCGGTTTGGAACCTTGTCTACGCAATCTTCAACCGTCACGCGGGCCATGGGGCGCTCTCCGTTACTGAATCCATGTCAGGAAGAGGTTTATCTAAGGGCGAATCCCCGCCTTGACAAGCAGGAAATGCTGCAATCGCACCAATCACAAAGGGGTGACGGCCGCGATATCTTCGGCCGGCAGGTCCATCAGCATTTCGCGAACGGTTCGACCCGATACCGGGTGCCGCCATTCAGGAGCAACATCTGCCATCGGGACCAGCACAAATGCACGATCCTGCAGCCGGGGATGAGGCAGGATCAATTGCTCGGGCGCCGACTGCCTCTGCTCGTCTGCAGACAATGAAAGCCAGCGGTCATATTCCGCCCGATCGGGTAAGATCAGATCCCCAAAACAGACCAGATCCAGGTCCAAAGTACGCATCCCCCAACGTTGCACCCTTTCGCGCCCGAACTCGTGCTCGACCTGATGCAACAAGTTCAGCAACTCCAAAGGTTCCAGGTCGGTCTGGATACTAGCCGCAGCATTGACGTAATCCGGACCCGCCCCAGCAGGGAAACAAGGGGTTTCAAAAAAGCGGCTGACGGCGCGAATCATCACACCCTGACGCGAAATTGCGTCAATTGCCTTTTCAAGTGTCACCTTGGGCCCCCAACCACTCAAATTGAGATTCGCCCCCAGTGCGATCACTACTTCTGACGTAAATTTGCGCATTCTACTCCCTATATTCGGTGAATTGCATACTTGCGATACACATTAAATGCCCTAATTATAGGCTGATCAGCGCGTCGCCAATTTCCTGGACTCACTCACGTAACACCCGGCGCTCTGGTTGATACCGGAAGGACCTATTTATGTTTTATAAAGACGAACGGCTAGCGCTGTTCATCGACGGCTCGAATCTTTACGCAGCCGCAAAAGCACTGGGATTTGACATCGACTACAAACTGCTGCGCCAGGAATTCATGCGCCGCGGTAAAATGCTTCGTGCTTTCTACTACACAGCGCTATTGGAAAACGACGAGTATTCGCCGATCAGACCCTTGGTAGACTGGCTGCATTACAACGGCTTCACCATGGTCACCAAACCGGCCAAGGAATACACTGACAGCATGGGGCGTCGGAAAGTCAAAGGAAATATGGATATCGAACTGACCGTCGATGCCATGGAACTGGCACCGCGCGTGGATCATATCGTGCTGTTTTCGGGCGATGGGGATTTCCGCCCGCTGATAGCCAGCCTGCAGCGTCAGGGTGTTCGCGTCTCGGTGGTCTCTACCATCCGCAGCCAGCCGCCGATGATTTCGGACGAGCTGCGCCGTCAGGCCGACAACTTCATCGAGCTTGAGGACCTGCGCGACGTGATCGGCCGCCCTCCGCGTGATGTACCCATGGAGCCGCGCAGCGTTGCGGCTGGTGGGCAATAATTTCCGGTCACTCAAAACCGGAATGGAAATCGGCGCGGTCAGGATAAACACCCTGACCGCGCTTCTTTAACTAGGAACAGGTGCTCAAACATCTGTTTGCTAGCACTGATTCATGTCAGTTCAGTGACGCAGTCCTGTCTGGACCAAGGCCAGGAAAAGACTTACCTGTGGCCTTAAGGAGAACGCGACATGAATAAGCCACCCCTGACCCTGTATCTTGCCGCCCCGCGCGGGTTTTGTGCCGGCGTGGATCGCGCGATCAAGATCGTCGAGATGGCGCTGCAGAAATGGGGCGCACCGGTATATGTGCGCCACGAGATCGTGCACAACAAGTTTGTCGTCGACGGGCTGCGGGAAAAAGGTGCTGTCTTCGTCGAAGAGTTGACGGAATGCCCAGACGACCGTCCGGTCATCTTCTCGGCGCATGGGGTCCCAAAATCCGTGCCCGCCACGGCAGAGCAGCGCCAGATGATCTACGTGGACGCGACTTGCCCCCTTGTGTCCAAAGTGCATGTCGAGGCGCAACGCCACGCGGATGCAGGCTTGCAGATGATCATGATTGGCCACAAAGGTCACCCCGAGACCGTGGGCACGATGGGTCAATTGCCCGAAGGTGAGGTCCTACTGGTTGAGACCGTCGAAGACGTTGCCAACGTACAGGTGCGCAACCCTGACAAGCTGGCTTTCGTGACCCAGACGACCTTGTCGGTCGATGACACCAAGGACATCATAGCAGCGCTTGAGGCACGGTTTCCTGCGATCGTTGGGCCGCATAAAGAAGACATCTGCTATGCGACCACCAACAGGCAAGAGGCCGTCAAAGCCGTTGCGCCCAAATCCGACGCCCTTTTGGTGGTGGGCGCGCCGAACTCGTCAAACTCGCGCCGACTGGTCGAGGTTGCCGCGCGCGCAGGGTGCAACTACGCGCAGCTTGTACAGCGCGCGACCGAGATCGATTGGCGTGCTTTAAAAGGCATTTCGTCTGTCGCGATTACGGCAGGTGCATCTGCCCCCGAGGTATTGGTTAACGAGGTCATCGAGGCCTTTCGCGACCATTACGACGTCACCGTTGAACTGGTCGAGACAGCCGTCGAACACGTCGAATTCAAAGTTCCACGTGTCTTGCGGGAACCAGTATGAACGGTATTCCAAAGGCCCCGCTATTTCTGGGCTTGGCCGGACTGATCCCATTCATTTGGGGGGCGCTGACCTATCTGAACGGCGATTTGAACGATTGGGGCCGTGAGGCTTTGGGGTCTCGCTTCGTAGGGCCCTACATTCAACTGTTCTATGGCTCTGTAATCCTGAGTTTCATGTCAGGCGTGCTGTGGGGGTTTGCCACCAAAACATCGGGGGCAAGGGCCGCAACCTGCTACACGCTGTCCGTGCTGCCAGCCCTTTGGGCGTTCTTTCAAACGGGCGGCGGGCCTGTGGCGGCTGGCACGAACCTCATGTGGGGGTTTGCCGGGTTGCTTTTGTTGGATGCCGTGTTCTCTTATTGGCGACTGACACCGGTTTGGTGGATGCGTCTGCGTATGCTTTTGACCGCTGTTGTTTTGGCCTGTCTTGCCGTCGGAGTGTTTTTGTGAGCGATCAAAGAACGATCAACGCCTATACCACACGAGTCGCCGAATACCTGAGCGTCCCTCTGCCCGCCGAACAGATCGAAGCCCGCATGGCCTTTGCCGAAGCCGTTGGGGTTGGCGGGTATGTGCTGGACCTTGGCGCAGGGCCCGGGGCAGACAGCAGCTTTTTCCTGCGTCAGGGGCTTAATGTCCGTGCTGTGGACGCCACGCCAGCTTTCGTCGAACATGCCCGCGAAAATGGCGTGGATGCGCATCTGAGCACCTTTGACGACCTGACCGAAGTCGACGAATACGATGGCGTATACGCAAGCTTTTCCTTGTTGCACGCCCCGCGCGAGAAATTCCCTGTTCATTTGGCCGCCATACACAAGTCACTGAAACCAAAAGGGATCCTGTTTCTTGGGTTAAAGCTTGGCACGGGTGAACACCGTGACGATCTGGACCGCTATTATACCTATTTTTCCCAGACCGAGATCGAAGAGGCGCTGTCGCTGACAGGTTTCACCATCGACCAGATCACGACCGGCATGGGCACAGGTTTGGCCGGATCCTATGACGGGTTTATTCTGGTACTCGCGCATGCCTGAGCTCTTTGCATATACCGACGGTGCGTGCTCCGGCAATCCCGGCCCCGGCGGCTGGGGCGTTCTGCTGCGCGCAATGGACGGGGACACCGTTCTGAAAGAGCGTGAGTTAAACGGTGGAGAGGCCGAAACAACCAACAACCGGATGGAGCTTTTGGCTGCCATAAGTGCCCTTGAGACACTGGACCGCGCCTCGAAAATCACCGTGGTTACAGACAGCGCCTATGTAAAAAACGGCGTCACAGGCTGGATCTTTGGGTGGAAACGGAACGGTTGGAAAACCTCGAACAAGAAGCCCGTCAAGAATGTCGATCTGTGGCAGCGGCTGGATGAGGCGCAGACCCGCCATGATGTCACATGGGAATGGGTCAAGGGTCACGCGGGCCATCCGGAAAACGAGAAAGCCGATGAACTGGCCCGTGCCGGCATGGCGCCCTTCAAGCCCAAAAAGGCTCAGGCGTGAGCTGGCTTGCCCTGCTTGATTACGCTTCGGTTCTGGTCTTTGCGCTGACAGGTGCACTTGTGGCCAGCCGAGCGCAGCTTGATCTTGTCGGATTTGCATTTATCGCCTGTCTGACCGCTGTAGGTGGTGGAACCGTTCGCGACTTGCTGTTGGATCGGCACCCTGTTTTCTGGGTTGGGCAGCCTGACTACATCCTTATTGCGACGGGCGCAGCGGTGCTGGTGTTCTTTACCGCGCATCTCGTGGAAAGCCGCTACAATTGGCTGATCTGGCTGGACAGTTTCGCTTTGTCTATCGCTGTGGCTGCGGGATCGGCCGCGGCTTTGTCATTGAACCAATCCGGGATCGTTGTTGTTTTGATGGGTATTGCCACCGGATGTCTGGGTGGACTGATGCGCGATGTTGTTTGCAACGAAGTTCCTTTGGTCCTCAAACAAGGCGAACTCTATGTCTCATGCGCGTTTGCAGGGGCAATCACGGCGGTGATGGCCAATCGGGCCGGTTTTGATGACCTGGCCGTGCTAGGAGCATGCGCTTTGATTTGTTGGGTGTTACGGGCAGGCTCGTTGCTGTTTGGCCTCAGGCTGCCCGTCTATAAAAGCCGCCCGCCACGCCGTTAGAAAAGGGGCCATGTTCGCATGAAATGGAAGTTTTACGCCGCAGGCTTTGCACTGCTGACCGCCTGCGCCCCGCAATACACCCCTGTCAGCTTTGTGTCCCAAGGCGACAGGATCATTGCGACAGGCGCAATCGACCACACAACTCTGGACGCATTTCTACAAGCGTCGGCGCAAAATCCTGATGCCAAAACCCTGGTTCTGCAGCATATCGAGGGCTCGGTTGACGACGAAGCGAATGTCATCTTTTCACGGGTCGTCCGGGAGCGGGGGTTCAACACGCTTGTACCCTCGGATGGACTGGTTGCCTCGGGCGGTACCGATCTGTTTCTGGCTGGACGTCAGCGTACGCTTGAACCGGGGGCCTGCGTCGGCGTTCACAGTTGGGGCGGCTTCAACATCGAAGGCAGCGAGCTGCCTAAGGACGATCCGGAACATAAACGCTATCTGGATTACTACACTGACATCGGCGTAGATGAGGACTTCTACTGGTTTACGCTTGAAGCAGCGCCAGCCGACGGCATGCACTGGATGAATACAACTGAAGCCGTGCTTTACGGGACGGCAACGGGCCAAACACCGCAGCTTGGGTCAGCGGAAACATGTGACGCACGCTAACCAGATGCCAGTTAAAAGTACGGGAAAACGGCGAACTAACGACGCAGATACGTTTTCCAAACCCAGATCACCAGCAAGGCGCCAAGAACGGCGCCGACAAAGCCAGACAGCCAGCCGGATACGGCAATCAGCGCGCGCAACAGGAACCCGCCCACCAAAGCGCCGACAATCCCGATGAGCATCGTGGTTGGGATATCCGCCTCAATCCGCATCAAGCGGGTGGCCAGAAATCCCGCTGCGGCTCCGATGATAATGAGGGCAATAACCGGCACGCTATTTTCTCCAATGGGTTGGAACGATGATAAGCGCTCCGATCGAAGAGACAATGGCGTTCAACCCCGGCGACCCGAAGGCAAAGCCAAATCCGAACATCCTGCGCAACATGATCTGTGCGAAATAGAAAAGAAACGCACCGCCAATACATATAATGATGGATTGAAGATATCCGTTGCGCGTGAACCCCGACTTCTCGGACAGCGATCCAACGGCCGCCGCAATCAGCACTGTACCGATTAATGTCAAATACACCTGGATCGTCCCTTTGTTATAGTTGACTGCCTTTGGTCACGTTCCAACCGCGCAGAAATGTCTCTGCATCCTGTGCGCCCTTGCCCGCCCTTTGAAGGCGCAGCAGATCAACGGCCCCATCTCCACATGCAACCCGCAAAGAATCGTTGAGAACCTCACCGGGGGCGCCGTGCCCATCCACAAGCCGAGAGGCCAGCAACTTAACCCGTTCGCCCTGAATCTCGGTCCATGCGCCGGGAAAGGGTGACAGCCCACGGATCAGGCGGTCAATCTCAATGGCTGGCCTCGCCCAATCGACCCGCGCCTCGGATTTATCGATTTTGGATGCGTAGGTCACTCCGTCCTCTGGCTGAGGTTCTGGAGTGAGATCTGGCAAACATGTCAGGGCCTGCACGATCAGGTCCGCCCCCATCTCAGACAGTCGGTCATGCAATTGCGCTGTCGTCTCTTCGGCCCCAATGTCTGTCGCTGCGCGCAAAAGGACGGGGCCCGTGTCCAGACCAGCCTCCATCTGCATGATACAGATGCCCGTTTGCGCGTCACCCGCCATGATCGCACGATGAATCGGCGCGGCACCGCGCCAGCGGGGGAGCAGGCTTGCGTGGATATTCAAGCATCCGTGCCGCGGCGCATCCAGAACCGGTTGCGGCAACAACAAGCCATAGGCCACGACGACTGCCACATCCGCGTTCAGTTCGGCAAAACTGGCCTGTTCTTCCGCAGACTTCAGGGAAACCGGGTGGCGAACAGTCAGGCCCAGCGCGGTCGCGCGCGCATGCACCGGCGTTGGACGATCTTTCTTGCCACGCCCCGCCGGACGCGGAGGCTGGCAATAAACGGCCACGATTTCATGCCCCGCCGCGACCAGCGCATCCAGAACCGGAACAGAGAAATCCGGCGTTCCCATGAAAACAACGCGCATTTTCAGCCCTGCTTTTTCGCTTTTCTCAGCAACATATCCCGCTTCACTTTGCTGAGGCGGTCAAAGTACATCCTGCCATTCAAATGGTCGATTTGATGCTGAACACTCGTCGCCTCAATACCAACAAAGTCTCGGCGATCAATGAAACCCTTGTCGTTCAGAAACTTGACCGTCACTGCGCGCGGGCGTTTTATCTTGGCGGACACGCCGGGCAAGTTTGGGCTGGCCTCATCATGTTCTCGCAGCTCTACCGAACTGTGCAGGATTTCCGGGTTCGCCAGACGCGTGGCCCGGCCCCGTTCCGCCGACCCGTCAACGACGGCCAGTCGCAACATCACACCGATTTGAGGCGCTGCAAGGCCGACCCCCGGCATTGCCTCCATCGTGTCGATCATGTCTTGCCAAATGGCGCGAATGTCATCGGTGATTTCGGTCACATCTTCGGCCTTGGTCCGAAGACGTTTGTCGGGCCAGGGCAAACAGGGCCGAACGCTCATGCGCGGGCCTGCTCGCGTTTCAGCTTTTGCATCTTACGTGTGATCATCTGACGCTTCAGCGGTTTGAGGTAGTCGATGAATAGCTTGCCGTTCAAATGGTCAATCTCATGCTGAACGCATGTCGCCCATAGGCCATCAAACGTTTCCTGGCACGCGTTGCCGTCCTGGTCCATCCAGGTTACGTCCACAACCTTGGGGCGGGTTACGTCCGCATATTGGTCGGGAATCGACAGGCAGCCTTCCTCGTACACATTGGTTTCATCCGAAGATGCGATGATCTCGGGGTTGAACATGACCAATGGGCGCGGTTTCTCGCCCTCTTCTTTGACGCAATCCAACACGATCAACCGGTCCAGCACCCCAATCTGCGGCGCAGCCAGGCCAATACCGGGCGCATCGTACATGGTCTCCAGCATGTCGTCGGCCAGCTTGCGCAGCTCGTCCGACAGATCCGCCACGGGGGTACAGACCTTTTTCAGGCGGGGATCGGGATGGATCAGAATATTACGTTTCATGAGGTTGATTTATGCCATCGCACGCTTCACCGCAACGCCCCCTTGCACCTGCCGAGATAGAGATTAGCTTTCGACCCGACAGATGGAGAAGACATGACTTTCAACGACCTGATCGACCGCCGGGGAACCAACAGTTCAAAATGGGACAAGATCGAAAGGATCTATGGCATCTCACCCGAGGATGGGTTGGCCATGTGGACCGCCGATTCCGATTACCCGACGGCTCCGTGCGTGGTTGATGCGGTCAGGCGCGCGGCCGATCACGGGGTGTTTGGTTATTCCTGGATGCACCCCGACTATCTGTCATCCGTTCAATGGTGGATGAAAAACCGGCATGGCTGGGATATCGACACCGATTGGATTTTGACCTCGCAAGGGTTGGGCAACGCGATCGCCCTTTGTATCGACGTCTGGACCCAGCATGGCGACGGCGTCGTCATATTCACCCCGGTCTACCATGAGTTCGCGCATAAGGTGAACAAAGCCGGGCGCCGCGTGGTCGAGTGCCCGTTGAAACGTGCCGGAGACGGTTACGACCTTGATCTGGAAGACGCGCAGTCTCGGCTGAACGGAACAGAGAAGCTGTTGCTGTGGTGTTCGCCTCAGAACCCCTCGGGACGGGTGTGGTCAGCGGATGAACTGCGCGCGGTCGCAGCCTTTGCCGAACGGAATGGGCTGATCCTTGTGTCGGATGAAATCCACCATGATCTGGTCTATCCCGGCAGCACGTTTGTTCCCATGGACGTCGCCGCCCCGGATGCCCGCCCTTGGACAGTCACCCTGACCGCAGCATCCAAGACATTTAACATCGCCGGTCAGCGGACCGGAAACATCATCATCCCTGACGCTAAACTGCGCGCTGAGATGCGCCACCGGATTCAAACACTTGACTATGACCCGAGCGCTTTGGGCGTGGCCATGATCACCGCCGCCTATACGCCCGAAGGTGCGGCCTGGGCTGATCAGCAAGTCGCGCATTTGGCCGAAAACTGTCGCGTGTTTGATGCAGCTATCGCAGAGATACCCGGCCTTTGGTCAATGCCCCTTAAGGCGACGTATCTAGCATGGGTCGATTTTTCTGGCACAGGCATGGACCATGCCGAGTTCATCCGACGTCTGCGCGAGGATGCAAAGATCGCCACGTCTCCGGGTCCCGGTTTCGGCGCGGGTGGTGAGACGTTCGAGCGTTTCAATCTGGCTACGCAACGAAGCCGCGTCGAAGAGGCCTGTGAACGCTTGAAACGCGCTTTTTCAGATCTGCAGTAACCAATCACCCAGCGGTCAACCCGCTGGGTCTTGCTTTAATCTTCTTTGCCCAACAGCGCGATAGGCGCGTCCGGCGCAAGATAGAAATCCAGCGGTGCTCTGTCGGCGGCGGCCGTGCTGCGCTTGAATTCGTAGCGCATTTCACCCGCTTCATCCTGATCTGCAATGATCAGGCATTGGTACAAATGGTTGGCACCATCGTAGATATCGACCAGACCGCGCAGACGCGGCGTAGTTTCGGCCTCAACCGTAAAACCGTCTTTCCACAATCTTAAAATCTTAAACGTATTGTCGCCGTATTCGACACGAAGGCGGCTGGTTTTCTTCAGACCCGCGATTCGCGCCGCATCTAATTCGGCGCTTATTTCCTTTGAAACATAAGTAGACATAACAAATTTCCCCCGCAGCGGACTCCATTCTGAAGGACTGAATGTAAAAATCCAGTAAAACGAAGTGCATGAGAGCCGTAATTCACGACCTGTTGCACTGAGATACCCGGCCAACCTGTGCACAGACGCAGGTCACGTGCGCGTTGCAACGCATAGGAACTGGCGCATGCGCAACCTATGTTTTCCGAAACCGGAATTCGGAGGAAATCAGCATGGGCTTGTTGGTCGACGGCAAATGGCACGACACATGGTATGATACAAAATCCAGCGGCGGCGCGTTCAAACGCAGCGCTGCGCAGTTCCGCAACTGGTTGACCGCGGATGGCAGCCCCGGCCCGTCCGGCAAGGGCGGCTTTAAGGCCGAACCAGATCGCTACCACCTGTATGTCAGTCATGCCTGTCCTTGGGCCCATCGCACATTGATTTTTCGCGAGTTGAAAGGGTTGAACGACCTGATCTCGGTTTCGGTCGTGCACCCGGATATGCTGGATCAAGGCTGGACTTTTGAAACCGACGACAAAGGGGCAACGGGCGACGACCTCTACGGACTAACCTACGCCCATCAGATCTATACCAAAGCTGATCCGGCCTATTCCGGTCGTGTGACTGTGCCTATCCTTTGGGACAAGCAGCAAGAAACGATCGTGTCGAATGAGAGTTCGGAAATCATTCGGATGTTCAATTCGGCTTTCGACGGGATCACCGGAAACACGGACGAGTATTGGCCCGAGGCGATGCGAGAGCAGATCGAAGAGGTCAACGCTCGTATCTATTCCGACGTGAATAATGGTGTTTACAAGTCCGGTTTCGCAACAAGCCAGGCTGCCTATGACGCGGCAGTTAACCCGTTATTCGATACGCTCGACTGGCTTGAAGAGCGCCTGTCGCAAAACCGCTATCTTATGGGTGATCGCGTCACCGAAGCCGACTGGCGGTTGTTTACCACGCTGATCCGGTTCGATCCGGTGTACCACCTGCATTTCAAATGCAACCGGCACCGCCTGATCGACTATCCCAACCTTTGGGCCTACACGCGTGAGCTGTACCAATGGCCGGGCGTTGCATCGACGGTCAACTTGGACCATATCGTCCGCCACTACCATTACAGCCACGAGAGCATTAATCCCCATCGGATCATCCCGACTAACCCCCTGCTGGACTACACAGAGCCGCACGGCCGCGGTCAGCGTCCCGCAGCATAATGCTCAACCAACGCCGCCAGATCTTCGGGCGGCGTTGCGCTTTGAACATAGGCACAGGCGTTTGCACTATGAGCAAAGATTGAACCATCCGAAAAAAATGTGGTGTTGGTGACAAAGATCACCCGCGCCTCGGGGCGGCGATAGCTGGCAAAATCAGCAACAGCCAGGGCGCTGCCGGTTTCCAACACAAGATCCAGAACGATTATGTCGAACTCGGCCCCATAAAGCGCCAGTATCGCGGCTTCTTGCCCGCTGACCAAAGTGACTTCAGCCCCCTGCCGTTCAAGGTGCCGCGTCCAGACCCGACCTAAGTCGGGGTTACTCTCAACAATCAAAACATTCATAAGTGACAACCTCGGCACGTTTTGTGGTGAGCGGTGCCGATCCCTAAGGTTTGTGATCACGCGATTTCGTTAACAAAGTGTTAACGCGATTTGCCGGTTCGGTGAGCCATGCGGATTCGCTTGTCAAAATGGCAGAAATCCGCTTGAAACAAGCTCAAACACGCGATTCCGGCAGATACCCGATGACAAGCTCTGACAAAAACTTGAACCCGCGCGCCGCTCGGGACCACGGCGGCGGGCTGGACGGGGCTGTTTCCACCTATGGGGGAACACGGGCCGACTGGATCGATTTGTCGACAGGAATCAACCCCGATCCCTACGCGGTCAGCGGTCTGACATCCGAAGACTGGACCGCCCTACCCGACCACGGGGCGTTCGAGCGCCTGACAGATGCTGCGCGCAGTTTCTGGTCGGTGCCAGACAGCGCCATGATCCTGCCTGCACCGGGGGCTTCGGCGGTCATCGCGCGCATCCCTGCATTGGCACCCGCAGGTCGCGTGCAGATCACAATGCCCACCTATAACGAACACGCTGCCGCCTTTAGCGCGCAAGGTTGGAGTGTTCAGGCCGAAGGTCCGACCGAAGCACGGGTGATCGTAAACCCAAACAATCCGGATGGTCGTTATTGGTCGGAAGCAGACGCCAATGCGCCGCTGACCATTATCGACGAGAGTTTTTGCGACGTTGATCCCACGGCCTCTCTGATACATCTGAGCGAACGCTCAGGCGTTGTCGTGTTAAAGAGCTTCGGGAAATTCTGGGGCCTCGCCGGGCTTCGGCTGGGGTTTGCAATTGGTGATCCAAAGCTGATCTCTCGCCTAAACGATCTGACTGGGCCATGGGCTGTGTCCGGCCCCGCCTTGCGTGTCGGCGAACAGGCCTTGCGCGATGTGGCATGGGCAAAGGCAACGCGTCAAAAACTGGAGGCAGATGCCAAAAGGCTGGATCACCTGATAACACCCAAAGGCGCTAAGCTAATCGGTGGCACCCCTTTATTCCGCCTTTACAGTGTTGACGACGCGGCGGCGTGGCAAGCACGGCTGGCCCGAGCCCATATCTGGAGCCGCATCTTTCCCTACTCGAAAACCTTCCTTCGCCTTGGGCTGCCGCCAGCAGACGCTTGGGACAAGTTGGAGGCTGCACTTTGAGCACCTCCTTTCTTTTGGTCTGCGCCATGTGCCTGGACGCTGTTCTGGGCGAGCCCAAGTGGCTTTGGTCCCGGTTGCCCCACCCGGCCGTGTTGATCGGAACCGGGATTGGTTGGCTGGATAAGCGCCTGAACAACGGTACAAACAAACGTCTCAAAGGTGTTGCGGTCGTTGCCATTCTGGTCTTGGGCGCATTGATACTGGGGTTAGTGCTGGCACAGTTCGGCCCGTTGGTAGAGATTGTCGTATGTGCCATCTTGCTGGCGCAGAAGTCGCTCGTGACACATGTCCGCGATGTTGGCATTGGCCTGCGCAGCTCTTTGGCCGAAGGCAGGGCCAAAGTGGCAATGATCGTTTCCCGCGACACGCGTGACATGACCGAAGCACAAGTTGCGCGATCCGCCATCGAAAGCGCTGCAGAAAACCTCAGCGACGGGGTCATTGCGCCCGCCTTCTGGTTCTTGGTGGGCGGGCTGCCCGGCCTGTTGATCTACAAGGCGGTGAACACTGCGGACAGCATGATCGGGTACCGGACGCTGCAATATCGCGAATTTGGGTGGGCATCCGCCAGGTTTGACGACCTGTTGAACCTCATCCCTGCCCGCCTGACATGCGTGATGATCGTTGCGCTGACGGGGCAGCGGGATCAGTGGTCTGATATTGTGGAAGATGCGTCCCGCCATATCTCGCCCAACGCCGGCTGGCCCGAAGCTGCGATGGCACGCGCGCTGAATGTCGCCCTGGCCGGGCCACGCAGCTATGATGGTCAGTTGCGCGATCTGGCTTGGGTCAATGGCAGGTCTCCGCGCGATATCGGTGCACCGGAGGTTTTCCGCGCATGCAACATGCTCTGGCGGGTTTGGGGGCTTGCGCTTGGCCTCGTGTCGGTGTGGTTTAGTCTGGGTTTCATTCTCTGACGGATCATCTGATGCGCATTCTCTATTGCCTTGCTGCCGCAACTCTGTTCGCCACGTCTGCCTTCGCCCAGTGTGGCGGCAACTTTGGTAGCTTCGTGAATGGCCTGAAAACCGAGGCTGTCCAGAAAGGGTACAGCAAAGCCACCGTCGACGCCTTTTTCAATGGCGTTCAGCAAGACGGCGCGGTTCTGAAAGCCGATCGCGCGCAGGGCGTTTTTCAAAGACCGTTCATCGATTTTTCCCGCCGCTTGATTTCAGCCAACCGGATCGAACGCGGACAAGCTATGTCACGCAAATACGACGCCGTTTTCAACCGGATCGAGCGGGAATACGGCGTTTCGCGCGGTGTCTTACTGGCGTTTTGGGCGTTCGAGACGGACTACGGCGCCGTGCAGGGGGATTTCAACACCCGCAACGCCTTGGTGACGCTCGCCCATGATTGCCGCCGACCCGGCCTGTTCCGCCCTCAGATTTTCGCAGCAATTGAACTGTATCAAAGGGGGAACTTTGATCCCTCCCGCACTACCGGAGCATGGGCGGGTGAGATCGGGATGGTGCAGATGCTGCCGCAAGATATTCTTGAAAACGGTGTGGACGGCGACGGCGACGGTACAGTTTCCCTAAAAACATCGGCCCCAGACGCGCTGGTATCCGGTGCCAAGATGCTGTCGCATCTGGGTTGGCAACCGGGCCAGCCGTGGCTGCAAGAGGTCACGGTTCCGCCCCAGATGGATTGGTCCCTGTCCGGCCCGGGAAAGCCGCGCCCGATCGCAGAGTGGCAGTCAATGGGTATTCGTGCCCGCAGCGGCGCGCTGACCGATCTGCCCGCCTCATTGATCCTGCCGCAGGGGCACAAGGGGCCCGCATTTCTGGCATACCCCAACTTTGACGTTTATTTCGAATGGAACCAAAGTTTTGTCTACGTCCTGACGGCCGCCTATTTCGGCACTCGTCTGGAAGGCGCGCAGATTTATGACGCAGGCAGCACACCACAAGGCCTGTCGGGCGCTCAGATGAAACAGTTGCAAACCAAATTGCAGGCACGCGGGCACGACGTCGGCAAGATCGACGGTATTTTGGGGGCCGGAACCCGTGCAGCAGTTCAGGCCGAGCAATTGCGCCTGGGCCTACCTGCCGACGCGTGGCCGACAACCGATCTGCTGAATCGCTTGTAAAAGCTATCTCCGCGCCAGGAATTCTGAAACGCGCGCAAGACCTTCGCGCAAAATCTGCGGGTTGTTAGCATACCCAATCCGCAAATAACCTTCCATGTTCAATGCGGAGCCCGGCGTGAACATCACGCCGGTTTCTTCCAACAAAGCCACACAAAGCTCGCGTGATGGCATCCGAAGATCATACTTGAGCAAAGCGGTCGTACCGGACTTTGGCCGCACCCAGGTAATCTTGGGCTCTTGCGCCACCCATTCGGCCAGAATGTCCAGATTTCCGCGTGTTATATCTTGGCTACGCGCAAGAACTGCGTCTTTGTTTTCCAACGCAAGTGCCGCGAAATGATCGTCGATCATGCCGACCGAGATCGTGTCATAGTCGCGGTGAATGGCAATCTCTTCGATCAAAGTTTCAGGCGCGACCACCCAACCCAACCGCAAACCGGCCAAAGAAAAGGCCTTGGACATCCCTGCCGTACTGATCCCCTTTTCATAGATTTCGACGATCGAGGCGGTTATCCCGTTACCCTCCTGATCCGTGCCGCGATAGACCTCGTCACATAGAACCCAGACATCGTTCTGACGCGCGATCTCGGCAATTTGTTCCAACATCTCGCGCGGGATCAGCGCGCCCGTTGGGTTATTGGGGTTGTTTAGCGCGATCAGACGCGTGTCGGGCGTCACCATGGCGCGAAGCGCGCCCAGATCCGGTAGCCAACCATCCTCTTCACGCAGCATCAATTGCTCTACGCGAGCTCCAATGCTGGTCGGGATCGAATAATGCTGCTGATAGGTGGGGACGACAGCGACAACATGGTCACCACGGCTCACAAGGGTTTTGTGCACCAGCATATTTGCACCGATGGTGCCATGCGTCACGATGATGTTGGTTGGGTTTTGTCCCGGATATAGCGTTGCAATAGCGTGACGCAGACGGTCCGATCCTTCAATCGCACCATAGGTCAGCTTCATCGGCAGCAACTCGGACAGATCGGTGTCGTTCCTACCGGCCAGCCGCAGAAGCTGTTCGATCGTCAGGCTTTCAACGCATGTCTCAGCAAGGTTCCAGTCGCACCGGGTTTCCCACTCGTTCATCCAAAGCTCGACGCCGAAGGGTTCAATCTGCATGGCTGGCTACCTGTCTGTCAAAATCCAGACGGTGATAGCTTGGAACCCCACATGTATCCAGCGCGTAAATTGAGATGCGGCCCGTCACTCCGCCCGAACTGGATAACGGTCCCCTTTTTCGTCAATCAGGATCAAACGCTCGCCACTTCGAACGTACAGATCACAACGGCTGAACCCATTGCGATAGGCAATGCAGATGCTGCCATCCTCGGCGATGGAATAGGTACCAAACGCAGATTCACCGCTGGCGTAGGTGTACGAGTATGCCCCACCTGCGGAAAACTTGGATTGGCCGTCATCAAAAAAGGTGAGCGTTCGACCCGCCAGAGCTTCCAGCTCGGCGTGAGTCAGGGGAACATCACCGGGTTTAACAGGCCAGTCAGCCGCCGCAACAGGGCCAGCAGCCAAAAGGCCAAGGATCAAAAAGCGCGTCATTTAGGCAGTCTAGCCGGAACTTACCTGCAGCGGGCATAACGTTGCAGTGATGGATCACGCGACCATCTGCTCGGCCTTCTTCAGATCAACCGAGACCAACTGACTGACACCCTGTTCCTGCATCGTTACGCCAAACAGGCGGTCCATACGCGCCATCGTCACCGCGTGGTGCGTGATAATCAGGAAACGCGTGTCGGTCTGGCGACACATCTCATCCAGCAGATCACAGAAACGCGTCACGTTTGCGTCGTCCAGCGGAGCGTCGACCTCGTCCAGCACGCAGATCGGGGCCGGATTGGCGAGGAAGACGCCAAAGATCAGAGCGGTCGCGGTCAGGGTCTGTTCGCCGCCCGACAACAGGCTTAGGGTCGAGAGCTTTTTGCCCGGCGGCTGACACATGATTTCAAGCCCGGCATCCAGAGGGTCATCGCTTTCGACCATGACCAGATTGGCCTCACCCCCGCCGAACAGGTGTTTGAACAGCATCGCAAAGTTCGAGTTCACCTGCTCGAACGCGGTCAACAAACGTTCACGCCCTTCGCGGTTGAGGCTGGCGATACCACTTCGCAGGGCCTTGATCGCCTCTTCCAGATCGGCCTTTTCGCCGTTCAGCGTGTCGAATTCATCCTGAACTTCCTTGGCATCCTCTTCGGCCCGCAGGTTCACAGCACCCATGGCGTCGCGCTGACGCTTGTGTCGGTTGACCTCTGCTTCCAAAGCATCCGCTGCAGGCATCTGGTCGGGATTAACGTCCAGTTGATTGAGCAGTTGGTTCGGTGTCAGTTGCTGATCTTCAGCAATCCGTTCGGCTGCCGCGGCAACGCTTTCCTTTGCGGCGTCGCAACGCGCCTCAGCCGCTGCGCGTGTCTCGCGCGCCTCTGAGGCCAAACGTTCCGCATCCCGTTCGGCAATGACAGTCTCGCGCTGATGAGTTTCCGCAGCAGCCAGTTTATCCGCAGCATCTGCGCGGCGCGCCTCAGCGGTTTCGATCAGCTCGTTCAGTTCTTCACGCGCTTCGGCAATTTCGCTGGGGGCGGCCATTGCCTCGGTCAGCTCTTCTTCCGAACTTTCCTTACGCTCAGCCAGTTCCGAGATGCGTTTTTCGGCTGTTTCAAGCCGGTGTTTCCAGCCGCTCAGATCTTTCGTCACCTCTTGAGACCGCCGAGTACGGGCTTCGCCCTCGCGACGCAATTCGTCATGCGTCGAGCGGTGCGTCAGCATGGTAATCCGGGCGGCTTCTACCGTTTGCTTGATATCCTCGACCTGGGCCCTGGCATTGTCCAGATCACCAAGACCCGCCAAGGCACCCTCGGCCTCGCGCAACTGCGCACGGGCGGACATCGCGTCCTCTTTGTGGCGGTCTACTGCCAGAGTCAAAGTCTCCAGCTTGCCTTGCGCCAGGTTGCGATCTGCCTCTGCCCGGCTCAGGTGGCGCGCCGTTTCGGCCATTCGCTGATCGGCAGCGCGTCGCGCTTCGCGGGCGCGGCGATCCGCTTCGGTCACATCGGCCAGTTGCTGCGAAAGCGCCTCATGCGCTGCGCGAGCTCCGTCTGCTTGTGCTTCGGTCCGCGTCAGTTCCTGCTTCAGCGCTTCAAGCTTATTTAGCTGCTCCAACCGCAAGGCCGCAGCACTTGGCGCATCCTCGGCCCAGGCACGAAAACCGTCCCAACGCCAGAGGTCACCCGCAAGCGACACCAACCGCTGACCCGGCTTGAGAGACGCTTGCAGACGCGCACCTTGCTCGGCATCAACCAAACCGATCTGCGCTATCCTGCGGCTCAGGCGATCTGGCCCAGAAACATGCAGGGCCAGCGGCTCTGCCCCCTCGGGCAGTGGCTGATCCGCATCATATCCAGCAACTTGCACCCAGCCCGACGGCCCGTCCCCGTCAACCAGCGGTGCGCGCAGATCGTCTGCCAATGCGGCACCCAACGCTTTTTCATATCCAGAGGCCACGCGCAGCATATCCAGCACCTGACCGCCTTCGGCTGTGTCCCGTTCGACCAGCTTTGCCAATGCCGATGTTTCTGCTCTTATCGCACCCAGTTCACCTTCGGCCTCTGACCGTTGTGCACGCGCCTCGGCTTCGCGGGCCTGCGTTTCTGTGCGCAGTTCGTCAGCCGTAGCCAGTGCTTCTTCGGCGGCTTCTGCAGCTTCGCGTGCCTCGACTTCGCCTTCTTGCGCGGCTTCAAAGGCCTCTGCAGCGTCGTTTACCGCACCCCGCGCCTCGTCTACCGCAACGCGCGCCTTTTCCTCCTCGGCTTCTGACCGCGCCAGGGTTTTTCGGCTGTCTTCCACAAGCCGCTGTGCCGACTGGTGCCGCGCGACAAGGCGGGCCATATCTTCGGTCTCTTGTGACAGACGATCTTCGCGATCCTGCAGGACCGAGGCCGCCTCACGCGCGATCTCGGCGGCCTCGGCCACCTTGTCGTCGTGACCCTCGGCTGCTTTTGCCAGTTCACGCGCTTCCCACTCCAAACGTTCGATCATTTGGCCCGCATCACGATTGAGGCCGGTCTCACGTTCGATATCGTGGCCAAGTTGTTGAATGCGGTTGGTCAGGGTTTCAATCGTCTGGCGGGCGCGGGCCTCCTGATCGGCAAGCTGGTCACGCTGCACATGATGCCGCTGTAGAACGGCTGCGGCGATCGCCTCTTCCTCGCGCAATGGCGGCAACATTTCTTCGACTTCCGCGCGTTTGGCGGCGGCGGCACGCGCTTCGGCCTCAGCCCGGGATGCCTCGGTAATCCGTTCGCGCAGCTTGTCTTCCGCCTGTTGCCGGGCGATGTCTGCTTCTTTCCAGCGACGGTACAGCAACATGCCCTCGGCCTGCCGCAACTGCTCGCCGATTTCACGGTAACGCGCGGCCTGACGGGCCTGACGTGCAAGCTGCGCCAACTGAGTTCCAAGCTGCTCAAGAACGTCGTCCACGCGGGTCAGGTTGGATTCGGTTCCTTTCAGCTTTAACTCGGCTTCGTGTCTTCGCTGATAAAGGCCCGAGATGCCCGCTGCTTCTTCCAGAATACGCCGGCGGGCGCGCGGTTTGGCGTTGATCAATTCTGCAATGCGGTTCTGTCCGACCAACGCCGGGGAATGCGCGCCTGTCGAGGCGTCTGCAAACAACATTTGAACGTCGCGCGCACGCACATCCTTACCATTGGTCTTATACGCGCTCCCGACATCCCGCGTGATACGGCGGATGATCTCTAACTGATCATTGTCATTGAAACCCGACGGGGCCAGACGTTCCGAATTGTCCATCGTTAGGACAACCTCGGCAAAATTGCGCGCCGGACGTGTGGCCGCACCCGCAAAAATCACGTCCTCCATCGCGCCGCCGCGCATGGATTTCGGGCGGTTCTCGCCCATGACCCAACGAAGCGCTTCCAGAAGGTTTGACTTGCCGCAACCGTTGGGACCCACAACTCCGGTCAGTCCGTCCGCGATAATCAGATCGGTCGGATCGACAAAGCTTTTGAAGCCGGTAAGTTTGAGTTTGCTAAAGCGCAAAGGCAATAAGTCCAGTGATTCCTACATCACGAAGTCTGCGCAACGGATTGGTCCCGAGTCAACGGAGTTGCGCAGGATATGGGATATTGGGCAAACTTATCCACAACATCTTGCCAAAATACGCGGAAAAACGCGTAGGTCAGTAGGGCGTACACTCAAAGACCTGATAGCCATAATCATCGCCGCTACGGTCGAAAAGGCCCGTATCTATACATTCATAGTTCGGTCGGGCGATGGCTGTCAGTAACAGACGTTCGCCAGCCTTGCCGTCACAGCCCAACACGCCAACTGTCACGGCTGCATCCCCCAGAACATCTAAGATCGGGCAACCTGAAACTTGCGCCATCGCCAAAGCCGCCCGGTCACGGATTGGCCCAAGACGTGGAGCGTATTGGGTGTTGATACGCACGGCCTCTGCCAGATAACCGCGTATCCGCACGTCGAAAACACTGCCATTCACCGCCACGCGGGTCGCAGGTACCTCGCGAAAATGAGGCGTACCGGCCGAGCAGGCAGCCAACAACAGCAAAGACAAATACCGGATCATGGCCACAGTATGGGCTAAGAATGGTTAACGGTTTCTTTCTGCTGGTTGGTTGCGAAGAACGTCGCCCAGGCGACGAATACCCTCGCGGATCGTGTCTTCATCCGAGTTCGAAAAGCTCAACCGGATCGTATTGGCACCCGAACCATCCGGAAAAAACGCCCGCCCCGGTACAAAAGCCAGCTTGACCGTTGCCAGAGCCCGGGCCAACAAGTCGGCCCCGTCAACACCCTGCGGCAGAGTCAACCAGATGAACATACCGCCTTCAGGTCTGGTCCACTCGACTCCATCAGGCATATGTTCCAGCAGCGCGACCAGCATCGCATCCCGGCGCGCACCATAGGTTTTGCGGATCATCGGAATATGCGTGTCAAAACAGCTGCGCGCGACGTCGTTGATCGCCATTTGATTGATTGTCGCCGAATGCAGGTCTGCGGCCTGTTTGACCAGAACAAGCCGCGAGATGATCGGCGCGGCTGCCACAACCCATCCGACCCGAAGGCCCGGCGAAAGTGTCTTGGAAAAACTGCCGCAATAAATCGTTCGACACTCCTCAATCCCACCTTTTCGCGCCTGTTCCAGCGCAAGGACCGGGGGAATAGCATCGCCGTCATAGCGCAGGGCTTGATACGCCCCATCCTCGATCACCGCGATGTTCAGCTCATCCGCCAAATCCAGCAAGGTCTCGCGCCCGCGCAAATCCACGGTCTCACCGGTCGGGTTGGCAAAATCCGGTGAGAGGTAGGCGAACTTGACCTGCCCCTTCTTCGCGGCCTCAGCGTATTCGCGAGCGCCCCGATTTCCATTCAAAATCAGCCGATCAAAACGCGGCTCATACGCGTCAAAGGCGTTGATCGCACCCAGATATGTGGGCCACCCAACCAACGCGGTGTCGCCAGGCGAGAGAAACAGCTTACCCAGATAGTCCAGCGCTTGCTGTGACCCTGACGTGATCAAAATGTTGTCGACAGTGCAGGCAACGCCAATGTCCCGCATGTGATCAACCAGCCATTCACGAAGATGACCAAACCCTTCGCTGACCGAGTACTGCAACGCTTGTGCTTGCCGACCGGCGTCTAATGAAGACTGGAATGCCTGTGCAAATGGCTCGGCCGGGAACAACGCAGGATCGGGGATGCCACCTGCAAACGAAACAATGTCCGGCTGGTCCAACAGCTTTAATAATTCGCGGATTTCAGACGCTTTCATCCGGGATGCACGTGTTGCGAACAGGGCTTGCATTGACATTGGGCTCCTCCAATTCGTCCGCAGCCTAGTGGCTCGAAAATTAATGTCAATGTTATTGACCTTTTTTCGCGACTGTATGGCCGCGCATCCTTGAACCGACCCGCAATCCGTGGTCATATGATTTGACCAATTCTGCAAAGTGTCCGTATGCCCTTTCAAAAAATCCAAACCGAAAAACTATCTATTGCGGTGGTGCGACAGATTGAGCTGCTGATTTTGCGTGGCATTCTGCGCCCCGGGGAACGATTGCCCGCCGAACGCGAATTGGCCGAACGGCTGGGTGTTTCGCGCCCCTCATTACGGGAAGCTATATCGGAGTTGCAGGAACAGGGTCTGCTGAGCGCCAAAGCAGGCTCAGGTATCTACGTGGCCGAGGTTTTGGGGTCCGCTTTTTCCCCGGCTTTGATCCGGCTTTTCGGCAGCCACGAAGAAGCAGTATCAGACTACCTCTCTTTCCGCCGCGACATGGAAGGGTTGGCCGCCGAGCGCGCGGCGCGCCTTGGATCGAACAGCGACCTAAAGGTTGTGCAGGCCATTTTCGACAAGATGGAAGCCGCCCATGCCCGCAATGCCACCGACGCCGAAGCCAACCTGGACGCCCAGTTTCACATGGCGATCATCGAGGCCAGCCACAACGTCGTCATGCTTCATATGATGCGGTCGATGTTCGACCTGCTGCGACAAGGGGTTTTCTACAACCGCCAGGTTATGTTCAGCCAACGCACCACCCGATCCGCGATCCTGGATCAGCATCGGGCCATCAACACAGCGCTACAGGCGAGAGACCCCGAAGGCGCCCGCGACGCAGTGCATAAACACCTCAGTTTCGTGGGCCAGTGCATGGAAGATCACCAGAAAGCGATCCGAAACGAAGCCATCGCACAGCAGCGGCTGGACCACGAGACCAACTAGATCAAATGTTCATCGGGCACCTTCCGGGCGCATATCTCTTTTTTCGCGCAACCGCACCAAACATTGGTCGCGCCGCTTTTGCAGCTGCAATGATCGGAGCCGTTATTCCAGATGTGGACATGCTTTGGTTTTATTTCGTGGATCAAGGCGCTCATCATCACCATTCATACCTCACACATCGGCCGGCCATTTGGGTTGGCATAGTCCTGTTGGGCCTGCTGTTAAGGGCTTTTCAAACACATGCGGGGACCGTTTTGGCTTTCTTTGGTGCAGGAGGTCTGGTGCATTTGGCACTGGACAGTGTTGTCGGCAACGTCGCATGGGCTTGGCCGTTTTCGAACTATGCTCGGCCTTTGGTAGAGGTACAGGCCACCCATTCCCATTGGATTTTGTCCTTTTTAAACCATTGGACATTTGCGATCGAAATTTGCCTTGTCCTAGTCGCATCGCTTTTGTGGCCGAGGCGTTCGGCCGCTAATAAGCCATGACAGATACCTGACGGGAACTGGACATTGGGTGGAGTTGGCAGTTACTCGTCCCATGGCGAGCGACAACGCGCTGGTCACTAAAGTTGCACTAAAAAACGGTATCGCAATGCGCAATCTCTTCCCCAGCTTCAGAACACAGACTGGTCCATGCATAGTCGTCGCCAGCAATGGGCGATCCGGTAGCACACTCGTGTTCGATGCGTTGCGAACCGCCAATAAAAAGCGCTACTGGCCCCGCAAATCCAAATCAGCATTTGAGAAACGCCTTGCCGTCGCTGAACTGGCACCGGGAACAATTGTAAAAACGCACGACTTCCCGACGGCACTCAAAGACAAATCAAATGTGAAAACCTTGTTTTGTTTTGGGTCTTCGAAAGACTCGGCGCTATCGGTCTATTCTGCGTTGGACAGGTTCGGGCGGGATTGGGTGAATGAGCATTTTGAGCACCTGAGTGCCACTGGCCCCATCGAAGATCTGTTTCAGCGCGATGTTCTCAACCAAGCCGAACAGGTTCGGCAATGGGCGACATTCGAGGATGCACCAGTCTTATGCCTGAATTACGAAGCCATTTGGAGCGCGCAGCCCATCGTCGAGGACTTCTTGGGCCTCAAATTCACCCTACCTGCACGCGTTGAACGTGCGCGCAAATCTATACCCGAAGACATCCTTGCAAAGGCGTCCCAAGTCTACGACCCAATTGACGCCGTGCTTGATAAACTACCCGGCGTCTTCGAAGCCTCAAGCGACTACTCGGACATCTTTTCTGAACGGCTGCGTTAAAGGGATGTAAAAACAAAAAACCCGGCTCGGCGGCCGGGTTTCTCGTAAGAATTTTTCGCAACTCAGTGCAGTTTCTCACCCACATCCGCGATGGATGCGTCGATGAGTTTGTTGGCCTGAGTGGCCGTCATCTGCTTGGCCAGGACCGCATTGGCAGCCGACACAGCAACCGAGATCGCCTGGTCGCGCACTTCTTTGACAGCCGATGCTTCAGCCGACGCGATCTGATCCTGTGCAGCGGCCAAACGGCGTGCAATGGATTTCTCCAGATCGACTTTGGCTTGTTCTGCTGCCATTGCCGCGTCTTCTTTGGCAGCCGCCACGATGGCGTCCGCCTGCCCTTGCACTTCGCGCTGTTTGCGCTCGTACGAGGCCAGCAGGCCGCGCGCTTCTTCGTGCAGAGCGCGGGCTTCGTCCAGTTCCGACTGGATGCCTGCTGCGCGGTTGTCCAATGCGCCACCGATCATGCCGGGGACCTTGAAGTAGAACAGGACCGCGATGAAGACGATAAAGCCCAAAAGGACCACAAAGTCTGTGTTGCCAAGAGAGAAGAACGGGCCGCTTGCGGCCAGCGCGGGGCTGGCAACGCCGAGGGTCAGGATAAGGGCAATAGTATTCCGCATGTCACTTATCCTTTCATCTGCGCGTCAATTGCACTGTCGATGGCTTTGGCATCCGCCTCGCCGCCCAGCGCGGTGACCAGTTCAGCCGCCGTATCCTTGGCAACCACTTGAATGCTTTCCAGCGCACCGGCACGGATGTCGGCAATTGCCTTCTCCGATTCAGCCGCCTTTGCAGCGATTTCTGCGTCCGCCTTGGCAATCGCGTCATCCAGACCAGACTGGATTTCAGCACGTGCTTCGGCAGCGATACGCTGCGCTTCGGCACGGGCATCGGCCAGCGCCTTGTTATAGGCCTCTTCGGCCTCGACCGCCTTGGCCTTCAGATCTTCGGCCGCAGCCAGGTCATTTGTAATGGTCCCCTGACGTTCAGCCAGGATTGCCGCGATGCGGGGCAGAGCCACGCGAGACAGGACCAGAAAGATGACGACCAGCGTAATGACCAGCCAGAAAATCTGGTTGGGGAACCAATCGAAGCAGAGCTGAGGCATCCCGATGGCAGAGCCATGCGAGTCGACACAGGTACCTGCTACTTCTTTGGCTAGGGGTTCAGTCGCCATGATGTCCTCCGTCGGAACGTTGTCTTTACAACAGGTGGGCCGCTATGGCTTGGGCCCACCTGCGCGTAAGGATCAGGTTCCGCAGATTAGACGGCGAACATCAGCAGCAGCGAGACCAGGAATGCGAAGATGCCCAGCGCTTCTGCGAATGCGATACCGATGAAGAGGGTTGCGGTCTGCGAAGCAGCCGCCGAAGGGTTGCGCAGGGCGCCGGCCAGGAAGTTGCCTGCAACGTTGCCCACCCCGATTGCGGCTGCGCCGGAACCGATTGCTGCCAGGCCTGCGCCGATGTGTGCGAGATCGCCTTCCATGATGTATCTCCTTACGAATTGGAAGTTTCGATGTTGGGTTATCGTTCCTGTGTCGGGTGCAAGACCCAATCAGTGATGCGGATGCAGAGCGTCCTTGAGGTAAACACAGGTCAGAATGGTGAATACGTAGGCCTGGATAAAGGCCACCAGGACCTCAAGACCATACATTGCGGTGATCGCCAGAACCGACACGGGCGAGATCACGGCAACTGCGGCAAAACCCGCGAAAACCTTGATCACAGCGTGTCCGGCCATGACGTTACCGGCGAGACGAATAGAGTGGCTGACCGGGCGCACGAAGTACGAGATCAGCTCGATAATCGCCAGAATAGGCCGCAGTGCCAGCGGGGCGCTAGACACCCAGAACAGGCTCAGGAAACCCGCGCCGTTTTTGACGAAGCCCAGCACAGTCACGGTCAGGAACACTGCCAGAGCCAACGGAATGGTCACGGCGAAATGCGATGTGGTGGTGAACGACGTCGGGATCAGCCCCAGGAAGTTCGCGGTAACGATGAACATGAACAGCGTCATGACGTAAGGGAAGTACTTAACGCCTTCCTTACCACAGATGTCTTCGAGCATCTTGTAGATGAACCCGTATGCCAGTTCTGCAACGGATTGCATCCGGCTTGGAACGATTGCGCGCTTGGAAGTCGGCAGAACCAGCAGCGCTGCAACGGCCAGTACCGCAAAGAACAGCCACAGTGTCACGTTTGTGATGGTGAACATGCCCACTGCACCGTCGCCGAACAAAGGTTTGACGATGAACTGGTCCATCGGGTGGAATACCAGGCTGCTGCCTTCTGCTGCGGTGGTCTCAGTTGCCACGTTCAGTCCCTCTCGTCCTTCTCGGCAGCCGTCGCTGCCGCTTGTTTCTCTTGAACCTCTTTCGCGCTGCGGAGCATAACCTTCACGCCCGCGACAAGGCCCAGCAATGTGAACAGCACCAGAAAGATCGGGATCGTCCCGAGCAGGCTGTCCAGCCCGTATCCGATGCCAAATCCGATCCCCAGACCGGATACCATTTCGATGACCATCCTCCAGGCAAGCTCGCCGCCGGATATGTCAGCATCTGCGCGGGCTTGGGGCTCTTTGGCCTTTTTCGCCGCTTCGATCTTGGCCTCAAGCTGCGCCATACGCTGCTTTTGGTCGTCATCGGTCACGGGCGTTTTCCTCGCACAGTCTTGGGGTAGGTGCTAAGCGTCAGGCCTGACAGAGTCAACGGTCTAGGACGCCCGAATTGCCGCATGTCAAATCATTGTTTTTAATGAGAAATATCATGAAATCGAAAAGAGCTACCTACAGGGTGGGCGCGCCAATTACCTGAACTGCACTGAATCCCGATATTCAACCAAATGGTTGACCAAACTGAACCGCTGTGGTTCAGCGGTGACATGTCCAACGATCTCGACACTGTCTTCGCGGCACTCGCCGATCCCACGCGCCGCGCCATCCTGGCGATGCTGCTCGAGGATGATATGGCTGTAACAGACGTAGCCGATCCGTTCGAGATGTCGCTGGCGGCGATCTCGAAACATCTGGTGATCCTTACCAGGGCCGGATTGATTTCTCAGGAAAAACGCGGGCGTGTGAAATGGTGCAAGCTGGAACCAGACGCCCTGCGTGCCGCGTCGGTATGGATGCAGGGCTTTGGGCAGTTCGAACCCGTCAACCTGGACGCGTTCGAACGGTTTTTGGAAACCGAGCTGCCCGAAAACCCTGACTAAGCGGTCAGCGGACTACGAACACCGACATACTTGCATGTCTTGCCAGATACCCGGCGTGGCTTGAAAAGATGTAATCCATGATCCTTGGGGCATGAGTGCCGACCACAACTAGGTCTGCGCCGATCTCTTCCGCAGCGCGGGTCAGGTCACCATCAACTTCTGCCCCTACATCGACCGAATGGATGTTGCGGAACGCGACCTCGCTACCGCTGGTCTCGGCCAACTCGTCGGCGAAGGCCTTTAGTTCTGCACTGAATTCTTCATGTGTCTGAACCGGATCGGTGCCTTGAATCCCGGTCACGCTGACGACCGTAATTTTAGCCCCTTGCCACTTGGCGATCTCGGCGGCCACATCTGCGGCTTTGCGCACTTCGGGCGGCAAGTGCAGATCGACGGGAAACATGATGTGTTTATACATGGTGAGTTCCTCCTCACCTTCAGGCATATCGAAACTCGAATATGTCTACATTGATCTGCCTCAAGACTGTTAGAACCCTAGCCTTTCTGGCCCTGCCCTTCGGGTCGTAACAGCATCAGCAGGGCGACGCAGGTCAGCAAAACGCCCACCAGAACCAAAGCAACCGGTGCCCCGTTTCCAAGCGCGATTTCCCACAGGATAACCCAGCTGGGCACAAGGTAAGTGTAAGCCATCACCTTGGCAGATGGCAGGCGCAGCGCCGAATATTGCACCAGAACAAAGCTGGCAGCGGTCGCAAAAATGGAAAGGTAAAACAGCCCGATCCAAACAATCATAGGCAAGTTGGCCCAATCCGTGTCCCAAATGTCGGACCACGCATAAAGCGTCAAAAGCAAACACCCGGCAACCATGGTGCCAAAGCTGAAAACGACGGCAGGCTCTCCTCGGTTCAGCTTGCGCACCATTGGCGTGTACACGGCATGTGCAACGCAGCCCCAGAAATAGATGATTTCACCGGTGTCGATCTGGAAAGCTGTGAATGCCTGCCAATCAGCCCGGAAAATAACCCACAAAGCCCCAACTGCCCCTATCGCCAAAGCCGCCGCCATGCGCGAAGTCGTGACTTGCCGCAACAAAACCCACCCGGCGATTGCCGACAGAACCGGGGTTAGGGTAAACACGGCCGCCGCGCTAACAGGAGGGGCGGTTTTCAGACCGTGAAACATCAAAACAAAATAGGCCCCGAACAGGCCACCCAGAACAAGGTAGCGCCACGGTGCTTGCGCTGCGCTGCGCGGCACGCCCGTCGTCATCATTGCCGCAACGCCGATGACGATCGCGGCGATTGCGAACCGTGCGGCCGTCACCGCCTCGGGGGAAATTTCGTTGGCAATCAGGGACCCTAAGGAAAAGCTGCCTGCGACGAGGGCCGAAAAAGCCAGCATCGCCGCGTGGCCGCGAGCTTCGGGGCTCATGGAAGCCAACCTTTGGCCTGTTCTTTCAGATATGTCAGAAACGCTTGCACCTTTGTGGTTCGATGAAGGTCCACATGGGTGACCAGCCAAAGGTTGCCGAACCATTCGGGCATCGGGTCAATCACCTCGACAAGGTTATCATCCCGAGCAGCTTCCCAGCGCGCCATAAACCCGATACCCGCGCCCGAAAGAACGGCCTCGCTGATGCAGAAGTTATTGGTGCAGCGGAAGGTGATCCTGTCTGCCGGAACGGTCTGGCGCAACCAGCGTGAAAACGGCGCACGGCTGTTTTCGTCATCGGTGCTCACGAAGAAATGGTTTGGAAAATCCTCAATTCCGGAGGGCTTACCGTGCCGTTCAATATACCCGGCACTGGCATATAGCCCCACCTCTTGCGTGATGAATGGCTGCACCACGTTGTCCGGCTGATCCGGAGCGGAACCCGCGCGGATCGCCACATGCGCCTCGCCATATTCAAGCCGGAACAGGCGATCACCCGTCAAGTAGCGCACGATCAACTCAGGGTGCAGGCGTTGAAACTCGCTCAGGACTGGAACGACCAGCGGGGCCAGCGACGACAAGGACGTTACGACCAGCTCGCCCGAGACATCGTCGCCACGTCCCTTCATACGCCCGACAAGCTGGTTAAACTGATCCTCGGTGGCCTGTGCCACGCGCAAAAGATCCTCACCCGCTTCGGTGGGGGTGTACCCTCTGGCATGCCGCTGGAACAGCTTAACCCCCAAGCGCGCCTCGATCGCGTCAATGTGGCGAATAACAGTTGCATGGTGGACGCCCAACACATCCGCCGCACCACTTACAGTGCCCATTCGCGCAACCTGATAGGCTGTTCTGACTTCGTCCCAATTATCCATTGCATCATTTCCATTGTGCAAATTTTAACACTAGCTGTTGGCTTATCAGAGTTTTGTTCGTCAGCGCAACTTTCATATTGAGGCGAGACGCAAATTCAAACCTTCAAAGGACGCAAACAGATGACCAACACCATTCTGCATATCGACGCCTCGGCGCGCCGCGAAGGCTCCGCCACCCGTGACCTGTCAGACCGCATTGTCAAACACCTGGGCGCCGAACGTATCATCCGCCGCGATCTGGCCTCTCCTTTACCTCTGCTGACCGAAGACTGGATCAACGCCAATTTCACGCCCGCAGACCAACGGGACGATGTGCAGCGTGGCCATCTGTCTTTGTCGGACACGCTTGTGGACGAGCTGCAGCAAGCCGACACCATCGTAATTGGCCTGCCCATCTACAATTTTTCTGTCCCGGCGGCATTCAAGGCCTGGATTGATCTTGTGGCCCGTGCCGGGCTGACTTTCTCGTATACAGAAGACGGTCCAAAAGGCCTGCTAGAAGGTAAGCGGGCCGTTCTGGCCATCGCATCAGGCGGTACAGCAGTTGGTTCTGAAATTGATTTCGCAACCAACTATGCCAAACACGTTCTGGGTTTTATCGGCATCCACAAAGTTGAAGTCATCGCAGCCGACCAAATGGCCCTTGATGCGCCTGGAACGTTGGCCAAAGCGCAAAATGCCGTCTCAGAACTTGCTGCCTGATTGACCTGCGCCCTCTGAAACGTTCAGTCTGCATCTTAGATGACTTAAGCAGGCTGGACGTTTCCAATGAAAAAGATCGGCATTCTGGGCGGTGTAGGCTGGGCCTCGACCGTAGATTACTATCGGGCGATTGCCGAGGGTTCAGGTCGCCATTTTGCACAGCTTGGACACAGCTCGCCCTTACCGGTCCCACCGATAACGATCGAATCTGTGACACAGGCCAAAACCCGTGCCTTGCGCGGCGCCGCTGGCGACGAGGGCAGCTGGGCCGCGTTCGACGAAGTGTTCCGTCAGGCTTTATTAACTTTAGAGCGCGCGGACTGCGATTTCGGCATCATCGCATCGAACACCCCGCACGCGCGGCTGCATGCGATCCGCATTGGTGTCACAATGCCCATTCTTAGTATTTTCGACGCCACCGCGGCGGTGACTGCATCGACCGGGGCTTCAACCGCTCTGGTTTTGGGCACGACCGTTACGATGGAGGCCAATCACTACGCCAACACACTGGCCGACTTGGGTGTTAAAGCAAACGCACGCCTTCCAGACCCGGACATTGCCGAGATGCAGGCGATGATCGATACAGATTTCTACGGCGGCGCGTCCATCTCGGCCCATGCACGGTTGCTGGATTTTTGCAATCGGCACGCAGAGCCAGGCACGGCCATTCTTTTGGCCTGCACCGAATTACCATTGGCGTTTCCCAAGCATCTGGACGACCCCGTATTCGAGGCCGACGGCCATCTGTTCGTCAACCCTTCTGCCGCGCACGTGGCCGCAGCGTTGAAAGAGGCGCTTGAGGAATGATCAGGTAAGCCAGTTTACTGCAGCACCGATCCGTTCAAAATATGCCATAAAATCGTCGCGAGACATCGCCACCGTCCGGTCATTCACCAGTGGATGCATATAGATGACATCAGCGCGCTGCGCCTGCGCATCCATAAAGAACTGAACCCCGTTATCGACCCCGTTGATCATCGCAAGCGGACTGACCGCACCGGGTCGGATGCCCAGATTCTGCAATAGACGATCAGCAGACCCAAAAGACAGGTTGCCAGCGCCCAACTCAGCGGCAAGAACCTTGAGGTCGATTTCACGGCTCTGCTCCAGCGTCACCAGATAATTTCGCTTTTTCTTGTCTCGCAAATAGAGGTTCTTGAGCCGCAGCGCGTTTTCACCCGGCACCATGAACTGGTCTTCAACCCCTTTGGCATCTTCAACTGTGCGTAGCGGGATATGGGTATGCAGACGGTAGGCCAACCCCCAGTCTTCCAGCTGAGCCAACAATGCATCCGAGCTGAGCGGCAAACTATCCTGAAAAGCCGATGATGCGTCCATAAGGTCCTCCTGTTTGTCGCGCTCATCGCGTAACCGACAAGTAAATTCAAGTCACGACAGGTTTTGTATTCGGTGTTAGCGTGCCAGCATGAAAGTTACGCGCAATACGCCAAATCAACTGATCCTGTCCAATACACCCTGGCTTATCGGTTTTATGCTGATTGTCTTCATTCTTGCATTTGTGGCGGCTGGTCTTTTTCTGGCCGGCGAAGGCGGCGAAGGGATTCTGTTCGGTCTCGTCTTTGCCTTGTTCGGTGGCGGCATGGGTTTTGCTGCATTTTGCGTCTTTGTACGGCGCGTTCAGGTCATATTGGACCGGCGCGACAATAGCATTCTGATCCGCCGCCAATCAGTCTTTGGCTATGACACTGTCGAACATGTACTCTCGAACCTGTCGCACGCCGAGGTCGAAACGACGACGTCGCGCAACGATAACGGCTCGACCGACATGCACAGGCCCGTTTTGGTGATGGACAAAGGCATGAGCGCCGGTCGCCACCCGATTGTGAGCGCCTATGTCAGCGGGCACGGTGCACAACGATTGGTCGATGCGGTCAATAACTGGCTTCCAGCCCGCATGGTTGACTCTGACAATCAATCAGCCTAAAGCCCACGCAAACATCCGGAAGCGTATGACCTTCCGGTCCCTTGAGTCGTTCAGGGATCGCCCCCCACCAGCGAGTTTCGCCCGTGGGGGCGTTTGTGCATTTAACCGACGCATCCTATCTAGGAGGCGCCACCAGATAACCGGCTAAGGAGGCCGAAGGCATGTTTGAAAATCTATCCGAACGCCTTTCCGGCGTCTTTGACCGGCTGACAAAACAAGGCGCGCTGTCCGAAGAAGACGTCAAAACCGCCCTGCGCGAGGTTCGCGTTGCCCTGCTTGAGGCTGACGTCTCGCTGCCGGTGGCCCGCGAATTCGTCAAGAAGGTTCAGGAACAGGCGACCGGTCAGGCGGTCACCAAGTCGATTACCCCCGGCCAGCAGGTCGTCAAGATCGTGCATGACGCGCTGGTCGATACCCTGCGCGGTGAGGAAGACCCCGGCAAGCTGAAGATCGACAACCCGCCTGCCCCGATCCTGATGGTCGGTCTGCAGGGCTCGGGTAAGACGACGACCACCGGTAAGCTGGCCAAGCGTCTGAAGGAGAAAGAGGGCAAAAAGGTTCTGATGGCCTCGCTCGACGTCTATCGCCCTGCGGCGATGGATCAGCTGGCGGTTCTTGGCACTCAGGTCGGCGTTGACACCCTGCCGATCGTTCCCGGCCAGAAACCCGTCGACATCGCCAAACGCGCGAAGCAGCAGGCGACGCTGGGTGGCTATGACGTCTACATGCTCGATACCGCGGGCCGTCTTCATATCGACGAAGTCCTGATGGACGAGGTCGAGCAGGTCCGCAACGTGGTCGACCCGCGTGAAACCCTGCTGGTGGTCGACGGCCTGACCGGTCAGGTCGCCGTTGAGGTGGCCGAGGAATTCGACGCCAAGGTCGGCATCTCAGGCGTGGTCTTGACCCGGATGGATGGTGACGGGCGCGGTGGTGCGGCCCTGTCGATGCGCGCGGTTACTGGCAAGCCCATTCGCTTTGTCGGTCTGGGCGAGAAGATGGACGCGCTGGAAACCTTCGAGCCGGACCGGATCGCCGGTCGTATTCTGGGCATGGGCGACATCGTTGCTCTGGTCGAAAAAGCCCAGGAAACGATGGAGATGGAACAGACCGAGCGCATGATGAAGCGCATGGTCAAAGGTCAGTTCAACATGAACGACCTGAAAATGCAGCTGGAGCAGATGATCCAGATGGGCGGCATGCAGGGCATGATGGGTATGATGCCGGGCATGAACAAAATGGCCAAGCAGATGGATCAGGCCGGTCTGGACGACAAGATCCTGCGCCAGCAGATCGCCATGATCCAATCCATGACCAAACGCGAACGCGCCAACCCGCAGCTGTTGCAAGCCAGCCGTAAGAAACGCATTGCAGTGGGTTCGGGGATGGAGGTCAGCGACCTCAACAAGCTGCTCAAGATGCACCGGCAGATGTCGGACATGATGAAAAAAATGGGCAAGATGGGCAAAGGCAAGATGCTGAAACAGGCCATGAAGGGCATGTTCGGCAAAGACGGCCCCTCGCCTGAGGACATGGCCGCAGGCATGGACCCCAAGGCGCTGGAACAGGCGGCTAAGGCCATGGGCAAGATGCCCGGTGGCATGCCCGGAATGGGCGGCGGCATGGCTCTGCCTCCGGGTCTTAGCGGGTTCGGGAAGAAAAAGTGAGCTTGCTCGACCAACATATCACCCGGCTTGAGACCGAGCGCCTGGTCCTGCGCGCGCCGTCCGAGGCTGATCTTGACGCGGATGCCGCGTTCTTTGCCAGCGACGCGTCCCGCTTTGTCGGCGGCCCGTTGCGGCGGGATGAGACATGGCGGTCGATCGCCATGCTGTTGGGACATTGGGCCATTCGCGGCTTTGGCTTCTGGGGCGTCGAGGAAAAAGACACCGGCACATATGTAGGGCGTGTTGGACTTTGGTTTCCCGAAGCCTGGCCCGAGCGTGAAGTTGGTTGGACCTTGATGAACGATGCCACTGGCAAGGGTTATGCAACCGAGGCTGCCAAGGCCGCCCGCGCACATGCTTATGACGTTCTGGGCTGGGATACCGCGATTTCGCTGATCGACCCGCAAAACAACGCCAGCAAGGCCGTAGCCAAACGTTTAGGTGCGGCGTTCGACTACATTTATGACCACCCGAAATTCGGCATCACCGAAATCTGGCGTCACCCTGCGCCGGGCGATCTGGTGAATGGCGGCATGGAGGCCTACGCATGAACGACCCCGTGACACAGGCAGCCGCGGTGCTGAAAGAGCATCGCGAAAGCATCGACCGGCTGGACGCGATCCTTGTCTATACGCTGGGCGAGCGGTTCAAGCACACGCAGGCCGTTGGCAAGCTCAAGGCCGAACACGACCTTCCCCCGTCCGATCCCACGCGCGAAGCCGCGCAGATCGCGCGGTTAGAAGACCTGGCGCAACAGGCCGATCTGGACCCTGATTTCGCCAAGGCTTTCCTGAACTTCATCATTCAGGAAGTCATCCGACATCACCGGAAACATCAAGAGTGACCCTCCGGTTCCACGAATACCAAGAATAACTGGGCATGTCCCAGTCACGCCATCCAAAGGAGATACCACAATGGCAATGAAAATTCGTCTCGCCCGCGGCGGCTCGAAAAAACGTCCCTTCTATCGCATCGTTGCGGCTGACAGCCGTATGCCCCGCGACGGCCGTTTCATCGAGAAACTGGGCACCTACAACCCGCTGCTGCCCAAAGACAGCGAAGAGCGCGTGAAAATGAACATGGAACGTGTTCAGTACTGGCTGGATCAGGGCGCTCAGCCTACCGACCGTATCGCACGTATGCTGGAAGCTGCCGGCACTCGCGACAAGGCCGAGCGTAACAACCCCAACAAGGGTACCCCTGGCAAGAAAGCTCAGGAGCGCGCGGAAGAGAAAGCGGCCAAGGCTGCTGAGGCGGCAGAAGCTGCTGCTGCACCGGCTGAAGAAGTGGCTGCTGAAGAATAAGTAGGCAAGCGCGTGCGGGATCAGACTTTCACCGACGATTTTCGCACGCAGTTTGACCTGTTGCTGCGGCTCCGGCGCGATGTGCGTCGGTTCCGCACCGACGCGATTGACGAGGCAGTGCTGACGCGCTGCCTCGATGCGTTTCGTCTTGCCCCATCTGTCGGGCTAAGCGAACCCTGGCGCGTGATCCGTGTCCAAAGCGAAGCCGCGCGTAACGCGGCGCTGAGGAATTTTCAAACGACCAATGCGCAAGCCCTCGAAGGCTATTCCGGCGAAAAGGCGCAGCTTTACAGCCGCCTCAAACTCTCAGGCATGCAAGAAGCACCTGTGCAGCTTGCCGTGTTCTGCGATGATGCGACCGACAAGGGGCAAGGGCTTGGTGCTGGCACGATGCCTGAGATGCGGCGCTATTCCGTGGTTTCTGCCGTAACCCTGTTCTGGCTGGCACTTCGGGCCGAAGGGCTGGGGCTGGGCTGGGTGTCCATTCTGGACCCGGACCAGATGGCTCGTGATCTGGCGGTGCGCGAAAACTGGCGGCTGATCGGCTATTTCTGCATCGGCATTCCCGAAACACTGTCGGATACACCGGAACTTGAGCAAGTCGGCTGGGAATGTCGCGACGATGCCTTACCGGTTGAGGTACGATAGACATGTTCGGGCTGATACGGCTTCCCATCCTGCTGATGATCGCCTTTATTGTGGGCGTGTTCTTCGAGCGCTCGAACCAACGCGAAGCGTGCGAGTTGCGCGGACAATGGCAGGACGGGCTGTGTGTGACAGTGGATGAACCAAATGAGTGATCTGATCTGCGTGGGTAGTATTGCAGGATCTTACGGCGTACGCGGTGAAGTGCGCCTTAAAAGCTATTGCGCCATCCCCGAAGATATCGAAGCCTATTCGCCCCTGACCGATGAGGCGGGTGCCGAACGTTACCCTCTGGTCCTGACCCGCACGATCAAAAACGGATTTGCCGCGCGGTTGGGCGGCGTCGAAACCAAAGAAGAAGCAGACGCCCTGAAAGGCCTGCGCCTTTTTGCACGCCGCGACCAGTTACCTTCCTTACCCGATGACGAATTCTACCACACGGACCTGATCGGGCTTGAGGTCTATGATACGGGCGGAACCCTTTTGGGACAGGTTAAGTCTGTCCAAAACCACGGCGCGGCGGATTTGCTGGAACTGCACGGCCCCGGTCTGAAATCTACCGTCCTTTTGCCCTTTACACTCGACGTGGTGCCGACCGTCGACTTGGACAAAGGGCGTATTATCGCCGACCCTCCCGAAGGGCTGATCTAATGCGGCGTGTTCTGCTGCATCTGGGTTTACACAAAACAGGCACGACGGCAGCGCAGTCTTTTCTTTTCGAAAACCGCGCGTTGATCTGGCCTCATTTCGCGCTGGTCTTACCTTACCGCACCCGCAACTCGGGCCTGTCGCGCGCCGCCACGAACCATTCGGTTTACGGCACGGTTGGCTCTCTGTCCGAGTTTGGCAGCCAAATGCGCGATTTTCTGGACACGCTGGATTTCGGCGAAAAACGTGGATTGCTTGTTAGCGAGGAAAACTTTGCCGGACTGAGGCCCAGCCAAAACCTTGAACAAGGATATGCTGCGGCCCCGGATCTTGCAGCGTGCTTGGTCGACACGATCCGGCAGCATTTTTCAGGGCAAGACATCGAGATCACACTTTATCTGTCTTTACGTCAGCGAGGTGGCTGGTTGCGCAGTTTATGGGCGCATGACTTGCAGCGGATGCGGCAAGTTCAGGATTTCGACACCTTTCGCGAAAGTACAGAACACCTGCCCTCCATGCAGGCCACAGTCGAACTGATCCGAGAAAAACTGCCCACAGTTACAGTTATGACGGAATGGCTGGAGGACCTGCAGCTTCGACGTTTCGGTCCGGGCGCTCCGTTTGCCGATTACCTTGCCTTGCCGCGCAACAAGGCCAAGCTGCTGGTTCCCCCCACCAAAGCCAACCCACGACTGCCCGAGGATGTTTTGGCCGAATTGTTGGACCTGAACCGTTCTCGTCTGGACGAAGCTGCGCTAATCGAACAAAAGGCTGCCGTAGTGGAACGCGCCGAGCGGGCGCTGATTGGGACGCCATGACCGACAAGCCCTCGAAATCTCACGGACGCAAGGCAATCCGTCCAACATTGAAACCGCGCGAATTGCTGACGCCTACGCCGGATTTGCATGGGGTCTGGAAAGCCAAGATCATCACGCTTTTTCCAACCGCTTTTCCGGGGGTGTTGGGCGAAAGCCTGACCGGTAAAGCCCTGCAGGAAGGGCTGTGGCAGTTGGAAACTGTTGATTTGCGCCAGTTTGGCGTTGGCAAGCACCGTAATGTGGATGACACCCCGGCGGGCGGTGGCGCGGGCATGGTTCTGCGCGCGGACGTTTTGGGCGAAGCGATTGAACAGACGATGGCTGGCGTTCAAGGAAATTGGCCGCTCATCTATCTTAGCCCGCGTGGTCGCCGGATGGACCAGCAGATGATGCAAAACCTGGCGCGATGCGATGGAATGACCTTGCTGTGCGGTAGGTTCGAGGGCGTGGACGAGCGTGTGTTAGAGCATTACGGCGTTCAGGAAGTCTCGTTGGGTGATTTCGTCATGACCGGGGGTGAGATCGCTGCACAGGCGCTGATCGATGCCACCGTGCGACTAATCCCCGGTGTCTTGGGCAATCAGGCCTCAGCCGAAGAAGAAAGCTTTTCCTCGGGGCTTTTGGAACACCCCCAATACACACGACCAGCGGAATGGAAAGGGCGCCCCATCCCCGACGTCTTGATGTCGGGCCACCACGGCCGCATCGCAAAGTGGCGACACGAGACCTCGGAAGAGATCACCCGTGAGCGTAGGCCGGACCTTTGGGACAGGTATCAAAAGTCGCGCGACTAACCCTCTTTCCATCTGGCCCAGATTTCGGGCGGACCGTTGAAGGTGTTGATGTCCACCGGCCCCTGCACACCGGGTACCAAGCCCGTTCCAGTATATTGCCAGAACCGCCAGATCGCTTTGGGATAGACATTGCGCGGATGCCCCGCGACCGATCTTAACCAAAACTCGGTTTTGGGGAGGCGTCTAATATCGGTGTCGCCATAGAAGTCCACGGTGGTGTAAACAATCGGACGGCGGCCGTAATGGCGTTCCAAAATATCCAGAAAACGCTGCGCCTCGGCCCGCACGGTCGCGCCGTCCGGGCGCAGGGTGCAGGTCTTGGAATGGGGTGTCCACTCCATATCCAAAACATGCGGAAGGTCAGATCCCTTGGGGACGTTCTGAATAAACCACCGCGCCTGCTCGCGCGCGGGGCGGCAGAAATAGTAATAGTGATATGCCCCCCAGGGCACGCCTGCGGCCTTGGCCCCGCTACTATGGTTCGCGAACATGGGGTCGGCAACGTCCCCGCCTTCGGTCGCTTTGATAAATACAAAGCTGATGCCCGATGCCTTGGCTTTTTGCCAATCTATCGGCCCCTGCCAACGAGATACATCCAGCCCGTGCACTGGGTAATGGCCAGGATGGCGACCGTCCCAGTCATGGGGGTCAGCATCGCCAAACTTCGGGAAAATTACCGACGGCGATGTGGTTTCCAGAAAAGCCTTGGCTTCAACCTGCTGCGGCGGAGGGCTGCCGCGACCACAAGAAACGGCTACACAGGCCGCAAGGGTCAGCATCAACGCGGTGCGCATGACATGTTCCTGCTCAAATGACTGCTCTTGTAATTGCCATCAGAATGCCCGATCACCCAAACAAGGCAACTGCGCAGTTGGCGAACGGCGGAAACCCACCGTTTTCTGCCGAAACCAAGGCAATTAAGGCTTGATCCCTGCCTTCAAATTCCCTAAACGACCGCAATCCGGTGCCGCGTCCTGCGCGACTCCGGTGTTTTTGGTTGAACCATGTTGTGACGCCCCGCTTTCTTCGGCCAAGGCGCAGCACGGTGAACCGAGCAAAAGGAACATTCGATCTGAACTCTGGCGGGCTGCATGCAGGACCCGGTGAAGACCAAGAGCTCTCAGCCCGTGCCCAAACTTCGTGGACCAACCACGAGCATATAGGAGTAAATGCGATGGACCTGATCGCACAGCTTGAGGCGGAACAGATTGCCGCCCTGGGGAAAGACATCCCCGATTTCAAAGCCGGTGACACCATCCGTGTCGGCTTTAAAGTGACCGAAGGGTCGCGTACCCGTGTGCAGAACTACGAAGGCGTCTGCATCGCGCGCAAAGGTGGCAGCGGCATCGCCGGTTCGTTCACCGTCCGTAAGATTTCGTTTGGCGAGGGCGTGGAGCGTGTATTCCCGCTGCACTCGACCAACATCGACAGCATCACCGTTGTCCGTCGTGGCCGCGTTCGTCGCGCCAAACTGTACTACCTGCGCTCGCGCCGTGGTAAATCCGCGCGTATCGCAGAAGTCACCAACTACAAGCCCAAGGCTGGCGCCGAGGCGTAAGGAGCGGAAAGATGAAAAAAGACATCCATCCCGATTATCACGTCATCAACGTCAAAATGACCGATGGCACCGTGGTTCAGATGAAATCCACCTGGGGCGCCGAAGGCGACCAGCTGGCATTGGAAATCGACCCCTCCTCGCACCCTGCGTGGACCGGTGGTTCGTCGCGTCTGATGGACGCCGGCGGCCGCGTGTCGAAGTTCAAGAAGAAATACGAAGGTCTGGGCTTTTAAGCCTGACCCCATTGAAATGCGAAAGGCCGCTCCGACCCGGGGCGGCCTTTTTTGTTGCTGCACGCCAAAACGTACCCCATCAGGGCTAGAAGTGTTAAGCTGTTTGAGACACTGCCTGGACCGGACGGAGAAATTGAGATGCCCCAATTCAATGAAATGTTCGAACTTTCCATCGAAGATATGGATCTGATCGAAACCGCACTGCGCGGTATGGCGGCATCGCTATCACAGATCGACCTGGACGAAACCGCCGAAGCGCAAAAGGCGCGCGAAGACAACCTGCGCGGCGTTCACGACCTGTTGGGCAAGTTGCATGATCAGAAGATTTTCTATCGCCCCAGGGATGGCGTGTATCTGGGCGGCTAACCGGACGGTTCCGACGATCGCGTCAACTCGGCGGCACTGTGAAGGGGCGGCACTGGTCCGCGTAACAAAAACAGCGCCAATGCCACGCCCAAAAGGGCGGCAAACGCGGCAACCATCATAGCATTGTCGAAGGCGTTATCCTGCAAATCCCGCAATGCATTGGCGAGCGTGGTGCTTGTTGCAGGGTCCAGCCCAGCAAGCAATTGCTGAATATCGCTGGGAGAACCATGAGCCAGCGCGTGCGCAAGATCGTCGCGCTGAGTAGACCCGCTGGGCAAGGCATCAATCACTTCTGATAGCCCGCGTCGGGTTGTAATAGCCTCTGCCAGACCACAGACCACGGCACCCAGTGTTGCCCCAAAATAAAGACAGGCATTGATCACCCCTGATCCCTGCCCAACATGGTCATCAGGCAAAAGGCGTAATCCCAGCCGCGGAAGCAGCGAAAAGCAAATCCCCAAACCAATCCCAAGGACCATCAGTTTCCACCAAATCTCGGCATATTGCGTGGTGTTTGACGTGGTCATGAGCAACAGGAACCCGACAGATATCAGACCAAGCCCAATCGTCACTGGCCACTGAAAACTGTAGGGCGCAAGGAAACGAGGCGCGGTTACCGAGATCACGAACATACTCAAGCTCAACGGCATCAATGCCAGACCCGCTCCGATCGAGCTGTATCCAAATGCATCCGGAGATTGCACGAAAGTGTTGAAATAGACAAAGAACCCGAACAACGTGAAGCCGGTCACGAACATCCCGGCTGCTGCCATTAGGTACCTGGGGTGGCGGAGATAGCGAAGCTCGATCAGGGGGTCATCGCTCCGGCGTGCCGATAGGATAAGGCCGATCATTGCCAGTAGCGAAACACACAACGCCGTTAGCGTGATGGGAGAGCGCCACCCCGCACTTTCACCGTTGCTGAGCGCAAAGGACAATGGCCCAAGGAACAGCACCACTGCAACTGCACCGAGATAGTCAAACTTGGCGTCCACCAAGCGCGTATCCGGTACGTATTTGCGTTTTCTGACCAGCAGACCAATTCCAAAAGCCACCGCGAGCAGTATCAAGTCCGTCGCGAAAACCGCCCGCCAATTGATGTAATGCGCAAACGCGCCTCCGACGATTGGGCCAGACCCAATCGCTAGTCCAACAATTGCTCCCCACGCACCGACAACCTTGGCGCGTTCCTCTTCGGGCGTTGCGGCCGTCAGCAAGGATAGCGAAGTGCCAAACAATGCCGCGCCCCCTGCCCCCTGCGCGGCCCGACCAAACAGCAGCATGATTGAATCCTGCGCCAACAGCACAGATGCGGACCCGACCGCAAAAATGATCATGCCAAAAAAGAAAACACCCATTTTGCCCGCTATGTCGCTAAGGCGGCTGAGAATTGTCACAAGGGTTGCACTGGCGACGGTGTAAATCGCCATCACCCATTGCAAACCGGACGGCGTCAGATCGAATTCAGATTTCAGGTTTGGCAGGATGGTGGCAACGGCGGTTGTGTTGAAACCAACAACCATCATGCAAATTGCTGTCATCGCCAAAACAATGCGAGCGCCGGAATCCCCAGAATTCTCTTTCGACATCACCAATTCCTAAATTCGTCCACGATCCCAGATCAGGACTTTTCAATACCTTAGCAGAAGCCACGCAATAGCGCAGCCTATATCCAATAAGACAACGCAACAGGCAGTGCGATGATCGTGGTTAATGTCGACACCAGGATAAACCCCGCAACATCCGGGCCGTATTCAGGCATGTGCTGATCAATGAACAGATAAGTGGCCACCGAGGATGGCATGAGACAGCACAAAATCACCGCTCCGCGTTCTGCCCCGGTAAAGCCGAATGTCCAGACCAGTACGCTTGCGATCGCTACAGCCATCAGCAGGTGCAGCAAGGTCAGCACCACCGCCCGGCCCAACCTGTTGATCCGTAGCCCCGCAAGTGTATGGCCCAGTGTCAGTAGCATCAGGGGGATCGACAGCCCGCCAAGAATGTCAAAGGATTTGGCCAAGGGTTGAGGTAAGCTGACACCGGTGGCCATCAGGACAAGTGAAATGGCGACCGCATACAGTATTGGCGAAGTCGCGAGTTTTTTGGGTGAAAATTCTCCCGCCGGAATCCACATCCCTACGGTGAAGATGCTGATCAAAACGACCACGACAAATGCCATTGTGTAGGCCATCCCCGCGTCGCCCAGCGCCAGCAGAGTGATTGGCAACCCGATATTGCCAACATTTCCATGCATCAATGGGGTCAGAAACGCACGAACAGGTAAACCCATGGTCTTTAGCGCGGCAAAGCCCAAAACACCAAAGCCCGCAATGGCCAACGCCGCAGCGGCCATGACATTAAGAAAGGTGCCGATAGCAATACTGGTGGCCGACAGATGCGAAATGATCAACGTGGGATACCCGACCCGCGATACGATCCCGCCAATGACTTTGTTGTCAAACGGAGCCTTTGTAATTGCCAGAATATAGCCGATTGCGGCGCAAATCAGCACCGGTAGCACTACGTTCAGAACATTCAGAAACAGATGCTCCAACGCAGTCTCCTTAGCAAACACCTTGCATTCACAGTGAAACACTGCCTGCTGTTTGACAAGCGCGGCATGTTCCTCCGGAATTTTCGCAACAGGGTTGGATAATGCGTAATGTTGGCGCTTGGGGTCCTTCCCTTCGACGCCTCCACAACATATAGTGGTGCCTAACAACGTGTGGTCAAACACGGCGGGACTTGGGAATACAGGCATGGCACATATCATCGTAGTGGGGAACGAGAAAGGCGGCGCAGGCAAATCGACCGTCTCGATGCACGTCGCGACCGCGCTCGCCCGGTTGGGTCACAAGGTCAGCACCCTGGATCTGGACCTGCGACAGCGCAGCCTGGGGCGTTACTTTGAAAACCGCGCAAACTTTCTGAAGAACTCGGACCTGACATTGCCGAGCCCTCGGCACCATGACTTACCCGAAATAGACGCGACCAAGCTAAAACCGGGCGAAAACATCTATGACCATCGTCTGTCCGCCGCCGTGGCCGAACTGGAAAGCGACAGCGATTTCATTCTGATCGACTGCCCCGGCTCACATACACGCCTAAGCCAAGTGGCGCATTCGCTGGCCGATACGCTGGTGACCCCGCTCAACGACAGCTTTATTGACTTTGACCTGCTGGCGCGGATCGACTCCAAGGGTGAAAAAATCCTGGGTCCGTCAGTGTATTCAGAAATGGTCTGGAACGCGCGCCAGTTGCGCGCCCAAGCAGGATTGAAACCTATTGATTGGGTGGTCGTCCGCAACCGCGTCGGCACACAGCGCATGGTCAACAAGGAAAAGATGCAGCGCGCGATCGAGATGTTGTCGCAAAGGATCGGGTTCCGGGTGGCATCAGGCTTTTCCGAACGGGTTATCTTTCGCGAGTTGTTCCCGCGCGGCCTGACCTTGCTGGATCTAAAGGACATCGGCGTCAAGCAACTGAACATCTCGAACATTGCAGCACGGCAAGAGCTGCGGGATATGATGAAAGAGCTGAACCTGCCGGGCGTAGAGATCGACTTTTAAGGGTTGTAGACCGTAAACAACTCTTTCGGTTCGGGCACGCCACGCAGCATGTACCGGCCGACCGATATGAGTTCCTGACTAACCGGATGCCCCGCCCGCGCGACGTCGTCTGAGATCAGAATGCGCTGACCCAAAGATCGGTGCATTCCGGCAATTCGAGCTGTTTGATTAACGGCTGGACCGATTACCGTGAAGTCCAAGCGCGTATCCGAACCGATATTGCCATACAGAATTTCGCCCGAGTGCAGCGCCAGGGTAAAATTGGCAACGCGCAGACCCGCTGCGGCGCGCTGTTCGTTCAGCGTTGCAATACGGCTTTGCAACATCGGAACTGCCTTCAAAGCAGCCCGCGCGTCTTCGTCAATCTCGCCAAGGTCAAACATCGCCATCAGGCCATCGCCCATGAACTTGAGAATGTTGCCACCATTTTCATGAACGACACCGACCGCAACAGCGAGGTAATCGTTCAGCATCTCAATGATATCGGCACCGGGAAGTTCTTCGGACAGGCTTGTGAAGCCTTCCAGATCGAAATTCCAGATGACCGCGTCGATCTCTTGCAAAGACCCGCGCCGGATTTCACCCGCCAACACGCGACGCCCGGCGTCACGGCCTAGGTAAACGCGCATCAGATCCCGTGACACCCGGGCGCTGGATGCTGATTTCAACGCCAACCCAAGATGCGGTAGGGCGGAATTGATCAACTCCAGATCATCTTCCTGAAACCCGTCCGGCGCGTTCGACGTCCAAGACAGTAAAACTCCGTCCACGGGTCGTTTCGCGTCTGGCCCGGCGTTGTGGGTCGGCGCGTCGAAAGTTACGCCAGTTGCGTAGTAATCAGTCGCCCCAATTTCGCGCAGATCATTGATCAACGGGTATCGGCTGGGCTCATTCTGATCAACGATACGTTCATGGATAAAGTCCAGATCGTCGTTCAGAATTGCAAACAAGGGGCTGCTTTGCCAATCGTTGCTGGGTTCTTCGGAATATTCGAATTTCTGGTAGTCGCCGCCGCGATCCTGATACCAGCTGTACCCCGTACCACCATAAATCGGGTGCAATACCGATTGGGCCGCATGAAAGCGCATCAGGGGAACGCCTAGTTCAACCAACTGATTGCAATACCCGTCTAAAAGCTCTTCTTTACCCGCACCCTCTAGGCCGCGCGAGACAAGCCAATTGATAAGGTCTGTAGATTTCGCCGCGATAGTATCCGTGGCCGTCATTTAATATTCCTGTGTCAGATTAAGATGTCATCTGGGGGCGCTTACGCGATTTTACCAGTGTTCATCCCATATCAGCTAGTTTCCTGAGCATTGCACGCAAAAGGGATGCTTCTTCTTGGCTGAACATGCCCGCCAGTTTTGCATCATATTGCCGGGCGGTTGTACGAAGTTCGCGATAGACCGCACGGCCCGCTGGTGTCAGCGATAAATTCTCGACCCTTCTATCTGCCTCACTTTGTGATCGGATCAAGTATCTGCGGTGTTCCAGTTTGCTAACCGCGCGACTGATTTTCGTTTTGTGTATACGCGCGCGCTCCCCAATCTCTTTTGCAGTCATTTCGCCGTAATTCCCCAGATGGAACAGAACTCGCCACTCGGTGCGCAACATCCCGAACCGATCCTTGTAAACGCGCTGAAACTCCAGGCTGCTTTCCTCGGCGGCACGGTTCAGCAGGTAGGGCAGGAAATCCTGCAGATTAAACTCATCATTTTTGGGGGATTCAGGCTTTGGCATGCTTGTTAGTTACAAAATCAACTATTATTTCACAACCAGCAAATGAAAGGAGCACAGGATGAACCGTCCGACTGATCCGCACAAATTGACCCAAGCCAGCAGCCCCGTGGGCACACACGCAGGCTATATGCCGGGCTTTGGAAATGACTTTGAAACCGAAGCCCTGCCCGGCGCGCTGCCGCAAGGAATGAATAGCCCCCAACGCTGCAACTATGGCCTTTACGGAGAGCAGCTCAGCGGTACTGCCTTTACCGCCAATCCGCCTGAGCGGACGTGGTGTTACCGGATCAGACCATCGGTCAAACATTCTCATCGGTATGAAAAGATCGACTTGCCGTACTGGAAATCCGCGCCGTGTGTTGATCCCGACGTGATAAGTCTGGGGCAGTATCGCTGGGACGCGGTCGCTCACTCCGACGAAGGCCTCACGTGGCTGACCGGTATGCGGACTATGACAACAGCGGGTGATGTGAACACTCAGGTCGGAATGGCCAGTCATGTCTATCTGGTGACCGAGTCGATGGTCGACGACTATTTCTTCTCAGCCGATTCCGAACTGCTGGTGGTCCCGCAGGAAGGCCGCCTACGCTTCGCGACCGAGTTGGGGATCATTGACCTTGAGCCCAAAGAGATTGCGATCATCCCACGCGGGCTGGTGTACCGCGTCGAAGTGCTTGAAGGCCCCGCGCGCGGGTTCGTGTGTGAAAACTACGGTCAGAAATTCGAACTGCCGGGCCGCGGTCCAATCGGGGCCAACTGCATGGCCAACCCCCGCGACTTCAAGGCGCCGGTTGCGGCGTTTCAGGATCGCGAGGTGCCCTCGACCGTCACCGTCAAATGGTGCGGGCAGTTTCACACGACGAAAATCGGCCAAAGCCCGCTGGATGTGGTCGCATGGCACGGTAACTATGCGCCCTACAAATACGATCTGCGCACCTATTGTCCGGTCGGCGCGATCCTGTTTGATCATCCCGACCCATCGATCTTTACCGTACTGACCGCCCCATCCGGGCAGCCCGGCACGGCCAATATCGACTTTGTTCTGTTCCGGGAACGCTGGATGGTGGCCGAGGATACGTTCCGCCCGCCCTGGTACCACAAGAACATCATGTCCGAGCTGATGGGCAACATCTACGGCCAGTATGATGCCAAACCGCAGGGCTTTGTTCCCGGTGGCATGAGCCTGCACAACATGATGCTGTCCCATGGCCCGGATCGCGAGGCGTTCGATAAGGCGTCAAATGCAAACCTAGGTCCGGACAAGCTGGACAACACCATGTCCTTCATGTTCGAAACCCGCTTTCCCCAGCACCTGACCCCCTTTGCCGCCAACGAGGCCCCGTTGCAGGACGACTACATTGACTGCTGGACCTCGCTCGAGAAAAAGTTCGACGGCACCCCGGGCAAGAAATAAATACCGTCCGAGGTCCAAGATTTTTCGACGAAAAATCTTAGCCTCTGGCAAATGTTTGGAGACACTATGTCACTGAAGAAATCCTGGGTCGCTTCGGCCAATGATGCCAACCACCCGTTTCCGCTGAACAACCTGCCTTATGGTGTCTTTTCAACCGGTGGTGATGAGCCGCGCTGCGGCGTGGCTATAGGCGACATGATCCTTGACGTCACAACGGCCGAGGCCGAAGGGCTGATCACCCTGACCGATGAGCCGCTGTTCGACCTGCCTTTCTGGAACCCGCTGATGGAGCAAGGCCCTGCCGTGTGGGCCGCGTTCCGCGAGCGGCTGACAAAACTGCTGGCCGAAGGGTCAGACGAACAAGACAAAGTCAGCGCCCTGCTGGTCGCTCAAAGCGATGCCGAGATGCACCTGCCCTTCGCCGTCAGCGAATACACCGACTTTTACGCAGGTCGTCATCACGCGCAGAATGTCGGCACCATGTTCCGGGGACCGGAAAACGCTTTGCCGCCCAACTGGCTGCATATTCCCATCGGGTATAATGGCCGCGCATCCTCGGTCGTGGTTTCGGGTACCGACATCCGTCGTCCGTGGGGGCAATTGAAATCCCCTGATCACGATCGCCCCGCCTTGCTGCCCAGCCGCCGGTTCGACATCGAGCTTGAAATGGGCGCGATTGTGGGCACCCCGTCCGAAGGTCCAATCTCGGTTCAGGAGGCGGATGACAATATCTTTGGCTATGTCCTGCTGAATGACTGGTCCGCGCGCGATATTCAGGCGTGGGAATACCAGCCCCTTGGCCCGTTTCAGGCCAAGGCCACCGCAACCTCGATCAGCCCCTGGATTGTGACCAAAGCCGCGCTGGAGCCGTTCCGCTGCGATACACCGGCCCGGGAATACGAGCTGTTGGACCACCTCAAGGATTGCGGGCCGATGCTCTATGACATCGACCTGTCCGTGACGATGGCCCCCGCTGGCAAACCATCCACCACCATCGCCCGCACGAATTACCGCGAGATGTACTATTCCGCCGCGCAACAATTGGCGCACCACACCGCCTCGGGCTGCCCCATGAATACGGGCGATCTGCTGGGGTCCGGCACCATATCAGGGCCGTCAAAACCCGAGCGCGGTTCATTGCTGGAACTCAGCTGGGGCGGAAAGGAACCACTGACCCTCGACACGGGTGAGACGCGCAGTTTTATCGAAGACGGTGACACGCTCACCCTGACGGGCGCGGCCAGGGGTGACGGATATACCATCGGTTTCGGCGATTGCGTCGGCACAGTTCTTCCCGCGCTAGAAAACCCCTTCGCACGATAAGGAGCTCTCCATGGCAAAGGCATTTGCGTCCCAAGGGGACATGTCTGAAAAGAACATCTCGTTCACCGAAGTCGGCGAAGGTCTGTATGCCTTCACTGCCGAGGGGGACCCGAATTCTGGTGTGATCATTGGCGATGACAGCGTGATGATCATCGAGGCGCAGGCCACCCCGCGTTTGGCACAGAAGGTTATCGACTGTGTGCGCTCGGTCACGGATAAGCCAATCACGCATGTGGCCCTGACCCACTATCACGCGGTACGCGTTCTGGGTGCCAGCGCCTTTGGCGCTCAGCAGATCCTGATGTCCGACATGGCCCGTGCGATGGTCGTGGAACGCGGGCAAGAGGACTGGGATAGCGAATTCCAGCGCTTTCCCCGCCTTTTTGAAGGGCATGAAAGCATTCCGGGCCTGACGTGGCCCACCACCACCTTCAGCGATACGATGACCGTCTATCTAGGCAATCGTCGCGTTGACCTGATGCATCTCGGTCGTGCGCATACGGCGGGCGACATCGTCATTCACGTGCCCGATCAGAACGTCATGTTCACAGGCGATATCGTCGAATACCACTCGGCCTGCTACTGCGGTGACGGGCATTTCAACGACTGGGGTGACACTCTGGACGAAATCAAGCTGTTCGACGTTGATGCCATCGCACCAGGACGCGGGGACGCCCTGATTGGCAAAGACATGGTCAACAAGGCAATCGAAAACACGCGCGATTTCGTTGAATGCACCTATCGTCCAGCAGCGAAAGTAGCCGCCCGGGGCGGGTCACTGAAAGAAGCATGGGATGCCGTTCGCGCCGAATGCGATCCAAAATTCTCGGATTACGCGATTTATGAACACTGCCTGCCTTTCAACGTGGCCCGCGCTTACGATGAGGCACGTGGTATAGACACGCCTCGCATCTGGACTGCCCAGCGCGATCTGGAAATGTGGGAAGCCCTTCAAAGCTAGGGACATACGGTCGCATTTGATCCAGATCGTTTTGCCACGGGAAAAACGCTGAGACCATCGGTTGAGACCTCTGGTCAAGTAAAGCCGGAGGGCAGCAGTTTGCGCCAAAGCATCGGGGGAGAGCCCATGAACAAGATCTTTGAGACACCGCTTTATGCTTATGACCGCAGCCCGGATCAAGATGCTACGTCGCCGGTACGTCATAAGGTGATCGTTGTTGGTGCCGGGCCGATTGGCTTAGCAGCCGCTATTGACCTGGCCCAATACGGTGTCGAGGTTGTGGTGCTGGACGAAAATGACAAGGTCAGCTTTGGCAGCCGGGCAATATGTTTTTCACAGCGCACCCTGGATATCGCAGACCGGCTGGGCGGTGGCGCACCGATGGTTAACACCGGCGTTCAATGGGATGCTGGCAAAGTGTTTTTCGACGACCGCAAGGTTTACGAGTTTAACCTGCAGCCGGAAAAGGGGTACGCGAACCCGGCCTTTATCAACCTGCAGCAATACCATCTGGAAAACATACTGGTCGAAAGGGTTCGGTCACTGCAGGCCGAGGGTGCCCCGATCGAAATTCGGGGGCGCAACAAGGTCGAGGCGATCGGCACCCATGATGACCACGTCAAGCTTGAGGTGGAAACGCCCGAGGGCCCCTACAACATCGAGGCCGACTGGCTTATCGCCTGTGATGGTGCGCATTCTCCCACGCGTCGTATGCTGGGGCTGGATTTTGAAGGGCGCGTCTTTGAAGACAACTTTTTGATCGCCGATGTGGTGATGGATGCAGACTTTCCCACTGAGCGGTGGTTCTGGTTCGATCCGCCCTTCAATCGCGGCCAATCTGCCCTACTGCACAAACAGCCCGACCACGTGTGGCGGATCGACCTGCAATTGGGATGGGACATCGACAAAGAGCGCGAAAAACGTCCCGAAAACGTGATTCCCCGGCTAAAGGCAATGCTGGGCGATGATGTTGATTTCGATCTGGAATGGGTGTCGATCTACACGTTCCAATGCCGACGAATGGATCGGTTCCGCTATCGCCGCGTGCTGTTTGCTGGCGACAGCGCACATCAGGTCAGCCCATTCGGGGCGCGTGGGGCCAATTCGGGGATACAGGACACCGACAATCTGTGCTGGAAACTGAAGCTGGTACTGGACGGTAAAGCCCCTGAGTTACTGTTGGACAGCTACAGCCGCGAGCGGGTGCAAGCTGCCGATGAAAACATCCAAGCTTCGACCCGGTCCACTGATTTCATCACACCCAAATCCGAGATGTCGCGGCTTTTGCGGGACGCGGTGCTTGACCTCAGTGAGCATTATGAGTTTGCCCGCCCGCTGGTGAACTCGGGTCGCCTGAGCACGGCCTGCACGTATGACGGATCGTCTTTGAACTCTGCTGACGCGTTGAACGGTCCCGAAATTACGCGTCCCGGGTCAGCTTGCCCGGATGCGCCGCTGGGCGATAAGTTCCTGCTGCCGCTATTGGCGGGGAAATTTACCCTGCTGACGATCGATGCGGATGCACCCGAGCTTCTTGAAGAGGGTGGTGTTGAGGTCACGCGGCTGGCGCTGTCGGCCAAAGACGATCTGACGCTCGAGCTCAAGCGCCGATATCTGGGTGACGCCAGCAGTGCGGTCTATCTGATCCGCCCGGACCAACATGTCGCCGCACGCCGCGATACGTTCGAAGAAAACGCGTTCCGGCAAGCGATCCGTCGCGCGACAGGGAAGGAGTAAGCACCATGACCGATTTGATCCTGACGCCCAATTTGGAAAGCGCTGATGACTTCTATGCCGGCTTGCTGGCTGCGCATGAAGGTCTGGACAAAACGGACAGCGACGCATTGAATGCACGGCTGGTGCTGGTTCTGGCGAACCATATCGGCGACGCTGGCGTGTTGTCACAAGCCCTGAAAGCGGCCAAGCTGCAGGACAGCTGACACCTAAGGAGTCCCGCATGAGCGGCACGGTTCTCTACGACTACTGGCGATCTTCTGCCAGCTACCGTGTGCGCATCGTTCTTAATCTGGCGGGCATCGCGTATCGTTCAGTCTCGGTCGATTTGGTGGCAGGAGAGCATAAGTCCGAAGACCATCTTGCAAGAAATCCTCAAGGGCTGGTGCCCGTGCTTGAAATCGACGGTCTGCGCCTGACGCAGTCACTGGCGATCATCGACTACCTGGACCAGACCCGCGGATTGGGGCTGTTGCCGTCGGAACCAGCGATGCGCACGCAAGCGCTGGCACTGGCGCAGTCGATTGCAGTAGACTTGCATCCTGTCTGCAATCTGTCGGTTGCACGCCATGCCACTGCGCTGAACCAAGAGGCCGAAGATATGCCGGGCGACTGGATGCGCCACTTTATCCGGCCCGGTTTGCTTGCCTTTGAAGCAATGCTTTCAGCGCATGACCAGAACCCGTTCTGCACTGGGTCTCAACCGGGACTGGCAGATGTATGCCTGATCCCGCAAATGTACAACGCCCGCCGATGGGAGGTCGATCTGACCGACCTGCCCCGTGTCCTTGCTATCGAAAAAGCCTGTGCAAGCCACCCCGCCTTTGCTGCGGCGCATCCTGACAAGGTGGCGCCTGTATGATCTGCTGCACAGGGTCTGTTTGTCAGGTGAAATAGGATTCACCGCCGATATGCGCTATGCTTGGCGAAACGGATGAAGGAGGTTTTGATGCCCGAAATCACCGGCTATCACGCCCATGTCTATTTCGATGCTGACACACAGGACACCGCCCGGCAGGTCTGCGAGGAAGCCGCGCGCCTTTTCCCGGTCGAAATGGGAAGAATGCACGCCAAGAACGTCGGACCACACCCGCGTTGGAGCTGCCAGTTGGCCTTTGGCGCTGATGCTTTGGATCAGGTACTTCCCTGGTTGATGTTGAACAGACAAGGTTTGACCATCTTCACCCACCCCGAAACGGGCCAGCATTTGGAAGACCACCGCGACCGCGCCGTCTGGATGGGTGAGATGTTAGACCTCGACTTGTCGATCTTTGACCAGATGGGCGCTTAGTCCAGCGCCCTGGCCTGATCCCGCAACTTGAACTTTTGCACCTTTCCGGTTGAGGTTTTGGGCAAGGGGCCAAAAACCACGGTCTTTGGTGCTTTGAAATGCGCCATGTTATCCCGGCAGAATGCAATTATCTCTTTCGCGCTGGCCTCTGCGCCTGCTCTGAGTTCGACAAAGGCGCAGGGCGTCTCTCCCCATTTTTCGTCGGGGCGGGCGACGACCGCAGCCTCCATCACGGCGGGGTGCTTATAAAGGATATCTTCGACCTCGACCGACGAGATATTCTCGCCCCCCGAAATGATAATATCCTTTGAACGGTCTTTCAGCGCGATGTAGCCATCGGGATGCATCACCCCAAGGTCCCCTGACGCAAACCATCCCCCGTTGAACGCCTTATCCGTGGCTTCGGGGTTCTTCAGATACCCTTTCATCACCACATTGCCCTGCATAAATATCTCACCCATGGTTTCACCATCTGCCGGAACGGGTTCGAGGGTTTCTGGATCCGCGACCATCAGCCCTGACAAAGCTGTATAGCGCACGCCCTGCCGAACCTTTAGCGCAGCGCGTTCATCCGCGCCCTTGCTGTTCCACTCGTCCTTCCACGCACAAACGACCGAAGGGCCGTAGGTTTCGGTCAAGCCGTAAACGTGCGTGACCTCGATACCCATCCCCTCCATGTTCTCGATCACGGCTGCGGGCGGCGGGGCACCTGCGGTCATAACCTTGATCTCATGGTCAAAGTCCTTGAGGTGATCGGGTGCATTGGCAAGCATGTTCAGGACAATGGGCGCACCGCAGAAATGGGTCACCTTCTCATCCCGGAAAGCGGCATAGATCGGTTCATCCCGAACGGCGCGCAGACAGACCGAAACCCCGGCGTTTGCAGCCATAGCCCAAGGGAAACACCAACCGTTGCAATGGAACATCGGCAACGTCCATAGGTAGACCGAGTGTTTCGGCATGTTCCAATCCAGCATGTCCGACTGCGCATTCAGCGCCGCGCCGCGATGGTGATATACGACGCCTTTTGGGTTGCCCGTGGTGCCAGACGTATAATTCAGCGTGATCGCGTCCCACTCGTCATCTGGCAGGGACCATGCGAACTCCGGATCACCCTCGGCCAGCAGCGCGTCATATGTCAATGAACCCAAGGCTTCACCGCCCTCAAAGCTGGGGTCAACGATATCAACGATCAGCACATCATGATCGACCTGAGTCAGGGCCTCTTTCACAACGCCCGAGAATTCGAGATCAACCATCAGAACTTTGGACTCTGCATGGTTCAGAATGAAAGCAACGATTGGCGCATCCAATCGCGTGTTGATCGCATTCAGAACCGCGCCCGTCATAGGCACACCGAAATGCGCCTCGTACATCTCGGGAATGTTGGCCGCTATGATCGAGACCGTATCACCCTTGCCCACGCCGCGCGCAGACAGCGCACCCGCCATTCGCCGGCACCGCGCATAGGTTTCCGCCCAGGTATATCGGCGTTCACCGTACACAACAGATGGGTAGTCCGGATAAATCTGTGCAGTTCGTTCTATGAAGCTCAGCGGTGACAGCGGGGTATAGTTCGCCCGGCTCTTGTCCAAATGACGTTCATAAATGCTGGTCTTTGTCATTGGCTGACCCTCCCTCTTTTTTGCATGCGCGACTTGATCATAAAGAAACGTTTCTGACAAACCCGTAGAAATACGGCGCAGGCATAGACTGGCAATACGGGATGGTGCAATCTGGCCCTATCTACCGATGGTCATTCGCGGTGATCTGAGCCATCGAAAACACAGGGGCCTCAGGCACCTTGCGCGCCCACTTTTGCTGAAAGGACATGTCATGGACGGCACGTTCAACGAAAACGATCTTTCCCGCGTGGTCGAGGCCGACCGCGCCCATATCTGGCACCACCTGATCCAGCATAAGCCCTTTGAAACCAACGATCCGCGCATCATTGTCGAAGGCAAAGGCATGCGCGTCTGGGATCAGAACGGCAAGGAACATCTGGATGCCGTGTCCGGTGGCGTCTGGACTGTGAACGTGGGCTATGGCCGCGAATCGATCTGCAAGGCGGTCTATGACCAGCTGATGAAACTGTGCTATTTCGCCAACTCGGCCGGGTCTATCCCGGGCTCGATCTTTGCCGAAAAGCTGATCAGCAAGATGCCGGGGATGAGCCGCGTCTACTACATGAACTCAGGCTCTGAAGCGAATGAGAAAGCCTTCAAGATGGTCCGCCAGATCGCCCATAAGAAATACGGCGGCAAGAAGACCAAGATTCTGTATCGCGACCGGGATTATCACGGCTCGACCCTTGCGGCGATGTCGGCGGGTGGTCAGGATGAACGCAACGCACAATACGGCCCCTTTGCCCCCGATTTCGTGCGCGTGCCCCATTGCATGGAATACCGTAAGCACGAGCTGAACGGCGCGCCCGAGGAAAACTTTGGCGAATGGGCCGCCGATCAGATCGAAGAGGTCATCCTGCGTGAAGGCCCCGACACTGTAGGTGCCCTGTGCCTTGAGCCTGTGACTGCCGGTGGTGGCGTCATCGAGGCCCCCGAGGGTTATTGGCAGCGCGTGCAGGAGATTTGCGATAAATACGACATCTTGCTGCATATCGACGAGGTCGTCTGTGGCATCGGTCGCACAGGCACGTGGTTTGGCTATCAGCAATACGGCGTGAAGCCTGACTTTGTGACCATGGCCAAGGGTGTGGCGTCTGGCTATGCGGCGATTGCCTGCATGGTTACGACCGAAGAAATCTTTGACATGTTCAAGGACAATGCCGACGACCCGATGAACTATTTCCGTGACATCTCGACCTTTGGCGGTTGCACTGCCGGCCCGGCAGCGGCGATCGAGAATATGCGGATCATCGAGGATGAGAACCTGCTACAGAACTGCACCGACATGGGCGCGCGCATGATGGGCAACCTGCAGGGACTGATGGAAAAGCACAAGGTCATCGGCGACGTGCGCGGCAAGGGCCTGTTCCTAGGGGCCGAGCTGGTCTCAGACCGCTCCACCCGCGAGCCGGTGAACGAAAAGATGGCACAAGCAGTTGTGGCCGACTGCATGGCGCAGGGCGTAATCATCGGTGTGACCAATCGCTCGGTCCCGGGCAAGAACAACACTCTGTGCTTCTCGCCTGCGCTGATTGCCACTCCGGACGATATCGACCAGATCACCGACGCGGTTGATGGCGCCCTGGGCCGCGTATTCGGCTGATCTGCCTTTAATCTATGAAAACCGGCGCATAACGCGCCGGTTTTTTTTTGTGGCCGAACAAAACCTTGCCAAAACTCGGAACTCGGATAGCCTGTCTTTGTTCCAGACAGGAGGCCCTCCGATGCTACATGCCTTCTTCGCCGCTTTCCTTCTTGCCTTTTTAGCGCCCGCTTTTGCCGAAACCGGCAGCGGCTTCCCCCAGATCATGGGCGCGTGGCATGGCACATATCTCGTGGGCTACGCGAAATCGAACCCGAACCATGCCAAGGGCCTGCAGAAAACCGAGATGGAGCTGGAGATCACCAAGCTGGACGGCAACCTGATCACCGCCACCAACCGCTGGCTTCGGATCGGCGACACAGATTGGATCGTCGAAGAGGCGATGGGCACCTTCAGCCTGGACGACCCCACCCGCTTTGTTCTGGCCGAGGCGGGGATAGCAGGCGATGACGTATCATCGGGGATATTCAACGGGGTCTATCTGGATGACGTGATCATGGTGACCTATGCAGGTCCGGGAACGGGCGTGGCCTTTGCGGCGCAGTTGGTGAAGAAGGAGTAACAAAATGCCAATATAAGACATCTAGAGCTTACTTGAAGCTATTTGTGACTCGTCATCTCCGCCCATAGGCTTTGAGCATAGGACACCGCTTCTAAAACGACGGCTTCTTCATTCCCCGTTTCGATATCTTGTACTGTAACGATAGCACGCACGTCCGGCGCGACTTCAAAATGCGCGCGGCACCAAGGTTTAGTCAATCCTTCGCGGCACCGAATACGGAGGGCCCCAACCGGATTAGACCGTTTTAGCAGTGGCACATCGAAGTCCTCTTCGTTTTTGTACTTGCGGTCGTTTCTCACCTCCACTTTTACCTTGCGGTCAGACCAGCACCAGATGTTGCCTGCCATATCTGGTCGCCGTGCGCACCAGTTCTTGAACTGTTCGCACTTGCTCTTGATCCGGCATTCCTGGCCTGGATTCCAAACGATGAGCGCGGAAAAATTCAAATCGGTTAAACCAAAACCATAGAAGTATTCAAACGTATTTGCCTGATCAAAACTCGCGCTACACTTTAAACCGCTGTTTCCCCGCTCAACATCACAGCGTGTGCCTATCGAAACAAGCGGCGAAACCGGAATACTCACTCGGCTTTCACCAAACGTTCCAGACACATTCGTCAGCTCCATCTCAGCCCTGTAATCTTCCTTTTCTTGTTTGCTGTGTTCGGCAGAAAGGTGAGACGAAGTACCAGAGGCAATTCCAGTAAGAAGTGCTGCGAATAAGATAGAGCCTTGGATTATTGGCCTACCGTTGTATTGGCCTATCATGCTGACGACAGCCATACACACGCCAATAGTTGCAGCTGGCACAAGTACGAAATACGCGAATGCGTTTTGGTAGATGCCATCAGGAAAGGTTGCGGTAACAGTTCTAGTTATTCCAAACGCGAAAAGAGCGCAAACTGCCGCTAGAACTATTCCCCAAGCAATCAACCCATCGGACTGAGTTCTACTGGGGATAAACAGTCGAAGGACAAAAAATAAACCAAAGTATACTGCAAAACCAATAATGTAATAAAGCACGCTGGAATTCCCAAATAGCTGGCCTCATCCTAGCGGCACTACTTTTGCAAGAAAACATCGAAAAAAAAGCCGCCCCAAACGGGGCGGCCTTTCATTCACTGTCTCTCTGTACCAGAAGATCAGGCAGTCAGAGCGGCCTGAGCTTTGGCGACGATCGCACCGAACGCTTCCGGTTCGTGTACGGCCAGGTCGGCCAGAACTTTGCGGTCCACTTCGATACCGGCCAGGTTCAGACCGTTGATGAAGCGGGAATAGGTCAGAGCCTCGTCATGCGAACGGACAGCAGCGTTGATGCGCTGGATCCACAACGCGCGGAAGTTGCGCTTGCGGTTCTTGCGGTCGCGGGTTGCATACTGGTTGGCCTTGTCGACGGCCTGACGGGCAACCTTGAAGGTGCTCTTGCGGCGGCCATAGTAACCTTTGGCGGCCTTGATGACCTTCTTGTGACGGGCGTGAGTTACGGTTCCACCTTTAACGCGGGACATCTCTTAATCTCCTCTTAGCGGTCGTAGGGCATGTAGCCCTTGACGATCTTGGCGTCGGGGGCGGACAGGGTGGTGTTGCCACGGGCGTCGCGGATGAACTTTTTGGTCCGCTTGATCATGCCGTGCCGTTTGCCGGCCTGGCCAGCAAGGACCTTACCGGTCGCAGTCACCTTAAAGCGCTTCTTGGCGCTCGACTTTGTCTTCATCTTAGGCATTTCCGTCTCCTATTCTCGGGTTCGGTTTCAAACGCGACTCGGCATGCCATCTCGGCCGGTCACGCAACAGATGCGCCGTTTACGCAAGTTCGATCATGCTGGCAAGGGGGTTTGGACCAGAATCTGCGCTTTTCGCAAGGTCCGTAAGGCACCGGGGCGACGCGCGCCGCCCCGGTGGTTTGGTTTAGTGGCCGAACTTGCGGATCTCACCGCTTTTCAGCCGCTCGGCGTAGGATGCCAGCTCCTGCCGCACCACTTTCATCAGGAAGTAGAGCGCGAAGACGTTCACAACCGCCATGGCAAAGATCGCCGCGTCCGAAAAGTCAATGACCGGGCCAAGGTTGGCCGCCGCACCAATCACAACGAAAACACAGAAGATGATCTTGAACACCAGCTCCTTGGTGTGACCTTCGCCAAACAGGTAGGTCCACGCCTTGAGGCCATAATAAGACCAGCTGATCATGGTCGAGAAGGCGAACAGGACCACCGCAATCGCCAGAACGTAGGGGAACCAGCCAAAGGCGCTTGCAAAGGCCGCCGAGGTCAGGCTGACGCCAGAGTTGCCGTCCACGGTTGCAATCGCATTGCCCGCTTCGTTCAGCATGTACTTGCCGGTTTCGGGATCAATGATCAGCTGCTGGGTGATGATGATCACCAGCGCGGTCATGGTACAGATCACGACCGTATCAATGAACGGCTCAAGCAGTGAGACAAAGCCCTCGGTGATCGGTTCCTTGGTCCGCACGGCTGAGTGAGCGATGGCCGCAGAACCCACGCCCGCTTCGTTCGAGAACGCCGCACGGCGGAAGCCCTGGATCAGCGCTCCGACCATGCCGCCAGCAACGCCGAGGCCCGTGAAGGCACCTGCGAAGATCTGACCAAAGGCCCAGCCGATCTGATCGGCATGCATGATGATGATGACCAAAGCAGCCAGCACATACATGACACCCATGAAGGGCACGACCTTCTCAGTCACACTTGCTATAGACTTCAGACCACCGACGATCACCGCAAAGACGATACCTGCGAAGACAAGGCCTGTGATCCAGCCGGGGTAATCGCCGACGATGCCCGCGATCTGCTGGTGTGCCTGATTGGCCTGGAACATGTTGCCCCCGCCCAGCGCACCAAGGATACAGAAGATCGAGAACAGAACGGCCAGTATCTTACCGCCCGGCAGGCCCAACTCGTTGAATCCTTTGGACATGTAATACATCGGACCACCGGAAACGGTGCCGTCTTCGTATTCGTTGCGGTATTTTACGCCCAGCGTACATTCGGTGAATTTCGATGCCATGCCCAAAAGGCCCGCGACAATCATCCAGAACGTAGCACCCGGCCCGCCAATGCCGACGGCCACCGCAACACCCGCGATGTTCCCAAGGCCAACCGTGCCCGACAACGCCGTAGCAAGCGCCTGGAAATGGCTAACCTCACCGGCGTCGTTGGGGTCGGAATAGTCGCCTTTTACAAGGCTGATCGCATGGCTAAAGAACCGAAGCTGCACAAAGGCAAAATACACCGTAAACACGGTCGCCGCGACGACCAGCCAACCAACGATCCAAGGGAACCCGGTTCCTGGGAAAGGCGCGAAAATAAAGCTGACGAACGGCCCGGTGAAATCGGCAAAGGCCTGGTTGATTTTCTGGTCCAAACCAACGGCTTCTTGTGCTGCGGCAGGTCCCGCAACCAAGGCAGTCAATGTGGCAAGACCCAATTTGTTTTGAATGTTCATTCTTGTCCCTCCCCTCAGTTCACGACCGTGACCGGAACATCGGCATGCATCACAAGGTTCTGCGTCGAGCTGCCAAACAACCGTTTCTTGAACCCGTCAGCCGAAGCGCGGCCGACGATGATCTGCGTGCCACCATTTTCAAGCGTGATCGCATTGAGCGTTTCGGCCACATCGCCGTGGCGTACGATGCCATGAGCTTTGAAACCGGCGCTTGTCAACGCGTCGACTGTTGGCGTCACGATCCGCGACGTGGCCAGCGTGACTTCTTCTTCGCGTCGCTTGTGGCGCAAAGCGTTTTCCTCAGGTGTCTGGAAAGTGAAAGGGGACCATTCAATGACGTAAACCACCAGCAATTCACAAGAGTCGATACGCCCGGCCAAATCCTTGGCAAAGGCAATCGCACGTTCTCCGGTTTCTGTCCCGTCCAGCCCAATGACAATCTTTGTTGTCATGACGTTCCTCCAATATTGTTGATTATGCCGGGGCCCGTGCCCCCGGGTCGGGCAGCCGGAGTCTGGAACTGATTTAAAGGGCCGCCCACGTGCATCAGTATCCAAGAAAAACACCGAAAAATAGAGGGGAAACTGAAACATTCAGCCCCCAACCACCTTAGCATTTGTTTTTATTGTTTATTTTTTGCCTAATTTTAAGGCAAAACCGTGCGCAGACCGCAAATCAACCTGGATCGGTGTTATAGATCAGCCGTTCATCACATGGAGCAATCCGCAGAATATTAGTGGTTCCCGGCACGTTAAAAGGAACGCCTGCGGTAACCACGATCTGATCAGTTTCGGCGGCAAAACCGCCTGCGCGCGCAGCGCGGGCGGCGTTCACCACCGCGCCTTTGAAACGTTCAAGCTCGGGCGTCATGACGCAATGGCAGCCCCATGTCAGGCACAGGCGGCGCGCAGTACCTGTGGCAGGTGTCATTGCAATGATCGGAACACCGGGACGTTCACGCGCTGTCAAAAGGGCTGTTGTTCCACTTTGGGTGAAACAGCAAATCGCCTTGATATCTGTTTTCTCGGCGATCTCGCGTGCAGCAGCAACGATACCGTCGGCGATCGTGGTGCCCTTTGCAGTCCTCGAGGACGCGATAATCTGAGTGTAGGTCGGGTCTGCTTCGACTTCGATTGCGACCTTGTTCATCGTTTGAACGGCTTCGATCGGGTACGAACCGGCAGCAGACTCCGCGCTGAGCATAATCGCATCAGTGCCTTCATAGATTGCCGTTGCCACGTCAGACACTTCGGCCCGTGTCGGCATCGGGCTTTCGATCATGCTTTCCAACATCTGGGTCGCCACGATCACAGGTTTGGCGGCACCCCGGCACTTGCGCACCAAACGTTTTTGGATCGGCGGCACAGCAGACACTGGCAGTTCCACACCCAAATCGCCGCGCGCAACCATGATCCCATCGGATGCGTCGAGGATGTCATCAAACGCCTCAACCGCGGCGGGCTTTTCAATCTTGGACAGGATCGAGGCACGGCCATCAGCCAGCGCACGCGCCTCAAAGACATCTTTAGCGCGCTGCACAAAGCTGAGCGCCAGCCAGTCGACACCCAACTGACACACAAATTCCAGATCGTCACGGTCCTTGGCGGACAACGCCGCCAGCGGTAAGACGACATCCGGTACGTTCACACCCTTGCGGTTCGAGATCGTGCCGCCAACCTCAACCGTGCAATTTGCGTAATCCTGCCCGCAGTCCTGAACGATCAAACGAATTTTCCCGTCGTTGACCAACAGGCGTGCGCCGGGTTCCAGAGCCGCGAAAATCTCGGGGTGCGGCAGGCAAACTCGGTCGCTGTCGCCCTCAGCGGGATCCAGATCCAGCCGGAAGGCGGCACCTTCCACTAACTCTTCTGCTTCGTTTGCAAATACACCCACACGCAGCTTTGGCCCCTGCAGGTCCGCCAGAATTGCAATCGGGCTGTCCAGATCCTTTTCAACCTGACGGATCATACGGTGGCGTTCGCAAATCTCATCATGGCTGCCATGGCTCATATTCAGGCGGAAAACATCTGCACCTGCCTCGTGCAGAGCGCGAATTGTATCATAGTCATTGGACGCCGGCCCCAGCGTTGCCACGATTTTTACACTTCTCAGGCGTCGCATTGGTCTAGCTCTCCTCAAACGCGTCATGTTACCGCAAACAAGTCTTGCGCTGCTTATTGCGCAATTCCCTTTTCGAAGCAACTGCCCTACACCTGCGACAAACTAGATGACAGGCTCATGACGTATTCTCCGTTTTTTATCCATGGCGCGGATCGACCATCGCGCTGGCTGATCACATGTGACCATGCGACCAACACCGTACCGCCCAGCATCAACGGTGGCGATCTTGGTTTGGCGCGAGAAGATATGGAACGCCACATCGCCTATGACGTTGGTGCATACGAAGTGTCCAAGCACTTGGGCGAAATCCTGAATGCCCCGGTTATCGCGGCCAATTTCTCGCGGCTTGTGATAGACCCCAACCGGGGTGAGGACGACCCGACCCTATTGATGAAGCTCTATGACGGCTCGATCATCCCCGGCAATCGTCACGCAGATGCCACCGAACGCGAACGGCGGCTGGACATGTGCTACCGGCCCTACCACAACGCGCTGGCGGAACTGGCCGCCCTGCCCCATGCGGTGATTGTGTCGATGCACTCGTTTACCCGCCAACTGCGTGGGCGCGCGCCGCGGCCCTGGCATATCGGCGTTCTGCATACGCCGGACGACCGGTTTGCACGCCCCCTGGTCAACCGGCTGAAATCGGAAGGCGATCTGTGTGTTGGTGTGAACGAACCCTACACCGGCGTCCTGCCCGGAGATGCGATCGACAAGCATTGCACCACGTTTGGCCGGCCAAATGCGTTAATTGAACTGCGCAACGATCTGATTGCTGATCACACGGGTCAAAGGGCGTGGGCCGAACGGCTGGCGGTTGTATTGCAGGATGCACTCGCTGACAGCGACCTTTGATCACACGCTATTGTGAGGCCGTACCCTGAACCCCATGTTTGCGGAGAAAGGAGGCGACCATGACTCAGGAAACTCTGATGGCCGTCTTTGGTTGGATGGCCGTGATCAACGTTGCCGTTTTGCTGTTCACAACAGCAATGATTGTTTTGGCGCAGGATCGGATTGCAGACATACATGGCAGGATGTTCCAGATGGACGCGTCAGAGGTGAAGGGCGCGTATTTTCGATATCTGGCCAACTACAAGATCCTTACACTTGTGTTTTGCGTCGTGCCTTGGCTGGCGCTGAAGCTGGCCTGACAAGCCGTTTGTTGAAACATCGCCGTCGGACCGCTAGGTCAAAAGCAAAGAGATCGTTATCCGGAGCCAGACCATGGACAATCAAACAGAAATCGAACTTCAAGCCGCGGCATTCCGCCGGTTGCAAAAGCACCTGATGGAAGACCGCACCGATGTTCAGAACATCGACATGATGAATCTGGCCGGGTTCTGCCGCAACTGCCTGTCGCGTTGGTACCAAGAGGCCGCCAATGAAAAAGGCATCGAGATGGGCAAGGACGAAGCCCGCCAGAAGTTCTACGGCATGACCATGGACGAGTGGAAAGCGAACTACCAGACCGACGCAAGCCCTGAAAAGCAGGCAGAGTTCAAGGTCGCTTTCGAAGAGAACGTCACGAAAAAGGGGTAATCCCTTAAACGAACAAAGCCCGCCAAGCGGCGGGCCTTAGGTTCAGACCGCTGCTTTGCGGCTTTCATCCAAATAGATTTCACGTAAACGCGTGGCGATCGGACCGGGCGTGCCGTCGCCCAGCGCAACACCGTCAATTTCCACCACGGGCATGACAAAAGCGCTGGCAGATGTGGTGAACGCCTCGTCTGCTTCTTTTGCTTCATCAATGGTGAACAAACGTTCTTCGACTTCCATCTGCGCCTCGGCCGCCATGCGCAGCACGGCCTTGCGGGTGATCCCATGCAGAATGTCGTTGGACAGCGGGCGGGTCACGATCTTTCCGTTTTTGACGAAATAGGCGTTGTTGCTGGTGCCTTCGGTGACATAGCCGTCCTCGATCATCCAAGCATCGTCGCAACCCGCAGCCTTGGCCATCATCTTGCCCATGGACGGGTAAAGCAGTTGTACCGTCTTGATATCGCGTCGACCCCAGCGGATATCGTCGATCGAGATGATCTTGGCACCCTTTTTGGCAGCAGGGCTGTCTGCCAAGCCCGGCTTGTTCTGCGTAAACAAAACCAGCGTCGGTTTGGTGTCGGCAGAAGGAAAAACAAAGTCACGGTCGCCGTCACTGCCGCGTGAGACCTGCAGATAAACCAGGCCTTCTTCGATCCCATTCAGTTCGACCAATTTGCGGTGGATTTCCAGCAGCTCTTCCTTGGTGCAGGGCTCTGCCATCTGCAGCTCGTCAAGCGATCGTCTCAGTCGCACCGCATGACCTTCAAAGTCGATGAGCTTACCGTCCAGCACGCTTGTGACCTCATAAACGGCATCCGCCATCAGAAAACCCCGGTCAAAGATCGAGATCTTGGCCTCTGTTTCAGGCAGGTACTCTCCGTTCACGTAAACAGTGCGGGTCATGTTGTTCTCCTCAGCCCCAAAGCGCAGCCGCAGGCGGATGCACCCCGGCGTCATCAAAAGTCAGCGGGTTGTCGCGGTCTTCGGCCAACAGAAGCGGGCCGTCAAGGTCTGTTACCATCGCACCCTGCGCCAACAAGGTCGCAGGCGCCATGGCGAGGGAACTGCCAACCATACATCCAACCATGATGTCATAGCCTTCGGCGATGGCCGCTTTGCGCAGTTCAAGCGCTTCGGTCAGGCCACCGGTTTTATCCAGCTTGATGTTGATGACATCATACTTGCCCTTCAACTTTGGCAGGCTCGAACGGTCATGACAGGATTCGTCCGCACATACCGGAACTGGCCGATCCATCCCGATCAACGCCTCGTCATCCCCGGCTGGCAGAGGTTGTTCCACCAGCGCCACGCCCAACCGCACCAGATGCGGGGCAAGGTCGGCGTAAACATCGGCAGACCAGCCCTCATTCGCGTCGACGATGATCTTGGCCTTTGGTGCGCCGGCGCGGACCGCTTCCAGCCTGGGCATATCATCGGGTGTACCCAGCTTGATTTTCAGTAACGGGCGATGCGCGTTCTGCGCGGCCTGTGCCTGCATCGCCTCGGGCGTGTCCAACGAAAGGGTGTAGGCAGTGATTTCGGGGCCCGGCACGGGCAGCCCCGCCAAGTCCCACGGACGTCGGCCTGCACGCTTGGCCTCCAGATCCCACAGCGCGCAGTCCACTGCGTTACGTGCAGCGCCAGCCGGTAACAGATCGATCAACTGCGTGCGGTCGAAGGTATCCGGCAAGCCGTTGATTTCGGCTTCGACCGACTCCAGCGTTTCGTTGTACCGGGCATAGGGGACGCATTCCCCCCAACCTTGATACTGACCGTCAGAGATACGGACAGTCAGCACCTTGGCCTCGGTTCTGGACCCGCGCGAGATCGTAAAGACTTGCGCCAACCGAAATACATCACGAGCGACGTTGATCTGCACGCGTTCACCCCTTGTTTCAAACGGATCGAAGTTAAGAGACCCGGATCGCTTAGATCACAGAGCCGCCAAAGCATCCACCAGTTTACCAGCGCCGAAGCGATAAGGATCTGTCGCAGGCAACCCCATCTCGGCCTCGACTTTCGCAATGTAGTCTTTCGCTTCGTCTTCACCCAGATTCTGTGTGTTGATCGAAACGCCAACAACCTGGCAAGCCGGGTTTGCGATCCGCGCCAGCGGCAAGGCAGTGTCCCGCAGCTCCTGCAAGGTAGGCAGAGAATACTCGGGCAAGCCCCGCATATGGGTCCGCGTCGGTTCGTGGCACAAAATCAGCGCGTCCGGCTGGCCGCCATGGATCAGGGCCATCGTGACGCCAGAGTACGACACATGGAACAAAGAGCCCTGCCCTTCGATATGGTCCCAGTGGTCTTCGTCATTATTGGGCGTAAGGTATTCAACCGAGCCTGCCATAAAGTCTGCGATCACAGCGTCCAGCGGAACGCCGCCGCCTGTGATCAGAATGCCCGTCTGCCCGGTTGCCCGGAATGTGGATTTCATCCCACGCTCACGCATTTCGGCATCCATCGACATCGCCGTGTACATCTTGCCCGCAGAACAATCTGTACCAACGGCCAGACACCGCTTGCCCGTGCGCTTCTTACCATTCGCAATCGGATAACCCACGGTCGGAACACGTACGTCATGCAGTGTGCAGCCGTGAGTCTGTGCAGCGGCAACCAGATCACCTTCGTCGCGCAAGAGATTATGCAAACCAGAGGCAAGGTCAAAGCCCATCTCCAGCGCTTCGATCAAAACCGCTTTCCACGCCTCGCTGATAACGCCGCCGCGGTTTGCAACACCTATGACCAGTGTCTTTGCGCCCGCCTCTTTCGCCTCGGCAAGGGTCAGGTCTTTCATCCCCAGATCGGCCTTGCAACCATCCATCCGGAATTGACCAACGGCGTTTTCCGGACGCCAGTCCCGGATACCAATGGCAACTTTTGCTGCGAGCTGGTCGGGCGCATCGCCCAAAAACAACAGATACGGTGTCTCGATCATTGCGGTGCACTCCTTTGATTCCGCCGCAGGCTATGGGACGTGTCGAACGAGTGTTTCTCGTTTTCGACCGGCAGCACTCAATTGGTCGGGAAAATTTTGCGCCCTTTAGTCATCTCACGCAAAAATCTGTCGAATTCTTAAAGTGATTAAACTTTAACCATCGAAACAACCACTGAATTCGGGGAATGCTGCGATTGCAATGCTGCATCCGCACAAAGCCCCTTGCGAAGGTGCGCGCAATTTAATACCCACATGGGCGACAAAAACGTAATTTCCTTTCTCGCACGAGGTCCCGATGAGCTTTCGCATTCAACCCACCGCCCCTGCGCGCCCCAACCGTTGCCAGTTGTTCGGACCGGGATCGAATACAAAGCTATTCCCCAAAATGGCGGCATCTGCAGCGGATGTGATCAATCTGGATCTCGAAGACTCGGTCGCGCCCACCGACAAAGACGCCGCGCGTGCAAACGTCATCGAGGCGCTGAATTCTGTGGACTGGGGCAACAAGTATATGTCCGTGCGCATCAACGGGCTGGACACGCCTTATTGGTACCGCGACGTCGTCGATCTGCTGGAACAGGCTGGCGACCGTTTGGACCAGATTATGATCCCCAAAGTTGGCTGCGCTGCGGATGTTTATGCGGTCGATGCGCTGGTCACCGCGATCGAGCGCGCCAAAGGCCGCACCAAACTGATCAGCTTTGAAGTCATCATTGAATCGGCCGCAGGCATCGCCCATGTCGAAGAAATCGCAGCGTCATCCCCACGTATGCAAGCCATGAGCTTGGGTGCTGCGGACTTTGCGGCGTCGATGGGGATGCAAACCACAGGCATCGGCGGCACCCAGGAAAACTATTACATGCTGCGCGAGGGCGAAAAGCATTGGTCCGACCCCTGGCATTGGGCTCAAGCCGCTATCGTTGCCGCTTGCAGGACCCATGGTGTGTTGCCGGTCGACGGGCCCTTTGGCGATTTCTCGGATGATGACGGGTTCATCGCACAGGCCAAACGCTCGGCCACTTTGGGAATGGTCGGCAAGTGGGCGATCCACCCCAAGCAGATCGCTTTGGCCAATGAGGTCTTCACTCCTTCAGACGAGGCCGTTTCAGAAGCGCGCGAAATTCTGGCCGCGATGGAACAGGCTAAAGCCAATGGTGAAGGGGCAACCGTCTATAAGGGCCGTCTGGTCGATATTGCGTCGATCAAACAGGCCGAGGTGATCGTCGCCCAGGCCGAATTGATCGCGGCGAACGGTTGATAGCAAAGGCGTCTCAAAGGCGCCTTTTCTTCATACAAGACATTGCTAGCGGCCGAACGCCTCGTTTGGCGTCCATTTCAACTTTTCTCCGCTTTTTCCCCACTTCATCATAAGGCACGCCGAGCCGTACTTTTGATAGTAGAAAATTTGCAATTTGTACCACCCCGCCTGCGGTACTTCGACCTCGACTTGCTCATTCGCGCTACAGGGCTGCGAAGCTCCTGCACTCCCAACTTTTTGGCCACCGACCCAAGCTTCTATTCCATCATTTGAATATGTGACCAGTTCGTAAAGGCCCGGAGCATCAAATTTTATGTATCCTTCAATGTCAGCCGCAACATTATAGTGCTCGGGATGCGTCATCACAGGATCGCCCTTTTTCGTATCCCGGTAATCTAACCCTCGCAAAGGATCACCAGGCTCGGCTTGTGCACGAAGTAGGTTCTTGGCGCTACCAATTGACTGAATTTTTTGCGGAGGTTTACCAAGCCACGCATATTTAACTGAAAGGCCGGGTTTGACGCTTGACGGCTGAGGACTGGCGGGCTCCAAAACCAACGGCTCCGCAAACGTAACGCTTGCAACTAAGGATAACGCCGCAGCCATTGCTGCAACTGCAAAGAACTTCATAGTCATCTCCCTGAGTGCATGCCGCATCTCCGACGGCATTTTTTCTTCACACTAGGCCAAGGCATTCGACCCGACAAGCAGGCCAAGGTTCACAATTTCGCTGCTATTCGCAGATTACACACCAACCGAACAGGTGATAAAAGCAACGAAACCCATGACACTCTCAACGGCGTGGGCATTCCGGCGGTCCAAGTCTAAGCGCTGTATCGCGGCAATGGCGGCGGAACAGAGGCACCCGTTATCCCTGCCTAGTTTGTCCATTGCGCTGTCAATCTCTCATCCATCAAAGTCAGGGCCGCTCCCCAACAACAATTGGCGCGGGCCTTCAACGCCCGCGCCGGGTTCTTTCATGCGATCAGGTCATTACCGCACTTTTGTGCGCTGCTAGACAAAGACCTCTGAGGCAGGCAATCTACTTCAACGGCAGGCAAATCTCGGTCAAAAGATCCTCAGGCGCGGTGTCGCGCGGATCGTTCAGATAGATCTCGTAACATGGCTGATCGGCGGGTTCTTCGCCTGAACCCGGCAGCCAGTTGCCAAACAGGCTGTGATAGGCCGCGTGGATCCCGGAATACGGGCCCTTGTAGGTCAGAACAGCCGTTTTACCGCCGGGGATTTGCATATCCTCCATCCCATCCGGCGTTGCCTCACCAGAGAATTCGGCACCGGCGTAGCTGCGCAGTTGGTCTTCGGGCACTTCGTCAGGGCTATCAAGATAAACGCCGATCACCGGACCAAGTTTGGGCCAAAGCTGGCGAGCTTCGCATAACGCGCCGAAGGCCTCAAAGCTTTTGCCGATCTCGGAATAAGTGCCGGTGTGTTTCAGGCCGACAATACGCCGGCTGGGCTCGGTGCGGGTTTCAATTGGGTGCATGGGATAGTCTCCTGTTTTGAAAAGTGGATTTGCGGGCAAAAACTGACCGGCCTTTCGAAAAGCGGCCGGGCTGGCGCCGTAGGCGTCGGTAAAAGCCCGCGCAAAGGAGTTGAGGTTCGGATAACCGACATCACGCGCAATCTGCGCGATCGCCATGTCGGACTGCACCAGACGGCTGGCCGCACGGTGCAATCTGATCCGGCGCACGGCCTGCGCGCAGGTCTCGCCCGTAATGGCCCGAAATACACGGTGCCAGTGAAACCGCGACATGGCAGCGACATCCGCCAAAGCATCCAATGACAGATCCCCGGCAGGGTTGTCGTGGATATAGGCCAAAACGCGCAGAATGCGTGCCTCATAGCTGTTTGCCATCCGATCCGGTCCTCTTTCCTTGCCATCTCAACTGAACATATTGCGCATCCACAAATCTTGCTGAGTTGCATCCCAAGCGGCGTCAGGTCATATAGCAGGGAACTTCCGCGTTGAGAGGCGTCATGACCCAGTATCTGGATTTCGAAAAACCCCTGGCCGAGATCGAAGGCAAAGCCGAGGAATTGCGTGCACTGGCGCGTGCCAACGAAGAAATGGACGTAGCCGAAGAGGCCGCAGCATTGGACGCCAAGGCCGCCAAACTGCTGGAAGAGCTTTATGAAGACCTGACCCCGTGGCGCAAGTGCCAGGTGGCCCGGCATCCGGAACGCCCCCATTGCAAAGACTATGTCGAGGCGCTGTTCACCGAGTTCACGCCATTGGCCGGTGACCGGAATTTCGCTGATGACCTGGCTGTAATTGGCGGTCTGGCGCGGTTTAACGATCAACCCGTCATGGTGATCGGCCATGAAAAAGGCTCGGACACTAAGTCCCGCATCGAACGCAATTTTGGCATGGCCCGCCCCGAAGGCTATCGCAAAGCCGTACGACTGATGGAGATGGCCGGCCGCTTTGGCCTGCCCGTCATCACATTAATCGACACGGCCGGTGCCTATCCCGGCAAAGGCGCTGAGGAACGCGGCCAGTCCGAAGCTATCGCCCGGTCAACCGAAATGTGCCTGAAAATCGGGGTGCCTTTGGTGTCTGTTATCATTGGTGAAGGTGGCTCTGGCGGTGCGGTGGCATTCGCGACAGCCAACCGTGTCGCAATGCTGGAACACTCCGTCTATTCTGTGATTTCACCGGAAGGGTGCGCGTCGATCTTGTGGAAAGACGCCGAGAAAATGCGTGAAGCTGCCGAAGCGCTACGCCTGACGGCACAGGACCTGTACAAGCTGGGCGTCTGCGATCGCATCATAACAGAACCCAAAGGCGGTGCACATCGGGATCGGACCGCGACGGTAGACTCTGTTCGCGCCGCGATTGCCGCGATGCTGCAAGAGCTTGAAGGTAAGGACGCCGCTGCACTGATCCGGCACCGGCGTCAGAAATTCCTGGACATCGGCTCGAAAGGGTTGGCCGCATAAGCGTCACCCCCCAAGTCTACGCAGCAGGGATACAGAGGGTTCTCCGGTCACCGGCAAGCCATTGGCGCTTTGATAACCACTGATGGCGGATTTGGTGTTGTTACCGATCACCCCATCTGCCCCTTGCGTGTCATACCCAGCCGAGGTCAGCCTACGTTGTAGTTCCTTGCGATCTTCCAGCGTCAAACCTGTTGCATCCGGCCCAAACGACGTCTGAAACGGTGCACCACCTGCAATCCGGTCGGACAGATGCCCAACCCCGATCGCATAACTGTCCGAGTTATTGTAGCGTTTGATCACCTGAAAATTGCGAAATACCGCGATACGCGGCCCCGGCACCTGCGGCTGTAATACGGCAACCGGGTTACCCGACACCGATCCGACCTCGCCCCCCCACGGCTGCCCACGCACCCACCCCGAGCGCGACAGGTAGGCAGCCGTCGACGCCAACGCATCGGTGGGATCCTCCGACCAGATGTCACGGCGCCCGTCACCAGTAAAGTCCACCGCAAAGGCCTGATACGATGTCGGGATGAATTGCGTATGCCCCATCGCACCGGCCCAACTGCCGGTCATGTTCGCAGGCGAGGTGTCGCCGTTCTGCAAAATCTCAAGCGCTGCAACCAACTGACTTTCAAAAAACTGACCGCGCCGCCCGTCATAGGCCAGTGTCGACAAGGCCGACACCACCGGAATATCGCCGCGGCGCGCGCCATAACGGCTTTCCAACCCCCAAACCGCCACGACCACTTCTTTGTCGACACCGTATTTCGCTTCGATTTGCGAAAGGGTTCCCGCATGGCGCGTCATCATCTGCTGTCCCGTCGCAATGCGCTCATCCGATGCAGCAATAGCCAGGTAGTCCTCAAGTGAGCGTTTGAATTCCACCTGGTTGCGATCGCGCTCAATAACGCCGGGCAGATAACCTGCGCCCTGAAACGCCTGATTGATAGTGGTCTGAGAAATACCCTGCCCGGCCGCACGGTTTTTAAAGCTGGCAACCCATGCATCCCAGCCTGCGTTCGGAACAGCACGCATCCGGGACGCAGGGGCCGCAGATTGCGTCCCCCCTGAACAGGCGGCCACCAGCGAAGATCCGAGACCGACTGAGAATACTCGACGATTTATCATGACTGAAATCTGCTCTTGTTGTGATTTGGTTCAGCGTAGCCCAGACCGGGCCCCCAAACCAGAACAGCTGCACAGAATTCAGATATTCAAGGCGCATCGGCAATGGGTCGCCTAGCTGACCAGCATCCTTAACCCTTGCGTCACGTCGGATCGCACAGCCAGCCGCAATCCGGGCTCATCCCCGGCTTTCAGCGCTGCTATGATCAGCTTGTGGTAATGAGGCGGCTCGGTGCGTCGCAACCGACCGTAAAGCGCACGCATGGTCGGCCCCAACTGCAACCAGACGGTCTCTGCAATCGCCAGCATAGCTGGGGCCTGCGCCCGCAGATATAGTGTTCGGTGAAATTCGAGGTTCGTTCGAATATAGCCGACGGCGTCCCGCTTGGTGACCATCTCGGCCACAGTCATATTGATGCTTTGCAAACGGTCGATCAACGCGATATGGGCCCGCGGCAACGCTCGGCTGGCAAGTTCGACCTCAAGCAGGGCGCGCAATGCGGCCAGTTCTTCGATCCGATCATTTGTAAGCTCGGGGGTCGAGACACGGCCTGAGGATGACAGGAACAAAGCACCTTCTGCTGCAAGCCGCCGAACGGCTTCGCGTGCAGGGGTCATGGACACACCAAATTCTTTACCAATCCCGCGAAGGGTCAGCGCCTGTCCCGGCGCAATATCACCATGCATGATCCTGGAACGAAGGGCGCGATAAACCCGATCATGGGTCGCAGTCTGAGAGTCCGATGGCCGCGCGGTAATCATTTCCCTATGTGATCACAAATTGGCCCAGCGTCAACTCACGCTCGTGTCAAATCTGTACTGATGTAGCTGCGCCCCGTTGTCGCGCAGCCAACGGCGTTGCGCTTTGTAGTCACCGAAGATGCGTTCGACTTGCGCCCAAAAAGCTTGAGAGTGGTTCATTTCAACCAGATGCGCCACCTCATGGGCTGCAACGTAGTGCAGGATGTCGGGCGGCGCGAGGATCAAACGCCATGAAAACATCAAACCACCTGCCGAACTGCACGACCCCCATCGCGAACGGGTATCGCGCATCGTCAGGCTCGCGTATTTGCGCCCCAACATCGCGGCGTAATCATCGCACGCGCCGGTCAGCCGATCACGGGCCAATTCTTTCAGGAACCGGGCAAGGCGCTTGGCCTCAGATCCTTCTGGCACGGCAATTTCATTATCCTTCAACAGCACACGCCGCCCTTCTGCCGGAACGATTCGTCGTGCACGACCTTCGACGGGAATAGACTGGCCGAATTGAACCATCTCCGGGTCGGGGCGATCCTGCAGATGCTGTCGAATCCAATCTTCTTTGAGGCGCGCAAAACTCAGGGCTTCGGTCTCGGGCACACCGACCGGATAAGTCAGGGTAACGCGCCCGTCCAACTGGGAAATCCGCAGGCTGATCCGTCGCGCACGCGCCGATTTGCGCAGGGTCAGCGGCACCGGAGGCCTTCCGGGCAGTGCGTAATCTCCCATTGTCCTGTTTCTCCTGCTCAAAGGCTTTGACAGTCCCCGCCGCATGTGGCACGTGACCTGAATCGTTGACACGACTCACCTGATATCAAGGGGATTTGACATGCCCAAGGAAGAATGGGGCGTAAAGCGCGTTTGTCCGACAACAGGCAAACGGTTTTATGACCTGAACAAGGACCCGATCGTAAGCCCCTATACCGGCGAGATCGTGGAACTGGACACCGGCAAAAGCCGCATGATCGCCGCAGACGCAGAAGACGCAGCGTCGGCGAAAGCACGCGAAAACGCATCTGAGGACGATCTGGTTCTGGATGATGATGACAACGTCGATGTGGATCTGGACGACGATCTGCTGGACGATGATGATGACAGCGATGACAATGTCTCGCTGGACGACATCACCGACATGTCGTCCGAAGACGAGAACTGATCGCGGTCTGAGGCGGCGCTTCGCCGCCTCGCGCCAATCCCGGATTTGGGTCAGAAAGTTTTTGGCGGATTCCATTTTTGGACTTGCACTCACCGCCACTGTCTCATAAACGTCCGCCCACTGCTGCGGCAGAACATGTTGGGGCCTTAGCTCAGTTGGGAGAGCGCTTGCATGGCATGCAAGAGGTCAGGGGTTCGACTCCCCTAGGCTCCACCAAAACCTAACAATACAACTAGATAGCAAGCATTAGAGCGGTGTGACACACAGGTGTGACACAAAATGAAGCTGCATGCGTATCTCTCACTGTCCCGACATGGCATCTACTACTTCCGTTGGCCACTGCCCGACACAAGACCAAAACCCCAGACTAGACCATGCACCACACGTAGGACCCTTCGGGTGTCTTTGCGTACAAGATGCCCTAAAGAGGCTGGTACTCTGGCACGGCGTCTTGCAGTGTGCGGCGACACAATAACAAAGCACATAGAAGTATCGGGCATGAACCACCGCGAACTGCGCACAAAGGTACATGAGCACTTCACGGAAGTACTTAAGAAGGCAAAGGCACGTAGAGATGAACTCGGTCCCTATACCGAACTAGAGAAAGAACGCATCGCTGACACCATCCGACTTCATGAGGCGGACAACGAAGACTTCTGGGACATAATGAAGAAGGACTATGCCACTCAGCAGTACCAGTCCTTTTGTAACGCATCCGGCATTCCCCAGAAGCAACCAATCCAAACCAAATGGGCCATTCTTGATGAAATTCGGAAGGCTTGGATTGGCTTTCATGAAGCGATGCTGGAGCATAACAAGTCCTTCGAGACATACGATTTCAGCGCGCCGCCCAGCGCGCCCGTGAGCGTCCCCGAGGGCCCAGAGACTACTTCCGGCTGTAACGCCGCCAAAGTTGAAAAGAAGCCTCCAGAGGGGCTCTCCAGCCCGGTTCTGTCCGCCCTGTTCGCTGAAAGAAAAGCTGAGGCGGAACAGACAGGCCAATGGTCAGCCAAGCTGCTGAACGACTATCAGGCTTGGACAGACCTCTTCATAGAATTGCAAGGCGACCGTCCGGTTCTGGAATATAGAAAAACGGACGCACGAGACTTTAAGAACGTCCTGATTGAGCTTCCAAGCAACAGGAATAAACTACCGCAAACGATTGGCTTAACACCTAGAGAAGCCGTGCAAGCAGCTAAAGACCACGGCCTGCCAACGCTGTCCGTAAGTACAGTCAACAAGGCCTTGGGAAGGCTGCAGGGGATATGGAAGTGGGCTGACAAACAGTTGGACGAAGAGGTTGCAGACATCTTTGGGCCGATGAAGATAGCTGACAACAACAACGCCAGAAACCAACACGACCCGTTCAGCAAAGAGCAACTGCAAGCCATCTTCAACAGCCCCCTGTACACAGGGTGCAAATCAAGGCGGTTCCGCACAGTGCCGGGAGATACAGACTTGAGCAATACCAGTTGGTATTGGCTTCCACTGCTCGGCCTATGGACCGGCGCACGTCTGAACGAGTTATGCCAGTTGAACGTTGAAGACATTGACCATGAAGAGGGTATACACCTAATTCGGGTCCAAGAGAGCGACGAAGACCAACGCGTCAAGTTCGGCAAAAGCAGACTTGTTCCCATACACCCGGAGTTAGTTCGGCTTGGCTTCCTCCGCTTCGTACAGGCTCAGAGACAGGCAGGGCACAAGCGGATGTTCCCAGAACTAAAGCTGGGAGCGACAGGTTATTACTCAGATCAGGCCAGCAAAGACTTTAACCGCTACATCGACAGAATTGGTGTGAAGACTGCCAAGACCTCCTTCCACTCATTCCGCCATAACTTCAAAGATGCGTGCCGTCATGCTGGTGTGCAACCTGACATAAATGACATCCTCTTGGGTCATAAGCTGCCCGGTATGGCAGGGCGCTATGGCGACGGCAACGTACCTTTGCCCGTGCTAAGCGAAGCGATCTGCAAGATCAGGTACAGAGAACTGCGTTTAGCGCACGCCAAAGAGTACCGAGAAGCTGGAGGCTGAAGTTGGGCACAATGCGGTCGTTTGCTGCAACTAACTTTAAAGCCTACTTTGTGGACAAAGCACCAATTCGCTGCAGCTGCGCCAATGTCCGCTGCAGGGGATCAGTCGCTCAAGAAGAGCCAAACCCATGCAAGTCCGAATTGAGAACCATCACATTTTCAGCTGGTAGGTTATCCAGTTACTTTTCGTTGCATGTCGATCATACACTGACCTAGCTCTATAGTTGGTGTCAGAGGTCATCCAACGAACCACATCCAAGCCTTGTTTCTTGGCATACTCGCCGACCGAAGCGATCAACTGATCAACGACACCCTGTCCGCGTGCCGAAGGCGAGACGAACATATCGTCGATGTAAGCTCCTTTGGTTGCAGGCATTGGGCGCTCATATTCTCGAAAGTGTACGAAACCAATCACGTCGCCCGCATCGTTTTCGGCGATGAAACAAGTCGTCTGGGCTGTTTCATCGTGTATCCAGTCCCAAACGCGATCTCGCATCTCAGCGGTTTGTTGATCGCCGCCAAATTCGCAGTAAGCCTCGAACAGCGTATCCCAATCCTCTCGATCACGCTCCGCGACTGGCCGGACTGCCACTGACATCTCTACCTCACACTCGTTTCTTGAAATGAGCTTCCCTTACAAATCAATAGATCGCAAGGGCAGAGAAAGCCGCCATTCGTGCAACGCGCAACATCCAGCAAAATGGGCTCAGGGCGGTCATTCGCTGCATACAGCGTCAATGTCCGCTGCTTAGGCCGAATTTACTGTAATTTTTTGGCGAATTTTTTCGAGCCCGTATCTATAGCTCCGGACAGCCTGAGCTCCCCCCATGGGGTAGTCAGCATATGTCTTGGCCCTTTTGTATAGTATTGCTGTTTCACAAGGCCCTGCCCCAGCGGCACAACTGGCACACACGCAAATTGTATCTCACAGACATTGACTTCGCCTTTTGAGACAATATGTATCTCAATATCTAGGACTTTGAGAGACAGAAAAGATCATGCTTGTTGGCTATGCTAGGACTTCCACTTTGGATCAAACGGCTGGGCTTGATGCTCAACTACGGGAACTCGAACGGGCCGGGTGCGAGAAGGTATTCACCGAACAGGTGTCCTCGGTGGATGTAAGAGCGCGTGAGAAGCTCACAGAGGCGCTGAACTTCATCCGAGAGGGTGATCACCTAGTAGTCACCAAACTGGACCGTCTGGCGCGCTCTATGGCCCACCTTATGGAAATACGCAGCCAACTTGATACCGTTGGGGCGCACCTAACGATCTTGGGTTTAAGTCTCGACACTTCCACTGCCCAAGGCAAGCTGATGTTGAACCTTTTGGGAAGCGTTGCCGAGTTCGAGTGCGAGATCATGCTTGAACGGCAACGAGAAGGAATTGCAAAAGCAAAGGCTGCTGGTAAGTACAAGGGGCGCAAGCCTACCGCATTGGCTAAGTCTGATGACGTTTTGGCGTTATCCGGTGAAGGCGTCGGCGCTACCAAGATCGCCAAAGAGCTAGGCATAAGCCGTGCGTCTGTTTACCGGATACTCAGTGCCGGCCCAAGTTGACCGCCCCTTCTCCTGAAAAAGGTGCTCTAGTCGCTGTGAGGTCGAACTAAAGCTTTCTGAACCTGCATCGGCATGCACTTTTGCCGGGTCATCTGTCTTCTTTGCATTCCGGTAAAGTCCCAGAAGTTTGAACCAAGTTCCGCCAATCCCTCCCTCTTACGAACCAAGACAGTATGACAGATGAAGCGTGAAACATTCCGTGAAACATTTGCTCATCTGTCTGCCCTGTTGGATGTATAGATTAGGTTATGAACCGGGTTAGTACCGATGCAAGCCTAGAATATTATTTGTTATATTCTAAAGCTCACAATGGATCACAGCACAATACGATACACATAGTATATACACATGTGGCTAACCGAATTGTATATACTTAGTATATCACAATAGTTCCACTTAGAGAATATATGATCAGTATATTTGTGCCGAATAGGATAGATAAGTAGATACCTTATAGCACCTCACAGGTGTATATACATGGTATATCCAATATATAGTGATGCCGGATAACAATATGCCTAGGGCACCTAGTGGTTAACCAGTACCAAACGAACACTAATGCTCTAAGTATATTCGTATGACAACAACAGTATATCTATTTGTTTTCAATTTCTTTTCACTCTATCGGCTGGAAACTTCAGTTAAGGGCACACTGTCAATAGCATCCTTATCAACATAGCCCGGGGCTGCATGCTGCATAATGCGAATAGGACAACTTGGTTGATACTAACTTGCTCTATGTTCTGTGGGCGATAGGTGAAAGACTTCTTATCGGTAGATGGACTAGATGGCATTGACCGGACCTAACACCTATAGAAAGCACCACATGCACTAAACATAAACGAACTAGATCGAATGCTTGTGAGTGCATTCTTGCAAGATAGACGACCAAAGCCGATCCTGAAGCTAGAATACCACACCGGTTAAACAAGCGCCGCCATACGCATGCATCCACTGGTCTGTGTCAGCATGGGCACAGGAGAGAGAAAAACCCGTCAGGGCTGGGCTCTAACACCCATGGGGCACAGCATACCGTCCATGGCTTTCAGTGAACTGCCGACCATAGCATAAGGCCGTACCAAGAGGTTCACGTCTGAATTGGTAGACTATTGGGCAGCGTAAATGACACCGCCGCCTTTAGACCGCTACACGCACCACGTGGCAACATCTTCCGAACTCCACACATAGGACCTTTTAGCGGACCAAACAGCATTGCCGAGAGGCAACTTAGAGGTCTTACTTCTTCTGCTTGAGAGAAGCCTGTCTCGCCTCAAACCGTTCCCAAACCTTGATATGCCCCTTTTGCCTTGCATCAGCCAGCCACAGCTTCTTTCGTACATCCGGCACCTCTAGGCTTCTGTACTTACCATCTGAGAACTTGGGCCAATCTATCGCCATCCCCAGCTTGACCATTTCTGCAGAAAGATCGCGCCCATCCTCAAGGTAGCACTTTGCCACTGTACGACCGTGGGTATCCTCAGCAGTAACCACTGCCCTCACCTTTTGCCCCTTGCAAAGGGACACAAAAGCCCACTTGGCCTTCTTGCCGTACGGGTGGTTAATCTCCGGCGCATCTACGCCAAACAAGCGCACTTGGGTTTTCTGGATTTTGATGGTGTCGCCGTCCACAACATAGGCTGAGCCTTCCAATACCTTTTCTGTTGGTTCTGGTACGGCACTGTCAGCATCAAAACGCGGGGGCTGCTGCACCACTTGGGGGCGGGATGCGTCCAATCTCGGCTTCAAGTCCGATGTTGGTTGGTAGGTCGGCTTAATGTTTTTATCGGGCTGACGTTTGCTACGCACAACGAACAGCACAACCACCCCAGCAGCTACTAGCAGTATCAATACTTCCACAGGATGGGTCCTTGTAAATGGTTTGGTTCAAAACACATGCAGAGAAGCCCACAGACGCACTGCACGTTATGGTTGATATTGGGATGATTGCGAGGTTTTATCCAGCGAAAAAACCCACGTTGCTCGCCTAGATATTGCAACCTTTGAAAAGCGGACGAGCAGAAAATTCAAACACGCGACAGACCGGTAGTACTAGTCACTCTGCGAAAAAGTGCGCCGTGTAGCGCGCGTACCTGCAAACTTGACTATGGGATTGGCCAAATCCGACCGTTGCTTGAGCAAAATTATTTGGGCACGTGCGGCACAGCAGGCAGACATATCAGCGTTACGCCTTTAGGCTTACCCCATAGTTACCCAATTTAGCAGCAGGAGACTTACGAAGATGGTTCACAGATTGATAAAGCTCGGCGCACGCGCTGGGGTCGCCTTGGTTGCATCCGTTTCAATGGCTTGGGCCTGCACAGGGATCATGCTGACAGGAACGGACGGAAGCATCGTTCGAGCAAGAACAGCGGAATGGGGCCCATTCGATCTTGAGACCAAGATCAATGTCATACCAAGGGGCTTCGCTTACAGCGCAGGGGAGATGCCCGACGGACAAGAAGGGGCCGCTTGGACAGGACGCTTTGGGATGGTTGGCATTAGTATGCTGGACCACGGAGCACCTGCTGATGGTATCAATGAGGCTGGATTGACTGCCGGACTGTTCTATTTGCCGGGGTTTACAGAATACCAAGAGTATCTGCCCGATCTTGCCGACAACACTATACCCGGCGACCTTCTAGCTGCCTACGTCCTGTCTATGTTCGAGACAGTTGAGGAGGCACAGGCCGGTCTTGAGGCCATACGTGTTGTAGGAGTTGTTGACGAGACGCTCGGCTTCCCGTTTCCGTTTCACATGTTGGTCGCAGACCGCTTTGGTGGCCGGATTGTCGTAGAGTACATTGACGGTGAACTGACCGTCTTTGAGGCTCCGCTTGGTGTCATCACCAACTCGCCTAATTACGACTGGCACATGACCAACCTCAACAACTACGTAAATCTGACCGCTATCGGCCTTCCCGAAGTCGAAGCCAGCGGCGTCACCTTTGCCCCGCTGGGCGCAGGAAGCGGAATGATCGGTCTACCCGGTGATTTCACACCTCCGTCGCGGTTTGTCCGCGCGGTCGCATTTTCTCAAACAGCACGTGAGACAGAGGGCGGTTATGACACTGTGCGCGAGGCTTTCCGAATACTCGACAACTTCAACATACCAGCCGACGCAGCAGAGGGTGCTCAGGATGATGTGCAGTCTGAAGACTTACTATACAGCGCGACACAGGTAACGACTGCAAGCAACTCACAAGACCTGACCTACTACTATCACACTATGTACGACCGCACTGTGAACATGGTCGATCTCAAACAAATCGACTTCGAAGCGATGGGTGACGAGATGATAGTATTCCCAACAAGTGGCAATCGCGAACCCACAATCGTCGATATGACACCGACCAACTAGTCACATGCGCACTTGGGCCACGGAAGCAACAGAGTGGGAACGTGGCCCAAGACATCAGCCCAAACGTACTAGTTGCCTATGTTCGGGTGTGACACTAAGGTGAGACACAGTACAAACCACCACACTACAATAGTGTTTACTATCAGTGCATTAGGCGTTCGGCGGCGTTTCCCCTAGGCTCCACCATCTCGCCTTTTGACGTTGAAATTTCCGCTAACACCTTGAAAGGAAAGGCGATTTCAGCGGTTCGATAACCCGAATTCGCCGAGTACCGCAAAGGCTGCAAAAAGGCCAGTCTGAGCACTGTCCTCTTGAAGGCCAAGCTGCCATTTTCGTAGAGATTCCAAGGGCTTCCCAAAAATTCGAGCGCTGGTTCGATAAACTCCTCTAGCCTCCCCTTCGGCGGTACGATTCGAGCAGCTTTTTCGCTCAGCAGCAGCTTCTCACGCTCCAGCTTCGCTATCTTGCCTTCATAGGCCTTAATGACACTAGCGTTGTCTGCCTCAACGATCCGTTCCAAGAGCGTTTCGATTTGCTTTTCCGCATCGCGCAGCTGTTTTGTTAATTCGTCCTTGTCCCGATGCGCTTCGGCAAGGCGCATATTCCAAGCATCCTTGAACATTACCTTGGCGAGCATGAAGAGCTGGCGCGTCGGCTGGAGGCCTTTCAGGATGTCTGCGAAGCCGCCTTCGACCTTATCGCGAGGGATCGATTTGCGCTCGTTCTCGCAGCCCCGTGTGTCGCACAGGTAGTATGCGTAATGCTTCGAGCGCCCCTTCGACCAACACGAGGTCATTGGCTCACCGCAGTCATCGCACAGCACGAAGCCGCGCAGCGGGAAGTCCTCGCTGATATCTTTGCGAGCGGGAGCCTTTGCCTTGCCTTTCATCCGCTCCTGAATGCGTTCGAACGTCTCAAGGCTGATAATCGGCTCGTGATGCCCCTTTCGCGGCGTCACACCCCACTTGGGCGCTTCGACATAGCCCGCATAGGTCAGATGCGACAGAAGCCGCTGGACGCGCTGCCAGCGGATTTCGCCTTCTGGCGTGTCTTTCGGGAAGGCAGGCTTTGACTCAAGAAAGCGCTTCACCTCGGCCTGCGATTGCAGATGCCCCGAGGCAAAGCCTTCAAGAGCTTCGGCGAGGATGGATGCCACAGGCTCATCGCGCACCATGATTTTGCCGTGCGTTCGATCTGCTTGGTATTTGAAACCAGTGGGCGCAGCGAAAACCCAATATCCTTTTTCGACCCGCGCCTTCATCTTCTGAATGACTTGGCGGCGGTTCTGTTCGCGCTCAAGCTCGCCTTGAGCGGCGAAGATTGTCTCCACAAACTTGCCTTCGGGAGAGTCATCCAGCTTGAAGTTAAGGTACTCGATGCGAGCGCCGCGCGTCTGGAACTCGCGCCGCAGCTTGATGTGAAACTCGGTATCACGCGCAAAGCGCTTCAGATCATCGAAGATGATTACGTAATTCTTGTTGGGCTGTGCATCGAGGTAGCTGAGCAGCGCAACCATCCCAGGGCGGTTCATGAAATCGCCGCCACCCGATGCGTCATCAGGGAAGACCGCCTCGACTTGATAGCCCTTCGCATCAGCATACTGGCGGCAGCGGTGCTCCTGGCTGTCGAGGCCGCTGCCTTCCAGCTTCTGCTTTGTAGAGGACACGCGGCAATAAATAGCTGCCTTCGTGTCCCCCTGATTGCTTGTGTTATGCTCGTTCATCTGTCCTCCAATCCAGCCCTACGGGCTGAAACCCTTTGATCTCGGACTTCCTGTGCTGTCCCCCAAACTTACCCGATTGAAGGCCTCTTTGGGGCTTTCAGGACTGTTTGCGGGGAGTTTTCCACAAACTTCCTGAACAGGATGCACGCCGAAGCCGAGCTCCACGAAAGAGACAATGATCGACCAGAGCGCTTCGAGGAACTCTTTCTTCTGGTCGTCAGTCATGCCCGAGCCGTCAAGGTATTCCTGATACCTTTCAACATCGATGCGCACGACAGGTTTTGCGGACGCATCGAACCACTCACGCAGGTCTCCCAGACCTGTCGTCATCAATTCATCCTTCATAGCATCTCCCTCCCGAGGAGAGCCTGTTTTACCTTCTATCATTGTACCATTTTCTCCTATTTCCATACAAATTTTGGGGTTTCTAGAACAGGATGCCATCGTCCAAATCTCCTGTATTTTCGGTTACTTGCTTGTCTTTCAGCTTGGCTTCATGACGGCGCTTGTAGACCTCACGAAGCACCTCGATCTCCACTTCGACGCTTGAATAAAGCTCAGCTTTCCTGAGGTTGTCTCGCTCTTCGATAGCCGCCCGAAGAAGCTCAGCTACGAACTTTTCGAGGTCATCGCGGGACTCGAAGGCAGCGACTTTGATGAGCTTGTCCCAGACGGTCTGGGTGAAACCGAGCGTCAGAAAGCATTCTTCCATCACGATTTCCCTCCAATGAGCTTGTCCCAATCCAGCGGCAGCATCGTCACGACCTGACAGCGCTCGCCGTATTCAGGGCGTTCAACACGGCGGCCTTGCACGCCGTAGTAGGCGCACCAGGAAACGGTCGTGCAGGTTCCGAAGCCGCGCATCGGGTGGCTGCACTGGTATTCCCAGCCGACATGCGGCGTGCCGATCACCACGACGAAGCCTGAAAGTCCTGCAAGAATGACGATGCCAGGGCGCAGCAAGACGGCTCTGGTTGCAGCACCAATGCGGCGGCGCATGCGCTTGAAAATACCTTCAGGCCGCTTAGGCGGTTTGCTTCCCAAGACTTTGACTTTGGGCTTATTCATTTTCAGTCCCTTTCCTTCGTCAGAATTCGTAGGCAAGCCGCGCGAACGGCTTCTCATTTGGGAAATCACCCTCGACGGGGTTTGGCTTCGCCCAGCTGCGCCACGGCGAGAAGAACCAGAACGGCAGGCGCTTTGCCCTGATTGCTGGCAGCCGATTGACCAGCAGGAGCTGCTCGTCAGCAGGCATTCGCCTGATCTCATCAGGAGACATGAGCGGCCTGCCTGTCTCGGACAGGCTTTCGCCAATGTCGTCAGTTTCAGAGCGGCCAAGGTTGTAGTTTCGTGTTTTAACGGTCTTCTCGCCGAGCGCCTGCGAAAGCGTTTTTGCCAGTTCGAAATCTTGAACCGCGAAGAATTGTTTCACTTCGGCCTGCGACAGCAGCGTCCTTGCTGTATTCGGACCATAGAGCCGAATAAGTTCGGCCAGCTCCTGAACGAACATCCAGACGCGAACGCCGAGCCCAGGCAAAGCGGTCAGGCTTTCAGCTAGCCCCGAGAGCTTGCTCATGTTGGCGAACTCATCGAGCATGAACAGAACTTCGCCGCGCTCTGGCGACCGCGCGACTGCCGTGATTGCGCGATTGACGATCAGACCGAGCGCCGCGCCGTGAGAGGCGATCCGATCCTGCGGAAAGGCGAGGTAGATCGAAACCGCGCCGCTCTTCAGTTCGGCGAGTGATACATCCGAGCCACTGACTGCATCGGCGAGATAGCCGCCAGGTTCATAAATTTCGAGCGCCTGCACCGCGCCCGCGCGGAAGTCAGCAAACTGATCGGGATTGTCCTCGATCTGATGGGCAAGGTTATCGCCGATATCGGCAAGAAGACCGCCGAGCGCGTCCGAGCGGCTCATTGCGTACACTGCACGGGCAAGCCGCTTGGGGTTTGCAACGAGCCTCCACGCCTCGGGTAGTGTGCAGAGCTTGGGCGTAGTAAGCGCAAGATAGAGCATCACGCCGCGCAGGATTTCTCGCGACCCATCGCGGAAAAAGCGATTGCGTGTGTCTTCAGGCTCGGGAAGAAGCTGAAGTGCGATAGCTTTGACTTCATCGGTCAGGCCGCGATGACGCGCCGCATCGCTCGCCAGTGAGATCAGCTCTTCCAGAGGATTGATGCGATTTTGCGGTAGGCCATGTAGCCCCCACGGGTTCAGCACGACGACTCGCTGACCGAAGCGCTCGTGGCGATGTTCCGCCGTGACCGCCGCCAGCTCGCCTTTGGGATCGGTGACAACTACTGAGCCCGCATAATGCAGCAGGTTAGGAATTACGGCGCTGATGCCTTTTCCCTGACGTGCTGGGGCGCAGGTCAGAAGATGAGCTTTGCCGCTATAGAACAGTGGTTCATCTTCGAGCGTACCGAGATACAGTCCTTGCGGGTCATCCAAGCCAGCGTCTTTGCAATCTTCCAGTGTTGCGAACGCGGCCTCGCCGAATGTGCCCGAAACCTCTTCGCTGGCTTTGCGCTTCTCGCGCTGCTTCCAGGCGTTGTAGTAACCGCCGATGCCGCCGAGTGCCGCCAGCGCACCAAAGAACTTGAATGTGCCGACATAAAAATCATCTGCCGCGTCGGGCGTTCCGCCCATGACCTGCGGCCAGTAACTGGCGACAGCATAGAACGAGACCCCGAGCAGCAGGGCTGCGGTCGGCGATCCCTTCTTATGATTGCTGTTATTGCTCACCGCAATTCTCACCAGTTTAGTTTTTTAGTTTCAAGATTGGGCGAGGCAGGTTTAGCCGCCTCGCCCGAAGGCAAATCACTTGGCTTGCTTGCCAGCGTTCACCGCAGCATCGATCTCTTCCCTCGTCTTGGAGGGAAGCCCGTTGGTAGGAACCGTTCCGCCGTTCTTGCCAACTTCGAACCCGTGTTTTTCATGAGGTTTCATTTGTTCACTCCTTTTGGTTCAGATCGACAGCACACCGTTTGGCCGCTGTCCCGAAACATGTGGCGGGTTCTCAGAAGCGAAAAACCTCAGAAAACTAACTTCTTGCCCCGCAAATTCTGTGCAAATGTCAGCACAAATGCGGGGATTTGCAGGAGCCGTTCAGGATGCCGTGGCAGGAAACAGACGAGCATAATCAGAGGCTCTTTGACGCTCTGTCCGACCTCGCCCGCGAGAAGGGCGCGTTGGAAAGGTTGGCAGGAGCGATCAACGCCGACGACCGCGCTCAAGCGTCAGACCGTGCGAGGCAGGGAAGCAAGCACAAGCCACGCAAGACGTTGATCGCGGAATCAACGCTTGTGCGATGGCAGGAAGAAGGTCTTGCCCGTGTGGCCAATGCGCAGTCTCACAAGAAGCGCATTGTCTTCGAATTCCTTGAACGATCCAGCGACTTCCGCACAGAACTGTTCAGACCTTTGAGCGGATTGCCAGCAGGGCTCGCAGAATTCGCCGCCGAGCATCGTGCCCGAATCGGTAAAGCCTTCGCTCCTGAGCTTGTTCAGTTGGATGGATGCTACCGAATGTTTCGGCCGGCCACCCATATTGAGCGATTGAGCCACGAGCGAATTCAAATATCTCGCCTTCGGATCGAAACCAGCGGAGGTGTAACACGGTACTCAGAGCAGCAAGACTTTATCGATCCCGATCATCCGAACTTCAGTCAAACAAGAGTAGACGAAGGCATCGTTCTAACGATGACGGGGAACATCGTTTTGCTTGGCTTGAGTGATAACGGCTATGAGTCGAGAATATATTCGACCTGGCTCTGCTATCCGCGCCTTGGAACCGACGAGGAAGTCAGACGGCTTTCCGGCCTGACCTTCTCCGTCGAGGGCACGGAAGCTCGACGTGCTCATCGCTTCGTAGCAAGTCGCGTTAAAGAAGACTGCGACAAGATTGAGATGGAAATCGTAAGGCCGCCCCACGAGCGACTGACGCAAGATATACTCGACGCGCTGGATTTTGGCGGACTAGAATCCATCATACTTTCCTCTTACATGCCGAAGTCATCATGAAAGTCCTGTTCGTTTGCACCGCCAACAAGCTCAGAAGTCCGACCGCCGAGGACGTGTTCAGGGACTATCCTGGCATTGAGGCGATCTCGGCGGGGACGGATTCCGAAGCGCCCAGGCCGCTGACAAGAGAGCTTGTCGCTAGTGCCGACCTGATCTTCGCGATGGAGAACCATCACCGCGAATGGATAAGGCGTAAGTGCAGGAAGAACCGTCCAGCAGAGAACCGCATCATCACGCTCAATATCCCCGATGAATATGAGCGTGGTGATCCCGAGTTGATCGCGCTCTTGAAGGAGAGGATCGAGCCTCGGCTCTCCAGCATTCTCAGCGCGACTTGAGAGTGCTGTAGTACAAAGTGGCGCTCTTTGGTGCGCCGCAATAATCATTGTAGTACAAAGCCTTAAAGGCCGCCGTAAGGCGAAACCGCAAGATGTGTTTTGTAGTACAAAACTATCTTGGCAGGGGGCTCGCTGCGCGCCCCCGTTGCATCCCCCAGGCCGTGGCTCTGTCAGGGGATTGACCCCATCCAGAGCTAGCAGAACGTATCGCCGTTCAATCACTCGCGGGAGACTTCGCTCTCCCCGCACCCATCGACTTGGAGGGCGTTCCTGCCCCCAAGACCCCTGACAACTCCGTTGAGACCACTTCATGGAGACCAAAGAAGCGAGCATTCGCGCTACCCTTCCTTGGAACCATCCCATCGACCAATGAGACTTCGAGCCCCTTGGAACCCTGACCAACCCTGCGCGGATTGGATGCCGCCATCTTACCGAAGATGGATCACTCTCGGGGGTCTATCACCACCCCCAAACCCAGCTCGTCAGACTTGGAGAATTGCCTCTCCACCGACACCGATCCATGCACAATCAGCCCGCCTGATTGATCCGCGCCACTTCATGGAGACGACTTCATCGAGACCATGGAAGTTAGCTTCGCGCTACCCTTCCTTGCAACCTTCCCATCGACCAAAGTACCTTCGAGCCCCTTGGAACCCTGCACCACCCTACGCAGATTGGTTGCCGCTATATTGCCGACGTCGGATCACGATTGAGGCCTTAGGTACATTCTCTTCAATAGAAGAAAACACGACAGTACCAGCGCTGTGGAAAACCGCATGCACGTGAAGCAAGTCACTTGCTTCATACTGCATATCGCGCCTACTTATAGTTCGACGTCTAGATGATGAGTGGCCTACGTGTTTAAAAGTCGCGAGTAGGGGGTTGCGGGTTGGCTAGATGGATGCTAACTATAGTGTACAAAGTGAGGACGAGCATGAACAAACAAAAGCACCTATTTGACGACGACAGCCCCTCAACCAACTCCACGCCGGAGCGGCGCCTAACGGGGTACACCATTTACAATGCTGAACAGGAGCGCCGCACTCAGAGAAATGATCTGCCAGACCTCTACCCAGATTTGCCAGAAAAGAAGTATGATATCATTTATGCTGATCCTCCATGGGACTACGGCGGGAAAATGCAGTTCGATAAGTCCAGCACAAGTGCTGAGAATATGAACTGGAAAAAGAACATTTTCATTAGTTCAGCAAACTTCAAATATCCAACTCTCAAATTAAGAGAATTGAAAAAGATTCCTTTGCTTGAAATTGCGAAGGATGATTGCCTATTGTTCATGTGGGTGACTAATCCGCACCTGGCTCATGGAATTGAATTAGGCCAGTCTTGGGGGTTTGAATACAAGACTGTCGCATTTGTTTGGGACAAAATGGTTCACAACCCTGGAAAATATACAATGTCCTACTGCGAATTGTGTTTGGTTTTCAAGCGCGGCAGAATACCTACCCCGCGAGGAACTCGAAACGAGAAGCAGCTACTAAGGTCGCCAAGAGGAGAACACAGCGTCAAGCCATCTGAGGTTCGCGATGCGATTGAGCGCATGTTCCCTAGCCAAGAAAGGATTGAGCTATTTGCGCGGCAAAGGCCAAAAGAATGGGATGTTTGGGGTTTGGATGTGCGCGAACAGTATGAATAACTCTTAATCGAGGAGGTGAGACAAATTCTCTTCAAAATGCTCAAAAAGAAGCTCTGGGTTTGGCGATTGACGCCAGAAGAAGAAATGGCTCTCGAATCCTTCATACCAGCATGTGATTTCACGAACTCGGCAAGGATCACGTGTAATATCGCCTTGAAAAACTGTCCAAAATGGAAGGCTCGGCTCAGAGATACCGCTGGCTTCGCGAAGTATTTTTAACAACCCTGGTGTAAAGAATTTGCATGATCGTTCGTGCGCATTCCCTCTGCCATCGGAGCGCTTACCGCCCTCGACCCATCCGTCTTGTCGCTTAACCTCGACGTAAAGGGTCTTATCTGTCTTGGTGTTGTCAATGGCATAGTCGGGAAATACTCCATGACGAGTAATCGGCACCGGAGGATTGTAAATCTCAGAAATAACCTGGTCGGAAAGCGGGAAATCTACATAAATCTTTTGGAACTCTTTTGGGTTCGCACGAACACGATACTCAGTATCCTGAAATACTTTCTGAAAGCTATCGAAAAAAGCTCTCTCGGCTGCGGCAGCGTTCCCACCCCCGTAGTCTTGCCATTTCCTGCGAAGTCGATTGTGTTCACTTCCCATCTTCGTAACCTTCAAAAAGCTCGGAGATAGAAACGCCGAGGGCGATAGCGATCTTCTCAGCAGAAAGAACGGTTACGTTCTTTTCGCCGCGCTCAATCATCCCAACGTATGTCCGATGAACCCCCGCCCGATCAGCCAATTCTTCTTGTGAAATTGACTTTTCCTTACGCATCCGTCGGATGCGACTGCCAAGGTTCTTCAGTTTTGCTCGATCTGCCGAATTTTCTTTCATTTCTAATTAATGAGAGTAGCTATCTGCTAACTTTGGTTCTACATACTAAAGTTAGCAATTTTGCTTTGACTTCAGGCCTTTGCCTGTAGCGTATGCACTCTTGTTAAATTCGATGCGGCCTTGCTCAACGGATTTGGGAACCCACGAGGGACAGAGCGCCAGTCATCAATGAATTTGAAAGGAATGAAGGTTCATCTAGGCGCACCCCTTCGGGTCGAGCTGTCGTGAACCGAGCCCGCCTATGGCGGTCTCGGCCATGCGGCTTCCATCCCTTGCGCTGATCTGATGCCATCCCTGGCAGGCTGACTTTCTCTTTCTTGTTTGGGGTCTGCGACCCCGTTCGCCGTCAAGGCCAAGCCCTTCGCCCCAAGCAAGCTTGATCCTGCGGGCGAAAGGCTCTGTCCGTGGCTCGGCTGCGCCTGCGCCCGCGCCAATTCCGAGCCTTTCGGCCTCTGACGGCTTCTCCCCTCTCTTCGCCAGAGCGGCAGATCGGTTGCATGCGCAACCGATAAAAGGAGAAAAAGAAAATGAAACAAGACGTTTACCAGAAAGTCACAGACAAGATCATCGCCGATTTGGAGCAGGGCGAACTCACATGGCTAAAGCCGTGGAGCGCTGGCAACATGGATGGGCGCGTGACTAAACCCCTGCGCCATAACGGCCAAGCCTATAGCGGCATCAACGTTCTGATGTTGTGGGGCGCGGCGATGGAGGCGGGCTATTGCTCCCCGTACTGGATGACCTATCGCCAAGCCCGAGAGCTGGGCGCACACGTCAGAAAGAGCGAGCGCGGCAATTCTGTTGTCTATGCCAACACCATCACCAAACTAGAGGAGCAGGACAACGGCACGCAGGAAGAACGCACCATACCGTTTATGAAGGCGTACACCGTCTTCAACGTCGAGCAGATCGAAGGCTTGCCCGAGCACTACTATCTAAAGCCAGAGCCTGTCATCGACCCCGCGCAGCGCATCACCCATGCAGAAGACTTCTTCGCGGCGACAGGCGCGGACGTTCGGCACGGCGGCAATCAGGCTTTCTATAGCGGCGGCAGCGATCATGTGCAGATGCCTGTGTTCGAGTGTTTCCGCAGCCCCGAGGCGTACTATGCGACCTTGGCGCACGAGCTGACGCATTGGACGAAACACCCCAAGCGTCTTGACCGAGAATTCGGGCGCAAGAAATGGGGCGATGAAGGCTACGCCCGTGAAGAGCTGGTTGCCGAACTCGGCGCGGCGTTCCTTTGTGCCGATCTTGGCCTGACCCCCGAGGCTGGCACAGATCATGCCGCCTATATCCAGAGCTGGCTCAAGGTGCTGAGGAACGACAAACGGGCGATCTTCTCGGCAGCCGCCCACGCCCAGAAGGCAGCAGACTTTCTGAATGGCCTTCAAGCCCAGACCGAAACAGCAGAAGGAGTCGCCGCGTAAGCGGCGGCTCCGCCACGGCGGAGGGCAAGAAAATGGAACAACATACAATCGTATGGCGCGGCGTTCAGATCGAGATAACATTCACGCCCGAGGCGTTCGGCATGGTCGATCACATCGAACTGCGCACCGAAGGCAAAGCACCGTTGCCCGTCACCGAGACAGGCTACCGCTCGCACTTCACGCACAAGGGAACGGTGACGGAATACGGCGGCGCAGTCGCCTTTGTCACGGCATGGCTCGACCACGAGGCCGAGCGCACAGGCTGGCGCGGGGCGCAGCTTTCCTTGTTCTAAGGGGCAGAAAAATTCGCGGCTGACCTCACGGCCAGCCGCTCCCAAAAAATTTATATTTCGGAGTCTAGCTTATTCTGAGCTTCCTTCGCGGCATGATTTCCTGCCGTCCATGTCTTGTGAACAAGCCATTCCTCGGCGAGGAAGAATTCACCGCCTAGAACTTTAGCTTTCTCATCAACTAACCGCTTTTTCATCGCGTCTTCACCAGCGATGGCTACTTTAGCATTGGCATAAGGTGGCTCATCAGGCAGCGGTGAGGGAAACAAGACCGTGCACTTGAATGACCCTTCTGGATAAGCGCTCTGAATTTGGTTTCTTCGGGCAAGGGGGCTTTTTGAGAAACCTACCTTAATAATCGATTTGTCTTCGACGTCTTCGGGTGAACAGCCAAGGTAAGAAGCGATGTTTCCTTGAAGCTCCAAGATGTACAGGTACTTCGGCCCATCGGTTTCGCCTACCGTATATGGTTGTGACGGAGGGGGGACTGCGCGGCTCGGAGACAGCGCATTGTCCAAGGTTTGAATCGTGGGATCAGCCAACCCTGTGCTTCCATAAACATGCACCTCTTGAACGTCTAGCTGAAGCAGCTTTTCGGCCTCGTCCGCACTTACCTTCACTCCGCTTGCGCCGATAAACTCAGGATGGGCGCTGCCATATGCTTTCGGGAAGATATCCTCGACCCGCTTCCAGTCTTCGGGCACGATGCTCCAGCCGCGAGTTGCTTTGACGGCATGAAGCCATTTGCCTTTCGAATCGGGATTTAGTTCCTTTTCCCGCCAACGATCTCCCGAGATGTAGTTCTGGGCGTGCCCTGCCTCGTGCGAGAGCTCTAGAACGCCCACCACCTTGCCGCGCATGTCTTCAGGGCCTTTGCCCTTCGTTACATAGATTGCCACGAGCACACCAGGCTTGGACTGGCTCAGGAAGCGATTGCGCTTTCCTTCATCGGCGAAACCAATGCAGCCCCATTGAGACGGATCAAAACCCCAGAAGGACGTCAGCCAGACTTCGCGTCCATCAGGGAGCTTGGTGGGTTCTGGGAGCAGCTCAGGTGCGCTACTCCAATCAAAGTCGAAGACCTCCTGCTGAGCTGCTTCAATCTCAATGTCGCCGAGGACGTTTCGGATGTAGGCCATTGCGTCCTCGTGAGGATACCGCTCACCCTTCCTGACCAGAATTGTCGTCAGTGGCGGCAGCTTATTCTCAGCAAGGTAGTGAAGGATGACTTCGAGATGTGCTCCTAGACCACGACCGTTTGGATGGTTCCAGCCGACAGCTTCCCCCACCTGCTGGTATGTTGTCCGTTGCCGAAGTGCAGCCTTCTGCGCTAGAAATCTGGCGATCTCAAATTGCAATGAATCCATATGCTTAAGCTACCATGATCTGCCAGTGTTCCAAGCGTGTATCTTCTTATTTGCACAGGAACATACTTCATTCTCGCGAAGTTCGCGGCTGACTTCACGGCCAGCCGCATCGGGTTAGAGCCCTGGCGCACGGGTCGCCAGCTCATCTTCGATAGTTCGCATCGTCACAAGCGCTTCGCGCTGTTCCTGCGAGCCGCGCGGGGCGGCAGTGAAGGCGATGAACGCTTCTTTGCGCAGACCGTACAATTCAGGCGTGCTTAGCGTTGCTGCTTCAAATCGAGTGACAAGTTTCATGTCATCCTCCTTTGGCTTCAAGGAGGCTCCGAACCGCTCAGAGCCTTTCGGCTCGCACCCATCATCATCGGCCTATGAAGGCACTGATGGTTCGGATCGACGCCAGAACGTCACAGGCGGATGCGCAGGGAGCATGTGTGCGGTTTGCGGCTGCTATCGCCCATAGCACTACAGGATTGATCTCGGTTGATCGGAAAGAAGCGGGCATCGGGTTTGCCCGCCGTCACAGTGCGCTCGCCAAGGGCAGCGCCAGCGTTTCCAGACGCGGATTATCGCCAGAAGATGCGCAAGACACGAAGCAGGGCATGACGGATGCGGCTGGCTGAAGGGCAGTCGCCGTTTTTCTGACCGTGTAGCTCTCACCCCTCTGATCGGGGCGGGCTTGCATTGAGGACACCCAAGAACCCTGACCGAACGCGGCTTCGGTCTTCAATGGCCTGCCCGCACCACCTGGCTGCGCCAGCCGTGTTGACCATGAATCCCGTGCCTTTGCCTTCGGCCTGACGGGAGGGCGTTAGCAAGCCACCCCAAACAAAGGAGATGAGATCATGGCACGCGAAAAAACGAAAACTACCCCAGCACTTAACGCCCCCGACTTTCTGGCCTGGCACGTCACGCAGAGAGGCGAGAAATCCTTCTGGAACAAAGTCGGCGCAGCATGGGAGCACAAGGACGGACAGGGCTACACTCTTCAGCTTGAGACTTGCCCGATAAACGGACGGATCGTCCTGCGGGCTCCGCTCGAAGATACCCCGCCGCAAAATGAAGGGCGCTCCTAGAGCGCCCCTCAAATCCAAGCTAGTGAACCCGCCAACCAATCGGCGATGCAGCCACGATGAACACGGAGTATAAAGGCATGTCCGAAGACGAGATCGAACTCACAATCACCATAAGCCGCAAAGCGTTCGAGAAAGCCAAGACGCTGGCGAACGATCCCAAGGGCCCTGCTGGCGAACTCGCAGGCATGATTACCGCTGAAGAGTATATCGAGCGGATGGTCGAGATCGCGCTAGAGGATTTACGCCACCTAAGGCTCAAAACCACGCTTGCGTCGACGAGGCGGCGAGCGCTCGCGCGCCGTCTCGCCTTCTCCGCGTGTCTTAACGTCGTCTTCGGCTCCGATGACGATTTCTTTCAAGCATCTTCACTTCCAATTCTTCGAAAGCGTCCCTTACTTTTGCTTTTACAAGCTCTGGGAACGTCTGATTCAAATCCTCGGGCCTGAGCTTCAACAACTCCTCAGCGGTAAGGGAATTGTCGTCCCTCGTTGCCAGCCACACATTGCGACGCGATAGATGCTCTTTGCCAATTCTCAACCGACCTTGCTGTAGCTCGACTTCCACCTCTTTGTAGAGACGATCCAGGCATGCTCTGTACTTCGCGTAATGTCGCTCACGCTCATCGAGCGGAGGGAAGTCGCCTTTCTCTATTTGGACTTCAAGCCAAGTGTTTGAGAAGCACTGCTGGTCACGCGCTTTGTGAACTTGACCACGTTCCTCCTCTGCGGCTATCCGCGCTCTCTGAGCCATCCATTCTCGCATCACTGGCTCGTAACGTTCCCAATTCCATTCAGCTGGGAAAATGCGATCTTCATCCATAGGTTGCTCCTTTCACAATTAATCGATCCCAAACTTCGGTTCACGAGTTCTTCGCACTTGTGACCTACCGTTCCTTTTTTCTCTTTCTTGCTTTGGTTCGTGACGTTCATCGCCTCGCACTCGGTCTCGGCGATCAAGCTTCGTGAAGTGCACGATATCTTCCCGCAGACGTAGGAGCTCTTCCTGGGCGGCTTCCCGCTGTGCTCGTATGTCACGCTGGATAGCCTGCCGCTCTTCGATTTGCTTGAAGATCAGCGCGTCTTTTTCCGCGCGGTCACGGCGCAACGCTTCAAGAGCTTCGCGTTCATTCTGCGCTCGAACCTTGGCATATTTGCCTGTCAAGCGATGCCAGATGCCCGAGACACCTTTCGGCAGACGCTCAGCCCGCTTGCGGGTTTCGGCCTGCCAGCGCTTTTCATGGGCTTCGGTGAGCTGACGGCGCTCTTCTTGATGCCGCCCGACAATCTCCGCCTTACGGAAGTCGATCTGCAAAGACCGCCGCGCCGCGTCCCGTTCGGCCTGTTTGATGAACTCTTGCAGCTTGGCCGTCATACTGCCCGCGATATCGGCCTTAACCTGATCGACCGAGCGCAACTCTTGCGGATAGCCGAGCTTGGCTTCAACGTCCTTTGCCTTCACGCCGCTATAGCGGGCAACGACATAGACCTCGCCGCGATAATCGACCGCGACGAAACCGCGACGATCACCTCTCGCGAGCCAGAACCCGCGCTCCTTGAGCGCTTGTTCTAAGGCTGCGCGATTGTCAGATGACTCCCAGACCTTCTTGAAGACAGCTTTCAGCTCTTTCGGGTCGAGACCAGCTCTCTTAGCCTGCTGCCATTCTTGCTGTGTGAACGTGAACGGATCGCGCAGGCGGCGATCTTCCAGACCGCGCGGCATATCCCAACCGTGTTCTAGGTAGAGCTGGCGCGACACGTCACGCAGCTTGATCTTGTAGTGGTTCAGGTTCAGCGCCCGCATGCGCTCACTGTCGATCCGCGACCAGACGGCGTGAGCATGTCGCCGTCCGTCCTTCTCATGGAAGACGATAGCGCGGGGCTGACCTTCCAGCCCGAGCTTCCCTTCGACTTGCTCAATGGCCTTCTCGAAATCCTCGATGGACGCATTCGCGCCTTCAGGCGGATTGAAGCTCATCGAGAACAGATGCTTTTCGCAGCGTGTTCCCCGCGCGATGGCATCGGCCTCGCCGAATGCCTCGACGAGATCATCACTGATGAAGCCGCGCACGTCATGCAGCTCGACATGCTCGTTGTCCCGCATCGCAAGTAGGTAGCGGGCGAGCTGTGGAGCATTGCCTCGCTCTTTAGCTTTCAAGATCATGGCTCGCTCCCTGGCACTTTGCCGAGAGCTGCCAAGAGCGCCGCCCGCATTTCCGAGATTTCGCGGCAGGCTTCCTTGATTTCGGCTTCGGTCTCAGGCGTGACGGGCAGTGAGCCCGTGTTCACCGCCTTGGCGAGCTGGTTCATATTCTGGGACAAGCGGGACTGACCCAGTGCCCCCGCCATGCGGCCAAGGGCTTCTTTGTCCTGAACAGGGCTATTGCCGCGCTTCTTGCGCGGTGCAGCATTTGCGCCAAAAAGGCGCTCGCGGATGTAGGCGGCAAGGGTCTCGCTGCCCCTTTCGGCATCCAGCCGCGCCCGTTCTTCATGGGTAAGACGTAGCGAAAACGGCGGTGGATAGTCCGCTTTCTTCGCCTCTGCCTTGGCTATCTCATTGAATTCATGGCGCGAATTTGTCATTTTCGCACCCCAGACTCTTAGAGTCTACAGATGCGAGATGGCGTTCCCACTCTTCAAGAGCCCGGAAAAGCTGGTTCGAGCTTTCTCCCGTTAGGCCCACCATCATTTCAAGACAGCCATATAAACGAGTAACCTTATGGTTTTAAAAAGGGTTTTCCAAGGGGCTGTTACAAAGAGATGTTACAGCGAAACCTCTTGAGAATATGCCTGGTCACCCCTGTCTGTACCGGCGTGGATCAACCTATCATCACCATGCAGCCGTTCCGAAGGACATTGCTGACTCGTACGGAACGGGCGAATAAACCTTCTCTCCACGCATCAAGAACAGGGCTGAGGTACTTGTTAGGGACCGTGTCGAAGCAGTGCGTATTGATCGCCTTTTTGAGGAACACCGGAAAGCGCGGAACAGGCGCAGGTGGAAGGATGCAGAGAAGCTTCTGGAAGAACTCTCCCCCATCCAGATAGCTTGGGCAAAGCAAGCCCACTTGCATCACCTCTTGAATTTGGACGAAGAGGCTCGGCTGGAAGGCTTTGAGGACCCGGGTGATCCAAACGAACCCATCACCTATGAACCGCGCCCAACCTTCGATGAATGGCAACAGGCAAACCAGGACATGAATGAGAATAGCTTACACCTTCAGGGCTTATGTCGCCCCACTGATTGATACCGGAGTGTTGACGCCAGTTCTTGAGGATCACCTGGCCCCCACCCCCGGTATTTTCATGTATTTCCCACGCGAGTATAAATCCATGATGCCCCTGAGGCTGTTCATAGACCACATAAAGCACCAGCAACGTGATTGAGCCTGCACGCGCAGACCTCACATATCAAGCATTGCCAGCCGGAGCCGCCCTTGCCCCTTAGATACGCTGATATCTATCCGTCAGAACCGTTGCTGAACAGTGACGAGATGCAGCGCCCTTCGGCCGCAGGGTTGATGTCCGTGCGTTATTTTCGGGCCGACCCTGATCGGATGCCGGAAGAGGTGTTTTCGGAACACCACGTCCTTCTGAACCTGCAGGAAAAGGGACATCGCGTGCAAAACTGGCGGGACGGCACGCTGCGGGATTTCACCTTTTGCAAGGATGAGGTTATCGTGACCCCGGCAGGCATGCGGTCAGGCTGGCGGTGGTACGGGCAGTCCGATGTGATCGTGATCACCCTTAACCCGGACAAGGTCCAGCGCTTTGCTCAGTCCGAACTCGCTATGCTGCTGGCACCGGAGCAGTTTCACGATCAGCCGCAGTTTTCCGATCCTGACCTATGTGCCGCAGGTGTCATTCTGCGCGACGCGCTGGCAACGGACGACATGTCCTCGGCCGTGATGTTCGAAGCCATGAGCCGGGTTTTTCTGGTCAAACTGCTGCAGAAATACGGCAAACGCCGCGCGGAAGAGGCCGAGCTGTCGGCGCGCTTTACCTCTCAGCACTATCAACGGGTGCTGACCTATGTGCAGGACCATTTGGATCAGACGATCACCGTCGATCAATTGGCGTCTGAGGCGGGCATGAGCCCCTCGCATTTCGCGCGGGTTTTCAAGGAGACGCTGGGCTCGACCCCGATGCAATATGTCATGGCCTACCGGGTCGAACAGGCAATGAAAATGATCGAGGACCCTGCGCGCCCTCTGGGGGATATAGCCTTAGCTTGTGGGTTCTCGGATCAGGCGCATTTCACGCGCAGTTTCAAACAGTTGGTGGGCCAGACCCCGCGCGCGTTCCGCGCAGCGAACGCGGTCTGAAGCAGGATTTTTCAAAAACGCGGCAGTCCAGTGCAAGTATCCCTGCCACCGACAGCGTATCTCAGGTGTCATCGGGCTTGTGCCCATCCAGATAGATTTGGGAGATACCGCTATGAACACACTCACTCTGACCACTGCCGCAGCGTTGATGGCTTCGACAGCCGCTGTTGCGCAGGTCGAAACTCGCACGGTCACGTTCGAGAACGAAGGCGCTACCCTGTCCGGCACGCTGTACCTGCCGGAAGAGCGCGGGACCGAGCCACTGCCTACAGTCGTCGTGACCGGGGCCTGGACCTCGGTTCAGGAACAGATGCCCGCGAACTATGCCCGCGAGATGGCCGAGCGCGGCTTTGCCGCCTTCACCTTCGATTTCCGCGGCTGGGGCAAATCGGGTGATCTGCCGAACAGCGTGCGCTTTGTCGAAAGCCCAGATGCGAAGACATCGGATATTAAAGCGGCCATCGCATTCGTCGCGACCCTGCCCGAGGTGGATGCAGACCATATCAACGGTCTGGGGATCTGCGCGTCGGCAGGGTACATGGTGGATGCGGTCTCCGGCAATCCACTGGTTCAGCGGCTGGGCCTGGTTGCACCATGGTTGCAGAATGAAGAGATCGTCGAGGCTGTCTATGGCGGTGCAGAAGGTGTCGCCGGGCTGATCGAGGTGTCCCACGCCGCCGAGGCCGCAGGTGGTCAGATCATCCCTGCCGCAGGCCCCGAGGGTGCCGAGGGCGTGTTGATGCCGATCGGCGGATATTACTATGAAGCCGACCGGGGCGGGATCCCGGAATATGACGACAAGTGGAACAATGCGGGCTGGGAAGGCTGGCTGACCTATCACCCCGCCGACAACCCGCAGCGTTTGGACAAGCCGCTGGCCATTGTGCACTCGGAAAGCGCGGCAATTCCTCAGGGCGTTCAAACCTTCCTTGCCGGTTTTGCAGGTGATGCTACAGCGCAATGGCTGGAGGATGTCACGCAGTTCGATTTCTACGACAATCCCGCGGATGTCACCCGCGCAGCCGACACGGTCGCTGACCACTTCCGCGCCGCTTCCAGCAACTAAGGCCTGTCTGGACGCCGAGCAATCGTTCGGCGTCCACCCATATCTATTCTATTCGGAGCACCCTCATGCGCAAAAAACTCACATCGACCCTTGCGGCCGTTTCCATGATCGGAACCGCAGCTTTCGCAGAACAACAGGCCGATATCTCGACCACAATCACCGACATCGCGGCAGGTGCAGACCGCCACGACTGGACCCGCGTGCGCGGCGCGTTTGCCGACACAGTCACGACGGATTACACCAGCCTCTGGGGCGGAGACCCGGTCACGCAACCCGCTGATGAGCTTGTGGCGGGGTGGTCCGCCTTTCTTCCCGGTTTCGACGCGACGCACCACATGGTAGCCAATCACACCGTAACCTCTCTGGCCGGCACATCCGCCACGGCACAGGCGGATTTCACAGCAACCCATCGTCTTGATGACGGCCTATGGGTGCTGGGTGGCCGCTATGACTATGAGCTTGAGAAATCAGACGGCCGCTGGCTTGTCACATCAATGACCATGACGGCACTCTGGGAATCCGGCGACCGTGGGCTTGTGGCTCTTGCCGGCCAGCGCGCGGCCGAGGCGAATTGAAGGAGTAACCATGACCAGTCAGCGCATCGCACTCGTGACCGGCGCCAATCGCGGTATTGGTAAAGAAGTGTCCCGCCAATTGACCCGGGACCATGGGATGAAGGTTTTGGTCGGTGCGCGCGATTTGGCAAAAGGGAGGGCTGCTGCGGATGAAATCGGATATGGGGCCGAAGCCTTGCAACTGGATGTGTCTAGCCCGGACTCTGTTGCCGCAGCCTTCTTTTTGACGATTGAATCGGCCTATGGTCGCCTTGATGTTTTGGTGAACAACGCGGGTGTGGATTATGACGCCGACCAACAGGTTCACTTTGCTGATCTGGACCGGGTACGACGAGCGTTTGATACGAACCTTTTCGGTCCTTGGGAGACCACGATTGCGGCGGTACCATTGTTAGAACGAGGCACAGACGCCCGGATCGTCAACGTGTCCTCTGGTGCGGGGTCGCTGACCAGCATGTCCGCTGGCACACCCGGCTATGGCGTTTCCAAAGCGGCCTTGAACGCGCTGACCCTCAAGACCGCCGCCGCGCTGAAACCTCAGGGCATTCTCGTCAACGCCGTGTGTCCCGGCTGGGTAGCCACAGATATGGGCGGCGGGGGACGTCCGGTTTCTGAGGGCGCCAAAGGCGTTGTCTGGGCAGCGACCTTGCCGAAAGGCGGTCCAACCGGAGGGTTCTTTCGCGATGGCGTTGCCATAGATTGGTAGGTTCAGCCGAGCCTCATGAAATCAATCAGTGCCTGACCCGATCTGGTAGCACGCGGCGGCTGGGTTAGAAAGCGAACATATACCGTGTTTTACGTGCTTCGTTCGTAACCTGCAACTAAAGTAATTCACCGCACACCATATCCAAAAGCGTCATTGCAATGCCCAAGTTTCCACGGGCGGTCCACGCATTGACGTCAAGGTCGGTTAAACTGTGCGCGGTGTACTTCGGGTGCAGCGTTTCCCGTTCTCAAATACCCGCGGCTGAACTGCTATCAGTACGGGTAAAGCAAGAGAGTCGTGTCCTGGATATCGGGCGGTGGACTTGGCGATCTCAACCTCAAGTGTTGAGCACTACGTGTTCACCGATCTGTTCACAACTCTAATCGGACATTACCCTCTCGAACCAACGCTGCGCCCATCATAGCCCTCCTTGACCCAAAGCAACGGGGGCAACTTTTGGCAAGACCGCGTAGAAACAAGCGACCACGGCGAATGTCACTTTGCCAAAGAATAGATAGTTTAGCGTTGCAAAGCTGAATTGGGCGTGGGTTGTGAATATCCGCGCCCAATGGTCAGTCAGTTCGCGTAGACAGCCGTTTCGAACGCTTCATATGTCCGCATATAAGGCTCTTCGACGAAAGGCAGCGACTGCGTAAAAATTACGCCTGCGACATCTGATGCGCGGTCGACCCAATAATGTGTGTTGCACACACCCGCCCAGCTTTGCGTCCCCGCCTTGCGGCGTCCGGGTACATCTGCTTCCGAACGGACGGCTGCAAAACTGTGGGTTGTTCCTCCGGGCAATACGACATCCGCCGTCACAGGCGGTGCAATGGTTACCATGCGCTCAAAAAGCTTTCCTTCCATCTGGTCTTCGAACATCTCGGCGAACGCGGCTTCGGACAAGAGACGATTGCCGTCCAACTCGCCACCGTTCAGGAGCATGCGAAGGAACTTCATATAGTCCGGTGCCGTGGAATACAGGCAGTGCCCCATACCATAAACTTCGGGATTTGGTGGCGGAGCCAATTCGAACGGAACAAATTTACCATCCTCGCCGCGCGCTTGAACGCCGGCCAGACGGTCAGTCAGCGCATCGGGTTCAAAAGCTGTATTGTTCATGCCAAGGGGGCCAAAGATTTCCTCGTGGCAGAACTGGTCTATGCGACGCCCATCCACAGCCTCAACAACCTGGCCCAACCAGTCTGTGCTGGGCCCATAGCCCCACCGCTCACCCGGATCGAACATCAAGGGATAGAGCAGAGATTCCTTTGTTCCCGACAAGATGCTGGGGTGGCCAGTTGCTTCGAGGTACTTCGCTGTTTCAGGGCACCAGAATTCGTATTCCAGCCCACTGCGGTGCGTTGCGAGGTGCCGTATCGTTGCCGTTGTTCGTGGCGCGCGCATAATCGGCTTATCCCCGTCCCAGCCATCCAGCACTTGCAGTTTGTTCCAATCGGGAAGGATATCGGCGACAGGTGTGTCCATCGACATCTTACCCCGATCAATCATGATCATCGCAGCCAATGATCCAACGGCCTTGGTTGCAGAGAAAATCCTGAACACCGTGTCCTCACCTGCGGCACGACCTTCAGCAGCCTGTCCTGCACTTCCTGAATAAGTGACGCCTTCGGCATTAGCGCTCATCGCGACGACAAATGGCACGTCTTGCGCTGCCACGGCATCATTCAAAACCTGATCTATGGCCTCTGATGGCATTTTTCCCTCCCATGAATTGGTGACGAAGGATAGCAATTCATGCTGCACCAGCCAACTTTGTTGCCAAACCATGCAGTGCGAGTGTGCTCACTTATGGGCCATCGTGCACATCCGAAGCTCTGGCAAGATAGGGTGTTTACTGTATGAGAAGCACAGCTGCCACGACCTTTGAAAAAGCCTGCGTCACTAGCTATTGGCAATAAATCTTTATTTTTGTAACTCTTGCAGTCGCACAGTGAAAACCAGGCTTCGATGCGCAAACTGACGTGAGACAAGCGAGACTCGCCCCGATCACGGACAGAAAACTACAACGCGTAAAAGGTGTTCTGCCACCAACATATGGTCGAAATAGGAAGAGGTATCGGACCGAACGATAGGTCATGGAACAGCCGAATTTACCAGTGCTTCGCACTTCGCCTACCATTTTCGGCAATGGCTCAACCTATATGCCACTCTCAATTTCACTTAGCGTGCAAATCCTCACCCGGCAGGGTGTGCAAAGCCCCGGCGATAGCAAAACCGAAAGCAACATCAGCAAGCCTAATCAAAGCGCTGGAGAAGTCACCTAGAGCGGATGTCTGAACTTCGAAACTTTAGTTCCAACCGCGCCCTATTCCGGCAAACCCGCTTCGCGCAAGTCGCTAAGTACACGTTCCAGATCTGAGGCGACAACATACTTGCCTTCATAGTTGTGAAGTACGTCCTGTAGCGAATACTCAGGGTCGAAGTCTATCAACTGCTCTACCGCTTTGCGCGCCTCAGCCTGATCGCCACGGCACATCTGGATGATTGCAAGCACGCGATAGGCCATCGGAGGGATCTCGGACATGCCGTTCATGGTTTCCAAAGCATCGTCACAATTCCGCGTGTGCCATTGCACCCATGCAAGGTTCCATTTGATCCAGTCCTGATGAAGCGGGTCCAGGCGAACAACGCGCAGCATCAGGTCTTCGGCCTCGTCCGCCTGCCCGCTATATGTCAGGGCTTCGGCCAGCGCGGCCATTGCGCTCGTATCGTTTGGGTTGAGTTCCAGTGCTTTTCGAAAGCGTGCCACTGATTTTTCAAGCTCGCCCTCCTGGATATGCATGTATGCCATCGCCGTATGCGAATCATAGTACTCGGGACCGACCTGCACGGCCTTGCGTGCATAGCTGCGTGCGGCATCCAACTCGACAATTGGGTCTTCATCTGTCCATCCCCAACGGTATCTGTTGATGTGAACGAATGTCAGCCCGACATATCCGTAAGGTTGCGTCGGATCGGCTTCAACTGCCGCCAGGTTGGCAAGCCGGGCCTTTTCATTGCCCTCGGGAGTGAAGGAAAAGAGGTGCTGACGCGCTTTCCAATTCAAAAGCAGTGCAGTCAGCTTAGCCTCGTCCGACTTGATCGCTTTCTGGCCTTCTATAGTGATGACGCGTTGCGCCACGGTCGCGACGGTTCTCTGCACGATTTCATCCTGCATGGCGAAGACATCGCCTAGGTCACTGTTGTATACATTTGACCAAAGGCTTTGACCTTGAACGGCATCAATCAATTGGACGGTCACGCGCAGCTGATCACCGCTCTTTTGCTGGCTACCTTCCAAGAGGTAACGGACACCAAGAGCACGGGAGATTTGGCTGACGTCAGTGGTACTTTCTCGAAAACTGAAGCTTGAGTTTCGCGCGATAACAAAGAGTTCGGAATACCGGGATAAATCCACAATGATGCCCTCAGCGATAGCGTCACTGAGGTATTCGGCATCTGCGCCGACGCTTAGGTCTTCGAATGCCAGAACTGCAATCGACGGCTTGTTGGGCAAAGGCGGCTTGTCCGAAGAGGTAAACCTTTCCTTCCCCACCCCCCAGAATGCACCTAAGCCCAACATGAAAACTATGATCAGGCTGAATGCAGCCAATTTCATGCGGTTGGTACCCCCGCCAGTCCCGGATGTAGCCATTGCAGCGGACGTTCCTGTAGAGAGAGGCGTCGGAACCAATCGATAGCCTTTCTTGGAAAGCGTTTGAATCATCTTGTGATCAGTATCATTCAATGCCCTGCGAATATCCGCGATACATTGAGATAGGCTGTCATCGGTGACGGCTGCCTTGGCCCATACGTTTTCAATTAATTCGGCCTTTGAAACGGTCTCGCCTACCCGATCAACGAGATATGAAAGAACTTCGGAACTCTGGCGCCGCAGATGCACCGGGTTCCCGGACCCATCGCGCAACTCATCCGCCTCAACAGAAAAAACGAAGTCGCCCAAGGGAACATCACTGAAAGATTTCAGATTTTTTTCAGCTTTTTCTCCGGACATTTCGACCGCCTCCATGCGCCAATAAGCCTGCGAAGACTCTCATCATGAGGCAAGAAGATTCTGCTGCTTTTAAACTCTCGAAAGGAAACAACATGACACCCATAACCAGTCTCTCAGCCATTGCCGCCAGTCTGCTTTGCGCCACGATGGCGTGTTCAGGAGAGTTTCAGGTAAAACGGTCCCTAGAACTTTCACCTTCAACGCCAAACGTTTGGCACCTGATCGGTGACTTTTGCGACATTGATGATTGGCATCCGAATGTATCGTCGTGTGCGCTGAAAGTCATGGATGGCTCGCTGGTCCGCGTGTTGACCACAGAAGCCGGAGACCAGATGGTTCAAAAGCGCATCGCGCAAGAAGAAGGGCTTTCCTACACATACAAGATGGTCAGCTCCTCTATGCCCTTAGAGAAATACACGGCCACGTTGTCAGTACAGCCCGGGGATAGCCTGCTCATCGAGTGGATTGCGAATTTCTCATCCGATGACCCAGCGATGGAAAGCTATGTGGTCGACAACATTGAAACCGGATTGTCAGCGATAGAAAGCAGCCTTGCATCGCATTGATATCGGATAATGTTGGCGAGCTTAGGACCCTCCAGACTAGCCGAGGTGGAACTGAACGATTTGCTAGGCTATTGGTCGAGATGTCATTTCCTCCAGCGATTTGTGGGAGAAAATGCAGAGCGCATCGGCTCCCGCGGTGCGTTGAGCCACAACTCACGACCTGAGTGTATACCCCCGCCCTGAACAGCGGGTACAGCAGACGTTCGCATGCGATGCAAAAGACGGGTGTCCGCAACTCCACAATTTGGATGAACACCGCCATTTCCGGCGACTTCTGCTTCCCACTGCGCACGGCGTTCGGCGACGATGTCTGAATCTTCCAGGACCGGTGCATTAAGTTCGTTTACGTTCAGATCAGCAACGATCTCGTCACCGTCTTTGATCAAGGCTATTGGCCCCCCAAGCGCCGCCTCAGGCCCGACATGACCGATAACCAGCCCGACTGACCCGCCCGAGAAACGCGCGTCCGTCATTAGGGCAACAGTAATCCCACGCTCACGACACAGCGTCGTGATCCGCGCAGTGGCATCCAGCATCTCTGGCATGCCAGGAGCACCCGAAGGCCCCTCGTATCGGACAATGATCATGTCATTGTCTTCGAACCCCATCGGATGAGTATCGAGCATTTCGAGTAGACGCGCCTCACCTTCGAAGACCCGCGCCCTGCCTTTGAATACGTTGTTCTCAAGGCCACGCTCCACGCCGGCCAGCTTGAGGATGGCGCTGAATTCGGGCGACAGATTTCCGCCCAGCAGGCGCAACCCTCCCGTTTCCTTGAACGGGGCCGAAACGGGATAGATCACTTTTCCATCCGGCGCAGCAGCGCCCAGTCGTTCGACCTGTTCGGCCAGGCTTTCGCCTGTACAGGTCGGGGCATCACCGTTGACAATACCGGCGTCTATCAACTCCTTCACAATCACCTGCACACCACCGACACGGTCGATATCCACCATTGAATAGCGGCCATAGGGGCGCGCGTCGGTCAGGACCGGAACGACTTTCTGCGACCATTCGTTGAATTCTTCGGGTGTTACAATGTCCTTCCAAAAATTTGCATAACCCGCTGCGCGCGCGATTTCCGGCGCGTGTAGAACAACATTGGTTGAGCCACCGATCGCCATCGCGACAGCCAGTGCATTGCGCAGCGAGTCACGGCCGACGATATCCCTCGGACGTGTGTCATTTTCGATCAGACTTGCAAGGTAGCCCACCAATTGTGATGGGAACTCTTCCATACGACGCGGATCATCGGACGGCGGTGCCACCATATGCAAAGGTTGCATGCCCAAGACCCCGATAAAGGTTTGCATCGTATTGTAGGTAAAGATTCCACCACATGATCCGATACCCGGACAAGCAATGCAGGCAATACGCTTACGGTAAGCGGCGTCCTCGTTTCCGGCAACCTGGTAAGCCGAGATAATATCCAGCATTTCACCAGTTTCAGGGTCCTTTGAGGGATGAATGGAGCCGTCCGACATCATGATGGCAGGCTGATTGTGCTCGAGCAGTGCGGCCAAGGTTCCAACGGGCGGTTTGTCACATGCGACCACGGCGATCGTTCCACCCAGCCCGGATGCAGAGAGGTGCTCGGAAAACACGTCATTGGTCACTTCGCGCCCAATGAGAGAATACCGCATCTCACGGGTTCCGTTGCGAATACCATCAGACGTTGCGATGGAATACTCGGGTTGGACCAGGCGCATAGCGATCTTGCCGGCATCCATGCCGATCTGGTTCCGCAGCGTTTCGTGAATCGCCTCTACTTTCGGCTGCACACCAAGATAGCACTGGCTGTCGCCCTTCGTGCCCACAACGCCAACAGAGGGTGCGTGGATCAATTCCTCATCCGTACCAAGTTCACGCGCAATACCATAAGCTTGGGAATTTCGCCCGGGGTGGTTGTCGATCAGCACAGGGTTCTTGGCCATTGGTTTCCTCCGGAAATTACGTGAGATCTTTATCGACTGAAGTTGGCCAATCAGGTCGCCATTCCGGCAAATCCAAATGCAAAACAAGGCCCTAAAGTCCGTTTACTTCGAAACGTAAACAAGTTTTTTCGTCAATGATACTTAAAACGCTAAAACGAGTTCGACAGGAGCAACGAGGCGCGGCCTCCAAACTCCAAGTTCCCATGCTGCCTTAACGTTGACTTTCACAGATATATTGCAAAGCAACCAGCACATAGCGTTCCCCTGCAAGGTTTAGAACGGCCAAAGTGGTAGCGATTTTCTGACGAGCTAACCTGCCAACTACGCAAATTGCAGAGACGGTCAGAGCCCGAGCGTCATTTGGCCTTTGCGGATCCGGTGCATCAGGTCGTTTCCATCGAGCGTTGACGCCGCTGCGGTGAATGCTTTTAACCCCTGCCCAGTACACCTGTTACTGGAACAATGATCCTGTTCTGCGATCCCGTTCAGGTACTTACAACCGACCATCTCGATTGGGATGGGGCAGCTAAAGCCTGTAAGCAAATTGTTGATTGCGGCGCCCACAGAACTCGCTTTCAGTCGGTTGGCGGTGGTCAAGGTTCAAAATTCTTTGGATATCGATTCATATTGGGCGTAACTATAGCCACAGGAAAACCGTCGGGTTGGTGCGCGATTGGATATAGTATCAAAACGCTCAGACCTCTTTGTGGAGGAACACGACAACGGTACGAAACTAACGCTGCGCGCGCGTAACCCATTGGTGTCGTGGTTCGCAACGACAGTTGGAGCATTTCTATCCTTAGGACCAATGACACTAATCGCCTACGGCTTCTCAGTGCCCAACTATTCTACGGTGCTAACTGCGACGGGTTTAATGGCACTAGTGTTTTGGTTGACTTGGCATGTAGGATGGCGTCCGCGACAATTTCACATTGTATTTTCGCGCGGCTTTTTGCGGGTCAACAAACAGCACTTTGATTATGCGGACATCCAGTCCTACGGATTAAGCGAGTATGGAGGCGGCATTGTCGACCCAGTATCAATCGGCGTGCCACGCAACATAACGATCGGACCGCATATCTACATAGATATCGGCGGAAAATACTTGCCGATTACCGTAGGCTTGAAAAAAGAACAGGCGAAAGAAGCCTTGAGATTGTTTAGCATTTTGTTTGACGCACATCATTCAAGTTAACCCATAAGCGAATGGTCTGCTTCGGGCACTTCACTGATATTGTCTTTGCCGAAACGGATCGTCCGCAATCGGATATCAACGCAATTCGTTTTGGTCTTGTCAGGCTGGCAAAACCCGGACGAAGTGTGCTTTCGTTGCGGTTGCGCAAGTGATCGCTTGTTCAAAAAACCTAGCTCATGGCGATCAGTTCAATCTCGACCAGCCAAGACGGATCGAGTGTTGTCACAACTATCGCTGTCGTCGGCACGACATGGCCACAAAGCGCAGCTTCGCGGGCCGCTTGATTCTTCTCCGCGTACTCAGGTCGAGCGAGGTAGCTGGTCAAGCGAACGATATTTTCAACTGTCATATCAGCCTCAACCAAGATGCGTTGCAAATTCTTCCAGATCAAATCAAGCTGCGCTTCCAGATCAGCAGGAGCAGATCCATCTTCGGACAAACCCGTTGTACCACTAACGAATAATTGCCGTGTCGCACCAGAGACCTCCATCCCATGAACATAGTCGCGTGTTGCTGGGTAAATTCCTTCGGATGGGTTTATCTTTCTTAACTTCATCTGAATATCCTTTTGAATTATGGTGCGATTGCCGAAGAAAAAAGTTGTGAAAAGGCGTATCTAGCGATATGATAAAAGAAACAGAAGATCTTCAGCGAATTGTTCAGTCAAAGCGCCCTTTGGATGAATTCGACCGAAAAATATTAACCGCTCTGACAGACGACGGCCGCGCAACCTACGCTGATGTCGGTGAAAAGGTCGGGCTTTCCGCCCCTGCCGTCCACGAGCGTGTAAAGCGGCTCAGGCAACAAGTCATCAAGGGGATCCGTGCGCAACTTGATGGCCCGTCATGCGGAAAGAACTTCCTCGCCTTCGTTCATGTTGAGGCGGATGGCTGGGGAAAAAACGAACGCATGATGAGACTTCATGACTTTCCCGAGGTTGAAGAAATGCACTCCGTTGCCGGTGATACCTGTGTGATCATCAAAGTGCGCACTGCGAACGCACAAGCGCTCGAAGAGTTTTTGGCGCAGCTCTACATTCTGCCGGGTGTAAAAAGCAGCAAGAGCTATGTGGTTCTGTCAACATATCTTGAGCGCGGGGTTCAAGCGGAGGTGACGACCGAATGGCCCGACGTGCCGCTACCGACATCTTGAAACCGTTATCAGGCGTCGTGCTGCATCGTGCATTTTGGGTAAATTCCCATCCCAATTTGATGCGTGAGGGCAAGGCTTTGGCCAGGAACGCGCAAACTGCACTTCTTGGAGTCGTTTTTCAACTTTCTGCTTCGTGAAGGCCAATGATTGTCACGTCTGAAGATATAGACAAACACAAGCGCTCGAGAAAAACTTTGGCCGGATGAGACACGCTTTTATCCGGTCATGAAGGACGGATATTTGCTTCGCACATAGTTAAGCTTAGTGGATCGGGTCACAGATATGAACGAGCGGAGATGCTCTTCGATCCCGATCCAGAGGTTGCAATAAATGCGTTGCTACCTCTTCTCAACTAATAAGTTGACCGGGTCACTCCTGACGTAGTCCTTGCGACTTACATAAGCGAGGTGCGGTAAGGAGACGAAAACGAAATCGCACGTTAACACAAGAAGAAGACGATGAAGAGCGCAGCATCATTGACTATGGCTCCCAAAGCCGAATTTGACGAAGGTGCAGCGTTTTTACCTTTACGGAAGGATCGCCACCCCTCTACGTCTATCAACAGTTAGCATGAGCACCAATTGGCAATCGATTGCAGGTTTGACCAGCCACGTAGATCTGGAGATAAATCCTCGTATGGATAACTACCCTATCTTTTGGACGTTTCGTCGCTGCCCTTACGCGATAAGAGCACGGCTCGCACTTGCGAGTTCACGAGTAACAGTCGAGTTGCGCGAAATTCTCTTGCGGGACAAGCCAGAGGCTTTCTTGCAAACATCTCCATCCGGCACAGTGCCCGCGCTTCGCCTTCCAGACAAAGTCATAGATGAAAGCCTGGAAATCATGGTTTGGGCGCTACAACAAAATGACCCGCAGCGGCTTTTGGACATGCCTTCAGAAGGTTGGGACTTGATTTCGGTGAATGATGGCCCGTTCAAAGCTGCATTGGATCACACAAAATACGCCACGCGTTATCCGGATCTGGACGTCAATGAGGAACGCAAGAAGGCGATGGGCTACTTACACGGACTCAACGAACGGCTAGTTGGGCGGGCTTGGCTGTTCGGAGATAGGCCCACCCTAGCCGATCTAGCGCTTCTGCCATTTGTTCGCCAATTTGCACATATAGACCGGGCGTGGTTTGATGCACAGGAGTGGCCAAGTTTAGTGGCTTGGTTGGATCAGTTCCTGGACAGTAACGAATTTGAACTTGTAATGAGAAAGTACACGAAGTGGTCAGAAGGCGATGGGCCGATTTGGTTCAAAAGCTGAACCGAAGACGTCGTAACCGAGCCTAAGCGGAAATGCAGCGGTATCGTTTTCTTATTCGATAGCATCCCGGAAGCAGACACTATGGCTGACGCAATCCACAAAGAGTTTGTTCAAGGTATACAGTAAAAAGCAAGGCCTGATCCAGAGAACGAGGAAATTTGCTCAACCAGTGTACCATGCTTGATGTTACAATCGGTTTGCTCATTCACCGCCCGACCAATTTGGCGCACATTTTGGCCTTTGATGTTTGTCGCTACCAAACGCGATATTTGTGAGTTAGGGAAAACAATTTTTCTCACGACGAAAGGCTTCTTCGGCCCTTGTAATGTAGTTCCCGGCAATTTGGCATACTCCCTCAGCGCTCTGGCTTGTTGATTTTTGTTCAGATTGCCTGCGTGAGGAGATTGATACGTCTTAATTGCCACTTCTGCGGCTACGCTTCCAGAAGCTAGACCGATCAATACCGTTAGTATCGTGAAAACCCGCATTTAAATACTCCAAGTCAATTCCTATCGAACCTTAGGCTGCGAGTTTGGTGACTTTGTGGCAGATATTCGAGAAAAGCGAGTAAACCTCGCTCTCGAATAAACCGAAAGGGTGCGGGCGGCCCATGGCTGCCATCCTCAATGACCAGCATCGCTGCGATGCGGCTTCCCAGAAACGGGCATGATCGTCTTCGAAGAGCTTCGAAAGCGCCAGTGACGGAAAAACTGGCAGAACCACTATTCACTCCTACCGAGCAACAGTTCGCTTCCGAGCCTTCATGCTATCGCCGGGGCTCCGGTAAGAAGCGCTGTGCACAGGATAAAGTCCGTCGGATAACGCTATCAAAAACCACGCGTTAAACCAATGAAGGTCAATGATCAAAAACTTGCAAAAGATTCCACGGCGCCTCGGAGAAGACTATTGTCCTTTGTTTTTCCTCTATTGCCCGGTCCTCAGCACTAAGCTAGCGGTGTCTTTCCAAGTCGCCAACAGCGAGTTATGACGACCTATCCGTTCAGCAATTGCTGCACGGATGGTCAATTCTTAAAGGACCAAAACTTGTTCAGCCCAAAGGTGACGATTAACAACAGCCCCGTTGTCAGAACCTGAGCGATTGGATAGGGCAGTCGCAGAGAAAGCGTTAGAAATGCCATTAGAACCGTATTCAGCACGACAGCCAGAAACGCGGTGAAAAAGAATTTTGGCGCGGTTTTGCGGTGCTGGGCGGTTGATTGGAAAGTGATGTTTCTGTTCAGGACATAGCTGACGATGGCACCGACAAGCGCTCCGAACAGGGACGCTGTGACCGGTTGTACCCGGGCCGCTTCGACCAGACTGAACAAAACCGCATAGTGGCAGATTGTTGCAATCGCGCCGACACTAAAAAAAGTGGCGAACTGGCGTAGTATGGATGTTTGCCTCATGCCCATGCTGACCTCATCTTGCTGAGGCTAAGCCCGCAATCGCACCGAGCAGGTTGTCACGTGTCAGCGGATCAAAGCGGAAGACAACTTGGCTCTGCTCAGCGGGGATAGGAACGGATCGAAACAGATCGTCATGTTTTACAATTTCAACCACCTGTCCGTTCACAGTGGCACTCCAGCCTGGATAGTAGAAATCGCGCAGAACGAGCGTTCCTGCGTCGCCCGAGCCGACCTCCATCTCGATTTCGGAATTTTCGTAGGTTTTGACCGAGATCTCGCGTTCCAGTCCAGACCCATTGCCCGAGAGGACAACGGCACGGGGCAGAGCTTGAGTGTTTTCATAGAAGTACGCCGTGCGCCATTTGTGCTTTGCCATGCCCAAAAGGGTAAAGTGGTCGGCACTGAAACCGGGGTCGATTTCATCCAGCGGCGCGCCGCTGACGACATAGCGCAGGCCAAGCTGTTTTGCCATTTCGCTATCATAACCCGTCATTTTGTCGCCAAAGCGGCGTTTGGTGCTGGCGTTATTTTGCATGTCCGGCGCTATATGTTGCTCGAATCCAGAAAGGCGTAGTGGGTTGTAACCCAAAAGCCCCTGGGACTGGACCACTTGCGGCAGGTTCTGGACCACAGGACCCAACCCGATAATCTCGGTGCGCCAGGGCACGCCGAGCGGGTCTGTCTTTGACAACAGGGGCAATACTTGCGCAAAGATCGGATGATCACCGGGTTGTTCGAGGACCTGATATGCCTCGGGCTGCCGGGCATTCATGCGGGTGTTGGACGAGTGAAAGACGAGATCTGCCGCCACAATGCCCACGAGTGCGACAAGTGCCATCTGGCTTGGCCGTCCAACACGCTGCGCGAAGACAATCGCGACAACGCTGGCCGCAACAATAACCCCCGGAACAATGAGGCTGTTGGCAAAATCTGCCAGCCGCTCATAGCTGAGCGCCAACCCAAACATCCGGCCAAACAGAGCCAGCAGGGCAATCGAAACCAGCAGGACCAGCAGCCAATTGCGATGGGTAAAGCGCATCTGCAGACCTTGCTGGAACAGGGCACCGGTCAGTAGGGCGAGCGAGAACCCAAAGATGAACAAGGCGTCTGAAGGGCGGCGAAACAGATCCACGCCGGGAATTGCGTCATAGAAGACCCGAAAAACCGGTGTGTAGCGACCAAGCGCGTAGATGGCACAAACCAAGCAGGCGATCGCGAAGAACCGAGCCTCTTTTGCGAAAAGCTGGCGTTTGAGGATGCCAAACCAGACGATCGCCACCAAAGGCACCATGCCGCAATACATGTGCAGCATTCCGCGATGGATCTTGAGCCCTTGTTCGCCCCAGATTTGGCTTGTAGGCCCCCAATACTTACCTCCGTCCAATCGCAGAGATCCAAAATACTCGGGCAGTATGAAGGTAAACAGCGCTGCGGGATGTAGCGATTGCCAACTGGCCTGCAGATAGGAGAATTCGGGCCGGTTGCTGTCATTGGCCAGTTGCAACAGCAATATCACAGGTACCGCAATCAGCAGCAGGGACACAGTTCCGCCAATTGCGACAGGCAGATGGATCTTCCGCATGGCCCCGGGTCGTTGGTGCCTAAAGTCTTTGAACATAGCCGCCAGCCAATAGGCGAATAGCAGCCACGCCCCCAGATAGGCCACGTGATTGCGGTCGATCAATACAAGGGCCAAGGCGATGCCAAAGGTCAATCCCCTCCAGACGCCGCCATAAACCAGCACGGCCTTGAGCCGCCATAGTGCTACGGCCAGCCACATATAACTGACGGTCATCAACATATGTTCCAGCCGCAGGCTGGAGGGTCCGGCCATCATATAGACCAACGCGGCGATCAATGAGGCCTCCCACCGCCATCCGCTGACTTTGCCGAACCCGAAAATGGCAAACGCGCCGATCAGCAGATGCAGCAGATGCACTGCATCTACCAGATGCATACTGGGCGCGGGGCTGATCAGGATGGGAATCCAGAAGGTCGGGGTCCAAATCGCCGATTGGGGGTCGGCGATCATTGGAAAGCCACCGTAGTGATGTGGGCTCCAATCAAAGCTGCTACCGGAGTGCCAGGCGTCAGCAACGAACCGGATCATCGGATAGAAGTGGTTTTTCGCATCGTAGGGGATGATCCGACCATCCAGAAACCAGGGCCAGCAGAATGCGAGCCAGATCACGGTGATGGCCAGCAGGCAGCATGCCGAATTACGTTGGTCTTTGGACAGCATGAAGAGGGCCCGGGTCAGGAGGACAGCTGTTTGATTTCGGCAACCTCAAGGTCGCGAGACCGGGTCTGATCAAAACCACGTTTTGTGCTGATCAGATAGAGCGGACGTTGTTTTACCTCTTGCAAGACCCGACCCAGGTAATCGCCGATGATGCCCAAGCCTAGCAGTTGAATGCCCGAGAAGAAGCAGATGGCCACCATCAAAGACGCGTAGCCGGGAAGGTCGATGCCAAAGATCAACGTTTTGGCAAAGATGAACCCACCGTAAGCAAAGGACGGGATCGCGAGGAACAGTCCGACATATGTCCAGATCTTCAACGGTACCGTGGAAAAAGAAGTGATGGCCCCGAGTGCGAACAGATACAGCCGCAGGATGCTCCAGGCGGATTGGCCCTCGGCGCGGGGGGCGACTTCGAACGGGACGGCGACACGCTTGTAGCCAACCCATGCATACAGTCCTTTGGTGAACCGCTCTCGTTCCGGCAACGACAAAAGCGCGTCAACGACCTTGCGGTCCATCAGCAGGAAGTCCCCGAGCCCTTTCATCAATTTCACATCCGAGACTGCAGAAAACAACCGGTAGAAACTGCGTGTCATAAAGCTGCGCAGGGGGCCGTCACCATCGCGGGACGTGCGCTGCCCATAAACAAGCTCGGCCCCGTTTTTCCATTCGGCATAAAAGTTCTGGATGATTTCGGGCGGGTGCTGAAGATCGGCATCAATCTGGATGACTGCCTGACCCGAGGCATGGGTCAGCCCGGCATTCAGCGCAGCTTCCTTGCCGAAGTTCCGGCTGAAAACTAGGCACTTAATCCTGTCGTTCTTCTCGGCCGCCTCAAGTATACGGGTGGCGGTGTCGTCACGGCTGCCATCGTCAATCAGGATGATCTCGTATCGCGGCTCGGTCTCGCTGACCACTTGAATCAGCCGGTCCAACAACTGATCAACGTTCTTGGCTTCATTGAACATAGGCACAATGATCGAAAGAACCGGCGGGGCCGCCGCTGGGCCGAACCGGGAAATCTCAGAGCTGAATGTCATTTGAACCCCCGATTGAGTACTTGAGTTGTTTTCTTGGAAGACCCTGTATTTGCGGATAAATGATTGAACTTGCAGAGTCGAACAACGGGCGCTCAAGCTCTCTCAACATCACGTGACAATGACCGAAGGAACCGTAACAATGATGCATTTCACGCTGTGTTCGGATGATTTCGGACTGCATCAGGGAACGGATGACGGGATTGTCGAACTGGTCCGGGCCGGGCGTCTGAATGCGGTCAGTTGCATGAGCGTGGGCGAGACTTTGGAAAAAAACGCGCCCAATTTGGTGCAGGCCGCCGCATCAGCGGAACATCAGGTTCAGATCGGGCTGCATCTGACGTTTACAGAGTACGCTCCGTTGGGGGCCATGCCGCATCTGGCCCCGGGTGGGGTCTTGCCCACGGTCGGAACATTGATCAAGCGCGCGCATCTGCATCAGCTGAACCAGACAGAGATCGTCGAGCAGATCAAACAACAGGTGCACATCTTCTCCGAGACGTTTGGCAGATCACCCGATTTTCTGGACGGCCACCAACATGCCCATATCTTACCCGGTATCCGTGACGCTGTGATTGCGACCGTGAAAGATATGCCGCGCGGCGTGTGGGTCCGTTCCTGCGATTTGCCCATGGCAGAGATTGGACGTCTGGGCGTAGGCAAGCGCCGCGCTGCGGTCATCTCGACCCTTTCGCGGGGTCTTAAGCGCAGGCTGCTGCGCCAAGGCATTCCCACCAATGACGTGTTTTACGGGGTAAACGATTTTGATCCGGACCAAGAGTTTGGCGGTTTGATGCAACGCTGGCTGACTGCTGCCAGGAACGCGAAAAATTCGGCGCTGATCATGTGCCATCCCGGGCATGCCCATGATACCGGCATATGGGATCCGATCGCAGCCCGTAGGCCGGATGAGCTGTCTTATCTGGCCTCGGCGCAGTTTTTGCAGGACATGCAGGATAATGACCTAACCCTTGCTGCGCCAAGGTCCTGAGTTTGGGCTTAGAAAGCATAGTCCTGAAAGAACTCAAGCCCGACATCCGGGTGCGTTGTCGCAAGCCCCAACATCCAGGTTGAGAAATCAATCGCTTCAAGCCGTCGAACCTGCAGGCTGGGATCTTTGGCGGAACATCGCCACATGAATTCAAGGTTTTCGTGTTCGTACCGGCAGGCACCGGTTTCCCAAAGTGTCTTAAGTTCGGTCAGAATGGTCTGCGTCCCATCGGTCATGTCCACTGGCAGAAATCCGGCCATGATCGCGGGTGATGCTGTTTGATTGGGATTCTGACCCAACCGCGCCACGCCATAGCGGTATTTCTCAATTTGGTTTTGCTGATCGAACACGATCTCGGACCCTGCGCCCAGCCCCCACAGACCCGCCGCCGCGCCATTGTTTTCAAACCACTGCCGGTCGGCTTTTTTTAACTCGCGCAGTTCTTCCAGGAAGGCCGGATCGCGCGCGTAGTCGCCGCACAGATAGAAAGCAAACTGATGCGTGAAATGCGAAGGTACGCTGCCGCTGGGTTTACCCAGAAGCGTCAGGTTTTCATATTTCGGCATTGGCAGGTCTTCGACCTCGTCAAAATGGCTGTGCCAGAACAAGGTGGCGTCCCCTTCATTTCGGGTCAGCCGTTCGAAACGGGCCGCCATGCAAGGCAGTAGGGCGTATTCGTCAAAGGGAATGGTGGCCACACTGTCAGTAGGACGTTCGGCCTCGGCACCGTAAAAGACCAGATGGATCGAGCCCCGTTTGGGGTCACGGATGGCCGTAGTCCAATTGGTCGACATCACCAATTGCTGTGCCAGTTCCGCGGCCCTTGGGATAGGCGTGTTCTCGCGTTTGGCTTTGTCGACCAGATAATTGCTCAAAATCGCGGCACCCGCGCTGAGGATGGCGGTATCGATGGTTGAGTATTTGTCTTTGCTTCCTTTCGGCACTGCGCCCGTCTTGGCGTTGAACCAATGACGGTACCACCCATTGGCAGAACGCTCTACGGCGAAGCTCGTGTGTTGGTTCAGACCCAGCAGGTGTTCAAGAGTGATCTCGGCTTTTTGTTCAGCATCAGATATCACGCCGGTTGCGTCACCAATGGCAAGGCTAATCAATCCCATTCCGCTTGCAGCTATCGATGAAATCGGCGACCCGTTTCTGTCGTCCAGACGTATCGAGTCCAGATACTGACCAGTCTCGCCATCGCGGAATTTCTGATCATAGAGCAGCAAAGCATCCCGCAGGCGTTCAGCTGCAAAGGCGCTCAGATCATCAGCCCGGACCGGGGCTGCCAAAACCAAAGCGCATAAAAGGAAACGGAGCATGGAAATCTCTCGGTAACAAGTTGACAAAAATCAGCTATTCGTGAAGCGCCCGCTTGGCATCACACAATTTGGTGTGCACAGAAAATTGTGAATTGCCCGTGATCATCTTTGGGGTTTCGGTATCTGATGCAAGCTCTTGGGTATTAACGAGTTCAGATGCCGCGGGTGAAAGAGCCTCACAGGATGGACATTGCCGCTTCGTCAAACCGAATTCACCTTGGTTTAAGCGGACTCAGAGCTTTTCCAGCGACTAGCAGAGCGATTTCCAAGACTTTGCAGTACGTCTGAATCGCCGCGCAGTTCTATCCAATGTCAGTGAAGGCACTAAATGGCGGCTTTGTCGGGTGTCGCACTTGGGAAGCCCCTTTGAGCTCACCACGGGCCAGCAGTTCCAGTCTGAGTGCAGGACCGTATGTATGATGTACTCCAAATCACAGGATCTGCCGACAAAGAACAAAACCCTCACGATTTCTCTAGTTCAGAAACTGGAATTCGTCATCTCCATCGAAGAAAAGGATCGCAAACACGACCAGATTTGAAAGGAAACAAAAGACTCTATGCAGTCATCCGACGGTTCGGGGCGTTCGGCCTATGCGACTTCTATTACCGGGCCATCCAACAGCCGAACGAGATCTCCGAAGTAGCCACCTGATCGGGCGGGCAACGTGGGATCAGAAGTTATCACGACGGCGAGGTTTCGTTCGAAGTGTGCCGCGATGATTTGGCCGCCATAGCCTCTCGCTAGGGAATAGCCGGAAGGCGACAAGAACCATCCGTATCCGTATTCCAGACCTGACCAAGGGGATCGAGCGTAGGGTTTGGTTGAAGCCTCAATCCAATTTTGGGGAATGATCTGAGTCCCCTGAAAGGCCCCGCGATTAAGCAATAGGGTTGCGATCTCCAACATCGCCGTGGGTTTCAGGGCCATCTCATTTCCGCCAAGATAGTAGCCTTGCGGGTCTCGCGTCCATGCGGGTATCTCAATTCCCAGCGGGTCACCGAGCCGCTCCCGAGCCTGCTGAAGAAGGGTCTTCCCTGTAGCTTCAGCAAGCGCAGCCCCGAGGAGATGTGTTGAACCTGTTGAGTACAGCATGCGCGTCCCCGGCTCTGCCACCATCGGACGGGTCAGAGCGTCTGCAATCCAGTTTTGTGAGCGCACCCAATCACCGTAGTTTGGGCCTGAAGTTCTTTCGAGACCCGCCCGCAGTGTCACCAAATCCTCCATCGAAATCTCGGCTGCTCCAGGAGTGGCATCTGGCGGAAGAATGCCGGGCGCGACCTCGCCAAGAGTCGAATTGATCGACGGGATTTCGCCGTTTTCGATCGCCACCCCAAGAAGCAGGGAGACGATGCTCTTCGAGCAGGATTTGATATTAGCCAATCGGTTGAGACCGGGGCCACGAGGCGCCTCGGCAAAGACTGTGTCGTCGCCTCTTTTGATCTGAAGGGAATGTAGTTGCGGGAGTTGGCCAATCGCTTCGCTTAGTGCACCGGCCCGTGCCCTCGCGATGTGCGGAGCAGCAACTACACTAGTTGCGGCTGCAATAAACTGTCGGCGACTGATCATACCAGCACATGTGGCTACGTTTGCCGAAATTTCCAGTCCCGCGGATTTCTCATTTTGTGACTGTCAGTTGTCTTAGTTGCTAAGCAACTTCCGGGCTGTAAAACGTAGGCGCCGACTTATTATATTCAAAAGTAATGCATTAATGGCGCAGAAAACAACGCGCCAAACTGAGCGCGAGCGCCTGTCGCGTCAGACTTTTCGCGCTTGCTGCGGTGCAAGAAAGATCTCAGCCAATTTGCGGAGGTTCTGGGCGGTGGCGGCGAGAAGGAATTCGTCTTTCGTACTGCATGGGCCGAGCAATCGGAGCCGTCCCATCCCGAGGATGCGTTCGAGGTGGGCAAAGAGCATTTCCACCTGCTCCCTGAGCTTTATGGAAATGTCGTATTGGCCGGTCTTGGCGATGTCGCGAGCTACTTAGTGCGCGTCTTCGCTAACCCGAACTCGACCTGTAGGTTTGGTATGGTGGCTTCTACGTCGACAATCACACCATGGTCAGTAGCGATCCGGTAGTCGTCCGAATAGCTAAAGAATGCCGAACCTTTGCGTACAGCGGTCCATTAGCTTAGGGAGTCGGAATGAGACGTGAACTTTGGCTGGACCTCGCTCGCAGCTCCGAATGCTGCCTGATCCAGAGTGCCCGGATATTCACGCACCGCACGTGGCGCATCAGCAGGATCGATGTCAGACGGTCCCATTCTTCCTTGGGTGTCGAGTGTTGCTTGTTGGCATCCGCTTTGGTTAGGTTGACATCGATGGCGATACGCTGCCCGCTCACCAAACCTTCCGCGATGCAGCCGGCAACGGTCGTCTCGAACAGATGATGCAGTAATTTGCTTTCCCGGAACCGACCATGCCGGTTCTTGGAAAAAGTTGAGCGATCCGGTACGCGGCAGTTCCGATCAAGGCGACAAAACCAGCGATAGGCGAGATTCAGATGCACCTTTTCGCAAAGCCAACGTTTTTATGGAATATGACCACTATGAAATTGATACTGCAGGCTGGGTGCAATTTTTGCATATGCGATCAGCGGCAGTAATTAGAGTAAATCAGAGCACCCATTGTCCGGCTCTAATGGCCGTGCCGCGCAACAACAAACCGCCTCCATTGTTCAGGCGGGTGCTGGACGCGGTTTTTTCAAACTGTTTGAATACCAGTCAGTTCATACTGTGCGCCAATAAATTGAGGGATGCCCTATGAAGAAGATGCTAATGCTCGCACTTATGGTTTTGTTCCCAAATGGCGTACTTGCGCATTCCAAGATTGAGGAGACGACCCCCGGCGACGGAACCACGGTAACCGACGTACCCGCTGAAATTGGCCTCAACTTCTCAGATGATATCCGGTTAACGCGGGTTGAAATGGTGCACGAAGAGCACTCGGCCGTGGGTTTGGATTTGGGTAATCAGACGAGCTTTGATCAGGTCTTCACCATCCCACTCCCAAGCAGTGGAAGCGGAACATATGTCATCGAGTGGCGTGGTCTGGGTGAAGACGGTCACGCGATGCAAGGCGAGTTTTCCTTTACCGTAGAATGAGCATGCCAGACATTTGGGGAATTGCTGCGATCCTCGCAAAACTCGTTCTTTACGTTGGCTTTGTAGGATCCTCGGGACAGGTCGCCGTTATGTGCATGTATTCCGGCTTGGTAACCCCCATCAGCGAAATGATGAAACGCCAAGCCATGATCCTTGCGTGGCTTGCCCTTGCCGCAACAGTAATTGGCTTCATGCTTCGTGGTGCCGCCTTAACGGGCGGGGCCGACGGCATGGTCGACCCAGAGATGCTGAGTTTGCTTTGGCAGACATCGGCCGGCGAGGTCCTTGTTTACCGTCTTGCGGGCGCAGTTTTGATCCTTATCGGGCTTTCTGTTCAAGGCTTTGGGCGATGGGTGGCCCTCGCCGGTGGTATTTTGGCTTTGTGGTCTTTTACGCAGATTGGACATGTGCCGGCGCTTGAACGCTTTGGTGTTCAGGCCTTGCTTTTGCTGCATCTGGCGTGCGTTGCCTTTTGGATCGGTATCTTTAGTCCATTGCGGACTATGGCTCGAATGCCCGAACACCTTACAGATGCTGCAAGACTTGGGCACCGATTTGGACAAGCTGCAACCGTGATTGTGCCGATATTGATCATAGCGGGCCTTTGGATGGCCTGGCTTCTTGTCGGCGGTCTCAACGCACTTTTCTTCACCAGCTACGGGCAGGTGTTGTTGTTGAAAGTGTTACTCGTGGGGCTGTTATTGTTCCTTGCCGCTGCGAACAAGCTGCGGCTTGTTCCAGCCATGCAAAACCAAGACGCAAAGGCAGCCGGGCACCTTGCCCGATCCATCGAGGTTGAGGCAGTAATCGTATTTTTCGTGCTTGCAGCTACAGCCACGCTAACGACCGTGCTTACGCTGCCGAACTGAGGTAGGTTGAGATGAACAAACACATATTTGCGTTAGCCCTTTGTTGCATAGCGACCATTGGGACGGCAGATCATGAGTTGTTGGACAGAGACCTGGAAAATGGTCAGAGCCTTTATACCGAGCATTGTGCTGTATGCCACGGAGCTGATCTGGAAGGTCAACCTAATTGGCAAACACCCGATGAAAACGGCGTGCTACCTGCCCCACCCCATGATGTGACGGGGCATACCTGGCACCACGATAACCAGCTTCTGTTCGACTACACCAAACTTGGTGGCGCCGAAACGCTGGCAGCCCGCGGCATCAGTGATTTCAACAGCGGCATGCCGGGCTTTGACGGCACGTTGACGGATGGCGACATATGGGACGTTCTGGGTTATATCCGCTCCACCTGGCCAGACGATATTCGTGACATTCAGGCAAGTCGCAACCTTCCCCACGACTAGGTACCCTTATCGGGACAATGCGGCCGGGCTTTATGCAGCGCGGCTGTTCAAGTCGCGCATTTACGCCGGTTGCGCCAGATAAGTCTGCAACGCGTGGCGGCATCCGTCTTTCCAGATGATCTCTAACCAATTTGCGAAGGCGGTTCCAAACCGATCGTCTTGCCCCAAGGATCCGTAAATCTTGGCGTTTTCAATCCACAGCATTGGATTAAGACGCGCGGCTTTGGCTGTGTCCTGAAGCTGATCCCATATCGGATCATTCGCGGCGATCTCAGTTCCGTCTTCGCGTGTCCCTTCACACATTCTGCACCAAAACGCTTCGGCCAGCGCCAGCCCCGAGATCGACGTGTTTGCGTCCAGCGCATCGCGCAGAGTTGGCAACAAAAATCCGGGGTGTCTGGACGATCCGTCAAATGCCACGCGACGTGTTGTGTCGTGAATAGCCGTATTTTCGAACCGCCGGGTGATCAAATTCAGGTAGTTGGCGGGCGTCATACCCGGGACCGACGCCACATGCCCAAGTATGTCCCTTGCCTGAACGGTCGCAAAGAAATCGGATATGACCCTATCCTGCATACAGGCCGATATCGTGGGAATGTTCAGTACTTCGCCCACATTCGCCAGGATTTGGTGACCTCCGTTCAATATCCGCAGCTTCATCGCCTCGTAGGGGTGAACATCCTTTGTGATCGTTGCGCCAACGTCTTCCAAGGGGGGACGGCCTGCGCAAAACGCATCTTCGATAACCCATTGGCGGAAATTCTCATGTGTGACTGGGGCACGGTCATCAATGCCCAACGCCCGGGTTTGCGTCTTAACCTGATCGGTGGTGGCCGGCACAATGCAATCCACCATGGAATTTGGGAATGCCCCATTCTGATCTATCCAATCCGCCAGATCCGGATCGGACATTCGGGCAAGCCCAACGACACATCGGCGCAGGATCGCGCCGTTCCCTTGCAGGTTGTCGCAGCTCAGCGCCGTGAAAGGCGACACCCCCGCACTTTTGCGTTGGCCAAGTGCCGCGACGATGGCGCCAAAAACAGTTCTGGGCTGATCCGGGTGCTGCACATCATGACGGACATCATCATGCGATGTGTCGAACGCTCCGGTTGTGGGGTCCAGATAATACCCGCCCTCTGTCACCGTCAAAGATACGATGCGAATTGCGGGGTCCGACATTTGCCGGATCAAGGTCGCATTCCCGCTTTCGATCGGCAAATAGTCAACCATTGGACCGATGACCTGCGCCGAAACTCCCGCCGGGTCAAGTTCGATCAAGGTGGTCAAACAGTCCTGCGCCAAAAGCTTTTGCCGCATGTCTGCATCGTAAGAGCGCACCCCGGCACCAATGATGCCCCAGTCCATCGCTTTGCCGCTTTGCATCAACTGGTGAACGTACCACGCCTGATGCGCACGGTGAAAATTCCCGAGACCAATGTGAACGATGCCAGGCTTTATGTCAGCCGCACTGTAGAGTGGACGCTGAACGCCATCTGGCAGCGCATCCAGTGTGTCACGTGCAAGCTTGATTACCGAGTCGGCCAGTTGTTCCATCAGCTCATCCAGTTCCCACCATCCACATTGTAGGTCTGCGCCACGATGTATTCCGCCTCGTCCGAGGCCAGAAAGACAGCCATTCCAGTCAGGTCTTCGGCACGTCCCATGCGGCCATAGGGGACAGCTTCGCCAACTTCACGTTTTTTCTGCCCCGGCGCTTTGCCTTCGTGTTTGGCAAAAAACGCGTCGACCCCATCCCAGTGCTCACCGTCCACAACACCCGGTGCAATGGCGTTTACGTTGATACCGTGGGCGATAAGGTTCAACCCGGCCGATTGGGTCAATGAAATAACCGCAGCCTTGCTGGCACAGTAGACGGCAACCAAAGACTCCCCCCGCCGACCGGCCTGAGACGCCATGTTGATGATACGCCCCTTGGTACCGTGTTCCATCATATGGCGTGCGACCGCCTGCAATGTGAACAGCGTGCCCGCAACATTGATATCAAAGACACGCTGATAGTCTGCACGTTCAATTTCTGCGATCGGGGCCGCCGTAAAGATTGCTGCATTGTTAATCAAAACATCGATCGGACCTAGTTTCTCTGAGACATCGGTCACTGCCTGATCAATGCTGTTCTGGTTCGTGACGTCCATCTCTACGGCCATTGCGGCTGTGCCGATTTCGGCAGCAGCTTCTGTGGCACGCGTTATGTCGATATCAGCCAAAGCAACGCGCGCGCCCTCGGACACATACGCTTTTGCAAAGGCAAGACCGATCCCGCGGGCCGAACCCGTGATCAGTGCGGTTTTGCCTTCCAGACGCATCATTCTATCCGTAGCCCTTGCGCATCAAACTTGTGAATTACGTCCGCGCGGGGAGTCAAATGGATACGGTCGCCGTGACGGAATCCGACCTCGCCATCCGCGCGAACCGTGATGGTTTCGGCCAGACCTGTTTCGTGCACATGAAAGAACGTGTCCGAGCCAAGGTGTTCTGACACGCTGACCACACCGGACCAGGTGCCTTCGGTGTCAGAAACCGCGATATGCTCGGGCCGGATACCGATTGTATGTGCGCCATGTTTGGCTGCCTCATCCCCTTGGATAAAGTTCATTTTAGGCGAACCGATAAAGCCAGCTACGAATAGGTTACGCGGTGTTCGGTACAGCTCTAGCGGGCTGCCAACCTGTTCAATCACCCCGGCCTGAAGAACGACGATCTTGTCGGCCATGGTCATCGCCTCGACCTGATCATGCGTCACGTAGATCATCGTGGTTTCAAGACGCTCGTGCAGCTCGCTTATTTCAAGCCGCATGCCGACACGCAGGGCGGCATCCAGGTTCGAAAGTGGCTCATCAAACAGAAACGCGGCCGGTTCGCGGACAATTGCGCGCCCAATGGCAACCCTTTGACGCTGTCCACCCGACAGTTGCCCTGGGCGGCGATCCAGATAATCCGCAAGGTTCAGAACACTGGCTGCACCTTCGACACGTTTGTCGATTTCTGCCTGCTCTAGCTTGGCCATGCGCAAAGGGAACGCGATGTTCTTACGCACAGACATATGGGGGTACAGCGCGTAAGACTGAAACACCATCGCCAAGCCGCGCTTGGCGGGCGGCACATCAGTGGCATCAGCACCGTCGATTTCGATGTGGCCGGTTGTGATGTCTTCCAAACCCGCAATCAGGCGTAGCAAGGTGGATTTACCGCAGCCCGAAGGGCCGACAAAGACTGTGAACTCGCCATCTTCTATGGTCAGGTCCAATGGAGGGATGACCTGTACATCGCCGAAGCTTTTGGTCACGGACTTGAGTTGAATACGTCCCATGTGTCGTGTTCCTTATTTCACAGCGCCGAAGGTCAGGCCGCGGACAAGTTGTTTCTGGCTGAACCAGCCAAGGATCAGGATTGGCGCAATTGCCATGGTCGAAGCCGCGCTGAGCTTGGCAAAGAACAGGCCTTCCGGGCTGGAATAGCTGGCGATAAAGGCCGTCAACGGGGCCGCATCAACGGCAGTCAGGTTGAGGGTCCAGAACGCTTCGTTCCAGGCAAGGATAAAGTTCAACAGCACAGTCGAGGCGATACCGGGAACTGCCATGGGCGTCAGGACGTAGAGGATTTCCTCTTTCAATGTCGCACCGTCCATTCGCGCGGCTTCCAGAATTTCGCCCGGAATTTCGCGGAAGTAAGTGTACAGCATCCAGACAATGATCGGCAGATTGATCAGCATCAGCACCACCACCAGACCAGCGCGGCTGTCCAACAGGCCCAACTGAATGAACAGCAGGTAGATCGGATACAAGACACCAACCGCAGGCAACATCTTGGTGGACAGCATCCACAACAGGATGTCCTTGGTCCGCTTGGAGGGCACAAAGGCCATGGCCCAAGCTGCAGGGACTGCGATGATCACGCCCAAAAGGGTGGAACCGCCTGCTATGATTACCGAATTCCAGAGAAAGCGCATGTAATCCGAGCGTTCCTGCACGATGGCATAGTTTTCCAGCGTCCAGTCGAAGTTCAGAAAGATCGGTGGGCTGGCAATCGCCTGCGCTTCGGTTTTAAAGCTGGTCAGGATCGTCCAAAGGATCGGGAAAAAGATCAGCAGACCAACAGCCCAGGCAAGGGCAGTGTTCAGCGATTTGCGGCGGGTTGTGACGGCGCGGGCCATGATACTACCTCCTCACGCGTCCAGATTTTTGCCGACGATGCGCATCAGGAAGATGGCAACGATGTTGGCAAGAATGATTGCATAGACACCACCAGCCGATCCAAGGCCGACATTCTGGCTTTCCAAAACGCGCTGGAAGATCAGGTAGGTCAGTGTACGGGTGCCGAATGCGCCGCCGGTGGTCACGAAAATCTCGGCGAAGATCGACAGAAGAAAGATGGTCTGGATCAGGATCACGATGGTGATCGCCCGGCCCAGATGCGGCAGGATGATATGGTAGAACCGTTTCAGCGGCGGTGCTCCGTCCATCTCGGCAGCTTCCAGTTGTTCGCTGTCCAGTGACTGGATTGCAGTTAGCAAGATCAGCGTTGCGAAAGGCAGCCACTGCCATGACACGATCATCACGATCGAAGTCATCGACGCCTCGGACAGCCACGAGATCGGCTCGGCTCCGAAAAAGCGCCACAGATGCGCCAGAAGACCATTGACCGGGTCCATAAACATGTTTTTCCAAACCAGCGCAGATACGGTCGGCATGACAAAGAAAGGCGCTATCACAAGGATACGTACGACGCCCTGCCCCCACATGGGTTGATCCAAAAGCATCGCCAGCAAGACGCCAAGAACCACGGTGATCACCAGAACGCCACCAACGATCACCAGCGTCGCCTGGACCGCGGGCCAGAATGTACTGGAGGAGACGAAACGAATGTAGTTATCCAGTCCGACCCAACCCAGATCACCACCGCGCAGCGGCAGGTATTTCTTGAATGAAAAGTACAGTGTCATCGTCAGCGGCACCAGCATCCAACCAAGTAGCAAAACTACGGCGGGTGCCATCATCAACCGGGCAACGGATCGGGAGTGTTGAGTAGCCATGACGCAAACCCTCTCTGTTCAGGCGTAACGCAAGCCTGCGAGAAAAACACGATTTGTGAAAGTGAAGAAGCGGGGGGCAGCGATCTGCCCACCCACTGGGGAGAAGACGTCAGTACCCTGCGGCTTCCATCTCTTCGGCGGTAAAGGCCTGCGCTTTTGCAAGGGCTTCATCGACCGATTGCTGTCCGGCGTAGACCGCCGAGAACTCTTGGCTGACTTGTGTCGCAATACCCGCGAATTCCGGGATCGCAACGAACTGGATGCCAGTATAGGGGGTCGGCTGCGCACAGCAGTTCTGGGGGTCAGCCGCAAGGATTGACTTCAGCGTCATCTGCGCAAAAGGGATGTCCTTGTAGTTGTCGTTCTCATAGAGAGACGTCCGCGCACCCGGGGGAACGTTGGCCCAGCCTTCGTTCTCGGCTACCAGCTCGATATAGTCTTTCGAGGTCGCCCATTCGATGAACTTCTTGGCGGCATCTTCCTGCTGCGTACCAGCCGGGATCGCAAGCGCCCATGCCCAGAGCCAGTTGGCGCGCTTGTCGACACCTTCCGCATTCGGGGCCAGAGCGAAGCCGACCTTGTCAGCTACGGTCGAGTCATTCGGATTGGTCACGAAAGACGCCGCAACCGTGGCATCAATCCACATTCCGCACTTGCCTTGCTGGAACAGTGAGAGGTTTTCGTTGAACCCATTGGTGGCATACCCTGCAGGGCCCGATTCATTCATCATGTCTACGAAGAAGGTCAGTGCCTCTTTCCACTCTGGTTGATCGAACTGGGGCTTCCAGTCTTCGTCAAACCAGCGCGCACCGAACGAGTTTGCGGTGACAGTGATGAAGGCTCCGCCTTCGCCCCAACCGGCCTTGCCACGCAGACAGATGCCGTTGATGTCGTTATCGCGATCCGTCATTGCAGCAGCCGCTTCGCGGATGAACTGCCATGTTGGTGCCTCTGGCATTTCCATGCCAGCTTTCTCCATCAGGTCTGTGCGATACATGATCATCGAGCTTTCGCCGTAAAACGGCGCAGCATAAAGGGTGCCATCGTTGCTCAGACCACCTGCCATCGCAGGCAACAGGTCCCCGACGTCATACTCTGCTGACATGCCATCCAGCGGCACCAGCCAGCCGTTTTGACCCCAGATCGGCGTTTCGTACATGCCGATCGTCATGATGTCGAACTGACCACCTTTGGTCGTGATGTCCGTGGTAACGCGCTGGCGCAGAACGTTTTCTTCCAGCGTCACCCACTCGACGTCAATGCCGGTCGCCTCGGTGAAATTGTCGGTATAGCCCTGCATGCGGATCATGTCGCCATTGTTCACTGTGGCGATCGTTATGGTTTCCGCTTGGGCCGCTGCCGTGGCGACAAATGTCAATGCAGTCGCCGCACGAAGTGCGTGTTTGAGATACATCCCTGTCCTCCCTGAGCTTGGATGTCGTGCAGGAAGGGTAGATCGAATCTTGTCGCGGCGTCAATAAAAACTTTACGCGCGTTAAATTTTGAAGTCAGGCGGACTCACGCAAAACCAAGCGCGCCGGGAACAAAGTTTCGGCACGCGTGTCGAATTTCCCACCATTTTCAATGAGTTCGAACAGAGACTCGGCGCTTTTTGCCGCCACGTTGTCATAATCATGGGCCGCGGTTGTCAAAGATGGGCACGTGAATTTTGCAAAGGGATGGTCATCATTCGAGGCCACGCGCAGACTGCAATCTTTGCCCCGGCCGACACGAATCCCCTGCTCATAACAGGCCGCAAGAAACCCGATTGCGAGACGGTCGTTACTGCACAGAACCGAGTCTGTCTTTAATTGCCGTTCTTCCAAGACCTTCAACGCACCGCGCTTGCCGATGTCTTCGAAAGCCCATCCCCTGCCCTCAACCTTGATGACATGCGGTTCCAGCCCGAGGCTTTCCATGACGTCAACATAGGCCTTGCGGCGTTTGTTTGCGTTCGGGTTTGCCGGGGTGCGCATTTCAAAGAAGGACGGGGGCTCTCCGGTTCGGATCATGTACTCTACGGTCTGCGAAACGAAGCTGAAGTTATCGGATCCGACGAATGCCGCACCAAGGCCATCGAGGTTACTGTCAAAAAGGATGGTCGGGACATCGGCGCAGAACTTTTCGATCGCCAAGCGGTCAGATGCGCGCCCCAAAGGGGCCAACAAAACACCCGCAGGTTTGAGAGATCGCAAACTATCCAGAATTTCGTTTTCCAGCTTTTGCTCGCCATGCGAACTGAACAGCGTGGGGCGATAGCCAGCCGCGATACAGCTTTGTTCAAGGTATCTGGCGATCTCTGCAAAGAACGGATCAGCCAGGTAGGGCACGACGATGCCGATATTCTTTGTCAGCTTCCTGTTTTGGTTAATCGCGTAGATGTTTGGCCGGTAGTCAAACCGCTCAAGCGCCTCTTCAATGCGTGCGCGTGTACTCGCGCGAACGCTATCGGGGTCGTGAAAATACTTGGATACAGTTGGCCGCGATATACCGCTGACAGCTGCGAATTCCTCCATGTTCTTTATCTTGGTCATAACGTCGGGGTCTGCGCCTGTTTCTTTCGTAACTTTACATATTCTTTCCGCGCGCCAAAAAATCAATCCCCTCGCCCTTGCCGCGCAAACCTGTGAAAGCTACAGATTCCCATATGTACATAGGGATCGACATTGGGACGTCGGCGGTCAAGGTCGTGTGTTCGGACACAACCCGGATTGTCGCGACAGCCGCAGTTGAATTGGAAACCTCCTCTCCGCAGCCGGGCTGGTCCGAGCAACCGCCGGATATCTGGTGGCGCGCGACCTGCGACGCGTTGCACACCTTGGGCACGTCCGTTCGGCTCAGCGACGTGAAAGCCATCGGGCTGTCCGGCCAGATGCATGGGGCGGTACTGCTCGACGCAAACAAGACCCCCATCAGGCCCGCGATTTTGTGGAATGATAGCCGGTCGGTAGCAGAGTGTGATCAGCTGCGCCAGGCCGTACCGCAGATCGGGACAACCTCGGGCGTCCTGCCCCTGCCCGGTTTTACCGCGCCAAAGATCATGTGGCTGAAACGCTATGAACCAGAAAACTATGCCCGCATTTCGCATATCTTACTGCCAAAGGACTACGTCGCCCTAAAGCTGCACGGTCATCTTGCAACGGATATCTCTGACGCGGCGGGTACTATGTGGCTGGACCAGAGCACGCGGGATTGGAATTCGGACGTCGCAGCAGCAAGCGATACCTCGCCCGATTGGCTGCCCCCTTTGCATCACGGGCACGACGTGGTCGCGGCAGTTTCTGCCAGTGCGGCGTCGGAAACTGGCTTAAAAACTGGTACGCCGGTTGTAGCGGGCGGAGGGGACGCGGCCACAGGTGCAGTTTCGCTTGGGGCCACTGAACCCGGACGGGGTTTCATTTCGCTGGGTACCTCTGGCCAGCTTTTCGTGGCCGACGACACTTATAAACCCAACCCCGAGAAATACGTTCACGCCTTTGCGCATACGTTGCCAGATCGCTGGTATCAAATGGCGGCTATGTTGAACGGCGCACGCCCGATTGCCTGGATCGCGGAACAATTGGGCGTGACCGCCGGTGAAGTCATCACGCTAGCCCAAACCGCCAATACTGAGCGTGTACCTATTTTTCTGCCCTACCTGACCGGAGAACGCAGCCCCCACGGCGACCCTCATATTCGCGCCTGCTTTTTCGGCCTCGAGGACGCAACGACCCGGGCTGAAATCTGCCGGGCTGTGGTGGAATCCGTGGCCTTTTGCTTTGCAGACGCTGCCGAAAGTTTTGGCGAAACCATACAAAACCTACCCGCACTTTCCGCGATCGGAGGCGGAAGCCGTTCGGACCTGTTGCTGGGCTTGATTGCATCCGTGATAGACAAACCGATCGAACGATCGGCCGGGTCAGACACTGGTCCGGCTTTCGGCGCAGTCAGGCTCGCAGCTTGTGGCGACACTGCCCTAAGCATCAGTGACCTGTCCGTCCAGACCACCAGCACTGCAACATTTGAGCCATCACCTTACGATGCACTGTCGGAACGATTGGAGCGGTTCAGAACCTTTTATCAAACAGTGCGGGTTATTGCATGAAAGGAACTCAACTGTGGTCCCGCCCTGACACAGGTTCGCCAATGAGAATTGAAAGATGATCGGGTGCTGCCGAAACTATGCGTCACTCGCAGGAAAGCGATCGTTTCGCCAGCTCGCAGCGGTTTAGCACCAGCCCTTTTGCGTCAATCGCGTCAATCAGCCAACCACCATCAGGTTGCCTGTTCAGCATCAGAAAACCGAACTCACCATTGTTGACGATGGTCCGCGCTAGGCTCCCCGCAACTTCAACATCATTGGCAATGCCGGAAGGCATGGGATCAAGCTGCGTTCCGCTGTTGCCGACGATGCCCTGAACAGGCCCATGCAATAGGTCTATTGCTTGAAAGGCATGAATATGGCCGGACAGAATAAGACTGACCGTCTCTGGAATAATAGCGCCAAAAGCCTCGCGCTGTGTGTCGTCGCCATCGATCAGCTCACCAAAGGCGTGCATGTTCACCCATAGTGGGCGATGCGTAAGCAGCCATGTTTCATTGCTGGTACTTGCAAACACGTCCCTGGCCATTTGCCCGTAGACCGGCAACAAATCAGGGCTGCTGAGCGGTGCGGGACCAGCAGAGGAATCGAAGGACACAAAATCAAGATCACCTACCGAGGCGCTCCAGGGGTCGGTCACTGCAGGGCAGTTTGCCGGGACAGAGCCAGATGCAAAATAGCGAAACCATCCATTGTCGCCGCGCCCGCAGTTTTCGTGATTTCCGCGAAGAAAGATAAACGGGACGGTTGTCAGCAGCTTATCTGCCGGTTCCAACCAATCGGCGGACCAAGCCTTATAATTATCACCGAATGGAGATCCGCCGCATTTCTCGGGATCCGGGCATTCCGATGATCGGTAAAGGTAATCTCCGACGTGGATTACCAGATCCGGTGATTTTGACACAATTTCTTCCACTATGGATTTCAACGGCCAGGCGGCTGGATCATTGCAATCCTGAACGCGGCTTCCCCGAATGCGGCATCCGGTATCCCCAAGCACGATAATGCGTTCTGCGTTTGGGCGCAGAATTGGCAGCGGGTTTCCATTGAGCGACAGACTTTCCGTGGCTATTGGCGCGCGGTGCTCGCAGACGCTTTCCTCGAAAGCGTCGCTCGGTTCTGCACGTTTGGCCATCGCAAAAAACTGCCCATCGACTTCAATCATTGGACAGTCGGGTGTCGTCGAAATCGCACGAACTATGATTGTGTTATCAGGTCCCAATTGCACCCATTGATGCAATACGTCCGCGGCCAACGCGGTAACGGTCCCGCAAATCCCAACCCCCGCCAAGAACATGAATGAAGCAATCCGAGCCAGCAATTCTGTACCTCTTTTGAAAGTCAAACCAAGCTTATAGCCCGAGCTTCAAGAGTCCAGTAAACAGGCTTTCAAAACTGCTGATCCAGAAATGTGTTAGCGGCATTAAGGTGCTGTTGCTTGGTCTCGGGCCCCATTCGCGCCGCTGCTTTACACATCATGGACCATCTGGGATTGCGGGCAAGATCGTCCTGATGCTTGAAAATGAACCTCCAGTACAAACCGTCCCAGGTTTCTGCCCATGGACCTTTGCCCCAATGGCTCATCTTTCGGATATAGTTCGAGCCTGAAAAGTAAGGCTTGGTGGTAATAAGCCCGCCGTCGGCATGCTGGCTCATGGCATAAACGTTCGGGACCATGACCCAATCATAACTATCAACGAACATCTCCATGAACCACCGATACACCTCATTCGGGTCAATCTCGCAGAGAAACATAAAGCCCCCCAGGACCATCAGGCGTTCGATGTGGTGGCAATAGCCTGTTTGCAGGATACGCTGGATCGTGTCGTCGATCGGTCCGATGCCAGTGGTCCCGTCGTAAAAAGACGTGGGCATCTTGCGGGTATGGCCCCAGTTGTTTGAAGTGCGCATCTGAACACCAAGGTGTTCATAGGTTGCCCTCATGAACTCTCTCCACCCGATGATCTGGCGCACAAGACCTTCGACCGAATTGAGCGGAACGTTTCGTTTCCGCGCAAAGGACAACGTTGCGTCGAGCACTTGTTTTGGCGTCAACAGTCCGATGTTCAGCGCAGGCGTGAGAACAGCGTGCCAAAGCCAGCTTTCACCCTCCAAAATAGCGTCTTCAAAGTCGCCAAACCTGTCAAAGCGGCGTTCCAGGAATTGATGCAACCACGCTTCCGCAGCCTGATGAGACGTTGGATAGTAAAGCTTATCTATCGTGCCCAGCGCATCTGGAAACTCAGACAACACACTGCGCTTGGCAGCTTGATCCACGGCGTCATGTTCAGGCCAATCTATCCAAGGCAAGCTGTTGATCAGCGTTTTGGGAACCTTTTTGCGATTGTCTTTGTCAAAGCTCCATTGACCACCAAGAGGCTGATCGCCCTCCATCAAAACACCAAACCGGCGGCGTTGGTGTTTGTAAAAGTCGGCCATGAACCAGCGTTTGCGGTCCTTGATCCAAAACTCATTGTCGTCAGGCTTGTTCAAAAAGCCCGGCGATGGGCGGAAGTCCAGGACTAAGTCCAAAGCGCGCGCAGCCTTTTCCAGGCGTCTGCGTGCAATGAAGTCCACAGAATCTACCATGACTATTTGATCAATCCCCTCTGAGGCGAGGCGTTGAAACAGTCGAAGGCAGGCATCCGCTCGCTTTTCATAAGGGTAGATCTCGGCATTGACGCCTTTGGCGCGCAAGATCTGATGAAAGCGCGCCATGCTAGCACGGTGAAGCCATAGCTTTTGCTTGTGCATCCGCATCGGATATTGCGCGTCGCCGAAAAATAGAGGGTCTTCAAACAACACCACACGATCCCGGCTCTCATCTAAACCGGGGTGTTCAACGAACAGTTGATTGGGCAGAAGCACTGCGGCTGAGGGCATTTATCGTCTCGTGGGTTCTGTTTGAGTTCGACTTAAGTCGCTGGCATCTCAAGGCAAACAAGAGTTATTGCGGCGCCATGCGCGTCGGTGACCTTGCACCCCAGCAAACGGGCTGAAGATCAGCCGTAACTTTCGACGGCCAAAGACTGCTTCGGCAACACAGGATTCAAGAAGATCGCCGACACCGAACCGAGCAATAGCGGACCTCGTCCCACACCTTCGCCCATTTCTTGCGCCATGCGAACGGACGACCGCATGTGGCGCATGTTTTTTGAGCGAGCTCCGATTTCTTGCGCATTTTCATTGGGCATCTCCAAAAGGAAGACTCAGCTGCACCGCCCCGTTTTTTGATCCGCGCCCGCGTTTTGGACGCCCTGCCTTGCGGCTCGCATGTTTGGCAACGATCGCTTGCGCCTCAGCTCGGAACCTGGGACCACGTCGCACTGCCCAGACACGCTCACGCGCGGCTTTTGTCGCGGCAAGATGGTCAAAGATACGATCTGGGTAACGTTGCCCGATCACAGTGTAGGGCGTTTCCGACCTCCAAGGTTCGTGGATGTATTGGTCAGGAATTTCCACCAGTTCAGGCAGCCACTTTCGGATAAATGCGCCGCTTGGGTCCTGATCATACCCTTGTTTGACCGGGTTATAGATGCGCACCGTATTGATACCTGTCGTGCCCGATTGCATCTGAACCTGGCTCCAGTGAATGCCGGGTTCATAGTCGGTGAACATCCGCGCCAGATACTGCCCCGGCGCGCGCCAATCCAACCACAAATGATAGCTTGCCGTTGCCATCACCATCGCGCGCATCCGAAAATTCAACCACCCTGTCGCCTGCAATGACCGCATACAGGCATCCAGAAACGGGTATCCTGTCTCACCTACGCACCAAGCGCGCAAAAGTTCAGCGTCAGGGATGTCAGGACGCAGACTGCCGTAGTCCGAATGCATGTTTTCGAACTCGATCCGGGGGTCGTCCTCAAGCTTTTGGATAAAATGGCAGTGCCAGTGCAATCGTCCGGAAAATGAACGTAACGACTTTTGCCAGTTTCGCGCCCCTTTCGGCAGGTTATGGCGGCGCTTTTCACAGGCTTGGGCAACTTCGCGCATCGAGATGGCGCCCCACGCCAGGTACGGCGAAAGCCTTGAACACACCCTCGCCCCGTCAACCGGACTGGACATCGCGCGTTGGTAGTATTCTCCGCGATCGCTCAGAAAACTCGTTAGGCGTTCCATGCCAGCGCGCCGCCCCCCAACCTGACGCTGCGGGCAAGGATCATCGAACAGACCCAGATCGCGGATCGTTGGTATTTGCCCCGGCTCGACGCTGACGGGGTGCAGAAATGGTGCTCGGCTGACGGGTTCCGCCATGACCCGATCCCAACGTGTCGCCCAACCATCCCGGGACTTTAGCTTTCGCCAAACGCCGTGGTTTTGCACCTGGAACCAGGGCACGCCCTGTTCGCGGCACCACGCTGCGACACGCAGATCACGCCTGTAGCTCCAATAGTTCCCCGTCTCTTCATGGGACCAGAGCGCGTGCAGAAGCCCGCTTTGCTTTAACGTCCCAAGAACTTCGGTAATGGGCCCGAAACGCACGACCAAAGGTTGACCCATCCGAGCCAGGTCGTCACGTAATTCCACAAGCGTCTCGGCCACAAAACTCCACTGCCGCGCGGACGCATCCGGTTGCTGCCAAAGCTCGGGCTCAACAACATAAATCGGCAGAACAGGTCCTTGTTGCGCTGCCTGCACCAACGCACGATGGTCTTCCACACGTAAGTCGCGTTTGAACCATACGACCTGCAATTGCCCGTCCTTGCGCATTGTTAAGACGAAACATTAATTAGGCCAGGTCGACATCTTATCCACCTGAACAAAGACGTGTTGACTTGGGAAAAGCACCAAGCACCGCCGAGTGTTCTCTGTCTCAAAGGATCTGGTTCAGCTGCAATCCAAGCTCGTTTCCGCTATATCACCCATCTGTGCTTTGATCTGCTTCGACAGCTCTTGGCTCGATAGGTCTGCGAAAGCCTTTGGCAGGTTCTGCAATTCACCCTTTCTGGCAACGACTGTCAAAGTACGCGACAGACCGGAAACCGGCAGCTCTACTATTCGAAGGCTCATGTTTTCGACCAGCCCATCGATCAACAACGTGGGGGTCAACAGGCTAAATCCCTGCCCCGCGGACACACATGACGTCACCATGCTGGAGCGGTCCGCCTGAATGACCTTGCCCGGTTCAAACCGCAGGCGCCTTAAGTGCTGGGCGATTTGTCGGCCAGCGTTTGTGGTATCGCCAAAGCGAACCAGCGGCAGTTGCCTCTGGATCGCGTCCAAACTGTTCGTCGGACCATCATACGCCTTTGGCAGAACCAGCAGGTACCTCTCGGTCAGCACGTGATGGCGTTCCAACCCATCCATATCCAAAAACGGGTTCGAAGTAATCGCCAGATCGGCTTGTTTGGTCCGCAGAAGGTGTTCGTGGTTGCCGCTCTGCCCGGCGTGGAGTGTTATGTCTTCGACCGAAAACACCCGTTGGGCAAGATCGATCAACGCAGGTGTAAGGGTGGTCGCGATTGAGGCTTGGATGCCGACACGCAGCAAGGTCAGGGACTTTTGACCAACGTGGCGCAGTTCCGTTTCCATGTCCGACAGCGCGTCCAGAATTTTCTGTGCTTTCCCGTGCAGTCGTACCCCGGCGTAGGTCAGCCGTGCCGGGCGCGTGCTGCGATCCAGTAGCACCGTACCAAAGGCTTTCTCCAGCGCCGTGATATGTTGCGAGGCGGCAGGCTGCGAAAGGTTCAAAAGCTTTGCGCCCGCGCGCATCTGGCCGGTTTCTGCCACTGCAACAAAAACCTCAAGCGAGCGCATCAGCCCGGGTGGCAAACTACGGCGATCCAGCATCTACGCATCCTTAGTATAAATAATCTTTATACAGTTGAGATTTTCTTGGTTTGCGTCAAGTGCTGCGGCATCACTGTCGGCATGGTTACTTCCCGGTTATCTCGACGCCGTAAGGCCGCGTCCAATCGCCTAGGATCAGAGCCGCGAGCGCCATTCATTCGGCGACAGCTTGCGACCTTTAATGTGCTCAGTAGCGAGGGACTGGAGCAAATCGAAGCCAATGCCGACACCATCCTCGCCGAGACGGGGATGGAGTTTCAAGACGATCCTGCGATCCTCAAGATCTTCGCGCAGGCGGGCTGTGATGTGGACGGCACCCGCGTGCGCTTTGCCCCTGGTTTCTGCCGTAAGATGATCACCGCAACCGCGCCCGCGCAGTTCACGCAACACGCGCGCAATCCGGCCAATAGCGTTCAGCTGGGCGGCGATTCCAGCGTGCTGTGCCCGGCCTGGGGACCACCTTTCGTACACGATCTGGATCGCGGCCGTCGCTATGCCTCGCATCAGGATTTCATTGATTTGGTAAAGCTCCACCACAGTTTGCCATGGCTGCACCATTCCGGCGGTGTCGTGTGTGAACCGGTCGATCTGCCAGCCAACAAACGCCACCTCGACATGCTGTACGGCCATATTCGGTATTCCGACCGGGCATTTATGGGGGCTTTCATCGGAACCGAACGTGCCGGTCATGCCATTGACATGGCGCGGATTGTGTTTGGTGAGGATTTTCTGGCGGAAAACGCGGTGCTCTACTGCGTGTCGAACACAAACGCACCGCTGGTGATGGACAGTCATATGTCCGGAGCTCTCAAAACGTACGCGCGGGCGGGTCAACCTGTGGCTTGCACGCCTTGGGTTCTGACCGGAGCCATGTCGCCCTCAACCGTTGCGGGGACGTTGGCGCAGGTACTGGCGGAAACCATGGCGACAATGGCGCTGACCCAACTGGTAAACCCCGGCGCGCCCTGTTTGATGGGCAGTTTTGCCTCGACCATGTCGATGAAATCCGGCGCGCCTACCTTCGGCACGCCCGAAGCCGGGTTGATGGTGTTGGCTGCCGGACAGCTTGCCCGCAGACTGGGGGTGCCCTTGCACACCGTGGGCACACTCAGTTCGTCAAAGCTGCCCGATGCCCAAAGCCAACAAGAGGCGGCGTGGGGCCTGATGATGTCGATGTTCGCGGGGGCCAATCTTATCAATCACGCGACCGGCTGGCTGGAGGGCGGCCTCGTCACATCCTTCGAGAAAACGATCATCGATCACGATCTCTGCGGCAAGATCGGACGTTTCTTTGACGGCATCGACATGAGCGAAAACGCACAGGCGATGGAGGCCATTGCCGCCACCGGGCCGGGGCAGCATTTTCTGGGGTCAGAACACACGCAGGCGAATTTCATGTCCGCCCTGTTCCGCCCATGGACGCCGGATGACAATTCCTTTGAGCAGTGGCAGGCCGCAGGTGAAAAGGACGCCGCGATGCGGGCGAATGCGATCTGGAAAGAGCGGTTGGAGGCGTATGAAGACCCCGGCCTTGATCCCGAGATTGACGAGGCCTTGCAAGACTACATCGCGATGCGCAAGGCGGAACAGCCGGATCGGGATTATTTCTGATGTCCCGTACCCTCATCATCGGCGGCGGGGTCATCGGGCTGAGCGTGGCCTACCACCTTGCCAAGCGCGGGGCCGCGGATGTGACAGTGCTAGAACGCAATCAGCTCACCTCGGGCACCTCCTGGCACGCGGCGGGGATCGTCGGGCCCCTGAGGGCGACCCCGAACATGACCCAACTGGCGATGGCTGCGCTTGAGGCATTCCCCGCGCTTGAGGCCGAGACCGGAATGTCCACCGGCTATCGCCGCACCGGTGGTTATTGGCTGGCGCGTGAGGTCGCACGGATGGACGAGCTGCACCGTATCGCCGATCTGGGCGCGGTGCAGGGGTTGTCTCCACAAGTGATCTCGGCGCACGACGTGCCGTTGCCGATGCTGGACCTGACGAACCACGTAGGTGCGCTGCACGTGCCCGAGGACGCCAATGTCAATCCAGTGGACCTCTGCATGGCCTACGCCCGTGCGGCCAAAACCCGTGGCGTTACAATCCGCGAACAGGTTCAGGTCGAGCGGCTATTGACAGAGGGCACACGCGTCACCGGCGTTGCCCTGCCCGATGGAACCGAGATGCTTGCCGACAAGGTGGTGATCGCAACCGGCGCGTGGTCGCGTGAACTGGCGGCGACAGCGGGTGTTGGCCTGCCCCTGCAGGCGGTCGAGCATATGTACGTCGTGACCGAACCGATGCCCGATTTGCCCGACCCGTTTCCGGTGATCCGCGATCTGGATCGGGGTATCTACATCAAGGGCGACGCGGGCAAGCTGGTCATCGGAGGGTTTGAACCCAACGCGAAATGCTGGGACCCCTACGGCCCCGAGGGCAACCGCGCCTTTCTGGAAATGGCCGAGGACTGGGAGCAGTTCGCACCCTTCATGGAGGCCGCGCTGGAGTTGTGCCCGTCGCTGGAAACCGTCGGCATCCAGCATTTCATGAACGGCCCTGAAAGTTTTACCGCCGATACCCGCCCTCTGGTCGGTGAAACCCATGTGGATGGGTTGTTTGTGGCGGCTGGCATGAACTCGGTCGGCGTGATGTCCTCAGCCGGGATTGGGCGGGCGCTGGCGGACTGGATGGTCGACGGCCACCCTCCGATGAATATGTGGGAGGTCGACGTGGCGCGCGCCGATCCGATCTCGGCAAGGCCCTATCATATGGCTGCCCGCATGGAAGAGGCTGTATCCGACTTGTTCGCGCTACATTGGCCTTACAAGCAGCCCAAAGCCGGGCGGGGCCTGCGAAAATCCGCTTTGCACGACCGCTGGGCGGCACTCGGCGCGCAGTTCGGTCAAACAGCGGGGTGGGAGCGCGGGCTTTGGTATGGCGATGCGCAGCCCTATTCGGTCGGGGCCCAAGGCTGGTGGGCCAACGCGGCCAAGGAAGCAAGCGAGATGGCTGAAGGAGCCGTCCTGCTGGACCTTGCCCCTATGACCAAGCTGCGCGTGGACGGGAATGAGGTTTACGAGGCGCTGAACTGGTTGTCGTGCCGTAGCCTCGCCCCTGATGACCACGTCCGATATGCGCCCTTCCTGAACGATCAGGGCGGGGTTGAGATTGACGCCACGGTGCAATGCTACGCACCAAAAGGGGCGCGGATCACCAGCCCAGCCGCAACCCGGAAGCGCGATCTGGCCTGGCTGCGCCGCCAACTACAGGGCTTCGACGTTTCGCTATCGGATCAAACCGAAGACTTCGTGATCCTCGGCCTGATGGGTGGCAGCGCGCGAGCAATGATGGAGGACCTGGCGGGTCGTGATCTGAGCGATTTCAGGCTGGGGCAAGTGCGCAGGCTTATGCTTGGTGACAGTTCTCACTGGGTGCAGCGGCTAAGTTTCGTGGGCGAATATGGCTATGAAATCTGGCTGCCCACCTCGGCAATCCATCGCCCCAGCCCTGTACCGGGACAGGTATTTGATGCCTTGCACGCGCTTGGTGCGCGACCGATGGGCTTCTACGCACTGGACGGTTGTCGGATGGAGAAAGGGTTCCTGCATTGGGGTCATGAGCTTGATCCGACGATTACCCCGCTTGAGGCCGGACTGGGCTTTACGGTCGACTGGACCAAGGACTTCATCGGCAAGGATGCCCTTGTCACGCAACGCGAAGAAGGTGTGCGCAAACGATTGGTGCTTATGCAGATCGAAGGCGACCCGTTGATGTTGCATGATGAGCCTGTCTTTGAAGCAGGGCGTCACGTCGGCTTCACCACCTCGGGCGCGCGGGGCCCACGCACCGGGCTGAACCTGTGCTTTGCGATGATCTCAACCCAACAGGGCGAAACACTGGCCGAGACCTGCGCGCGGCAATTCACCGTTCAAGTCGCCGGGCGATCCTATGTGGCCACTCCGCTGCACCGCCCACCCTTCGACCCGACAAACGAAAGGATGCGCGCATGACCCAAGCGCAGGTTGTCATCATCGGAGGCGGCGCAATGGGCGTGTCGCTGATGTACCATCTGGTCAAGGCCGGGTGGTCGGACGTATTGCTGGTGGAAAAGAACGACCTGACCCATGGCTCAACATGGCACGCGGCGGGGCTGTGCACGCATTTCGCGCATAACCCGACCATTCAGGAGCTGCGCGCCACTTCGGTCCGGCTTTATCGCGATATCCTGCCGGAAGAGACGGGGCGGGATTGCGGCTTCCACCGCTCGGGCGCGATGAGGATCACGCAGAACCCGGATCGCATGGACGAATTCCGCCACGTGGCAGGCCTGTCGGACTTCACCGGCTACCCGCTAGAGGTCCTGACACCCGAGCGTATTGCCGAACTGCACCCATTGGCGAGGCTCGACGGGCTGATCGGCGGCATCTATGAGCCGGATGACGGCCACGTCGACCCCACGCTTGCCACGCAGGCAATGGCGGAAGTTGCCCGTAAGAAAGGCGCGCAAATCTGGCGCAACTGCCCTGTCACCGCCATCCGCCGCGAGGGTGCACAATGGGTGATCGATACGGCCAAAGGCATCGTGGAAACCGTGCATGTCGTAAACGCGGCGGGCACTTGGGGGTGGGAAATCGGGCATATGATGGGCCTGAACATCCCCTCGGTCCCGGTGCTGCATCAGTATCTGGTCACCGATACCATAAAGGCGGTCACAGACCGGATCGCGCGAGGCCTGCCCGAACTGCCCATCATCCGAGACCCCGAGGAAAGCTGGTATGTGCGGCAGGAACGCGACGGGCTGATCCTCGGCCCCTACGAGAAAGAGGCGCAGGTCTGGTCCGTCGATGGCGTACCGCCCGAATTCGGCGCGGACCTGATGCCGCCTGATCTGGACCGGGTCGAGCATATCATCATGGCCGCGATGGAACGCATCCCGGCGCTGGAAACCGGCGGGGTGAAGTCGGTCATCAACGGCCCGATCACCTTTACCCCCGACGCCAACCCGCTGATCGGCCCGGCGCATGGTTTGGCAAACGCATGGCTGCTGACTGGCTCTTCAATGGGCGTGATGGAGGGTGGCGGCGCAGGATGGTTCCTCGCCCACTGGATGACTCACGGCGCGCCGCCGATGGATGCGCTGGCGGTGGACAGCCGCCGCTTTGGCTCATGGGCGGATCGCAATTATCGCGTGGCTAAGGCCATCGAGTGTTTCGGTCTGCAATTCGGCGTGCATTACCCGCACGAAGAACGCCCCGCCGGGCGTGGCCTGCGTCTGTCGCCTCTGCATGACCTGATGGTGGAACGCGGCGCGGTGATGGGGGCCGCCCATGGGTGGGAACGGCCCAACTGGTTCTCGGACACACCTGACGCCTCAGCAGATGAGACTTTCCGCCGGGCCAACTGGTTCGCCCCCGTTGCAGCCGAGGTCGACGCCGCCACCAACCGCGTGGCTCTGGCAGACCTATCCGTATTCTCAAAGTTCGAGGTCAGCGGCCCGGACGTGACCGCCTTTCTTGAGGCGCTTGGGGCGAACCGTGCACCTGGTGTCGGAGGTATCGGCCTGACCCACGCGCTGACCCCTGCGGGTGGCGTGTTGTCCGAATTCACAGTGACCCGGCTAACCGAGGACCGCGCCTATCTGACATCGGCAGCTGCGGCGGAAGAGATCGACTTTGATCTGCTTAGAAACCGGGCTGCCGGGTTCGACGTCACGATCTCAAACGTGACCGAAGACTATGCCGTTATCGGGGTAATGGGGCCAAAAGCCCCGAATGTCCTTCCGAGTCTCGCCGATATGCCGTGGCTTTCTGCGCGCGAAACCGAAGTGAACGGAGTCGCCCTGCGCGCGTTGCGCATGTCTTATCTGGGCGAATGCGGGTGGGAGTTGCATGTTCCGCGTGGCAATGCTGTGCAGTTGTTTCTCACCCTGGAACAAACAGCGCAGCCTCATGGTCTTGGCTATTACGGGGCGTATGCCGCCAACTCGATGCGGCTGGAAAAGGGTTATCGCGGCTGGGGCAGCGACCTGACTACAGAACGTAGCCCGCTTGAGGCCGGCCTAACCCCTTTCATCCGCAAGCATCTGCGCGACGCGCTTGCGCGTGAGAATCCCTGGGACATGGTCTTGCTCGAAATCGAGGCGGGCGAGGTCGATCCATTCTACGCTCACACCCTCTGGCAAAACGGGCGTGCCGTGGGGATTGTCACCTCAGGCGCATACGGCCACCGCACTGGTAGGGTTCTGGCGCTGGCCTATCTGCGTGACACTACTGCGCGCGACAACCTGACCGTTTCGATTCTGGGGCAGCAGCGCAAGGCAAAAATACTGCCAGAACCCCCGTTTGATCCCGAAAACATCCGTATGAAAGCCGGAGCCAACTCATGACTGATCACCCCCTTCACACCGATTGGAACTTTGACAGTACCGCCGCCCGGCGCGATCAGTATTATGCGGCCTCGCTCACGCGGTTTACGCCTTTTCGCGAACCGATTGTATTCCAGAAAGGCCGCGGTCAGTACCTTTGGGACACGCAGGGACGAAAATACACAGACCTTCTGGGCATGAATGTCTGCATTTCGGTCGGCCATTCCCATCCGCGCGTCGTGGCCGCGGCCACCGCGCAGGCGCAGGAACTGACACATTGCACGACCATGTTTTATCATCCGACGCCCGCACATCTGGCCGAGGAACTGGCCGCGACCATGCCGAAAGGTCACGACTGGGTGGTGCATCTGACAAACTCAGGCTCCGAGGCCATTGATCTTGCCATGACCATGGCGCGGACCTTTACGGGAAACCTCGATCTTCTGGCCCTGCGGACGGCTTATCACGGTCCAACGGCCGCCGCGCAGTCCATCACCGGGATATCCGGCTGGCGTCACCCCGGCATGCCCGGAAACGTAGCCTTTGTTGCCGATCCGAATCAGTATCGCGGTATCTTTGGGCCAGGTACCGACCCGTATCTCGACGAAATCACTCATACGATCAATGCCGCCACGTCCGGTCAGGTCGCGGGGATTTTCGTCGAAAGTGTGCAGGGCTATGGCGGTATTCACCAGATGCCCCCCGGCTATATGTCAGGCGCTGCAGAGCGTGTGCGTGCAGCGGGCGGGCTTTATATTGCTGATGAAGTTCAGTCTGGATTTGGTCGCACTGGCGATCATTTCTGGGGATTTGAGGCAGACAACGTTGTGCCCGACATCATCGTCATGGCCAAAGGTTTGGGCAATGGCTTCCCGATTGGTGCGGTCGTAGCAAAGAAACATGTGGCTGAGCCGATGGCAGAAAAGTTCATGTTCCATACCTACGGGGCAAACCCGACATCAGCTGCCGCCGCCCGCGCAGTGCTTGCCGTTATGCGCGACGAGGGCCTGCAAGAAAACGCCAAGACCGTCGGGGGTAAACTGCTAGAGCGTCTTTATGATCTAAAGGACAAACATCAGGCCATTGGCGATGTGCGCGGGCACGGGTTGATGCTGGCGTTGGAATTTGTGACCGACCGCGACAGCAAAACCCCCGACAAAGAGATGACGACAGAGGTTTTCGAAGCCTGCCGCGCTCAGGGCATAATCCTGTCCAAGTCCGGGCCTTTCCAGCAATGCCTGCGTATGGTTCCGCCCCTGTGCTTGTCGATGGAAGACGTGGATCAGGTTACAGCAAGCCTCGATCGGGCTTTGTCGGATGCGGCCACTTAATGGCCGAGCCCAGCACCCAACACCAGTTGCTTGCAGCAATGCCGACACAAATGCGAACATCGTGATTTACGGGTCGTAAGATGGCAGTTACCATCTGCAGAGCCGCTGTTTGGCTAGCCTTACCATTGACCTGAGCAACGGCAGGGAGCGAAGGGAAACCCATGTCCTCCACCACCAATAATCAGCTAGCAGACACCCTTTCTGCCCTCGCGCGTACTGAAAAAACGGTGCGCGCGTACCGGCACATTCTGGTGTACGAGGACGACATTCCCAAAACCCCAGACACCGCGCCCATTCAGGGATGGCCATTTGCGGTAAAGGAGGTGTTCGATGTGGCCGGCGTCGCGACATCCGGAGGGTCGAAAGCATACGCAGACCGCATACCTTCGCAAGATGCTACGGTTGTCAAACGGCTTCAGTCGGCAGGGGGCATTCTCGTCGGCACCCAGATTGCGCATGAACTGACCTGTGGCTTTGATCAGCCACCAACACGAAACCCTTGGGATCTGTCCTGCTATCCGGGCGGATCCAGTGCGGGTGCTGGCGTTTCGGTTGCCGTCGGCTCTGCGCGGTTTGCACTTGGTACTGATGCGGCAGGCTCTGTTCGCATTCCCGCTGCGATGACCGGAACAACGGGTTTGAAACCAACCTGGGGGCTCGTCAGCTCACACGGAGTTATGCGTCAGGCGTCGGCGCCATCTATTGACCACGTGGGTATCATCGCCAGAACAGCGACAGAGATCGCCCAAGTCCTGCCAATCCTCGCGGCCCCCGATCCGTGGGATACAGCGACACTGCAAAGCCGCCCGATAGTAGGCGGCCCGGTCTTCCGCTCCCCAAAAGTCGCGATTCTGGGCGAAGCGACTTTGGAAGCAATTGCGCAAACCTACGCGCTCGACCCTGAAATCAACGCCGCCTTTTCCGAGGCATGTGCTGTTTTTCGTCAAACGGGTGCAGAGGTTGTCGAGGTCGACCTTCCTACACTGCCTCAGGCCGTTGACGCAATTGTCACGTTTTTCGCGGCCGAACTCGCGTGGGCCAATGCCGAAACTCTACACCAGCGACGAGGTGATTTTTCACCTGCGGTGGCGGAGATGATCGAAACCGGGTTAGCGACACCCGAAGATCAATTGGTAAATGCCATAAACACGCGATCAACGTTGCGTCGGGAAGTGACTACCGCGCTGGAAAATGCCGAGGCTCAAGTATTGATGACACCGACGACGCCACGCCCGGCCATGCCTCTTGCGCGTTTTGACCCAACACAGGAATTGGCGACCCTGATACCTTTTACTTGCGGCTTCAATCTGACCGGTCACCCCGCAATCAGCGTTCCCTGTGGTCAAACCAACTCTGGCCTTCCGATTGGACTACAGTTGGTTGGCCGCCATTTTCAGGAAGCTGCGCTTTTGGAGATGGCGGAGGAGTTTCAAAAGCTGACCCAATGGCATCAGATGCGCCCTGACGTTTGAGATGTGCGCGAAACAAGAATTCTATTCTTGGACAGGGGCTTTCAACCAACTTCCTTGTCCGATCAGCCCCCAAGCGGCTTCGTACTACCAAAAGTCGATCGCCAAAAATCACCAAGTGATACGTATTGGCGACATTGCCCAGACCATTGTGGCCTCTTTCTCAGTCTTGTTCCGAAATCGGTGCGCGATCATGGATGGGTAGGAAAAGCTGTCCCCTTCGCGCAATGAAATGACCTCGTCCCCCAATCGCAGTTCGACTTCGCCACTCAGGACGATGGCGTGTTGCTCACCTTCGAAGGAATAGCCTTCCAACGGTTCGGGTGGTTCTCCTGCACCCGGGCGGAAGCGTGACAGGATCAGGTAGCAATGGCCGGATAATGTGCTTGAAAGCAGTTCATCTTCAAAACCCAATTCCTCGGTTGAGCGTGTGTACATAGCGGACAGCGCCCGGCGGTTTTCACGCCGCACGACGTGCTTTCGCTCAAGCGGTCCCTCGCCCGCTTGTTTGGGAAAAAACCAATTGGGATCAACCGAAAGTGCCGCGCTGATTTCGCCAAGCAGATCGTCCGACACCTTGGCCGCCCCAAGCTCGATCCGGCTGAGATAGGCTTTGGAACAAGACACGGCCTCGGACAGGTGCTGCAGGGTTAACCCCCGAGCCTTGCGCACTTCGCGAATTTCACTGCCAAGCCGTTCGGCGTCAGTTTGGGACACGTTATTTTTCATAACTTCAGGATAAATGATTTTAGTTGACTTTTCGAGTGAAAATCAACTTAGTTGAAAAGCAGGAAGAAAATCAACTGCACTTTGGCCAACTGGGAGGATGTTATGCGCTTTGATTTGATTGCCAATTTCAGCCCCGGCGAGACGATTCCATGGACGCGCACGCTGGAAATGATCCTCGAACAATGTTCGCTGGCCGAACAGGCGGGCTTCACCACCGCATGGTTTACTGAGCATCACTTTGCCCATAACGGCTATATGAATGCGCCGCCTAACCCGATCCAGATGGGGACCCACGTGGCTGCGCATTGCAAGAAACTGCGGGTTGGCACGGCTCCCATCATCCTGCCGGACTGGCACCCGCTGCGCGTCGCCGAAGATGCGGCGATGCTGGATAACATGACCCAAGGCCGGTTCGATTTCGGTGTTGCGAAGGGCATCAATGAACGTTCGACCCTCCAGTTCAACAGGGATGCGGACCGGCGCGACAATGCCAAGGTCATGCGGCTCTATCAGGAAAGCCTTGAGATTATCCTGAAAGCCTGGACCAACGAGGCCTTTACGCACCACGGCGAATTCTATCAGTTCCCGGTGCCCGGCTGGAAAGAGACCAACAGGTTCTTTGACCCTCTGGACCCGCGCTATCACGGCGAAGACGGCGAGTACAAAGCGATGTACGTGCATCCGCGCCCGTATTCCGACCCGCACCCGCCGGTCTGGCTGATGTCGAATGCCCCGCCCACGTTCAAACTGGCCGGAGAACGCGGCTGGGGCGTGATTTCGATGGCGGCTGGCCCCAAGGCGACGCTGGCCTGTTGGGAACCTTATCGCGAGGCCCAATCAAAACGCGAAGGGCGCGAGGTAAAGCTGGGCGAAGGTGTTGGTGTTTGCACGGCGTTTTACGTTGGTGAAAGCATGGAAGAAGCGGTGAACACAATCCGCGGCCCGATCAATGCCTACTACGAATTCCTTGGCGGGTCGCGCCCCAAGGGCGAATGGACCAAACACGGCTATCTTGACGTGGGCGAAGACATGACGTCCGAGGATGAGGATATGGACTGGTTCGATTTCCTCAATAAACGTGGGATCATCGTGGTGGGCGACGCCGAATATGTTGCAGATCGCTTTGCCGAGCGGCAGGAAACCATCGGCCTCGATCACCTCATGCTGATGCAGCAATATACAGGTGTGCCTTACGAGAAAATTCTGGCCAGCTGGCATCGCCTGTTCGAGCATGTTGTGCCCAGGTTCGGCACGCAGTCCATCGCTCAAAAAAGGGTGCTGGAACATGCTTGAGATTTGGGGGCGCCCCTATTCATCGAACGTCATTCCGGTGATCTGGACAGCGAATGAGCTGGGTTTGGACTACACCCTGCAACTGGCCGGTGGCAGCTTTGGCAAGCTCGACACTGAAATGTACGCGCAGATCAACCCCAACAGAATGATCCCGGCAATCCGGGATGGGGATTTTGCGCTGTGGGAAAGCCTCGCCATCGTGCGCTATCTTTGTGACCGGTATGGTGCCGGAACGCTCAGCCCGTCCGACATCCAGACCCGCGCGATTGCGGATCAATGGATGGAGTGGTCGGCCAGCCGTGCCTTTGGTCCGGTGATCTATCTGTTCTTTGCCACGGTACGCACGCAACCCGACCAGCGTGACCCGGAAAAGATCGCCAAGTTGCGTGACGAAGCGCATGACGCCCTGACCATTTTGGACCAACACCTTGCGGACAACCCCTATGTCTGCGGTGACAGCTTTACTATGGCAGATATCCCACTGGGCTGCGTGGCCTACCGCTATTTCAACGTCGAGGTCGATCGCCCGCCCTTGCCGAATGTCGAGGCTTGGTATCAACGGCTGACGGCACGCCCCGCCTATCGCGATCACGTCATGCGTCCTTTCGGGACAAACCCCGATGAATGGGCCGCGTTGGAAAAAGCCTGTGCCAGCGAAGGGGTGTTGTGATGGACGTCCGGGATTACCGCCGCGCCCTTGGCGCTTTTCCGACAGGCGTGACCATCGTGGCCACCTATGACAATGCCGGAGAGCCATGGGGCCTGACGGCCAATTCCTTCACGTCGGTCTCATTGCAGCCGCCGGTGATCTCGGTCTGTGTTGCAAAATCGGGCCGAGTCTTCCCGACCCTGTCGCAATCGGATCATTTCGCCGTCAACATCCTGTCGGCCGATCAGAAAGATCTTGCGATGCACTTCGCCAGTGATGTCGAAAACCGGTTTACCGACACCGAGTGGACACCCGGAACCGCGACGCCTTTGATACCCGGTGCCTCGGCGCAATTGGAATGCACGGTTCACGGCAGGATCGATGCAGATGATCATGAAATCCTGTTGGGCCGCGTCATCAACTATACCCAAATGCCCACCCCCCCACTTGTCTATTGCCGCGGCGCGTTCTTCTCTGCGCCCCAACCCGAGGCTTCGCCATGAAAGATCATCTGACCTATCACACCCGCTTCAGCCCAGATGAGTTCGACGCGCAATACAATCTACGTGCCGGGCGGCCCGACTATGAAGAGACCGTCATACCCGCCTGGATCCGCGACAGCGAGGCAGCGCGCGCCACATCCGATTGCAGTCTGGATATCCGTTACGGTGAAGGTGAGAGACAAAAGCTGGATGTCTTCCGCTGTGGGGACGTGGATGCGCCGACGCTGGTTTATGTGCATGGCGGTTATTGGCAGCGGGGCGACAAATCGATCTACAGCTTCATTGCACCGCCCTTTGTTGCAGCAGGGATCAATGTTGCGATCATCGGCTATGACCTCTGCCCATCCGTGACCATCACGCGTATTTCCGAAGAAATCCGCGAAGCCATCGCCTATGTCTGGCGCAACGCGCGCGATCTGGGCATCAACCCGGACCGTATCACCGTGATGGGTCATTCGGCTGGCGGCCATATCACTCAGATGATGATGGCGACCAACTGGCCAGCGTTTGGCGCTGACCTTCCAGCGGACCTGATCAAATCCGGCATCCCGGTCTCACCGCTCAGCTACCTTGAACCGGTGCGTCTGACCGAGGCGTTGAATGCCGGTATCCGGATGACGCCGGAAGAGGCCGAAGCCGAAAGCCCGATGACCAACCATCCCCCGATTACAAACGCCCCTCAACTGGTCGTGGTCGGCGGCGCGGAAACGGATGAGTTCCACCGTCAAGCGCGAATGTATGTTGAAAAATACCAGACCCCAGACCGCCAGATGAGCCTCTATGTCGTGCCTGACGTCGATCACTTTGACGAGTTGAACACACTTGTTGACCCAACGAGCCCCTTCTTCAAACACACCTGCACAATGCTTCAAGGAAAAGGACCACGCGTATGACCGAATTGACCCGAGAGCTTGTCGACTCTGTCGGCGATGCCTTCAACGCAAATGATATCGATGCCGTGATGAAGCATTTTGCTGAGGATGCCACCTTTGATCATGCTATTGGCCCCGATGAACATGGTGTTCGTCTTGAAGGGGCCGAGACAATCCGAGGGGCCTTTTCCGCATTGTTTGAAAAAGTCCAGAACGTCCATTGGGAGACACTGGATTGCGCCATCTCCGGCAACAAAGCCTATTGCGAATACCGCCGCACCGCGACGCACAAGGATGGCAGCAAAGAAGAATTCCTAAGCGTTGATATTCTGACCTATCGCGACGGTCTGATCGTTCATAAGGACACTTACTACAAGCAACGGACAAGCTGACCTAACTACCTTATGGCAATCCAGAACGCGGTGGCTGTGTCGTTCGAAGAAAGCTCCGCGTCGTTTGTTTCGGTTCTTTTGTGCCGTATTCTGTAAACACAGGGACAGGGTTGTTTACAGAACTGGAGTCATCGGTTGCCTTGGGAGCCTCTGAGGGCGAAGAATCTGCAAGCGACGGTTAATGGCACCATGGCCATGTAAGGCTGAATAGACGCAATCGGCATCACCATGGGTAACGGCGGATCGGTCCCTGAAGTCACCAAGGCCTTCAGCTTTAATCCAGATTTTGACGAACCATTTTTTAAATTCAGCGATGATTTTTGGCGTGACTGCTTGGACATATGTGTGCTGAACGTCGTCCGTATCGTCACACCGATCTTACTCGCGGAAGCCGGCGATGCGTTGCACAGCGTCTCAAAGCTTTACGGAGATCGCTATGCACGCCACAATATTCGCATGTACAACCTGCTTCCCGGTTTTTGCGTGAATGTGACCCTAGCGGATCGGCCCAGCAAGGAAACTCCTGCACATCGCCCTGCAACCTTCGCAGAGATCGTGCAGGCCTTAGTATTTCTCGCCAGCGAAGGGGCTAGGTGCATCAACGGTCAGAATGTTTTGTCCCATGGCGGTATGAACCGCGCAGTACGGTAACTGAAAGGCAACAAAGAATGATTGTAACGACGCTCAATGGTATTCTAGGGACAAAACGAGATGTGTCCGGACCGGGTTGGAGCAGCAGGCGATTGCTTCTGGCCTCAGACGGAATGGGGTTTTCGTTGACGGATACGATCGTCAAAAAGGGTGCCATGCTTGAACTAGAATACACGCATCACCTTGAGGCCTGCTACTGTATCGAGGGCAAAGGCCAGATCAGAGCAGCCGACAGCGAAACCTGGCACCCACTTGAGCCTTTTACGCTTTATGCTCTGGATCAACATGATCGGCACGTAATACACGCCTCAGAAACTGACCTAAGGTTCGTTTGCGTCTTCAATCCAGCCCTTAGCGGACGTGAAGTGCACCGCAAAGACGGGAGTTATGCGCCAGCTGAGTCCTAAGAGCGGACTTAGTCTACGTCCCAACAGCTTGACCAGAACCTATAGTCTTGCGGACGTCATATCGGTCAGTCGACATCGCCGCTTGGAAAGAGCTTCTGCAACTCATCGCGAATTTTCTTATCTTGGAGCAGCGCCTAGGGGCAAAAGCTATGGACGTTTTAGCCAATAGGGGTCGCCATAAAATCCTCTTTAAACTTGATCTCTGCGCCGAAAAAATAGTCCTAGATCACGATGCACTTACGCAGTTTGAAAGGGCGTGAGACCTTTGCGGCACGCAGGGCCTGAGCCAATGCATCGCTTACAAAAAATGCGTCCCGCATTTGCGTATCCATCCACAAATCGGGCCCTTCCAACGCATCTGCACTAACCGCAACATCCTTGTCCTGCATGGCGCCCGGCGGCTGCCAGATATCATAATCTGGATAGGGTTTTCCTATGCGCGGCGATTGCTCCGTCAGAACGGCAGTCTTCTGGGCACCAAAGTTCAGGCAAAAATACTCCCCCTCAACCGAGGTCGTGCGGTCATGCTGAAACAGCTTGACCGGATATAGTTCACCCTCTCCCAGATCGAACTGGCGCAAAACATCGGCGCAGTCAGACGAAACCGTCCACAGGCCACCACCCATAAAAAGATCGGGTTGTTTCTTTTCCTTCTTGTCCCTGTATTTTGCATACATTTCTTTAGGAAAGCGTTCAGGCAGCTGACGTACCCCACGTCTGTTCTGTACCACAGCCTCAATGGCGCGTTTCCTATCGTTCAGAACGACGTCTGCCTCAAACCCCTTTATGCTGGAGGTGGTTGTCATCGCATCTCTGATCCAGATCATTGGTTTCTTGGCCATTCAAAGCAGTCCTGTAAAATAGAGATTTGGATAACCTCGTACTCCGACCTCTCAAAGCAACATTTCTAGCACGTTACGTTGGCAACTCAGCGAAGACACGATCAAGTCCTTCAACGCAATAAAGCACATTCTGGTCCGCACCCTAAATGCCGTTATTTTTTTTACTATGCACTCAAGCTTGTTTTCTTGTGGTCCAAGATTTTTTGGCCAGTTAAGCGCCTTTAATAAGAGAGTGTCTGGCTTTTACGATCTGTTTGACTACGCGGTTGATTTGAGATGAAGCAGAAATCGCATTTCGATGCCCTTCTCTTTGATCGTTTCTCGTCGTTTTAGAACGGCCTTGGGTTCTACCGCCACTTTTTTGGGGGAAATGAACTATCAACCTATGTTGCGGGTCCGACACACCAATTTTTCCGCCCCGCTTGCTTCCACAGTGCTTCCATTTGTGTTTGGCGCACAGCAAAAAAGCCTCGCGTGATGCGAGTATAAGTTATTGATATCCTGATGTTTAGTTTGGTTTCGGGAGGGCGCAACCAGCGTTGCCGAACGCAACTAAGATGTCAGGTGTGGGCGCTAACCCGGAATACACAACTCGTCACTAAACTTCTGCTATGCGGACAAAATGAGCTTTAGCTGCGGTCGCTCGAATGGCAGCTGCTGGCGGATCGCAACCGTGACCCCCGGCAGTTCGGGCGCAAAAGAGACAGCTAGCAATACCAGAACCGCTGTGGCGGCTGGTGGCATTGTTACACAAATGGCATGAGAGATTCACTATTTGACTTCAGTATTTTATCTGGTGGGCGTGAGTAGTTGCACCCCTGTGAAGCACAAGACGAAGAACTGACGGGCGGCAAAAAACTATGTTCTTGGCCGGTGTGTTCGCCATGTTGAATCCCTTGTGAAATCACTCAGTAAGAGGAGTTATTCTTTTTGAAATAATTTTCGCTATCTGTGAAAAATTTACAAAATGATTGACACGTAGGTCAAATTTGACGAACGCTCCTGTCCAGAAGCCGGAACTCTGGCTGCAAATGGGAGGAACAGAAATGAAGTTATCTTGTGTGCTTGGCGTGTTCGCGGCTGCGGCCATGACTATTTCCACGACTACGCAAACGCTTGCGGACGAAGGTGGCAAACGCGTTTATTACTACGCGACGCAGTTGCTGGGGCATCCATACTTTCTCGATGGACATCTTGGCCTGCGGTACGCGGAGGAAAAGTTTGATGTTGAAATCCGGAAAGTTGGCGTTCAGGACTGGGATCCGTCGGCGCATGCCGCTGCGGTTGAACAGGCGATTGCCAAAAACCCTGATGGCATCATCACCTCGTTGTGGGAGCCCGGCGCTGTTCCGGCGATCAAGCAGGCCATGTCGCAGGGTATTCCGGTTATCGTGGTTGAGGCTACTCTGCCTGACCATGGCGCTCTGACTTTTATAGGTCTGGACAACTATCAGTCGGGTGTTACGCAAGCGAAAGAACTGATCCGCCTAGCCGGGACCGAGGGCACATATGTTGCGTCAGGCAATTGGGGCGCTTCGAACACGGATGCCAAGATTCAGGGCTTCACTGACTACATCACCGCTAATTCAAATTGGACCGAGGCCGGCCGCGTAGATGACAAGGCCAATACGGCGGCAGCCATCGAATCCAGCAAGGCCATATTCAATACCTACAAGGATATCGACGCAATTGTAGGCTTCGACGCCTCGTCGGGTTCTGGCCTGTGCATTGCTGCGGATGAACTGGGGATCGACATCTCGGACATGACGATTGTGGTCAATGACCGCGAACAGCCGGTTCTGGAATGCATCGCGGACGGGGTGATCGACAGTTCAATCATCAACAAGACGGCATTGCAATTCTACATGGCGATACAGGTTCTGGAAGCGTACAACGACGAAAAAGTCGGTCTGGCCGATGTTCCGATCTCTGCCGATAACTCCTCGTCCGGCATCCTGTCCGCGCCTGCGAATATCTTCATGGGGGCCGGTGTGATAAACGCCGAAAACGTGGCGCAGTTCATGCACGACAACATACCGCAGTACGAATAATCCAGCGATATTGGACAATCGGATCTCTGCATTTGTGTGGAGGTCCGATCCTTCGAACTATCCCGGTGTTTTGCCATGACCAACATTGTCGAGCTTCACGACGTTCACAAACATTTCGGTGCAGTGCGGGCCCTGAGCGGCGTGAGCTTTGCGATCGGGACAGGCGAGGTGCATGCCCTGCTGGGCGAAAACGGCGCCGGTAAAAGCACAGCCATGCGCATTGTTAAAGGTGAGATGGCCCCAACATCCGGCGAGGTATGGATCGACGGGAAAGTGATCGAGCGCCACAACCCGACTGTCTCGGACACACATGGCATCGCGATGGTTCATCAAGAACTGGCTGTGTTCAACGGGCTATCCGTGGCCGAAAACCTGTTCGCCCCTGCGCCGCTACGCGGCGCGTCCGGGTTCATTCAGAAAGCAGAATTGAAAGCCCGCTCTACCGAACTGTTGTCGCTGTTCAATCTGAACCTCGACCCTGATTTGCCGCTATCCGAGTTAACACCGGGTCAAAAACAAATCGTCGAAATCCTGCGCGCAGTGGCCAAAGAATGCCGTTTGGTGATCCTGGACGAACCCACATCCAGTCTGAATGCCGAGGAAACGCGAGTCTTTCTGGACCTTGTCAAAAAGCTGCGCAGCGATGGCAAAAGCGTGATGTTCGTCTCTCATCGTATTCCCGAAGTTCTTGAGATCGCGGATAAAGTCACCGTTCTGCGTGATGGCCAGTTCGTCGAAACGGTCGACAATATGGACTTGACCGAAGACGATCTTGTGCGGCGCATGGTCGGGCGCGATCTGGCGCAAAGCCAGAAGGCGCAACATGCGACCGTGGCATCCCAGACGCCTGTTTTGGAAGCCCGTAGTCTTGCTGCTTACAACGGGTTGGAGCCCGTCAGTTTCGACGTGAAAGAAGGCGAGGTTCTGGGGGTTTTTGGTCTGGACGGCTCTGGAACATCAATTCTGTCAAAGATGCTGTTTGGTCTGTTGCCCGCGGAATCGGGTGACATCTTTGTGCATGGTGAGAAAATCCAGCACCATGCGCCGCAACAGTTCATCGCCGCAGGTCTGACCTATCTTTCCCCGAACCGGAGCGAAGCGGGGTTGTTCCTGGAACGCCCCTTGCAAGACAGCATCTCGATTCCGATCCTCGGGCGGCTCAGCAAGCTGGGTTTTGTCAGCGAGCGAAAAATTCGAGACGTGGCGCAGGCCTTTAGGGACCGGTTCGCGATCAAGGCCGCTTCGGTCGAAACTCCACCGTCGTCGCTGAGCGGCGGCAACCAGCAAAAGGTCATGATGGCCGCCTGCCTGACGCCCGAACCGCGCGTGGTCATTGCCAATGATCCCACACGGGGCGTTGATGTGGGGGCGAAGGCAGAAATGCACAAATCCCTGCACAAACTGGCTGAAGGTGGGGCGGGGATCATGGTCTTTTCGGCCGAATTACCTGAACTGCTAGGCCTGTGCGACCGGATCATGGTTCTGCGTCAGGGGCGGGTGGCCGGCGTGCTGAATAAAGATGACCTGAGCGAAGAATCCATCATGGCACTAGCTGCCGCCAGCGCCAGTGTCGCTGCATAGGACCAAGAATGACTGACATCGCACACCCTCGATCAACGACCACGACATATGCCGCAAGACTGCGCGCAGTGTTTTCGGGCAGCCACGCCCTGATCCCGATTGTGATCGTATTTTTCCTGTTTCTGTCGCTCACTCGGGACCAGTTCTTTGTGTATTCCAACATCTATTCGCTGGTCTACGCCCTGTCGATCGACGCCATCGCGATAGCCGGTTTTACCTATGTGATGGTTACCGGCGAGATCGACCTGTCGGTAGGATCGGTCTATGCGCTGGCCGGAACAGTGACCGGTTGGATGATGAAAGAGGCCGGGCTGGATATGAACGTGGCGATCTGCATCGGCATCGCTTCGGCCACGGCAGTCGGGTTGTTGAATGGGCTGCTGGTGACGCGGTTGAAGGTCAATTCGCTGATGCTCACCATCGGTACTCTGATACTGGTTCAGGGGATCGTTGGGGTTCTGGTCAGCGATCTTGTGGGTAACACCTATTCGCGCGCTTTCCGGTTGGTGGCCCGTGAACGCTGGTGGGGGATCAACACCACGATCTTTTACGCCGCAATTGGTATCGCCTTATTGCTTGTTCTGCAGGCGCGGTCCGGGCTGTTCCGCAAACTTTATCTGATTGGCGAAAGCGCCGAGACCGCGCGGGTTTACGGTGTGGCAACTGATCGGATCAAGTTGGGCGCATTTGTGGCCTCATCGCTTTGCGCGGGCATTGCGGGGGTGTTCGCCGCATCGCGGTTGACCCATGCTTCGACCGAGATGGGGGTCGGACTGGAATTCACTTATGTGACGGCCGCCGTGATCGGGGGGGCGTCACTCTTTGGCGGACGGGGCGGCATTTTTGGTTCGGTCATGGGGCTGTTTTTTCTCGCGCTGATCTCGAACGCGCTGGTCCTCTTTGGGGTCAACCCTCTGGCGCAGCAGGTGGTGACAGGCGTGTTGCTGATCTCGGCCGTGTTTGTCGACATGATCAGCAGAAAGAGGCAGGCGGCATGACGGACGCATCCCCATCCATGCCTTCGGTAACGTGGCTGGGCCGCCTGCGCGGACGGCCTGAACTGCCTGCGGCGATTGCGACGGCGGCCATGTTGATCCTGCTGCTGGCCAACCCGTATTTCTTGAACCCCAACAATCTGGGATCGCTGCAAACCAGCATGGGGCCGCTGATCATCGTGGCCATCGGGATGACCTGGTTGTTCATCATCGGCGTGTTCGACCTGTCGGTGGGGGCAGTAATGGCCCTCGCCGCCCTGACGATGGCCGCTATCCTGTCGGCGGGCGCGCCGCCTGTTTTGGCGGTATTGGGGGGTCTGGGAGTCGGTGCCATCGCGGGCGCGGTCAACGGATTTCTGGTGGCCCGCCTGGGACTAAATGCGCTGATCGTCACGCTGGGCGTCTTCAGCATCTGCCGGGGTGTCACGGATCTGGCCATCGGCGGCGGGCGGACACAGCCGTGGATGTATGTCTCAGGCGAGGGGTTCGAGGGTGGCATCGACACGCTGGGTCATCTGCATCTTGGGCCTCTGCATATCTCGATCGCGGTCGGTATCATTCTAGCCGCCATCGCGCATGTGGTTCTGACCCGCCATGCCATTGGCCGAAGCCTGTTTTACGCTGGCGACAATCCTAAGGCCGCTGAAGCGCTGGGTGTGCCTGTGGCGCGGATCAAGTTCACCGGATTTGTCCTGAGCGGCACCCTCGCGGCATTGGCGGGTATCCTGATTGCCTCGCGCACCGGTTTGGCCAGCCGCCATATTGGCACTGGGGTCGAGCTTGAGGTTATCATCGCCTGCCTGATCGGCGGCTCGACCATCATTGGCGGACGGGGTTCTGTCATCGGGTCCGTACTGGGGGTTGCGTTCATCACCCTGATAAACAATGCCTTCAACCTGTATGAAGTCGCCCCGCAGTGGCAGAAGTTTGTCGTTGGGTTGGTGCTGGTGGTAGTTATTTCCGTCGACGGCCTGCGGGCTCTGGCAAAAGGACGGAAAGCGTGACCCCACCCGACGCATCCACGCCCCCCAAGGAAAAGGCGCTGCTGAAAGACATCAAGCGGCAGCGGCTGATCAGGGACGTGCTGACGCTCTATTACATAGAAGGGCATAACCAGACAGATATCGGCAAGTCACTGGGGATGTCGACGGCAACGGTCAACCGCCTGATCCGGCAGGGCCACGATCAGGGCATGGTTGCGATTTCGATCAATGTCCCGCATGCGCCGCTTTTTGATCTTGAGCAGAAGATCCACGAAATTGCTCCGCTCGATCAAGTCGTTGTGGTGCCCAGTGTCGCCGATGACCCCGCCTTGGCCCGGCGCAATGTCGGAGCTGCAGCAGCGCAGGTCTTTCTGGATAAACTGCCAGGCTGCAACACCATCACACTGACCGGCGGTCGCGGCGTTGCTTCTTTGATTGAACATGTTGAGACCGACAAGAGTTTCGAGGTCACAGTCGTGCCAATGAACGGGGCCGTTCAGGGGCGGCATTACTCCGATACCAATTACCTTGCCACCCAGCTGGCCGAAAAACTGGGTGGCGGACAGGCCATATCGCTACATGCCCCCCTGTTTGCAGCCGATGAGGCCGAACGGGATGTGATCCTGAACCTCAGCTCGTCGCGCGGGGTGCTGGCCCATGCCCGTGCCGCCGATATCGCATTGGTCGGGATCGGCAATGTGCGGTCGCCGGATTCCACCATGAACGAGGCCAGTGCCATAAACGCCGAATCCCTGCGCACGCTGGAGGATGCCAATCTTGTGGCCTCGGTCGGCTGTCTAGTCATTGACGAAAACGGCGCCCCGGCCGACCACGACTTGAACCGTCGTGTGGTCTCGCTAAGCGGGGATGACATCCGCAACATCACCTATGTCATCGGCGTGGCCTTTGGGGTGGAAAAGACGACGCCTGTCATCTCTGCCCTTAAAGGGGGCTACCTGAATTGTCTGATTGTCGATGAAACTGTGGCCTCGGCTGTTTTGACCGACCTCGATATGGACGCGTGAACAAGAAACTCGCCGGAAGGACTACGCTATGTACCAGCATCACATACCCCCGATGACCGTATACCGGCCTTGCGGTTCCCCAAAGGCTATTGTCGTGAAGGAGAGGCTGGACCATGCCTGACACTCGAAAATACGTGCTGGGGCTGGATGCCGGAAACACCGTCATCAAGGCCGTTCTGTTCGATCTGGAAGGTCATCGAGTGGCGCGTTATGCGCTGGACGGGCACACGGCCAAACCTGCGCCAGGCCATGTGGAACGCGATCAGGCTGAACTGTGGCGAAACGCCCGACAAGTGATTTCCGGCTGCATCGCCAAGGCTGGCATAAGTTCGGAAGACATCGCGGGCGTCGGCTGTGCCGGGCATGGAAATGGTCTGTACCTTTTGGACACCGATGGCGAGCCTTTGCTTGGCATTCAGTCTCTGGATACACGTGCCGATGCTCTGGCCACGCAACTCAGGGCTCAAAGCGGCACAGAACTGCACCACTTATGCCGCCAGTTGCCTTGGCCCGCGCAGACACCAGTTCTGCTGGCCTGGGTCAAAAAGCATCGTCCAGAGATCTATGCGCGCATGGGAACTGCGATGTTGTGTAAGGATTTTGTGACGTTCCATCTGACCGGCGAACGCACGAGCGAGATCTCCGATATGTCCGGGTCCGCAATGCTGAAACTGCCTGAGGCGCAATACGACGAAACGCTGTTCCGCCTCTACGGGCTGGACGACATTCACGACAAACTACCCCGTTTGCTGAATCCCACGGACATCGCCGGGCATGTCACAGCGCGTGCCGCGCAGGAGACCGGGCTGGCTGAAGGCACCCCGGTTGTTGCGGGCTTATTTGATTCCGTCGCCACCTCGCTTGGTTCAGGCGTGACAAAAACAGGCGAGGCGCTGGTGATCGCCGGCAGTTGGAGTGTCAATCAAGTCTGTTCCGCCACGCCCGCAGATGACCCGTCGATTTTTCTGGTGTCGAAATTCGGTGAAAACCGCTTCATCAACATGGAAGCCAGCGCAACCTCTGCCGCTAATCTGGAATGGTATGTGCGCGAATTTGTCGAGCGCGGCGAACATTTTGACGACCCCTTTGGCCGCTGCAACAGGTTGCTTGCTGAAGTGGACCCGGCACTTGATGATCCATTCTTCCATCCTTTTCTCTATGGCTCAGGAGAAGGGGCGTCCCATCGTGCGGGGTTCTACGGGATCGGCGGTTGGCACAAAGAAGCTCACATCATCCGTGCGTTGTTCGAGGGCGTGGTTTTCGAACATCTACGGCACATCAAAGTGCTGGATGCGGCCGGGCTGGAGTCCAGAAAAACCTTCTTTTCCGGCGGCGGTGCCCGCAGCCCCTACTGGTCGCAAATGTTCGCCGATGCGCTTGGAACCCTGGTCACGGTCGCTGTTGAACAGGAAACGGGCGTATTGGGCGCCGCAGTCGCGGCCGCCGTCGGTGTCGGACGTTTTGGCAATTACGAAGATGCGATCGCCGCCATGACCCGACCCGGAGAGGTTCTGCGGCCGAATGTTGACATGAAACGACATTATGACGTCAGGTATCAGACTTATCGTGAGTTGACGGAAGCAATGGGCGGGTTCTGGCAAAAATCTGCGGCCCTCGGATAAACCGAATTCCATAGACACGGTTCATCTAAGACGTTGGTTTGGCTGCAGATCTGTTTTGTTGCGCAAAACGCTGGAAGAGCGGAGTTCCCGTTTCCCCGGACGGATTTGTCCTACGAACCAGTGACGGGTAGGCCAAAAATCGGTGCGTCCACCGTCATCGCTTCGAAAGCCTTGCAAAATATGAGCCGCACAACCTGTGAGTGGTTTCATTTCAACATTTGCAAGCCTCCGCATCGGGCACTTGCACCGCGGTCATCAAAAGAGAGATTCAAATTAGCAGCCTAACCTGTGCAGCGTCCGCTGGATCGATACAGACTTGCCGCGATTGTATAGCTGCGAAGGCTCTTCGCAGAAAATAGCAATGACCGGCATGGAATTTCTCGTTGAATCCGCCGCGTTAATGACAAACGACGGTTTCGCCGAAAAGCCTTAGATTGTCATTTTCCCCGTACCGCAAACGACACCACTGCCTATTTTTAAAATGGAATGGGGGCACTATTGCGAAAACGACCATATTGGGTGAGTTCACCTAGACCTTTACATTGCGCCCGCAGCGAAGATTCGGCTTAACGAGCTGCGCCGCAGAAATGACCTGACCGGATGAGTGGCTGGTTTAGGCCGCGCTTACAAACACCACTGTCAGCTATATGTCGCTTTGCAGCTATTGGTACAACGCGCAGCATTTGGAACTGAGGGCTCTGTGTTGCCGTTCTCTACCGCTTGCATGTTTGACTGGTCGCAGCCCAAAGTGGACATTTTTTTGCTCAGTTTCGGGTGGAATCGAACCTCTTTCACTAGGGTTTTAACTAGCTTTTTGATCTGCATACACTGTCTCAAAATTTCTTAACCTGCAGTGGATTCATGAAAAAAGCTTGGTCTTTGCGTTAGGCAGTTCATTTGAACTGGTTTTGCAAAAGGAAATTTATGCTCACTGTCCTCGCCCTCAACGAAGCCGCCCAATTAGCGCACCCTGACGATAGCCTGAGTTGGCATTTATATTGTCATGGTTGTTCGGTCTGGTACTACATGGATGGTACAAATGGCGAGTGTGGCGTTTGTAAAAATACTTCGAGAACATACATAACAAGTACTTAGAGGCAATCATGCGAACAAGGTCCGGAGCGGGGGCATCGGTATCATCTGGTGCGAATTTTCAAGCCCGCGTTGGTGCGTATTTGATAGCGAGTAGGCTTTGTACCACTCCCTCTGCAATCTTGGGCGATGAAACCTTCCAATGCTTAAGCTTTGAGACAACAGAAGCTGTTGATGACATCAATGTCGTCTTCGCAGACGGGTCTGTTGTTTACATACAAGCGAAGGCGACAATTTCTTTTTCTATAAATTCTGGCGGCGAACTACACAGTGTATTGGAGCAGTTTTGTAACCAAAAAAATTCAAGCTGGCGCTAAACTTCTCCTCGTTACGAGTAGTCGCGCCTCAAAGAAGGTCATCAATGATCTGCGTGCAGCATTGAACGCCTTCCGTACGGCTTCCAATGCAGCTTTCTTTAGAGATCAGCCCAAGGCGCTAAGAGAAATCATTACCCAATTAAGATCAGCAATTCGCGACATCAGCGCAGGCAGCGGGAAAACTTACTCCGAAGAAGCAGCCAACGAACTAATACGAATAATGTCGGTGGTAGTTCTAGACATAGAGATGTCTGACCCTTTGGAACATGCAGTTATACTGAATTTGAACGCTAAAGGATGCATCGCAGCAGAAGCTGTGTGGGGCAAGATTATCGCTGATTGTTTAGGCCACTCAAAGAACCGACGAACGCTATCGGCGAAACACCTTTTCGAACAGTACGGTAAATACCTCTCTTCTCCCGAAGAAACCAAAGAAGAGATATTTCATAGTTTCTTTGAAATCGAAAAAAGAGGTGATGGGCTTAGAGCCGGTCGTGACGTGTTTTTGTGTGATCTACCTGCAGCGCGCGGACCGCACCCCAAAGGACTAGCCGTTGTTGAAACTTACAGGTTTGATGAAGATTGCAACGAGCGTCTTCGCTTTTCTGATCAAACGGTAACATTTGGTGATGGATTTAAAGCGAAACTACTACTTCGTTCCGCCACCTATGATGGACTTTTGCGAATGTTGGAGAAGCGGCCCGAACTGATTGGTGGCCGCGAAGTTCATTTCTGCCCAATAAACTCCGACGAAAATTTCGAAGAAGGACCTTGCGCAAGAATTCACGCACAGCGGTTGGACCAAGCGTTTCAAAACAACCCAACCCCCCTGAAGTGCGTGATTTGCGGAAAGGCGGTTTCAACTAATAACACACAGATTGTAGAGCTTGAGCCGATGGAAGAACCAACGGTTGGAACATGCCATGACGCATGCCTTGAGCCTTCCAGCAGAGTTTTGGGACTCATTCAGAATGAGTTCTTTTCTTCTCATGACGAGCTGGTGAACTTTGACGTCGAGGCTTGGTCTCAAGCAATTGATGGAGGGCAGATGGTGTTTCATAACGCTGACACCTTGGCGGGTGGAAACAAACCTATCATCGCTTGGGGTGGAAGTACGCTTGAAGGACCTCCCGGTGAATACGTTGTGGAAATATCTCTGGTGGGTGGTGGTCGTGAAATCGTCACAAAACGAAATGGAGTTCATAGATTTGATCTGGACGGTGCTAAAGCATTCTGCGCTCAACTTGGTCAGATGTTTGAAGATGCCCGCAAACAGGGAAATCCGTATTGTTACACAGATCAATCGAAAGGTTTTGGGCCTAGGTCGCAGTTGCTTGAGTTGTTTGGAGCTAAGGAAGCGATCATCCCGGTTGAAAATGCCAGGCACAGAAGGTTCGACGCTCGGTTTGCGGCAGGATACTCGCGGCCCGGTCAATGGTATGCACCTCTGTTTTACCTTAGAAGCTTAGATACCGGTGACGTGTTTTCGGTAGAGAAGACAATCTTCCTGCTTTCTGACCCTATGAATCTTGTAGCGCATCTAAGGAACTGGGAGGACATTGGGCTAGTCGCAGAGGATTACGAGCTACCGATACTCGGTACCGATGCCGAGCTCGACAATTTTATGAAATGGTGTGCGGGAAACGGCACCGCCGTCGTCGTGAACCCTTTGTTTGATCCATCTTCAGGGGATCTTGTTTCTGGGTATCCTTTGCAGCCAATCGACGAGATCGCCCCGCAGTAGATTAACGTCACTATCTTCGATTAGTATTCTGATTGCTCGGCTCGGCGCGAGACCGCTTGAGGCTAAAATTCGCACGGTCACCGGATAGCAGGATTACGCCGTCTGCGTGACTTTGCAAAGTCTTCTTTCTGCGCAAACCGCATCTATGCGACGCGTCAGTCGGCAGTTCTTTTGTCACCGCAAACTGTGAGGAACTAAGTCAGAAACTGCCGAGGTAATAGTCGAGACATCAGCTTTCAGAGCTTTCAATATGACAATCGTTTCCACGATGTCCAAACGACGCTCAGCCAATTCATACTTCCCCACGTAAGACGGCGGTTTGCCCAACAACTTGGCCAACCCGGCTTGTGCCAGCCCCCCTCCTGTCGGAGCCTGACGAGTTCGCTCAGCAGGAATTGATAGGCCTCTGTTCTTACGGCACCAGCCACTGCTCATGACCTCAGATGTGTGGACACAAGCAGCTACCCCTGATATGGGATTAACCCCAAATTGGGGTTAATCTGAATGTACTAACCCCATGATTATTCGAAGTTTTATGCGATATCGCACGAACGGAGACCGATATGACCTTTGACCCGCGCGCCCCAAAACCGCCCTTCGATTTTGTGCCTCGTAAACGGACCCCACCGGTGGACAAGCCTCAACTCTATGGACGGTTTTTCGGTGATTTGGCTAATTGTCAAAAGCTACGCCATGATATTCGAGATCGGGCGGCATACCTACACTGTGTCGGTCACCTGCCATCCCACTTACGACCACGCGCAAACCAAATCCTGCTCTAGGTTTCGGAGTATTTCCGTCGCCCCTCCAGTTTGGATGGTCGATTGGGTGAACGTCGGTTGAAAGAAGACGCGATCCGGGACTTGAAGATCAATGACCACGATATGGTTAGAGAAGTCCGTGAACGTGTGAGCCAAGGCTACCGCATCCAGCACAGTCGTCGTCAAGGAACTCGGTGCGGTTTTAGCAAGATTTTCATGTTCAAGCGCAATCCCGATCAAACGATTGGGGAAAAGATCACTTTAATGCTGTCCGGTGCGGTCAAGCGAGGTTAGGACTGATCCTGCTGCCCGCTGCGCGAAGGAGATCGGGTACCGGGTTGACACATATCGGCGTTAGTCGACTGGAGTGGCCTCGCCGCTTGTCAGAGAGAGGAGGTACCCAGGCACTCACCCGGCACCCTTGCGCATAAAGGTATCACGTTGGGATAACCATCCCAAGCAAAAACAGATAAAAATACTTATTTTCATTAGCTTACACATGTAGACCCTGACCTGATCTCAGCGTCGGTAACCGTAGAATAACCACGCCGTGCGGCCTTTGACAGTCTCGCTCCATCAAATATCCTTACCCCGCTTGTAACCACCAGCCGTGTTGGCTGGGCCGCCAGTATTGGGATTGGATAGGACGGCTCTTCGTCCTTGACGCACTCGATGGCAATGATCCTGATCTCTATTGAGATCAGTGTTTTGTCGTTTGGAGTGCACTCCTAAGCCAAAACATCGCGATCATTGTCTCGAGCGGTTCCTTTAAAAGGAACGTATCGATGACGTGTTCGTCTTCTGCTCCCTCGGGCAACCTGCCCAAACTCGATATCCCTGAACCCCTGATCAACCTCGTGCGCCTGTTGGCGCGCGAGGCTGCACGGTCGGATTTTGCAACCCGTTGCAACCGCGAAGGCCCGGAGGCGGATCATGGTTGATCTGCCGATTTCAGAGGAGGCCGTCTATCTCAGCGTGCGCGATATCGCCGCTCTGTTCCGCATCAGCACCAAGACCGTTCGTCGCTGGATCAAGTCCGGTGACTTGCCTGCAACTCGGCTAGGTCGCGATTGGCGTGTTGCCCGCAGTGATTTGCTCGCCCTTGCCAAGCGACGCGGCAATCAGGCTGCGGCCCATGTTCTCTAAAGTATTCATATTCATCCGCTTTTCCGGCGTTCGGGAAAACGGGGTCATGGATTTTGGGTTCAAATTCACGCCCTTGGTTTCCCGAATGTCCGCAAGAGGACCACCATGGGTCTGCCTGTCCTCGTTTGTCCCCTTTTGTCCCCAATCACAAAACCCAAGAGGTTTATCATGACACATCACCAAGAGATCCAGCTACCAACAACGCTGGCCGAGGTTCTGGACGTTCTGAAGTCCAATCCAGACCCCGACAAGAAACGTCAACAGTCCAAGCTGTCCGCGATCTCGCGCATCAGTACATACATTAACCGTCCTCCATCGGACATTCCGACAGACATCCCGCAACTGCGCAAACTTCTGGCAACATTGCATCCCGCCGCCTGCGGGGTGAAGCCCAAAACCCTCAGCACCACCAAAAGCGATCTGGCAAGCGCGTTGCGAGCGGTCGGGGTGTTGCAAGATTTTGAAGCCAAATCTGAACTGACCCAGGAGTGGGATGCGTTTTTGACGACTGTGCGGTCCACCCATCAGGTGTGGGGCTTGATGCGGTTTGCAGGCTATTGCAGTGCCCGGTCGGTCTCACCCAAGGACATTGGTGGCGAAGTGGTTCAGGCGTTTCAGGCAGCCCTTGACGCTGTGCTGCTGAAGACTGAACCGGCCAAGTACATTCAATCCCTGATCGATACGTGGAACCATGTTATTGGCAAACACGGTCTCGATCTTCCCCGGCTGGACCGCTTGTCGTCTGACCGCTACATGGCCCGCCCGCTAACGGACTACCCGGAGAGCCTGCGAGCAGAGATCAAAGCCTATATCGACCGGTTGGCGCAATGCGATCTGTTCAGCGAAGACGGTCCTGACAAACCGCTGCGCGAGACCAGCCTGCGCAACACCGAAGCCCATCTGCGGCAGATGCTCGACGCGCTGGTAACCTCCGGACAAAGCCCGGAGAAGTTCACCAGCCTGTCTGTGCTGGTTACGGCGCAAAATCTCAAATCAGCCATCCTGAAGATCATAGATCGGCGTGGGAGCAACGGTCTGCCGTCCGGACTGAGTAATATTGCTGCAACCTGCATCGCCATTGCACGGCACTACCTGAACACGGAGGAAGACACCCTCAAAGCGCTTAAAGTCATTCATAAACGGGTCGCTGCAAACCCGCGCGGTATGAGCCCCAAGAACGCGGAACGTCTTGCCCAGTTCAATGATTGGGAGAACGTGGCCTTGTTGTTGAGCTTGCCAGATACGCTGATAGCACGGGCGGATGACAATCCGATCCGACGCGACAGCGCACTGGCGGCAATGCATGCAGCAGCGCTGACCATTCTCCTGAGCTGTCCCATGCGCGTCAAAAACCTCGCGGGCCTTGATTTGGAAAAACACCTGATCACAACCCGCTCCGGTACCCATACTCTGTATTCCATTCGTATCGAGGGAATTGAGGTCAAAAATGGAGAGCCGATTGAGGTCAAACTGAACGCCGTAGTTCCAAGCTTCTGCACCGCTATATCATGCAGTTCCGACCACAGGTGTCGCAGGTAGGAGGACGCGCTCTGTTCCCGCGCAGCAGTGATGGGAAGCCACGCGCACCCGGCAACTTTGGTGATGAACTCACTCAGCGGGTCTATCGAGAGACGGGTTTGAAGGTTCACCCGCATCTGTTCCGCCACATCGCGGCCAAGCTGTACCTCAAAGAGCGCCCCGGTGACTTCGAGACCGTCCGTCGTCTGCTCAAACACAAACGTCAACAGACCACCATGGATTTCTACGCGCCGCTCAGCAACCAGTGGGCGCATGAACACTACGATGATGTGGTTCTGTCCAAGTGGAAAGGTAAGTCCGATGACTAACGCCATTCCTCTTGTTCTTCTTTATCAAGATTGGCCCCAGGCGGATAAAACCGCCTGGGAAGCCCTGTTCGCGGAAGGTGACATCTTTGACGGTACAGGCCCCTGTGCGAGCTGGTCCGAAGGCAGTCGCAAGAAGCGGTGCCAGAGCTACCGATACTGGCTGTCATGGGTGACGCGCCATCAGCCTGTCCTTTTGGATCAATCCCCGCCGGAGCGCATTACCAAAGATGCCGTGCGGGGATATCTGGAGGAAGCGGAAGCGCGCGTAGGCCTTATGACCCGCGAGAATATGATCTGTGACCTCTATGTGCTTGCAAAGGCCATGCACCCGGCAGGAGATTGGGACTGGTTGAACAAGCTGTCCAACCGCCTGATACATTTGGCGGACCGGAAAAGCCTGCCGAAGCCTGTCGCCATCTCAGCGGCAGACATTCTTAACAAAAGCTTGCAATGGCTCGAAGATGTGGCGAATGATCCGTCCCTTAGTGATCTGAAGCGTGCAATTCACTTTCGCGCGGGATTGATGATCGCCTTTCTGATCTGTCGGCCCGTGCGCCGTCGTACGTTGCTGGCACTGACAACGGACCAGCATCTGCGCAAAATCTCGGAAGGGTTCGAGGTGCATCTTTCGGTGGAAGACACCAAAGACAAAAAAGCGCGCTGGTTTCCTCTGCCCAAGTTTCTGGTTCACCCGATGAAGTCTTACCTGGACATTCATCGTCCGGTCCTTCTCGGTTCTAAGTCATCCAATGCGCTCTGGATCAGTAAGTATGGCGACCCGATCACACCCGATGGCCTGTCGCGTGAGTTTCCAAAAGTAGTCAAACGTCTGCTTGGGACAGAATTACGCACGCACAAGTTTCGGCACATAGCAGCGACCAGCATCGCCGAGACGGACCCGGAACATGTCAACATCATCCGGGATATCCTCGGACATGCCACGTTGGACATGTCCCAGAAGCACTACAACCGGGCCACCGGACTGTCTGCCTGTGACGACTACCAATCTCTCCTGCGGGCAAAGATGAAGGCCTTGGGGCGCAAACGGTAGGCTTTTGCGCCCATACGTCGATCTTCGCTTCGGCCAAACACCTATGAACAAAGCATTTTTCATTGCAACGGGTTGCAATCGAAAGTGGAAGACACAGCCCAATCCATGCCTATAATGGGTTGGGCCAACTTGTTTCTCTGTCCGAAAGGCCCACCCTATGCGCGCCGCCATCTATGCCCGCTACTCCACCGATCTGCAAAGCGACGCCTCTATCGAGGACCAGCATCGGCTGTGCCTGCCTCTGATTAACAGCAATGGCTGGCAGGAGGCAGAAACCTATTCCGACCGAGGGCTGAGCGGGGCATCTCATCTGCGTCCCGGCTACCAGCGACTGTTGGAAGACGCACGCTCCAATGTGTTCGATGTTGTTGTGGCCGAAGGTCTCGACCGGATCAGCCGCGATCAGGAACATATCGCGGCCTTCTTCAAGCAGATGCGGTTTCAGGGCATTCCGATTGTCACCGTGGCTGAAGGTGAGATTTCCGAACTGCATATTGGTCTCAAAGGCACAATGAGCAGCCTGTTTCTGAAAGACCTGGGTCAGAAGACCCATCGCGGCCTTGAAGGACGTGTGCGCAAAGGCAAATCAGCCGGTGGGATCACCTACGGCTACGATGTCGTGCGGGACATGAGCGTCGACGGCTCCGTGACAACAGGAGAACGCAAAATCAACGATGTTCAGGCTGAGATTGTCCGACGCATCTTTCGTGACTACAGCCACGGACTAAGCCCACGGACCATCGCCGCCAACTTGAACAATGAAGGCATCCCAGGACCACGCGGTACTTGGGGCGCATCAACCATCTATGGCAACCACCAACGCGGCACCGGTATTCTTAACAACGAACTCTATATCGGGCGGTTGATCTGGAACCGGCAGCGTTTCGTCAAAGACCCAAACACCGGCAAACGACAGGCGCGACTGAACCCACCGGAGGACTGGGTGATTGAAGACGTGCCCGAGTTGCGGATTGTATCCGACGAACTTTGGAACACGGTAAAGAAACGCCAAACAGAGACGCGCAACGCCGCGATCAGCGATGGCATCAGGAAACTGGGCCTAACCAAGCGGGCACGGCATCTGTTTTTCGGCATGCTGACTTGCGGAAGCTGTGGCGGTGGCGTCATCCAAGCCGGCAAACATTATTTCGGCTGCTCCACTCAACGGAACAAAGGCACCTGCGACAACCGGTTGACGATCAAACGCGCGGACCCAGAAGATCGCGTTCTCTCCGGCCTCAAGGAACAGTTGTTGCACCCCGATTTGATTGCGGAATTCACCAAAGCCTATCAAGAGGAATACAACCGTCTTGCCGGTTCCATTCAACAGGAACGGGGTAACGCGACACGTGATCTGGCGCAGATCGAGCGCATGATCGCACATCTCATAGACGCCATCAGCGATGGCATGTTTCACGCCAGCATGAAGGATAAATTGACAGCGTTGGAGGTTCGCAAATCGGAACTCGAAGCCCTGATCGCCTCCGCCTCTGATGAACCACCGGTTTTGCTGCATCCCGGATTGTCCGATGTGTATCAGGAACAAGTCGCCAATTTGACCACAGCATTGCGCGATCCTTCTTCGCAAGCTGAGGCAACATCCATCATTCGTGGCCTATTGTCGGAGATTCGGTTAGTCCCCGAAGATGGGACGTATGCAATGGAACTCATTGGAGAACTGGCGGGATTGCTTGCGCTGGGAGCATCCCAGAATGAACAAAGCCGCCCTGCGGCGGCTTGTTCGAATCTAATGGTTGCGGGAGTAGGATTTGAACCTACGACCTTCAGGTTATGAGCCTCATAGGCGTGTAATTGATGTAGTTTGCGGAAGATATTTCTTTATATATTTATCAATCCCTTATGCAGTTGCCACTTAACCTTACGATTTCCGCAGATTGCTCATATTTGCTCCAAGGTGTAGCACCAGTGTAGCACCAACGATTTTTGGTAGCACCAGACATCTCAAGGATACGACGTGGCCAGTCACCGTTTAAACTTCACCAAAGCCGCCCTCCTAAAAGCACCCGCCGCCGAAAAAGGATCGCGAGACTACTACTATGATGAGCGGGAGGCCGGTTTAATGCTGGCTGTGACCACCGCAGGGTCGAAGAGCTTCTACCTCTACAAACGCATAGAAGGGCGCCCAGAACGGCTTCTACTGGGTAAGTTTCCAGATATGACTGTGGAACAGGCTCGTAAGGCTGCTGCTAAAGCCAAGGGCGGCATCGCATCTGGGGCGAACCCTCAGAAAGAGAAAAAGGCCATTCGAGACGAGATGACCTTTGGCGTGCTTTTTACTGAGTACATGGACAAATATTCCAAGGTTCACAAGAAGTCGTGGAAGTATGACGAACGGGAAGTAAACAAATATCTGTCGCATTGGTTTCGTCGAAAGATATCCAGCATTGACCGGGCCGAAGTGGAACGGCTTCACGCAAAGGTTGGAAAGGATAACGGCCTTTATCAAGCCAACCGTTTGCTTGAGCGTATCCGCTCTATCTTTAACAAAGCGATTGAATGGGGCTGGAAGGGTGTGAACCCGGCAGTCGGCATCAAGAAGTTTCGAGAACAAAGTCGCGACAGGTTTTTGCAGCCTGACGAATTGCCACGTTTCTTTGAGGCATTGGCAAATGAACCAAATGAAGCGGCACGAGATTTCTTTATGATTTCGCTGCTGACTGGTGCGCGAAAATCAAACACGCTGGCGATGATGTGGAAGGATATCAACTTTCAATCGGCCACATGGCGTATTGAAGAAACAAAGAATGCGGACCCTTTGACGGTTCATCTGCCTCATCAGGCGGTTGAACTGCTCATTGAACGGAAACTGAAATCAGACGGCCCTTACGTGTTTGAAGGCTCTGGCAAGAGCGGTCATCTTGCAGACCCCAAGAAGGCTTGGAGCCGGATTTTGAAAGAAGCCGGAATCGAAAACCTGCGCATTCACGACTTGCGTCGTACCTTGGGTAGCTATCAAGCGGCAACAGGAGCCAACGGATACATCATTGGTAAATCACTTGGTCATCGGTCGCAGCAGTCCACGGCCATCTACGCAAGGCTGAATCTGGACCCCGTAAGAGAGAGTGTAGACAAGGCGACAGAGCTGATGTTTTCCCAAGATACGTAACGCAGGGAGCGGATTTTCGCTACGCGACAAAGGTGTTCATAGGTTATGTCGGAAGTACCAATTTGTCTTAAAAAACATCATTCAAGCGTATCAGGTGTAGCCGCTAGAAAACACGCTTAAAAGTAAAATAGTCCCGCAATATCCCCCGGGTATGTCCGAGAATGAATAGCGCAAGGAATTAATGAGTGAGTAAGACGCTAAAGACGTTTATTCCGAGCAATGACGATACTGGTGACTGGTTCGCTACAGTAAATAGAACCGCGCCTTCGGGTGAGTTTTTCAAAGTCGAAGCCATACGAAAGATAGAACCTGATCAAGCTTTTAAGGCTTTCAAAACTAGATCAAGAAGTCCATTTGAGAATTCAGTTTTCCCGTGTTTTCTAAATTTCGGTAGGAAGGGAACTCTTGGAAACGTAGAGGTCATTGCTCAGGGCGTCGGCGAGGCGGGGCCAGATGTTGTTTTTGAGACCCAGTCGATAGAAGCTGAAGCAAAGTATATTCTTTTTGGCGAAGGTTTTGACATTGACCACCTTGCAGCCTACGCGGCTGTTACTTTTCTCCCCTCTGGCTTGAGGCCATGGATGAAGGGCCAAGAAAACCGGCCGTTACCAGACCATTTTTCCTCCAGTAGTACCGATATAGAGTCCTTTGATCTGGTTGGAATTGGCAAGTTACGAGTCTTTTTCGCCCATGAAGGGGCTATGGAAATTGGCTCCGAAACAAAAACTTTCGTTCCATATGTCTCTATAGAGTTCGATCATCCAAGGTCTTTCGTGCAGATTGATAGCATCTGCACATTGCTAGATTCGTTATTCTCATTCTTAACGATGACAGCAATCGAGCCAACTGAGCTAATGCTGACGCCAAGCGGCAAGCATCCTGACATGATAGAGGGCCACACCCTGCTTCGGTCGGGAATTCAGTGGAACATCAAGTCAGACAGAAGTATGTTTTCTAACTTTTTGTCGGCAAAAGATGTTCCTTCAATAAAACCGATCATCTGCGACGTGATGAATGCCTATGGTGAAGCAAGTTTGATGTTGGAGGCGATAAATGAGGCTCTGCATTTTTCGGAAAACTGCAATAAGAGTTTTGGGTTAGTATTCCCGAAACTTGAAAGATTTCTAGATAAGTGGTTCAGCGGTGACGATGAGGCGAGCTTTCGAAGTAAAGAGGAAAAATTCTTTCAATACATCAAGGCCAGCAAAGACGAAGAGATCATTGGTTTCTGTAACAAGCACATTAGCCTCAAGAATAGAAAAAAGCGTGGAACCAAACAGAAACTACACCTTGCGATTGAAACACTAAATCGCTCCTTAGGATGTAATATGGATGTTGTTCTTTCAGAGAGAATTTTTGAATTTCGAACCTCACAATTCCATTCCTCTGGTTTGGCGAAAATCTTTAGTGCCTCTGAAAACTGCCAAGAAGTATCGAGGGCTTGTGAGTTCATGTTGATTGCTTTCACTCTGGAAGTCTTGAAAATCCCTCGTAAGACCTACGCGCCAAAGCTAAAGTCTTTATTCCCCGACATGTACGCGTGACCACAATCGATTACATTCCCAGCAGAGCATGCGGAGAACTTGGGAGAAAAATCGAAAACTGGATGTACCAAATAGCCACTTCAGTACGTAGGTCGGATTCCTGCTAAAACTACGCACAATGCTCGAAAACTGCCTTTTGATCTCGTCCATTGCGTGTGAAAGGCGGCTTTCCAAAAAATTCCCCGCACAGCGGTCGTGATATCGCTCAACGCCCGCGAGTGACGGTTCTGAGTCCAGTACGGTGCTGTTTTACCGTCTGTACTGTCAGCGCTGTCAGCCTCTGGCGTTTGGCTCGGTTTTGCTGAACAAGCGGCACTATGGAACAAGCTGACACCACCCTATCCGACACTGAAGCGGCACCCATTGCACCTTGGCAGCGTCTTATGACGGGCCACAGCTTTCTGTCTGAGCTAAATCGCCTCTACGATAAGCGGTTTATGCTCGAACTTGAGATACTGATGGCCGCCCCCAGTCCCGACGTGGAAGACCTGAACAAAGGCGTTGAGGCTGCAGCGCGGGCCTATATCCGCGAACGCCGTAACATGCGACGACGCAAGCCGGGTGCGATGGAGTATCGCCGTCTGTCCGCATTGTCGGATAAATTGGAAGCGGTTTCTGCTGAACTTGTCCGGGTTCAAGGCTCGCCAAACTGTTCGGGGAAACTGGCCGATGCGCTAGACACGCTGACTCAATCAGCGGACCCGAGCGCCGCCGGAATAGCCAATTTGATCGACGGTGCATTTGGTCCCGGCGATCCCGTTAGCCACATCGCGGCATTTCTGGACCTGTTGCAAAATGCCGCTGCGCAAACGGTTGCTCTGGGCGAGAATGACAGCCAAAGCCGCTACTACGGGGCCGATCTGGATCGCTGGGCGCGCAAACCAAAGAAGACCGACAGCCAACCGGTGGCCGCCTTGGCGCGCGCTTTTCGACCCTATTGGGAACGCAACGCCATGCGCCCTTTCAATGCGGGGCGTTACGACCCGGCCACCAAGCAGAACAAGGCATATGCGGTTGACGCGATTCACTTGATTGCTCGGAAGCTCGATCCGGACCTGACACGCGCCAAAGTTGTCACCGTGATGCGGGTGATTTAGCCACATTTTCGCCACATTCCGTGGCGATTACCGAGCCTATTTTCCTACCCGGAAACTGCATTATGTTCCCTGCTTCACGCGTTTCAGCCTGTCCCATAGCTCTCTAGGTTTCTCTTCATCGATCTAACTTGATGGAGATAATCATGATCGCAAAACAGGCAGATACCTTACTCAAACCCGAGCAAGTCGCAGAACGTCTCGGCGTGTCCACAACCACCCTTGCCACGTGGCGCTGCACCAAGCGCTACCCGCTGGCCTATGTCAAAGTTGGCCGCTTGGTCCGCTATCGCGCTGGAGATGTGGACGCGTTTGAGATTGCGCGCCTTCAGGAGGTGGTTGCAAATGACTACTAACTGGAAGCCCATCGAGTTTGCTGCAATCGCAGAACTGGCACGGGTCAATCTGCAAAGTCTACTGGCGGAATGGTTGCCCGATGGCCGGATCATTGGGCGCGAGTGGGTGGCGCTGAACCCCACCCGTGCAGATCGCTCGCGTGGCTCGTTTCGGATTAATCTTGATAGCGGGCTTTGGGCGGACTTTGCCACGGATGACAAAGGCGGCGATGCCATCAGCCTCTTTGCCTATCTGAACGGGGTGCAGCAGGGACAAGCCGCCCGTGCGCTGGCCCAGCGTCTGGGGGTGCAGGCATGAACGCTCTGCAAGACCTCCGCCACCCGACAGCCGGAAAGGCTGACACCCAGCATGTCTACCGCAGCAAAACGGGTGCGCCTGTGCTGGTTGCCAATCGCTATGAAGGCAACGGCAAGGGCAAGTTCTTTCTGCCCTATGACGTAAACAAGGACGCATGGAAAGCGCCTCAGTCCCGCCCGATCTATCATCTGGACCGGGTCGCCCTGGCGAACCCGGATCAGCCGGTGATCTGGGTGGAAGGGGAGAAGTGCGCCGACGCTCTGACCGCCTTGGGATATCTGGCCTCTACCAGCTTTGGCGGCAGCAAAGCGCTGGCAAAGACGGACCTATCCCCTCTTGCGAGGCGCATCGTTATCATCTGGCCCGATCACGATGAACCGGGGCAGAGCTATGCCGCCACGCTGGCCAAAGAGCTTATTACGTTACATAAGGCAACGCCGCTGATCCTGCAGGTCACTGACGCTCTGGTTCAGGCACAGGACTCAGCAGGTTTGATCCCTATACCTATACATAAGGGCTGGGACGTGGCCGATGCGATTGCCGCAGGGTGGAGACGCGGTGAGATAGACGCCCTGATCAACAGCGAGGCGTGTGACCTTCCGGATGCGACTGCTGCTTACCTAACGAGTACTGTTCAGCCTGCTGCAAATGACGCACAGCCCCCTATGTATCGTAGGGAAAACCCCGACCCGTATACGTTATCTATACATAGGGACGAGGCCGCACCTATACGTACGGAAGACAGTGCAGCGCTGGTGGACGGGTTGGAACTTTGGAACACACCGCAGGGTGAGCCCTATGTAACGATACGGGCCAAAGGCCACTTTGAGCACTGGCCCGTCGGGTCATCAACCTTCCGTAACTATCTGGCCTATGCCTATTACAAGGCCGAAGGCAAAGCGCCGTCCAATGCCGCGTTGGATGACAAGCGCCGCATGCTGGAAGGGGTGGCAAGGTTCGAAGGCGACACTTACCCCGTGTCCGGCCGCATCGCATCTATCGGTCGCACAGTCTATCTCGATCTGGGCGACCAAGACTGGCAGGCTGTGGCGATCACCTCGGAAGGCTGGCAGGTGGTCAGTCATCCGCCCGCGCGGTTCCGGCGTTCGCCCGCCATGCAGGCCCTGCCCGTACCGGAACGGCATGAACACGGCATCGACCTGTTGCGTGATTTCCTGAACGTGGACAGCGAGGATGATTTCCGCATGCTGGTGGCGTGGGTTCTGGGATGTTTCCACCCCAAAGGCCCCTACCCGATCCTGATCCTGTCCGGCGAGCAGGGCAGTGCCAAAAGCACCACCGCGCAAACCCTGCGCGATCTGATCGACCCTGCCAGTCCAAGCACCCGCAGCACGCCCAATTCCGAGCAGGATTTGGTGATTGCCGCCATGCACAACCATGTTCTGAGTTTTGACAATCTCTCAACCATTCGTCCGATGATGGCGGACGCCTTCTGCCGGATTGCCACAGGCGGCGGCTTTGGCACCCGCAAGCTGCACACCGACAGCGACGAGGTATTGTTCAACGCCACCCGGCCTTGCCTGTTGAATGGTATTCCCGATCTGGCCGCTCGTCCTGATCTGGCGGATCGTGCCATTGGCATCCACCTGCCAGTCATTCCACCCGGTAAGCGCAAAACCTTGGGCGCGTTCAATCGCGATTTTGCCAAGGCCAAGCCCTACATTCTGGGCGCGCTGCTAGATGCGGTTTCCTGCGCGTTGGGTCGGATTGACTCTGTGAGCCTCTCAGAGGCCCCTAGGATGGCCGACTTCGCAAAATGGGTGGTAGCCGCCGAAGATGCGCTTGGATGGACTCAGGGCGCGTTTCTGGACTCCTACGCGGCCAATCGTGCTCGCAGCGATCAAGCCGCCGTTGAGGCCAACCCGGTTGCGCTGGCAATCCTGTCTCTAATGGATGGGCGGCAGCATTGGAGTGGTACGGCAACCGAATTGAAGCAAACCTTGCGGGATCGTTTCCCGGCACTGACCGAAGACAGCCAGAGCTTTCCCCGGTCTGAGGCACGGTTTGGCGCGGCGCTGCGCAGGGTTCAGCCGGTTTTGCGGCGTCAGGGTGTGAACATCTCGTTCACCCGCGAAGGCAAAGCGGGAATGCGGGTGATTGACCTGACCAGCCGGTGAGATTCCACGCCGTAACGAATGCTCAAGCGCTCGACCTGAACAGTCGGGCGCTTTTAACTTTGTTCTATTCCTTCGGATGTTTTGCACAGCGCCTTTGTCCGCTATGCGGGACAAAACTACCCTTCTTGAATCCTAGAGGAATGTCCGAATAGAAACATTCTAAGAAAAAAATTAGGCGCATTCACCTACGGCGAGATGATGGAAAGCGTTGTCTCAAGCGTTTGGCGAGCCATTTCACGGGCTTGTTCGACAGGCATAGCATCGAATGTCGGGTCCAAGTTACTGGTGCTAACGGTCAGACGTGATCCGCTGCCAAATGGTTGCCAAACCCAACACTGGGTCGCACTTCCATCTTCCGACAACAAACAAACGGAACCTTCGATCAAATCGCCTTGCCTCTCTTTTCTAAGCGACCCTCCTTCTCTCCAGTAGGGCATGGGAAAGCCGGGCTCTGAATCTGGGGCGATTATGACTTTCCCGATATGACGGTATGGATAAGGGGAGTATCGATCGCACCAATCAGGCGGATCGCCAGATTCACACGCAGAGGTCAAACGTGGATAGTTCGCCCTCGGGGTTATCCACACCACATCCATATCGATTTCTTGCTCGCCATTTCGACTAATTCTACACATCTTCGAATAGTCAGATTTTCTGTCTAACCGACCGAAGAAATCAATGTTCTTCCCCTTCTCAAGACGGGGACGCAGCTCTGGTGGAAGGCTCAAAGTTTCACCGGCTACGCGAACTTGAAGTGGCTTTCCAAGACAAGCGCTTGGGACGTATTGACGCCAAAGCGCTTGACCCGCGTAGGCACTGGCAGCGATAAACGGAGCCAATACAGAAATCGATATTGAGACCTGCGCCAATCTCATGACGCTTCCCCATCCTGCACCCAGTATTAGAAATGCAATAGATGGAACAATAGTAAAGATATACCCCAATCCAGCGTGATCACCAGTTGGCGAAGTTGACCACAAGAATCCCGCAGGGAGAGCTAATGCCAATAGAAGAAGCGGGATTCGGACCTTCCATCCAAACCGAAACGCCAAGGCCGAAAGCAGCGCCACACCCACTAAAACAAGAGTATAAACTGTGGGGTTGTTGAGCGGGAACATAAATGGGCACCTTTTTCGACAAGTTGTCAGAGGATTTCCAGCATTGCAACCAATGGTCGATAGCTACCTGCTTTACTCGCCACGATAGTCCCGGATTGTTGAAAAGCAGACGTTGGTTTTATTGCACGTGACAGTAGCAGTGGGCTCACAGCCGACATTCGAGCGATCGGCTTGTGGGATGATATTCCCCTACCCGGGGTATACGCGGGGCCGGGTATACCCCGGGTAGGGAGAAAATCCCGATGAGTGCGTCTATCGGCAACGCAATTTCACTTGGCTGACGGTGCTGACAGTGCCGACGGGGACTGTGTGCTGGTTTTTCTTCAGGTGAGAGAATCGGCGACGCTGACGGCTGGATTCGATTCTTCCAAAGTGCTGTTCTTTGCTGCGTGGCGTAGCACCGGTGTAGCACCGGGTGTTGGCGCTCTAAACGCAAGAAGCGCCCCATGCGGCGCTAAGTGTTTGTTATATCTCTATAAATTTTGGTTGCGGGAGTAGGATTTGAACCTACGACCTTCAGGTTATGAGCCTGACGAGCTACCGGGCTGCTCCATCCCGCGACACTTTGGTGGTCTACCGCCTGTTCGGCTACTTGAGACCGTTTGTTGGCCTACCGCTTACGCTGTTTGAGGCCGGGTCGTGTTTTTTCATCGTGTTAGAGAGGATTGGGCTTTTACTAGGTTTGGCGGTGACCTACTCTCCCGGGGCTTAAGCCCAAGTACCATTGGCGCGGCAG